>DATJKA010000131.1:0-56050 GCA_035491815.1 Gemmatimonadales bacterium | reverse complement strand
TTCTCGCTCACGCGCCAGGCCGTGCAGCTCGGCTACATCCCGCGCATGGACATCTGGCACACGTCGTCGCGCGAGATCGGGCAGATCTACGTGCCGACCGTCAACAAGATGCTCGCCGTGCTGACGATCGCGCTGGTGTTCGGGTTCCAGACGTCGAGCAATCTCGCGGGCGCGTACGGCGTGGCGTTGTCGACGCTGATGGCGCTGACGACGGTGATGTTCTACGTCATGAGTCGCGAGGTGTGGGGCTGGAGCATACTGAAGGCGGCGAGCGTGGCCGGCGTGTTTCTGATCGTCGATCTCACATTCCTCGTCTCGAACGCGCTGAAGATCTGGCACGGCGGCTGGGTGCCGCTCGCCATCGCGATCATTCTGTACTTCGTGATGAGCACCTGGAAGCGCGGGCGCGAGATTCTCTCCAAGCGCATGCAGGAGAAGACGGTACCGCTCAAGCTGCTGCTGGCCGATCTCGCCGCGGAGCCGCCGACCCGCGTGCCGGGGACGGCGGTCTTCATGTACGGCAGCTCGGACGGCACACCCCCGGCGCTCGTGCTCAACCTCACGCACAACAAAGTGCTGCACGAGAAGATCGTATTCCTCACGATCACCACCGAGGACGTCCCGCACGTCTCGCCGGAAACGCGCGTCACGGTCAAGCGCAGCGGCAAGGGCTTTCACGCCGTGATCGCCCGCTACGGCTTCATGCAGGACCCGGATATCAATGAAGTGCTCGCCGCGTGCAAGAAAAGCCATCTCGACATTCCGCTCGAGGGGACGACGTTCTTCCTGGGGCGCGAGACGCTGATCGCGTCCGACCGGCCGGGCATGGCGATTTGGCGCGAGCGCCTGTTCTCGTTCATGTCGCGCAACGCGTTGCGGGCGACGGCCTTCTTCAAGATCCCGCCCAATCAGGTGTTCGAGGTCGGCGCATACGTAGAGCTCTAGTTTCGGTCTGAATCAGCCGCGGTGTCGGCGTCGGGGTATGTTACGTCGCTGCCCCACTCGCACCGAGGTGAGTCATGCGTGCCCGTCTGTCCTTTGTTGCCATTTCTCTCTGCCTTACCACTGCGCTCGCGGCCCAAGCACCACTCGCCGCTCCCTGGGACTCCGTCGGCAAAATCCTGAAGACGTCCGGAACGATGACGGGCGGCTTCTATCGGTACGGCTGGCCACGCCGCGACATTACCCTCAAGATCGGCGACGTCACCGTCGCCCCGGCGCTCGCGCTGGGGGCGTGGGCGGGATTCGCCGCCGACTCGGCGGGCGGAGCGTCCATGATGGGCGACCTCGTGCTCGCCGCGGACGAGGTCAAGGCGACACTCGCCGAGCTCGCCGCGCAGAAGATCGACGTGATGGCCATCCACAATCACATCGTGGGCGATCCGCAGGTCACGTACGTGCATTACCACGCCGACGGCAGTCCACTCGATCTCGCCACGCGCCTCGATCGCGTGCTCGCGCGCACCAAGACGCCGCGTCCGGTGACTGCTGCGGCGGCGGCACCCGTCACCATCGACACCGCCACGGTTTTCGGCACGCTCGGTCTCCACGGACGCGTCCAAGGGAACGTCGCGCTGATGTCGACGGTGCTGGTTACAGGACCGGTGAAGGTCAACGGCCGCACGCTGAACCCGGCGCAAGCGTACGGCACGCCGATCAACGTGCAGCTGCTCGAAGGCGGGCGCGCAGTCGCGACCGGCGACTTCTCGATCACCGGCGACAAAGTCGCGCCGGTCCTGAGCGCGCTCACGTCTCACGGGATCACCGCGACGGCGCTGCACAGCCATCTGATCGGGGAAGAGCCGAAGATCTACTACATGCACTTCTGGGCCGACGGAAAACTCGCGGACGTGCTTGGCGGACTGCGCGCGGCGCTCGATGCCGCGCGGTCGCCTCAGTAGCGAAACGCGTACTGCAGCTTCACGAGCAGCTGGTTGGACGCGAACGTCAGCTCCGGCTGCGCCGTCACCGGATCGCGCGTGCGGAGATTGTGATTGTAGACGACGAAGAGATCGCCCAGCGGCCGATAGGTCCAACGCAGGCGCGTGTTCGTCCCTACAGTGCGCGACTCCGTGTCGTACTGCCACAGACTGGACAGCTGCAGATCCGGGGACACGTCGATGCGCAGGCGCGTGCTCGCGAGGTCTTGCGTGAAGCTGCCTTCGGGCATGCGGCCGACGTCGTGCTCGCCCGAGAACTCCACGATGACGAGCGATGACGGCTTCCAGGCGCCGACCGCCTCAAACTGATCGAGGCGCCCGTTGTAAAAGCGGCCAAACCACCACGTGAGCTGCGTGGTGAAGCGTCGCTTCATCGCCAGTCCGGCTTCCAGCCGAAAACGAAAGAAGCGGTACGTTCCCGCCGGAATCACGACGTTGTCCGCGACGGCGAACGTGTCGGCGAGTCGCTCACCGGTCGGAATGATGTTGAATTCGAAACGGTCGCCGCTCTCGAGCCGGCAGTTGATTGGGGCCATGAAGTACTCGTAGCTCTGCCAGGTCCCGGAGAGTCCGGCGACATATGTGAGCTCGTTTTCCCAAAAGCACTGCCGGATGTGGAGCGGCCCGATCGGCCTGGTCGGACGCGGCTGCCAGACATAGGCGAGCCGGGCAATCTGGACTCCCGAGCGCGGTACGAACCCGATCGACGGATCGAAGGACTCCCCGATGCGCTTGTAGCTAAAGCCCGCGTCCCACAGGTCATTGGGGTAGGCGATCGCCACGCCGCCGGCGTCGCGACCGCCGGTAACGCCGGTCCCACCGGAACCGAGCATCCACGCGCCGACGAGCAGATTCTTGTCGCCGCGAAAGCGCGACGTCTGGTATAAGAAGTCGGGCCCGGCCATCCAGCGTCCCGAGCGGCCGAGCGGGTCTCCGGCCGTCGCGAGAATCCCGACGGACGATTCCTGGAGCACGTTCTGCTTGATCCGGACGACGCCCAACGTATTCGCGGTGGGCAGTCCGGCCACGTCCCCCGTACGCACCGCGAGGGCGCCGACGTTGGTGCCACCGAAGCGTCCGTTGACCTTGATGCCGGCATCGAGCGGTACTTGCTCACTCTCCCCCAGGCTGTCTTCCACGAGTCCGATGCGCCGGCTGAAGAACGGAACGAGGTCCCCCTCCAGGCCCAGGCCGAAGTCGAAGATGTCGGCGCCCTCGAGAAAGAACGTCCGCTTCTCCGGGAAGAAGAGCGGAAAGCGCGTGAGGTTGATGCGGCGGCTGTCGACTTCGGTCTCGGCGAAATCGGTGTTGAACGTGACGGAAGCCAGCCCGTTGTTCCCCAGCCGCTGCGTGATATCGAGACTGGCGTGGCTGCGATCGACGGTCGGCGCCGCGACGCTGTCGCGAGCGAGGCCGCCGGTGACCGACGGACGCACGCTCAGGCCGATGCCGAGGTCGAAGCGCGGCACGCCGGTGAGGAGCCCGGCCTGGCTCGTGACGGTGACGCGGTAGTCGCGGCGCGGGCCCGCCCAGCGGTCCGTCTCCTGGAGCCGCTGAATCCGGCGCTCGATGTTGAATCCCCATTCCGCCAGTTTCGGCCGGAACAGGATGCTCTTGAGCGGAATGCGGATCTCGGCCGACCAGCCACTTGGCGTCCTGGCCGTGGCCGCTTCCCACACGCCGTCCCAATCGGCGCGTTCGCCCTCCGCTGCTTGATTGCCGACCAACGCGTCGTAGCGCGCGCCGTTGGCGTTGACCGCGAACACGTATCCCGAGCGGCCGTCGCGGTAGGTGTCGAGGACGATTTTGATGTGGTCTTCTGCATCGAGCGTCGCGTCGCGCTCGCGGGCATAGCTGACGATGCGCGCGGGCTCAGGGTCGTCGGCGCGAACTCCGACGATGATGGCGTCACTGGTCGCCAGCACCCGCACCACGGTGCGGGCAAACGGTGCGGCTCCTTCGTTGGGCTCGACCTGGGTCAGGTTGGCGATGGAATCAACCGCGGCCCAGTCCGGTTCGTCGAGGCGGCCGTCCAGGTGAATCGCGGAGGCGACGATTCCAACGCGGAGGCGGGGGTTCTGCGCTCCGCCGAGCAGTATGACGACGAGCGCGAGCGTCGTGCGCTAGTCGCCGGCGACGAGGGCAGACGGTACGAACGGGGCCTCGTGCACGACTGCGGCCTTGCGTCGAGACAACACGAGCCACCACTCTCGCGCCGAGGTGACGATCAGCATCGCGACGACGCCCATGAAGAAGAGCGTGAGGCCGGCATCGAGGTAGTAGTTGGCGATCCGCTGGCCGGCCGTGGGATCGGCCGAGCCGGCGAGCGCGGCCGCGCGGGCGAGGAAGCCGAGCTTCGCGTCGGACGAGAAGACGAGCTGCGCGCCCGCGGTCATCGTCACGGTGATGAGCCAGACCAACGGGACGAGCGTTACCCAGACGTAGCGCTGCCGACCCATCTTGATCAGGATCGTCGTTGCCACGCACAGCGCCACCGCGGCAAGCAGTTGGTTGGCAATCCCGAACAACGGCCACAGCGCGTTGATTCCGCCGTACGGATCGACGACGCCCTGGTAGAGGAAATAGCCCCACGCGCCGCACACGATGCCACTCGAGATCACGACGCTCGGCAACCACGACGTCTGCCCGAACTTCGGCCAGATGTGGCCGCCGATTTCCTGCAGCATGAAGCGGCCGACGCGCGTGCCGGTGTCGATGGTCGTGAGGATGAACAGCGCCTCGAACATGATCGCAAAGTGATACCACAGCGCCGACAGCGTCTTTCCGCCGATGGCGCTCGTGAGTCCGGAAAAGATGTGGGCGATGCCGACCGCGAGTGACGGCGCGCCGCCGGTGCGCGCGATCAGCGTCTGCTCGCCCATCTGCTGCGCGAGCGCCTGCATGTATTCGGGCGTCACGACGAACCCGGCCTGGTTCAGGACGCTCGACGCGCCGGCGAGGGCCGCGGGCGTCGTGTTCATCGCGAAGTAGACGCCCGGATCGAGCGTGCACGCGGCGATTATGGCCATCACGCCGACGAACGACTCCATGACCATGCCGCCGTAGCCGATGACCCGCGCGTCCGTCTCGCGCGCGATCATCTTCGGCGTGGTGCCCGACGCCACAAGCGAATGAAATCCCGAGATCGCGCCGCACGCGATCGTGATGAACGCGAAGGGGAACAGCTTGCCCGCGAACACCGGGCCTTCGCCCGCCGTCGCGAATGGCGTCAGCGCGGGCATCCGCAGCGGCGGCAAGATGATGAGAATCGCGACGCCCAGCACCAGCACCGTCGTGATCTTGAGGAAGGTCGAGAGGTAGTCGCGCGGGCAGAGCAGCATCCATACGGGCAGCACCGACGCGATGAAGCCGTAGCCGATCATCATCCACGTGATCGACGTGCCGGTGTGGGTGAACGCCGCTGACAGGGTCGGATTGCCGGCGACGCTGCCGCCGGCGACGAGCGCGATGAGCAGCAGCAGCGCGCCGATCACCGACGCCTCGCCGACCTTGCCCGGCCGCCAGCGCTTCATCCACCAGCCCATGAGCAGCGCGATCGGGATCGTGCACGCGATCGTGAACAGCCCCCACGGCGACGCGCGGAGGGCGTTCACGACGATCAGCGCGAGGACCGCCAGCAGGATGATCATGATCGCGAGGACCGCGATCATCGCCGTCACGCCGGTCACCTGGCTGACCTCCTCCTTCGCCATCTGGCCGAGGGACTTGCCGTCGCGGCGGAGCGAGCAGAACAGGATGGTGAAGTCCTGCACCGCGCCGCCGACAACGACGCCGATCACAAGCCAGAGCGTGCCAGGGAGGAAACCGAACTGCGCCGCGAGCACCGGACCGACCAGCGGGCCGGCACCCGCGATCGCCGCGAAGTGGTGGCCGAACAGCACCCATCTATTCGTCGGGACGAAGTCGTGCCCGTTGTTCAGCCGCTCGGCCGGCGTCGCGCGGCGGGGGTCGAGGCCAAAGACTTTGTCGGCCAGGAATTTCGAGTAGAAGCGGTAGCCGACGACGTACGTGCAGACGGCCGCGGTCAGCAGCCAGGCGGCGCTGATCGTCTCGCCGCGCGACAGCGCGAGCACGCCGAACGCCGCGGCGCCCAACAAGGAGATGACGGTCCAGAGGAGGATGGACGGCGCCCGCACGCGCGTAAGTTGTGGCGCCGCTTGCCGATGTTCAAGCTCGCGCGTACGTTCGATCGCTTGAGTCCTCCCTCCTCGGGCAGCTCTTACCCTTGGTCAGCGGGCGCGCGGGCAGCCGCCGCCTCGGCGGTGCAGGAGCGGCCTCAAGCGCAGCGAGCTCCCGAATCGATGCGTGGCCGAGTCGTGATGGTCACGGGCGGAGCGACGGGACTGGGGCGCGCCGTCGCCCTCGAGTTCGCGCAAGTCGGTTGCGGGGTCGCGTTCAACTATGTCGAGATGCCGGGACGCGACGTCGGCGCGCAGGCGCTGCTGACTGAAACGGCCATCAAAGCCTACGGCGTGCCGTGCTACTCGGGCGTCTGCGACGTGCGCAAGATGACCTCCGTCGAGCAGTTCGTCAGCGAGGTGCGGACGAAACTCGGCGACGTGCATTATCTGATCAACAACGCGGGCGTCACGCACGACGGCGCGCTCTGGCGCTTGACGCCCGAGGCATGGCAGGAAGTGATGGACACGAACGTCAGTGGCGCGTTCAACTGCATTCACGCGGTCGCCCCGCAGATGCGCGCGCACCGCTTCGGCAAAATCGTCAGCGTCGCGAGCCATCAGGCGTTCCGTCCCGGTTTCGGCATCGCGAACTACGCCGCGAGCAAGGCCGCGCTCATCGGTCTCACCAAGGCGGCCGCGGTCGATCTCGGCTCCGCAGGAATCAACGTCAACGCCGTCGCTCCCGGATTCGTAAAGACCGAGCTGCTCACGCAGCTGCCGCGCGAAGTGCTCGAGCGTGCCGAGCACGAATCGGTGCTCGGTCGCGTCGCGGAGCCGGAAGACGTGTCGCGCGTGATCCTGTTTTTGTGCAGTGAAGCGGCGCGACACATCACCGGACAAGTCATCGTGGTGGACGGCGGCCTCACGCTCGCTTAAATTGCCCGCCGTGACTAACCGCTTGAAAATTAAGTACTTGGTCGTAGGTGCCTGGTGTCTGGTGTCCGCGTGTGGCGGCAAGAAATCTTCTCAGACACCGGTCCCGGCCCCGACCGCCCCGCTTCCCACCGCGGGTATCGCGGGCCAGCGCGTGGCGCTCACGCCGCTGGCGCTCGTTGCGGCTGAGGATTCGCTGCATTGGGAGACACTGCTCGCGGATCGGCGCGCCACGCTCGACAAATGCGACAGCATTCTCGGCACGCTGCTGACGGCGCGCGCGCCTGAAGTCAGCTGGGCCGGCCCCGCCGAGCTGCGCCGCATCGCGCGGCACGCGCCCGGTATCGTGACCGATCCCGACCAGATGGGAACGCCGTTGCTTCGCGCGACCAACATCGTCGACGTCGCTGATCCGCTCCGCTCACAGCTCAGGACGTTGATGGGACTGGTGGGTGGCCGATATGTACTGGTGCCGGCGGCGCTCGTGTTTCGCGCGACGGCCGGACGGCCAGATGGCCGAACGGCCACGGCGGAGCTCGCCGTGGTCCTGATCGATACGCGGGTCGGGCGAGTCGGTTGGCGCACGACGGCCCGCGGTGAAGGTGATGATCCGTGGACGGCACTGACGCGAGCGGTGAAAAACCTCACGCCCGGCGTGCCGTGACGAAGCGCGCGGCCACCCTGATCACGGGCGACGGCATCGGACCCGAGATCACGAAAGTGACATTGCAGGCCCTCGACGCGCTCGGCGTCCAGTTCGATTGGGACGAGCAGTACGGCGGTATGGCGGCGGTCGACAAAGCCGGCACGCCGCTGCCGAACGCGACGCTCGATTCGATTCGCCGCACGAAGCTGTGCCTCAAGGGACCGCTCACGACGCCCGTCGGCGGCGGCTATCGCTCCGTCAACGTTGCGCTGCGCCAGGAATTCGATCTCTACGCCAACGTGCGGCCGACCAAGACGATGGTGCCCGGCGGCCGGTACGAGAACGTCGACCTCGTCATCATTCGCGAAAACACCGAAGGCCTGTACGTCGGCCTCGACCACACGTTCAAGGTCGGCGGCGACCGCCGCGCGATGGCGCAGGCGATGTCGATCGTCACGCGCGAGGGCAGCGAGCGGATCGCCCGGTACGCCTTCGAATACGCGAAGACCCACGGCCGCAAGAAGGTCACGATCGTTCACAAGGCGAACATTCTCAAATCGACGTCGGGGCTGTTTCTGGAAGTCGCGCGCCGCGTGGCGGAGCAGTACGCGCCGGCAATCCTCGCGGAAGACAAGATCGTCGACAACACCGCCATGCAGCTCGTCATCAAGCCGGAGCAGTTCGACGTGATCGTCACGACGAATCTCTTCGGCGACATTCTGTCCGATGAGGCCGCAGGCTTGGTGGGCGGGCTGGGCCTCGCGCCGGGCGCCAACATCGGCACGCACGCGGCGATCTTCGAGCCGGTGCACGGCTCGGCGCCCGACATCGCGGGGAAGGGGATCGCGAATCCCTCGGCGCAGCTGCTCGCGGCTGCGATGATGCTCGACCACCTGAACGAGCTCGAAGCGGCGAAACGGCTGCGCGTCGCGCTCGAAACCACCATCGTCCAAGACCAGATTCGGACGGCTGACTTGGGGGGACGTGCTACTACGGCCGAATTCGGCGCCGCCGTGGTCCAGCGGATTAGGGCCTAAGCATCCGTGCGCCAAGTGCGGCACGGAGACGCCGGGGATCGCGATCGGCGGGATCTGCGCCAACTGCCAGCGGCTCTTGGAGCGGCGAGCCGGCCGTGTCGCGCGCTACGTCGCGATGGGCACGACCTTGCCGCTTGCGGGGTATGTCGCCTGGACGCTGCCGGTGGATCGGACGGCTCGCCTGGTCGGGGCCGTGAGTGTGCTTCTCTGGTATGCGTTGACGTTTCTCATAGCTAAGCGAGTCACGTTGGAGTGGATAAAATGAAAAGACCGTGCGTCGTGCGTCGTGCGTGGTGCGTGGGCATTCTGGCGCTTGTCGGAACTCCGCTCGCCGCACAGACATCCCTTTCCATTTATAGAGATGGCCGGGTAGTTGTGCGGCGCACGCTGCCGCAGGCGCTGCAGCAGGGCCGGAATGCGTTGACGTTGCGGCTCGAGGCGCTCGATCCCGCCACGCTATTCTCGACCGACACGAGCGTCGGCGTCGCGTCGGCGACGGTTCGCTATCCCACATCGAAGGCTGATGCCCTGGCACGCGCGACCGGACAGACGCTGTCATTCGTGCGCAGTGTCGGCGACACCGTGAAGGCAACGGTCGTGCGCGTGGATCCACCGCAATACCGGCTTCCCGACGGCCGGCTTCTGCTCGAGCAACCCGGCGAGCCGCTGTTTCCGGCCGAGCTCGTCCGGTCCGCGCCCGAGGCGCAGGTCGTGTTGGATGCGGCCCGCGCTCGCCCGCGTACGGACATCGCGTACGTGGCGCAGGGGATGACGTGGGAGGCGCTCTACCAGGTGATCGTCAGCGGCGCACGCGCGCAAGTGACTGGCACGGCTACCGTGACGTCGCAGGCGCTCCGCGCTGACAGTGCCGACGTTCAGCTCGTCGCGGGCGCGATTCAGCGCACGCGCGGTCCGGCGACGCCTCCGGCTCCCATGATGGCAGATCGCATGGTGGCTGCTGGGGCGCTGGCGGAAGCAAAGCAGACGAGCGAAGAAGCGGTCGGCGAGACGCACGTCTATCAACTGCCGGGTCGGCTATCGATCGAACCGAACGTTCCCGTCACGACCGCGCTGTTTCCGCGGAGCTCGGTGCCCGTAACGGAAGAGCTGATCGTCCCCGGCGTCGTGCCCTGGCGCGGCTGGATCGGCCAGATGCCGGAGCCGAATACCATCCCCGTGCAGGTGTGGTACACGATCAAGCGGGCGGCGAAGACCGCGTTCGGCGACCGGCCGCTCCCGGCCGGTACCGTCCAGCTCTATCAAGCAGATTCGAGCGGGCGCCTGCAGCTCATCGGCGAAGCCGCGAACGATCACACGGCTCCGGGACGTGATCTCCGCGTGCAGTCGGGCGATGCGTTCGATGTCACCGCCGAGCGCGTCCAGACCGACTACACTCAGGAGCAGCTGCCTCCGCAGCAGCGGGGGATGCCTGCCCGCCAGCGGGTGACGGCGGCCTACCGCGTCACCGTGACCAACGCGAAGTCCGAGGCAGTTACGGTGGACGTTCGTGAGTCACATTTTGGCAGTTGGAAGATCACCGAGAGCAGCCTGCCGGCCGAGAAGCTCTCGTCGACTGAGTCGCGCTTCCGCCTGAGTGTGCCGGCGGGCGGGACGGCGACCTTGACCTACACGGTACAGATCGAGTCATGACGGTTCAGATCGCGCACATCGGGGATCTGCATTTTGGCGGCGTCGCCGACATTCCGGTCGTCGAAGCGCTCGAGCGTTTGCTGCCGGACTTGCGGCCCGATGCGATCGTCATCGGCGGCGACCTGTCGCAGCGCGCGCGCCATGGCGAATTCCAGCGCGGGCGCGCCTTCGCGAACCTGTGTCGCGAAACGGCGCCGGTGCTCGTGATCCCCGGCAACCACGACGTGCAGTGGTGGCGCCGGCCGTTCATTCCCTTCGGCAAGTCGGTCGTCTACGAGAAATTCCGCAGCTACTTCGGCGCCGAGCTCACACCCACGCTCACGATTCCGGGCGGTGCGGTCATCGCGTCGGCACTGACGGCGCACGGCGTCGCCTGGGGATCGCTGACGCCGCGCCTCCGCGACATCGCGGTGAAGGGACATTTGCCCAAGAGAGAAATGGACCGGGTGAAGGCGGTGTTCGCCCAGGCCGAGACAGGATTGCCGCGCGTCCTCGTGGTTCATCACAACGTCCTGCGCGGCGAGATGTCGCGGCGGATGGGGCTCGCGCGCTGGCGCCGTGCGCAGCGCCGGATCGTCGAAGCCGGCACCGACGTCGTGCTGTGTGGCCACGACCACCAGGAAGGCGCGGAAATGCTCGACGGCAAGGTCGCCGTCTCCACGGCCGGAACGCTCTCGACACGCGCGCGCGGTGGCCGACCGGTTTCCTTCAATTTCGTGACGATTGATCCTGCCGCCGTCCAAGTGACATTCTTTCGATGGGACGCCGGCAAACAGCGCTTCCAGCCATCCGACACGGCGGCGTTTGCGCGCAAGACCGTCAGCCTTCAGGCTCAAGCCACGTAAAGGCTGTAGCTTTGCCGACTGCGCAACTTCTCTAGGAGCTTGAATCTGTGGGCACGAAGTTTCACGGCGTCGATTTCTATCAAGTAGACAGCTTGCTCTCCGAGGAAGAGAGAGCAGTTCGTGATACTGTCCGCGAATGGGTGGACGAACACCTGATGCCGGTGATCGGCGATGCCTACGTCGCCGGCAAATTTCCCAAGCAGTTGATCCCCGGCATGGCGGAGCTGGGCCTCTTCGGCGCGAATCTGCCCGAGGAGTACGGCTGCGCCGGGCTGAACAACGTCGCGTACGGGCTCATCATGCAGGAGCTCGAGCGCGGTGACTCCGGCGTGCGCTCGTTCGCCTCGGTGCAGGGCGCGCTCGTGATGTATCCCATCTACAGCTTCGGCTCCGAAGACCAAAAGAAGAAGTGGCTGCCCGAGATGGCGAGCGGAAAGGTGATCGGCTGCTTCGGCCTGACCGAGCCCGACTACGGCTCCAATCCGGCCGGCATGATCACCGTCGCCAAAGAGACCAAGGACGGCTGGACCCTGAACGGTGCGAAGATGTGGATTACGAACGGCTCGACCGCCCACGTCGCCGTCGTCTGGGCGAAGACGGGTGCGCTGGACGATGCCAACTCCATTCGCGGCTTCATCGTCCCCACCGACTCGAAGGGGTTCTCGGCCAAAGATCAAAAAGGCAAGCTGTCCTTGCGCGCGAGCGACACGAGCGAGCTCGTGCTCCAGGACGTGCACCTGCCCAAGGACGCACTGCTTCCGAAATCAGGCGGGCTCAAGTCGCCGTTGATGTGCCTCACCGCCGCGCGTTACGGCATCGCGTGGGGAGCGGTCGGCGCCGCGATGGCGTGCTACGACGAAGCGGTGAGCTACGCCAAGCAGCGCGTGATGTTCAGCAAGCCGATCGGGGGATTCCAGCTGCAGCAAGCTCGGCTCGCGGACATGCTCACCGAAATCACGAAGGCGCAGCTGCTCTGCGTCCAGCTCGGCCGGTTGAAAGACGACGGCAAGTCCACACCGCAACAAGTCAGCCTCGCGAAGCGCAACAACGTCAGCATGGCGACCGATATTGCCCGCGAGACGCGGCGCCTCCTGGGCGCCAACGGCATCCTCGCCGAATATCAGGCGATGCGGCACCTCGCGAATCTCGAGTCGGTGTACACGTACGAGGGCACGCACGACATCCACACGCTGATCTTGGGCCAGGAGATCACGGGGCTGTCCGCGTTTTAGCCTCGGCCGCCCGGGCGCGCGACCGGAATGCGGGGTCGCCGCTCTGCCAGGCGCTTGCCACCCACCGATACTGCATCGCGGCGCTGTCGCGCCGGCCCGCCGCCTCGTAGGCGCGCGCCAGGAGCTCGCGCAGCTCGGTGTGGGTGATGTAGAGATTGCTCGCCTCGAGTCCGCCGCGGAGCGCCGCGGTCAGCAGCGGAATCGCCTCGCGCGGCTGACCGGTCGCGACGAGGTCCTGCGCCAAGCGATAATTGATGCGCGTGTAGCCGAACGTCAGCGACGTCAGTGCCTGGCGGTATTCGGCAATCGCCTCCCCGGGCCGGCCGCGCGCGTCCCACAACAGCCCGCGGGCGTAATGGTACATGCGCTGGTCGCGCGCGTAGCCGCTGCGCGCGCCCACCCGCTGCAGGGTGTCGACGAGCAGCGCGACCCGCGCGGTGTCTCCGGCGGCCGCCAGGCCCGTGACCTCATGCGTGAGCATCCAGGTGTACTGGCGGGCCGTTTGCCCGATCGTCGTGTCGGTGATGGCCCACCGCAGTCGCAGCGTGTCGAACAGCGCCGCGCTGGCGAGCGGCCTGCCCATTTCGACGAGGACGATGCCGCGTAACAGCGGCGCCGTGCCGAGCGCGCGGATGTCGGGGTCGTGCTGCGCCTCGCGTTCGTAGGCCCGCGCCGCCGTGAGCGCCACGCCAAGGCGTCCCTGTATCCGGTCGCTGAGCACGTCGAGCCAATAGCCGCCGTGCCGCTGCATTCCCGAGAGCGACGAAAGCACGACGATCTGTCGCTCCGCTTCGTTGAAGTCGCCGAGCAGTAACGCCATGCGCGCCGCCTGATTCGCCGCGTCGATGGGCGTCGGCTTGAGACTGTCCACCCATACGTCGAACAGGCGTTGCGCCTCGGCGGCGTTGCCCTCCGTGGCCACGAGCAGGTATTCGCTCGCCAGCGCGTTGCTGTTGGTGGGCTGCAGGCGCCGGAGCCAGCGGATCATCTCGAATTCCCGCGACACGGAATCCATCGCGGCGTAGGCGCTCAACATGCCGTCGATGGCGAGACACGCGCGGCAATCCCGGCCGCCGGCCGCGATCGCCGCCGAATCAAGCTGGGCGAGCCGGCGGTAGAGCCGCAGCTGCCCCGGATAGTCGGCGGCGAGCCAATGCGCGTTGCCCGCCAGCGAGTAACCCTCCACCTCCAGCGGATACGCGTTGATCAGAGAGTCGGCGATGGCGACGGCGTCGGGCGATTGGTCGGCGATCGCCCAGTACGTTCGCATGAGGAGGCGATCGTAGCGATTGCCGCCGATTGCCCCGGCACGCTCCGCGAGGGCCAGCGTGCGGCGGGCGAGCGCGCGCACGTCGGCGATCGACGACCCGAGCTGCGCGCGCGTTTGCACGGCGTAGTACAGGGCGAGGACGTAGGTGGAGTCCTCGTTCACGGCCAGGCCGAACAACGCGTCGGCGGCCGCGTAGTCGCGGTGATAGTAGGCTCGCAGGCCGTCGTCGAAGTAGCGCTGCGCCATCAGCGACGTGGGCGCGATTTCAGCGACGCCCGTCTCGGGCACGGGCCGCCGCAGCTCGGCGGCGAGTCGAGCGGTCGCGCTGTCGGCGACCGCGAACGGATCGTGGCCGTGCACGACCCAGGAGCGGCGCACGGCGCCGGTGCCGAGCTCGACCAGCCGCAGATCGACGCGCCAGCCGTCGGCCTGCGGGTAGATTTCGCCCTCCACGAGGCGATCCGCGCCCGCGAGCTTCGCGGCGCGCAGCAGCGCGGCCGGCGTCAGCGCGTTGCCCGCGTTCAGATCGCCCGATACTTCGTACAGCCGCGCGCGACTGATCACCTGTACGTCGCGGAGATTGCCGAGACCGGTCGCGATGAGCTGTGGCAGCGTGGCCCCGATGTCGCCGGAGTCCGTGGGACTCTGTGGGGTGAGGGCGCCGACGGCGAGCACGGGCGTTGGCGCGCGCCGCGACGCGAGCCCCCATGCCGCGAGTGCCAGGACGAGCGCCACCGCAGCGGGCCACCAGCGGATGTGCTGGCGGGACGACCGGACGACCGGCGGTGACCAGCTCGCGGAGTCGGCGCGCGCCGGCGGAGCCGGTCGCGGCGGCGGCGGCGGCGGCGGCGGCGGTGGTGATGCGGTGGCGACCGCTGGTGTCGGACGCCGCTCGCGCAGCGACTTGACCAGGCCACGAAGCTCGGGACTCGGCTCGACGCCCAGCTCCGCTTTGAGCCGCTTCTCGAAGTCGTCGTAGCGTCGTAACGCCTCGACGCGATCCCCCGCGGCGTCGAGCAGGCGCAACAACCGGTCCAGACCACGCTCGCTGAGCGGCTGCAGCTCGAGCGCACGCACCGCCCAGAAACGCGCCGTCGACAGGCGCTTCTCCGCCTGCTCGTGATCGCTCAGCCGTTCCGCAGCCGCGAACGCGGCTTCGCGATAGCGACGGCGCGTCTGATCGATCCACTCGTCCAGCTCGGGCGCCGCGTCCGACACGAAGAATCCGGCGAGCAAATCGCCGCGATAGAGCGCGAGCGCGTCGGCATCCCTACCCGCCGCGATGTGATCCAGGAAGGCGCGCGCATCCGACGCCAGCCGGTCCGTCGCGACGTCGATCTCTTCCTCGCCGCGCGTGACGATCACGCCCTCGCCAACGTGCGAGCGCAGGAAGTGCAGCGTGCGGCGCAGCGACGCGCGCGCCGGCTCGCCGGCCGTCTCCGGCCAGAACAGCGGCAGCAGCCCGTCCCGGCGGCGGAAGCCGCGCGGCTCGGCCAACGCGAGATAGGCGAGGAGCGCAAAGCGTTTCGGCTGCGAGAGGACGGGGCGGATTTCCTGCCCGTCATCCCCCGTAAGTCCCAGCGAGCCGAGCAGTTGGAGGCGCAGCATAGGTGCCAGCCAATGGTGCGGCGCGTGGCGTGACCTGGCAAGGGACGCTTGGGATTCGTGGGGGACGGATGAGGGACCGGCGGGAGACGGCTGGCGTCCAAGTTGAGCGCACCTTCTGACGGAGCGACCCATGAGGCGCGTGTTCACGATGATTGCGGTGATTGTGCTGGCCGGCTGCGGAAGCTCGAGCGGTCCCGATCCCTCGACGTGGGTCGGGACGTGGAGCGTGCAGGTCACTAATGGATCCGGCTGGCACGTGAATCCGCTGCAATCCCATATCACGCTGCTGGATTCCGCCAATTACATCTGGGCCACGGTCCCCGCCGTATCGGTCACGGACGACAACAACACCGATCCGGTGAATTTCTCGCAATTCACTGGCGTCAGGAACTACGCCGTCACCGCGGATTCGGTCTGGCTGGGCGTCTCAGGGCAGGGCACGAACAGCGGGTTGACCTATTACCTGTTGATCAAGGGCACGCGTGCCGGTACGTCCGCAGCGGGGTCGCTGACGCTGGATCTGCAGGGCGGCGGAGGGTCATCGGTCGTCGCGACGTGGACTGCGGCGAAGCAGTGACTCTGCTGCTGCTGCTCGTACTCACCCAGGGCGAACCGATGCCGATCACGGTGAAGGTCTCGCCGCGCATGGCGCTGCCCGGCACGCCCATCGTCTTCACCGGGACGACCGTCGCTGACGGCAAGCGCTTCGACGTCGGCATCACCGTGATCAATCCGCAGCAGCACCCGGTCTCGGGCACGACGCGAGTCGATGCGCAGGGCAACTACACGGTCACCTTCAACGAAGCCAAGGCGCCGGGAGCGTACCGTGTCACGCTGACTGCTCCGGACGGGCGGGGCCACGACACGACGAGCTTCGTCGTTGGCGCGCCGGGCGAGTTCTCGAACGAGGCGACCGGCGCGGTCCAGCACATCGCCGACGACGGCCAGGAGATCGAGCAGCACCTGGAGCAGGCGATCGAAGACCTGCCCGAGTCGCCCGCGAAGGAGCAGCTCAAAGAAAAGATGAAGGGCATCCAGGACTCGCTGCACGTCTCGGTGCAGCGTGTGCAGCAATTCCACCAGGCCATGCAGAAACTGGCGGATGTGCAGACCCGCTATCCTGAGACCGCTCCGGTGTTTCACGACATGTACGTGCACCTGGGCGATGAAATCTTCCGAACCCAGGCGGACGCCGACGCGCGCAAGTTCGAGATCCTGCGCGAGCTCGACAATTCGCGCGCCAACGGCGCGGTGTGCGACCGCCTCGAGACGATGAGTGAAGGGTTCAAGGCGGTGTCGGCGGTGTTCAACCTGGCCGGCTCGCTCATGAGCATCGTGCGCGGCTTCCTGACCGACTACGTCGCCGCCAAGCTGCCGCAGCTCCCGAACCCCGCGCTCAAGAACAATCCGGCCGGCCAGCTGGCGCTCGGCGAAGCGATCAAGGGCAGCGCGGCACTGCTCGTCTCGCCGACGGGATGGGTCGGCTTCTTGTTCACCCTCGCCGCCGACATCGCCGCCTACTACACCGACAAGGAGTTCGCGAAGTACTGCGAGCGCTTCGAGGGGCCGTTCACCGCAACCATGCACGGCGAGGTGTTCCAGCAAGGACAGACGTGGTGGACGATGGACATTCGCCTCGAAGGCCGGCTCACGCTGCGCTATCCCAAGGCCAAGCAGGGCGAAGCGATTCACATGACCGGCCAATTCGAGGGCGCCGCCACCGATTACAAGGAGTGGGACGACGCGCTGCCGGTCCTCTACCCGAAGCTCATGCGGGGAACGCGCACGTTCCGACGGACGATCGTCCCGGTCGGTATTCCGTACTCCGACTTTGAGGGCCGCTACGCCGCGCTGGCCTCGCCCACGGCCTTCATGGTCCCGGTCGAAGGCGACTTGGTCGGTCGCAAGCTGACGCTACGTCTGCAACCGGCGAAGAAAGACATCCCCGAGACGTATCGCACCGCGCACGCGATCGTGGCCGTGCTCAGCCCGCTCGCGTTGATGCCGGTCGTCGTGACGTATCCTCTGCCGTACCAGAGCGGCGAGTTCGTGTTGAAGCACGGGCTGAGCTTGGACGACGGCCAGGATCTCGTCCTCGACATCACGATCGGTCCGAACTCGATGCAGGTGCAGCGCGACTGGCAACACGACAAGCCGGGTGATGGCGTGAAGGCGCACTACACAGGAAGCCTGCGGCTATGCAACCCGTCCTGCCAATAGTCTTCGCGCTCTGGGCGCAGCAGATCCCGCTGCAGGCCGGGATGACGCTCACGTACGTGCATCGCAACTTCGATCGCCAGCGCGACGACGAGATCCGGACCTGGATCGTGCGGATGACCGACGAGGAGTCGGTGTGGAACGCCGAATGGGTTGCGAATCCCTGTTCCGGGCCCGAGGACCACATGTCGCGGCGCGAGCGACTGGGCGCCCGCGAGCTGGACTTCGCGCGCGGCGGCACGGCCGATCAGACGACGGCCGAGCACCGGCCGCATACGCTGTACATGCTGTCGGGGCGGCTGCTGCGCGGCCTGCGCGACGGCGAGACG
The DNA here is from genome assembly GCA_035491815.1 of Gemmatimonadales bacterium. Classification (GTDB taxonomy): domain Bacteria; phylum Gemmatimonadota; class Gemmatimonadetes; order Gemmatimonadales; family GWC2-71-9; genus 20CM-2-65-7. Next base: position 38,201 of record DATJKA010000131.1, on the reverse strand, counting down.
ATGGACATGATCGTCCCCGTCCTGTCTCCCGCCGAAATCATTCTGGGCGGCGCCGATACGACCACGGGCCGCTGCCATATGCCGCAGATGGTGTCGCAGCTCGTGCGGGGCGAGGTGCAGCGCGTCGGCAACGACACGACCGAGACGGTAATCGTCGACGGGCACGGCGTGACGGTGCCGATCATGCACGTGCGCGCCGAGTTTGCCAGCGTGCTCGACAACTGGCACATGACCGGCGACATGTGGTTTGTCGACGACACCGCGGCGGCGTGGATCACGCGGATCGAGATGAAGCGCCAGGACGACCGCACGTTCCACATGGCGCTCGGCACGATCACGACGCCGGTGCCGGGAAACGCGATCGAGCGAGAGCTCGCCGACTCGTGCCGTGCGCCGGTCTATGGCTTCTACTTCGCGTTCAACAGCGCCGCGCTCGATGCCGCATCGCAGCCCACGTTCCACGCAGTCGCCGACCTGCTCGGCCGTCACCCCGATTGGACGCTCGCGATCGAAGGACATACCGACTCGATCGGTGACCCGGCCGCCAATCTCACACTCTCCGATCGTCGCGCCAACGCGGTGCGGCAAGAGCTGCTGTCGCACTACGGCATCGCGGCCCCGCGCCTGACGGCGGCGGGACGCGGCATGGCCGGCTACGTCGCACCCAACAACACGCTCGAGGGGCGCGCGCGGAATCGCCGCGTGGACCTCGTGCGCCGCTGCGGAGGCTCACCCTCATGAAATCGCTCGCGCTGGTCTCTCTTCTCCTCATGCCGATCGCGTGCGCCGGACAGGCACGGACGACACGCAACGGCAACGATCCGTGCACACTCGTCAGCCGCGCCGAAGCGGAGCGGATCCTCGGCCCGATGCGGCACGATCCCTACCGCGTGGCCGGTACGAATCGCGAGCCGGCGGCGACCGGATCGTACTGCTATTACGAGGCGCGCAACGGGCGCCGCGTGATCATGGACGTGGATTGGACCGACGGCAGGCAGGAAATGAAAATCGTAGGCATGATGGGCAGCCTGGTGGAGCAGGTGATCTCGACCGATTCGGGGCAAGCCGATACGCTCGACGCGCATTGGGACGAGCTGCGCATGTTGCCGGGCAATAACCTCTACGCGCGCAAGGGCGATCAGCTCGTCCAGCTCGATTACAATGGGTCGCGTATCGGCATCGTCGGCGCGGCCAAGTTCGTGAACATCGCGCTCGACCGCATGGCCAGCGGCCACCTGCTGGCGTATGATGGCGCGGCAGCGGGACGCACCGCGCCGGGGCCGATCGTGACACCCGGGGATCCTTGCGGGCTGATTGCGCAGGCGGATTTCGAGCGGATCGTCGGACCGCTCGCGCATAAACCGGAGGCAGGGCCCCACGGTGACCAGTGCACGTACACTTTGGCGCAGTCGCGCGGTCTCCTTGCAGGCGACAAGGTGGAGCTGCAGATCTTCTGGAAAGACGGTTTCGCGGCGATCGACAATTCCGGATCGTCGGTGCGCAACGTGACGGCGCATGTCGCGCCGCAGGTGGCGCAGGGCACGAATACGAGCGCCCCGACAGCGCACGCGTCCGCGCCGAAGAACGATGAAACCGTCGGCGGCTTCATGAACAAGATCATGAACGTCGCGCGCTCGCAGGGCATCGGCGTCCAGGCGGACGAGAACGGCAGCTTGAAAAGCGACACCGCCGTGTCCGGACCGTGGGACGTCGGGTTCTTGAACATGGGACTGGGTTTCTCGGTCGTGAAGCACGACGCGATGCTGTCGCTGGATCTCCGCGGAATCACGTACGAGCAGGCGAAGGCGCTGCTCACGAAGGCCGTCGAGCGGATCCCATGATCTGGACTGCTGGCGGTCTGGGGCTGGCGCTGGCCGTTGCGTTGCCACCGAGCAAACCGGCGTGCCAGCTCCTCACGAATGCCGAGGTGCAGAAGGTGGTCGGAGCGGCGGTGACCGTCGACGCCGGCCAGTCAGGCCCCGGTGAAGGCGGCGGAGACTTCTGCGCCTGGAAGACGCCTGATGGCCATTTCGTCATTCTGGGGGTCTACCGGAAGGGCTCGGCGGCCGCCGCCCGCACCGAGTACGCGGCGGAGCTGGTCAGCGCGTTCGGCGGCGGCCCCGTCGCGAAACCCGTCGCCGGCGTCGGAGACGAGGCGCAGTACCGCGATTACACGGGGCACCTGAAGGGCGGCGTCGTGGTTGTGCGCGCGGGCCTCGTCGTCTTCACGCTGGAGGGCCCCGTGGAACGGGCCGCAATCCTTGGGTTGTCGAATCTCGTACTGGCGCGCATCGGGTCCCAATAAAAGGGGGTGCTATGAACAGGATCATGCTGGTGCCTTTGCTGTTGGCAATGTCCGCAGTGCCGGCGGCCGCGCAGGGCGCGTTCGAGGGCACGGTGAACGGGACGATGACCGCGAGCGGGAAGTCGATTCCGTTCCGGTACTCGCAGCTCGGCAGCCGCATTCGGACCGAGTACTCGATGGAAGGGCACAACGTCGCCACGATTTACGACGCGACGACTGGGGACATGACGTACGTCATGCCCGAGCAGAGGAAGTACATGATGTTGAACATGCGGGACATGAGCGGCATGGCTCGGCAGATGGCGGGCGCCATGGGCGGGAGGGGCCATGACGCCCCCGACTGGTCGAAGGTGAAAGTGACGGCGACCGGCCAGCGCGAGACCATCGCCGGGATCGCGTGCGAGCACTATCTGTTCGAGAGCACGGATGACCAGCAGAAACATCACCAGCTGGACATGTGCGGCGCCTCGGGCCTCGGGTTCATGGGGATGGCCGGCCAGACGAAATCGCTGATGCCATCCACGATCGCGATGCTGCGGTCGCAAAACCCCGATCTCGCAAGGATAGCGCGGCAAGGGTTCTTCCCGCTGAAGATGAGCACGACTGAGTCTGGAGAGGGATCGTTCACATGGACGGTGACGCAGATCGAGCGTGGCCGGCCCGCTGCAGCGCTGTTCCAGCCACCGGCCGGCTACACCGAGCTGAAGATGCCGGGAGGGCACGACTAGGGAGAAACCCAGGCGAGCGGCTTCCGTTATGACTGCCATGGCGTTCGCCCTCATCCTGGCTCTCGTTCAAACGCAGGCTGCCACACCGCTCGTCCAGATTCAGAACCTGACCCCGCGCGAGCAGCGGGTGAGCACGTTCGTGTTGGCGCGCGCGCAGGATCTCGCGGTCTCCGCCGTCGGCGCCGAACCGTGGCCCGACCGGCTGCGGAGCCGCGGGGAACGCGATTGGCAAGACGACGAGCAAACGACCTGGCCCGCGGCCGCGTGGATCCTCGATGCGCGGACGCGGGCCGTCGTTTGGGATCTCCGCGCGGCGGATACGCGGCGGGAGTCGAACGGCCTGCGGCATTTCGACGGGACGATTCATCTGCCGGCGGGAACGTACGAAGCTCATTACGCATCCTATCCGGCGGCCTCCGTTTCGCTCAACGGTGGCATCCAGCTCAACGATCTTCGTGATCTCATCCGGCTCGGCCGCCGCGTGAGCTACGGCGGACCATACGTCGAGCACGAGCTCTACAAACAGTTCGCACTGACGATCACGGGAGTCGGGCGATCCGCGTCGGACAGCGACGTCACCGCGGCGCACCGTGCCTTCGCCGCTTCGATCGTGACGACCGTGGTCCCAGAGCGAAACAGCTCCGCGCGCCAGGGCTTCGAGCTCACGCGGCCGACCACGGTCGAGGTTGCCGCGATTGGCGAGCTGAGCCTCGATCGCGACTTCGATTATGGCTGGATCCTCAACGCCGACACGCGCACGCGCGTGTGGACCATGACCTACGACGCGAGCGAGCCTGCCGGTGGCGCGGCAAAGAACCGGACGGCGCACGAAACGCTGCACCTCAAGCCCGGCCGCTACGTGGCGTACTTCCTATGCGACGATTCGCACGATCCCGAGGACTGGAACGGCGTGCCCCCCACTGATCCCGAATCGTGGGGCCTCACGCTCCGCGTGGCCGATCCGGCCGCGCGGGCCGCTGTGAAGCTGTTCGACTACGAGCCCGTGCCGGCCGGCCAGACCATCGTGTCGTTCGTGGGCGTGGGGAACGACGAGAACCGCGCGCAGGGCTTCCGGCTCAACCGCGCCATGGACGTCCGCATCTTCGCGCTCGGCGAGGGACGGAACGAGAACATGAGCGACTACGCGTGGATCTCGAACTCCGATACCCATAAGCGCGTCTGGACGATGCGCTACGAGGACACCGAGCATGCGGGAGGCACGGAGAAAAACCGGCTGTACGACAGCACGCTCCATCTCGCGGTCGGCAACTACGTCGTCCACTACCGGAGCGACGGCTCGCATTCCTTCAACGACTGGAACGGTGCGCCACCTGCCGACGGGAAGTATTGGGGCGTGAGCGTCTTTCCAGCGAGCGGTCATCTCAACCCGGGCGATGTCGGGCCGCTCGAGAGTCCCCGCGCGACGGGCACAGTGCTCGCCCAGCTGACGCGCATGGGCAACGACGAGAACGCCAGCATGGGATTCCAGCTGACCGCCGAGACGCGCGTGCGGATCTATGCGGTCGGCGAAGGGCGCGACGGATCGATGTTCGACTTCGGATGGATCGAGTCGGCCAATGGGACAAGAGTGTGGGACATGAAGTACGAGGACACCGACCCGGCCGGCGGCGACGACAAGAATCGCGAGTTCGACGGGTCCGTCACGCTCCCGCCCGGGACGTACACCCTCCATTACCAGTCCGACGGCTCGCATTCCTACAACGACTGGAACAGCGATCCACCCGATGACCCCGAGGGATGGGGCATCTCCGTGTTCCGAACGGGGAAGCGGTAGCGTAGCTTTCGGGCCTCATGAAAATCGCGGTCTGCATCAAGCGCGTGCCCGATTCGGAGACACGCGTCAAAATCGGATCCAACGGCAAAAGCCTGGACGAAGCCGGCGTGAAGTTCGTCATGAATCCCTATGACGAGTTCGCCGTCGAAGAGGCGCTCCGTCGCAAAGAGAAAGCGGGAACCGGCGAGGTCGTCGTCCTGAGTCTCGGCCCGGCGGCGGCGCAGGAAACGATTCGCACCGCGCTCGCGATGGGCGCCGACCGCGGCGTGTTGCTGCAAGCCGAGAAGTCTCCCACCGATCCGTTCGAGGCGGCCAAACTGATCGCGGCAGCCCTGAAACCCGACTCGTGGGACCTGGTGCTCTTCGGGCGGATGGCGATTGACGACTACAACCATCAGGTCGGCGCCATCGTCGCCGAGCTCCTGGGACTTCCGTGTGTGACCGCGGTGTCCCACCTCGACATCGACGGCGCCAAGGGCGTCGCCGAGCGGGAGATCGAGGGCGGCATCGAGGTCGTCGAGTTTCCGCTGCCCGCCGTGCTCACGGTGGACAAGGGGCTCAATGAGCCGCGCTATCCCGCGCTCAAGGGCATCATGGCGGCCAAGAAGAAACCGCTCGAGGTCAAAGCGGTGGAGCCGGGAGCGGGGAGTCTGGAGACCGTGGCGCTCGCGCCGCCGCCCGATCGCAAAGAGGGCAAGATCGTGGGTGAAGGCGTCGGTGCCGTCGGCGAGCTTGTGCGGCTCCTGCGCGAAGAAGCCAAGGTCCTGTGAGCAAGGTCCTCGCAGTGCTCGAGCAACGCGACGGCGCGTTGCGCAAAGTGTCGTTCGAGGTCGTGACAGCGGCCCGGCGTCTCGGCGCTTCGGTGGACGCGGTCGTCTGCAGTGCCTCCGGACCCGAGGGATGCGCCACCGCCGTCGCGGAGCGCGCGAAGTCGGGTGGCTACGACGTGCTCGTGTTCGCCGCCACGGCCACGGGCAAAGATCTCGCACCGCGCGTCGCGGCGAAGCTCGGCGTCGGTGTCGCTACGGACGTGACTGATCTGACCAGCGACGGCGGAACCATCGTGGCGACCCGGCCCGTGTATGCCGGCAAGGCGCTGCAAAAGGTCAAAGTGCTCGGCAAGCCCGCGATCGTTTCGGTGCGGCCCAACGTCTTCACCCCCGACGCGCAGGCGGCGCAGGTGAAGCCCGAGACGCTTTCCGTCGCATCTCCGGGGCGTGTGGTCATCCGCGAAATCAAAGCCGCGCCGGCCGGCATGCTCGACGTCGCCGAGGCACAGGTGATCATCTCGGGCGGTCGCGGTCTCAAGGAGCCGGCGAACTTCAAGGTGCTCGAAGAGCTTGCGGGGGCGTTCGGCGGCCGGGCCGCGGTCGGTGCTTCGCGCGCGGTCGTGGATGCCGGCTGGCGCGCGCATGCCGATCAGGTCGGCCAGACGGGCAAGACGGTCAGCCCGTCGCTCTACATCGCCATCGGCATTTCGGGAGCGATTCAGCACCTCGCGGGCATGCGGACGTCGAAGGTCATCGTCGCGATCAACAAGGACAAGGACGCGCCGATCTTCAAAGTCGCCGATTACGGCGTCGTCGGCGATCTGTTCGAGATCGTGCCGAAGCTCACAGAAGAGATCCGGAAGCTGCATGGCTGAGGAGTTCGTTCCGGCGGCATATCAACCCGCGCTCCCGTTGAAACAGCTCATCATCGCAGAAGGATCTGACGGCGCCGGCGACCGCATGGAGCTCGACGTCCTCATCGTCGGCGCGGGGCCTGCCGGGCTCGCGTGTGCGATCGAGCTCGCCAGGCTCGCCAAAGCAGACGGTACCGAGCTCAACATCGCCGTACTGGAAAAAGCGGAGGCACTCGGCGAGCACTCGTTGTCAGGCGCGGTCGTGAATCCGCGCGCGTTCCGCGAGCTGTTCCCCGACTTGCAGGACGCGGACTTCCCATTTCGCGCGCCCGTGACCAACGAGGCGGTCTACCTGATGACTGTCGGCGGCAAATGGCGTCTTCCCACGCCGCCGTCGATGCGCAATCACGGCAACTACATCGCGTCGCTGTGCGAAATCGTGCGCTGGCTCGGCGCCCAGGCCGAAGCGCTCGGCGTCAACGTCTTCACCGGATTCCCCGCGGCGCAGCTGCTCGCGCGCGGGTCGACGGTCGCCGGCGTGCGAACGGCGGCCGCGGGCCTGGATCGTGACGGCAATCAGGCCGCCGGCGGAGGGGGCACCGCTCCGAACGACCTCGTCGCGAAAGTCACGGCGCTCGCGGAGGGGACGCGCGGTCTACTCACGCAGGCGTGGTGCCAGTGGCAGCGCGTCGGATCGGAGAATCCGCAAGTCTTCGCGCTTGGCGTAAAGGAGCTGTGGGAGACGACGCAGCCGCTCGATCGCGTGATTCACACGCTCGGTTGGCCGCTGCCACACGACGCGTTCGGGGGCAGCTTCGTCTATCCGCTCGAGCCGAACCTCGTCGCGCTTGGCCTCGTCGTCGGTCTCGATTACCGCGATGCCGCCCTCGACGTTCACGGCCTGCTCCAGCGATTCAAACAGCATCCATTGATCGCGCGCTTGCTGGCGGGCGGTGAGATGGTCGAGTGGGGCGCGAAAACAATTCCCGAAGGCGGCTACTACTCACTGCCGCACCGCCGCGCGGGCGACGGGATCGTCCTGCTTGGTGATGCTGCCGGGTTTGTGGACGTGCCGTCCCTCAAAGGCATCCATTACGCCATGCAGTCGGGGATGCACGCGGCGCGCGCGATGTTCCAGAACCTGAAGAATGGCGCGACGCTCGCTGAATACGACCGGCTGGTGAATGCATCGCACATCGCTTCCGATTTGTACCGCACGCGCAACATGCGGCTCGCGTTCAAGGACGGATTCTATCTGGGCGGCATTCAAGCAAGCCTGATGACGCTGACGGGCGGGCGGTTCCCCGGCGGCCGCTACCGGATGCACGCCGACGCCGCCACGCCCCGCCGTCCGTCGCCCGAGACGGCCGCTGCGGTCGGCGTGAGCAAGGTGGACGCGGTCTTCAAGTCGGGGAACGCCACGCGCGACACGATCCCCAATCATTTGATTGCCAATCCCGACGTCCCGGCCGACGTGGCGCGGTTTTACGGGCACATGTGTCCGGCCGGTGTCTACGAAGCGGGGGAGAGCGGGCTGCGCATCAACGCGCCCAACTGCGTCGATTGCAAGGCGACGGACGTGCTCGGTCCGCGCTGGACACCGCGCGAAGGCGGCAGCGGGCCGAAGTACAAGCGGATGTAGTCTACGGTTGCGGGCGAACGGCCCCGTCATTCTGGAAGTATTGGCGCGCCTTCTCGGCCAGTTGCCCCATCGACAGCGGCAGGTTCCGCGTCACCCACAGCATCGTGCGTTGGCCGCTCGGGAAACGGCGCGCGCCGTCCTGGCGCGTCACGCCCGCCATCTGCGTCAACGAAATCCCGAAGATCTCTTTGCTGGCGCGATCGAGCGCGGCGCCGAACTGCTCGTCCTCGGACGTCGCGAGGATATCGGAGTGGGTGCGGCCGAGCTCTTCGAGCGGTGCGTCGTAGGCATCCTCGCAGTGCGTGTCCATGAGGAATCCGCAGTACAGCGCGAACTGATAACTCTCCGCGAGCTTGTTCCAGAGCTCCTCGATGCGGATCGCCGCCTCGGTCTTGCCGGAGCGCCACAACAGTCCCGCGATGTCGGAGTACACGCGCGTGCCGCTGCCATATGGCTGGATGCGCATGAGCACGGGGCCGAGCGAGGCGCGGAACCGCGACCACTCAGGCAAACCGTCGGCGAGAAACTCCTCCACCATCTTTCCCGCGTCCATCAGGCCGAGCTGGCCGGAGTTGGTCAGCGCTTTCGAGTGTAGCTTGCTCGCGGTCAGGCGATCGAGCAGCTGGTCGAGGTGGTCGCGCTCGACGATGACGAGCACACTTTGGCCGCGACGCAGCCCGGTCTCGAGGAAATCGAAGGCTGATTCGACGAGAGTCGTGGAGTGCCGGTGGAATTGAGCGAAGTGGCGGCCCGCGGGCGCCTCAGCCAGCAACCCACTACCGGAAGGGACCGTCACTCCTATTGCAACGACTCTTCGTAGTAGCGGCGCGCGCGCTCCAGAATCGCCGCGCTCGCGGACGGGAGATTGCGCTTGACCCAGAGCATCGTCCGCTGCCCGCTGGGGAAGCGCTGCTCGCCGGTGTTGCGGTGGCGGGCGAATCCCACCATCTCCGAGAGCGGGACGCCGAAGATGTCCCGGCTCGCCGAGTCGAGTGCCACGCGAAACCGCTCGTCCTCGGCCGTGCCGAGGACGTCGGTGTGGGTCCGGCCGATCTCCTCGAGTGGCCCCGCATAGGCGTGATCGTGCTGCACGTCGAGCGTGTAACAGCAGAACAACGAGAACGGGTACAGACGCTGGATCTCGTTCCAGTACTCCTCGAGACGAATGGCGGCTTCCGGCTTCCCTTCCTGCCAGAGCACATCCACCATCTCGCCGTATGCTCGAGTCGTGCCACGCCCGAACGCCTGTACCCGCTCGAATATCGCGCCGATCGCCCGGCGAAAGTCTTCCCAGTTGGGTTGATCGCTGCGCATGAACTTGCGCAGCGTGAGCTCCACGTCGTGAAGCTCGAGCTGCCCGGATTTGAGGAACGCGCCGGGATCCAGCCCATCGTCGCGCAGGCGCGTGAGAAACAGCTCGCTGTGCTGGGGCGTGGCGATCACCACGACCCCGTTGCCGCGCCGCAGGCCGGTCTGCAAGTACAACGTGACGGCATCGGTGAGGGCCTGCGGGTCGCGGTGCAGCTGCGCGAAGTGCCGGCTGGCCGGCGCTTCGATCAACAGCGCATTTATAAGTGGCGCCGACATCTAGGGCGTTCCGTCCGGTATGTAAGAAGATTTCATAACCGCAAAGCGTAGGGCTCGCCGGAGGGTCGAACAATAATTCCTGAGAGCGACAAATCCGCCCCAAAGGTCAATCCGAAGAACTAGACCGTCGGAACGGAACTCCCGAAACTGAGCTTGATGCCGTCCAAAATGAACTGCACGGCGATGGCACTGAGGACCAGCCCCATCAGACGGGTCAGAATGCGCATGCCCGTCTGTCCCAGGCGCCGCTCGACCAGCGACGCGGCGGAGAGGACGAGGTAGGTCAGCGCGGCGGTCAGCGCGATCGACACGTACACGGCGGCCGTGGCCGCCGGCGACTTGGAGCCGAGCGCGAGCACCATCACCGTCGAGATCGCGCCCGGGCCGGCAAGCATCGGAACGCCGAGCGGCATGATTCCGATGTCGTCCTTTTGAATTCCTTCCGCCGTCTCGACCGGGGTCTCCCGCTGCTGGCTGCGCCGCGCCTGTACCATGTCGAGCGCGTTCAACCCGATCAATACGCCGCCCGCGATCTTGAACGCTCCGATCGTGATGCCGAAGATCTTGAAGATCATGCTGCCGCCAAGCGCGAACGCGATCAGCGTGATGGCGCACGTCCACGCGCCGCGGCGCGCAAGCACGCGCCGCTGGTCGGGAGAGTCGCGGACCGTCATGGCGAGGAAGGTGGGAATCACGGCGAAGGGATCGACGATGAAGAAAATCGACGTGAAGATCAGCAACAGCTCCATCACGCGCTGGTTCAAAGCGCGACCTGCACCACGCGATCCTTCCCCATCCGTTTGGCGTCGTACATCGCCTGATCGGCACGGCGCAGCAGATCGTCCGTGCTCGCGTCGGTGGCGCTGCACGACACGACGCCGATGCTCGCCGTCACGCTGGGCGTGCCCTTGAACACGTTGCGCAGCCCGGCGACCAGCCGTTTCGCCGCCGTATCGGCGAGCTGCGCATCGGTCTCGGGCAACAGCACGGCGAATTCGTCGCCACCCAGGCGTCCGACGACATCCGCCTGGCGCACGGAGCTCCGCATTGCGTCGGCGACGAGGCGCAGCACCGCGTCACCCGTCTGATGCCCGTGCGTGTCGTTGATCACCTTGAAGTTGTCGAGATCCATGTAGAGCAGCGAGAGCGGATGCGGGTAGCGCCGGTTGCGGTCGAGCTCCTGGGCGAGCCGATCGGCAAACGCGCGGGCGTTCAGCACGTTGGTCAGCTGGTCCTGAATGACCAGCTTCGCGAGCTCCGCCTGGCTGCGGCGCAACCTCTGGAGCCCGGCCATCGCGACGCTCACGACCGCGACGTACGCGAGTCCATTGGCGATCCGCCACACGGCCGGCGTGTCCACGGGCATCTGCTGCCAGGCCACCGCTTCACGCAACACGATGGACGCGAGCCCAACCGCGACCCCCCAGAGGACTCCTTCGGTCCAGGTGATCAGCAGCACCGGAATCACGTACAGAATTCCCAGCCGCGCGTCGGGCGGGGTGATCGAGTTCACCCAATAGACAAACAGGATCAGGAGCGCATAGCCCGCGATCCGCAGAGAGCGCCGCAGCGTCGGGGAGGCAATCATCAGTAGGGAGGCTCCGCCACATGCCGAGGATCGTCGAGCAGCAGGGCGTCGAGCTCCGCACCCGCCGGGACTTCGGGGCGGTCGGCGGGGATGATCAGCAGGGCGTTCGCCAGCACCATACTGGTGAGAATGCCAGACCCCTGCGGCCCTGTCAAACGGGCGCCGTCCTCTGTGACGACGGCGCGGAGGTAGTGCCGCAGCTTGGGCCCAAGCGCGATCCGCTCGCGGAGCTCGACGCGCACGGTCCGACGAAACGGCAGCCCGTGGCCCTCGAGCCGCCGAATCACCGGCCGCACGAACAGCTCGAACGTCACCATCGTGCTCACGGGATTGCCCGGCAGGCCGATCCACGGGACGCCTCCAATCACGCCGAACCCGACCGGTGCGCCCGGACGCATCGCGATGCGCCACAGCTTCATCTCGCCGCCCAGCTCCGCCAGCACGTCGCGCACGAGATCGTGCTCGCCGACACTCACACCGGCGGTCGTGACCAGGAGATCGTTGCCGGCCGCGCCGCGCAGATGCTCGCGCAGGCTCTCCTTGGTATCGCGTGCGACGCCGAGATTGACGGGCTCCGCTCCCGCGCGGCGAATCATCGCATCCAGCGTGTAGCTGTTCGACGTCGCGATCTTGGTGCCCGCGAGGATCTCGGCTTTGCGATCGAGATCCACGATCTCTTCGCCCGAGCCCATGAACGCGACGCGCGGTGTGCGATGCACGCTCACCGTGTCGTGCGCGATCGACGCGAGGACGCCGAGCTGTGCCGGACCGAGCGCTGCCCCGGCGCGGAGGACCACCGTGCCACTCGCGATGTCCTCACCACGGCGGCGGACGTTCTTCCGCGCATCGCGCGGATTGCGAACGATCACCCGTCCGGCGTCGGGCAGCTCCGTGTCCTCCTGGCGGATCACGCTGTCCGCGCCCTGGGGCAACGGCGCGCCGGTGAAGATGCGCGTCGCCTGGCTGGGGCCGATCGGCCGCGTCGGAAACTGGCCCGCTGGAATCGTCTCGATGACCGTGAATTCGCTCGTGCCGTGCTCGAGGTCGGCGCTGCGCAGCGCGTAGCCGTCCATCGCCGAGTTGTCCCACGGCGGCAAGTCGATCGGGCTGCTCACGTCCTCGGCGAGCACGGTGTCGAGCGCGGCCCGCAGCGGCACGCGCACGGCCGGAAGTGCCCGCACGTGCTCGAGCATGATCTGCGCCGCTTCGGCCGGCGTCACGACAGCACCAGGGCGCGATCCCAGGCGAGGTTCGCGATCGTCTGGAGCCACGCGGTGTCGCTGAACCGAAACACGGGGAACGGTGCGCGGTACTGCCGATCGTCGGTCAGCATCGCAATCCACTGCGCGGGATCGTGCATCGCCGGATCGAACAGCGGCTTCGGGCCGGCGATCATGCGATAGATCTCGATCTTGGGCAGTGTCGCGCGCTTGAACCCCTCGACCAGCACGATGTCGGCGCCGTCGAGAAAGCGGCGCGCGAGCGTAATCGGATCGGATTCGACCTCCGTGCGCTCGAACAACACGCGCTGTCCCGGCGACTCCATGAGGACGCGCTCGGCCTTCCCTTCGTGCCAGTGTCGCCACGTGTCCTTGCCCTGCTGATCCATGTCGGGTGTATGGGTGCCGTGCTTGATCGTCATCACGCGGAGCTTGCGGCGGGCCAGCTCGGCGGCGAGCGCGACGAGAAACGTCGTCTTCCCGGCGTCCTTGAGGCCGATGACGGAGATCATCCGCGTCGCTGCCAGATCGCCTCCGCCCGCGCCAGGTCGTCCGGCGTGTTCACGTTGAAGAACAGCTCGGCGGGGTCGCCGAACCGCTGCACCTCGGCGAGCGGGAGGATACCGACCCGTACGTCCGGGTGGAAGGCGATCGCCTTGAGATCGCCCTGATCGAGCCGGCGCGCGATGGCCGGAGCGCATGCCGGTCCGTACACCGCGCACAGCGGCTCGAGGCCGCGCCGTCCTTCGCTCTCGGGCAGCACGGCGTCGAACGACCCCGAGGCGGCTTTCGCCAGCAGGGCACGCAGCAGCTCCGCCGGAAGGAACGGCATGTCCCACGCGAGGCACAGCGTGCGGCGCCCGGCGGCTGCGGTGACCGCCGTGAAAATGCCGCCCAGCGTGCCGAGTCCAGGCCGAGCGTCGGGGATGGTGTGCAGGTCTGGCCGCCACGTGGCTGCGTCCGCTGCATTGGCGATCAGCACGGGCTCCCGGCCGGTCACTGCACCGAGCAGGTCGACGACGCGATCGAGAATGCGGCGGCCGCCGATGGTGAGCAGGCCTTTCGGTTGCCCGCCGTAGCGGCGGGCCGCGCCGCCGGCGAGCACCGCGCCGGTCACGTCAATAGCGGCGGCCGCGTTTCTTCTCCAGCACCACGTCGAGACCGAGCTTCAATGAGAAATGATGGTAGAATTTCGAGGCGGTCGGTGGAATAGCGCCGGCGCCCGCCGTCAAAATCCCGATTCCCGTCGCGCGGCTCATCGACACCACCAGGTCGCTCATCTCCCAGCGAAATTGATAGCCGGGGCTGATGGGGCGGGTGAAGCCCACCGCTGCGCCGAACATCGACGCCGCGTGCCGCGGCTTCGGGTCGGTGAGCACTTCCCGTACGCCGACGGAGCTCGTGGCGATGAACGTCCCGGACATCTCGATCGTGCTCCGCGTCTCGTTGATGATGCCGACGTTCAGGCGCGCGTACGGGCTAAACGATCCGCGCGGCGCGGCGCGCAGCGTCGCGCCCACGAACAGCGCGATCGAGCCGCCGTCCGAGCCGCTGCGCTGGATGTCGTCGCACGTTTGCTGGTTCTTGTTGTCGAAGTCGGGGTTGTAGAAGACGCCGGTGCACGACCCGTCGACCGGCAGTCCGACGTACGAGATCTCTCCGTGGAGCCCGAAGTGCGGAGAGGGGAAGTAGGTAGCCGCCAGCCCCACGATGATGCTCGAGGTGACGCCCTGCGACAGGCGCAGCGTGTCGTACTCCGACGTGCCGAGAACCTGGAGCGGCTGCTTGGCGATCGTCCAGAGACCGTGACCCGTGCCCGCGCCCGCAAAAATCGTCAGCACGATGTTCGGTTGCTCGCCGCGTTGCGCGGCGAGCGGCGTAACGACGACGGCGAGTGCAAACAGTCCCAACGTGGCATGTCGCATTAGACCTCGAGGTGGCGGTGTTCGACCGCGATGCAGTGGTCCATCACGAACGCGATGCCCGCGGCCTCGGCGCGTTGCGCCGCCGCGGTGTCGACGACGCCCTGCTGCAGCCAGATCAGCTTCGGCCGGTGCGCCAGCGCGATCGCTTCATCGACGACGGGCCCCACGAGCTCGCTGCGCCGGAAGACGTCGACGATGTCGATCGTGTGGTTGCGGGCGGCGTCGGTTAGCGTGGCGTAGCTCTTCTCTCCCAGGATCTCGTCGTGTCCGGGGTTGATGGGCACGATGTGATAGCCGGCGCTCTGGAGATACTTCGAGACTGAATGACTCGGGCGCATCGGCTTGGGCGACAGCCCCACGACCGCGATGGTGCGCGCCTCGCGCAGCAGCGCGCGGAGCCGGTCTTCAGTCGGCATACTCACTCGGGCCGATGCACGTGGGGTGTACCGCTCACCGCGCGCCCCACGAGCACCATCCCGGAGCGCTCGGCGATCGTCACCGCGAGCGTCGAGGGCACACTCGGCGTCGCCACCCACGCAACGCCCGCGCGCGACGCCTTGAACGCGAGCTCGGCGGAGATCCGGCCGGTGACGAGCAGTCCACGCCCCGCGAGCGGGGTGCGCGCCAGCACTGCCGCTCCGATGACCTTGTCCACCGCGTTGTGTCGTCCGATGTCCTCGGCGTGAAACAGCAGTGCGTTGCCGTCGGTGAGCGCCGCGGCGTGAATGCCGCCAGTCTCATTGTAGCGCGCGCCGCGGGCGAACAACTGTTTGAAGAGTGTGCGGAGCTGCTCCACGGCCGGGGGGTCGCCCCGCGCCGGCACGCGCATCGCGGTCGCTGGATCGGCCAGGAGCGTGGTCACGGCGCCGCACCCGGACGCGAGCACGCGCTTGCGGTTTTCGCCCTTGACCAGCGCGACGCGCTCGGGCCGAACGTCCGCCCAGAAACCGAGATCGGGGGCGCAGGGCCGGAGCTGCACAAGGTCGTCGAGCGTGGCGATGTAGCCCTCGCCGTGCAGCCAGCCGACGGCAAGCTCCTCGAGCTGATCGGGCGTGCACATCCAGGTGACCGCGGGCTCGCCGTTGACCTCGAGCCAGACCGGCCATTCCTCGACGACGGCCGAGTCGGCCTGCATCCGACCGCTACGTTTCGCCGCGGTATTCGGAGTAGTGATGGGGACTCTCCTCGATGCGCACGCAGTGCAACGTCACGCCCTTGGGCAACTGTTCGACGATGCGCTCCCAGACGTAGAGGGCCAGCGCCTCGCCGGTCGCCACCCACGTTCCGGCGAAGGCTGCGATGTCCTCGTTGATGTGCCGGCCGTCGAAGCGCGCCACAATTTCCTGCTGCAGCAACGTCTTGAGCGCGGGCAGGCTCATGACCCCGCCTTTGGTCGGATCGAAGAAGCCTTTCACGGTCACGGCGCACTTGTAGTTGTGACTGTGAGCCTTGGTCGCGCCCGCGAACTCCGGCGTCTCGGGAAAGCGATGCGTCGCAGTGAATTCCACGATCCTGGTCAGGTAACCGATCGCCATTCCTTAGAATACCTGGACGGCGGTGGCCTTGAAAGAGAAGACCACGGCGCTCCCCGGAGCGAGGGCTAACTCCCTCGCGGCCTGCGCGGTGACCGCCGCCACCAGCTCCACGCCGCCCATGTCGGCACGCACGTGCACGCCCGCGCCGCGCTGCTCGATCGCCATGCCGGTTACGCGACCCGAGAACACGTTTCGCGCCGACGACGCGAGCGGCTCGCGACTCACGAACATGTCGGTGGCCGGCACCGCGAGCACCGCGGATCCGACGCGATCCGTCATGACGACGATGTCGATCGTGCCGACGCGCACGCTCTTCAACCCCTCGCCGGGGGGCAGCTCGACGCGAAACAAATTCTCCGGCGTCACGGGCGAGAGCCGCCCGTCGGCCAGCGCGCGGATGTCATCCGCCCAGCGGTAGGCGTCCTCGAGCTGGTGTGAGGCGATGCAGACGGCGAACGGCCGGGCGACTCGCTCCGCGGCGAGCGCGCGATAGAGTGCCCCCGCCGCCGCGCGATCGGCCGAGCTGGCGGGTTCGTCCAGCAGCAAGACGTCGGTTCTCAGTGCCAGCGCGCGGGCCACCGCGACCCGCTGAATTTCTCCCTCGGACAGCTCGTGCCGCCGTCGCTCGAGCAACGGCGCGAGACCCAACCGCTCCACCGTCTCAGCGATTATCCCGTTCATCGCGGTGCGTCTCATCCCCCGTACCTGTAGCCCGTAAACCAGATTCTCACGCACCGAGCCGCGAAACAGCATCGGCCGCTGCTCGACGAGCGTGACGCGCCGCCGCAGTGTCGTGGGGACGCGGTGTGGGACGACGGCCCCGTCGAGCCGCACCGTGCCTTCCGTGGGTGCTTCGAGCAGCGCGAGCAGTCGCAAGAGCGTGCTCTTGCCGGCGCCATTATGCCCGACGACGGCGACCATGCCGGTGCGCGGCAGCGCGAAGTGCGGCAGATCGAGGACCACGCGCCCTGCGTAGCGATGGCGCACGTCGCGGAGCTCAAGCATGCCCGCGTCCCTGGAGGACCTGGAGCACGACGTTGATGACGAGTGCCAGCAGCACGAGCACGAGGCCGAGCGCGAGCGCGAGGCCGAAGTCGCCTTGCGACGTATAGAGTGCGACGGCCGTCGTCAGCGTGCGGGTCGAGCCGCGGATGTTGCCGCCGACGATCATCGCCGCGCCGATCTCGGCGACGCATTGGCCGAACGCGGCGGTAAGCACGGCGGCGAGCGCGAAGCGCGCTTCGCGCGCCACCGTCCACGCGGTGCGCCAGCGCCCGGCGCCGAGCGTTTCAGCGGTGCGGCGGATCCGCGCGTCCACCCCTTGAATCGCCGCCGCAGACAGCGCGGCAGCGATCGGCAGCGCGAGAATGACGTCGCCGAGGACGATGGCCTGCCAGGTATACAGCCAGCCGAGGCCGCCGAGCGGTCCCTGGCGCGAGAGCAGGCCGTACAGCAGGAGACCGACGACGACGGTGGGAAACGCGAGCGCGGTATTGACGACGGTGAGCGCGGCCCGGCGACCCCAGAAGCGGCGCGTCGCGAGAAAGTAACCGAGCGGCAGACCGGCCGCGCAGGAAATGATGGTCGCGAGGGCCGCGACTTTGAGCGTTAACGCCGCGATTCCGTAGACTTCGGAATCACCCAGACTCAGTAAGACCCAGGCCCGCCGGAACCCCTCGCCTAGAAAATCCATCCAAGGCCAATGCTGACCCACGGGTGTGCCGTCCAATCCGACAACGGCTGGTTCGGCGGCACGATCTGCGAGTTGTCCGGCGCCGGCACGTGGAACGAGAGCGGATACTTGAGACGCCACATGTGCGCGCGCAGGTCCGCGTTCACGACGAGGTGGCGGCTCGCGTACCAGCGGACGCCCGTCGATCCCGCGAGGGAAATCTTGGTGCCGAAGTGATAACCGCTCAGGGTCGTGTCGCCGGGAGAATTGAGGTCGAACATCAGGCCGAGTCCGGTGCCGACATAGGGCGCGAACCCATGCCAGGTTTTGCCGCCCGTCAGACGCAGCTGGAGACCGACTTCCGCCATCCCGAGCTTGGTGGGGAAGGGTCCCTGCTTGCGATACGGCGACGTCGAGTCCGCGCGCGGGTCGAGAATGAAGCGGTCACCCTTGAGATAGGCGAGCGTGAACTGAAAACCCATCGAATGCCCGGCAGGAATCTCGTAGCGCGCGGCGTACGTCGACGCGTTGCTTGGCCCCGCGCCCGTGCGGCCGCGGTCGTGGGAGAGATGGCCGCCGAACACGAAAAATGCCGGATGCAGTGGGATGTCGTGATACGGGGAGTTGAACGGGTCGTGGCCGACCTGGGCGGAAAGGGGGGCGGTTGGAATGTTGGAAAGAAACACTCCCAGGACGATCCACCTTCCAACGTTCCAACATTCAAACCGTCCAGTCATCAGTCCACCTCTCTCAAGTCACGTCCCGTCATTTCCTTCGGCGGCTCGATTCCCATGAGCTGCAAGATCGTCGGACCCACGTCGCGAAGCGAGCCGGTCCCGCGGAGCGGGCGATCGGGGGCGCCCTCCCCGACGATGACAAATGGAACGGGATTCGTGGTGTGTGCGGTGTGCGGCCCACCGGTCGCCGGGTCGATCATCAGCTCGCAGTTACCGTGATCCGCCGTCACGAGGACTGTTGCCTTCGCCTGGTCCGCCGTCGCGAGCACGCGCTGAAGGCAGACATCGACCGTTTCCACCGCTTTCACCGCCGCCGGCAGCACGCCGGAATGCCCCACCATGTCGCCGTTCGCGTAGTTGCAGAGAATGAAGTCATGCGTCTTGTCGGCGATGGCCGTGCACAGCACGTCGGTCACACCGGGCGCGCTCATCTCGGGCATCAAATCGTAGGTCGCGACCTTCTGCGACGGCACGAGCAGGCGCTCCTCTCCTTTATATGGCGGCTCGTAGCCGCCGTTGAAGAAGTACGTGACGTGGGCGTACTTCTCCGTCTCCGCCGTGCGAAACATCGTCTTTCCATGGTCCGACAGCACTTCGGCGACGATCCGCGAGAGGACGACCGGCTCGAACGCGGCAGGGAACGGCAGCGCCTCCTCGTAGCGCGTCATCGTCACGAGCCGCACCTCTGGTCGCTTGCCGGTATCGAAGCCGTCGAACCCCGGGAACGCGAGCGCGCGCACGATCTGGCGCATGCGATCGGCGCGATAGTTGAAACAGAAGATGCCGTCGCCGTCCTTGATGAGCGGCGCGCCGTCGATCACGAACGGCTTCACGAACTCATCGGTCACGCCGGCGGCATAAGCCTGCTTGATCGCGGCCAACGGATCGGGCGCTTTCGTGCCCACGCCCTTCACCATGGCGTCGTACGCCAGCTTCGTCCGATCCCAGCGCTTATCGCGGTCCATCGCGTAATAGCGGCCGGTAACGGTCGAGACGGGCGGACGGGCAGACGGGCCGACGGTCTGTAGCAGCTCCTCCATGAATCCAAGCGCGGACTTCGGCGGCGTGTCGCGCCCGTCGAGCCACGCGTGAATCGCGATAGGCAGGTCGTGGCGGCGGCCGAGCTCGACCGCGGCGAGCAGGTGCTTGTCGAGCGCATGAACGCCGCCCGTCCCGATGAGGCCCATGATGTGCAGCGTGCCCCGACGGCGTTTGGTCTCGGTGCACAGCTCGACCAGCGCGGGAATTTGGAAGAACTCGCCCTTCTCGATCGACTGCGAGATCCGCACGATATCCTGCGCGACCACTCGGCCGGCGCCGAGGTTCAGGTGGCCGACTTCGCTATTCCCGATCTGTCCTTCGGGAAGACCGACGGCCAACCCCGAGGCTTCGAGCAGCGTGCGCGAGCGGCTTTCCCAGAGCTTGTGCCATACCGGCGTCTTACCCAGCTCGATGGCGTTGCCGTCGCGGCCGGGGCGAAAGCCCCATCCGTCGAGCACGATCAAAATGACTGGGGTGCGTCTGCCGCGGCTCGTTGTCATATTGAAGGGGATGCAAGTTACCCACATCGTTCCCGGCCTACTAGCCGCGCTGGGGCTGTTCATCGCGCAGCCCGAGTCCCAAACTCCCCGCTACCGCGTCACCGCCGACAACGCCTGGTTCTATCAAGACGTCGCGGGCCGCCGCATTGCGCGGCTCGCGAAGGGTGCCGTGCTGACGCCCGGCACCGGTGCGGCGCGGAACGATTGGCTGCCCGTGGTCCTCGACGGCTGGATCTTCGCGACGTCGGTCGGGCCCAGTAGTCGGACCGATTTCGATCTGCTGGTGACGCGCGCGCCGAACGAGAATCTGCGGGCCGCGCCCGCGGGACCGCTCGTCGCCGAGCTGGCGCAGGGGTTCGGCTTGAAGCGCGCCGCAGCCGATACGGGCAAAGGGGGCCGCTGGGTCCACGTGACCCGCGACGGCTGGGTACAACGCAGCGCGCTGGCGCCCGTTGCCGACGTCGTCGCGACGCGGACGGCGGCGCCCGATAGTTCCCAGGCGAACGACACGAGCCGGGCGAGCCCGCCGCCGGGGCCCCCCGGCGTCGATTCGAGCCGGGCTCAACCAGTGCGCATGACGACGCTCTACCGCGCGCCGGACGGCCCGGAGGCCGGGACGATCGCGACCGATACGCCGCTCCGCGTCCTGTCCCGCAACGGCGAATGGACGCGCGTGCAGTACGAAGGCTGGGTCAAAGGCGGCGATCTGCAGGTCGCGCCGGCCGGCGTCATGATCGGCGTCACCGCTGCCGAGCTGCGCACCGAGCCGCAGCGCTACGCGGGACAGGTGCTGCGTTGGAATCTCGAATTCATTGCGATCCAAAAGGCCGATGAGTTGCGTCCCGACATTCCCGCGGGGTCGAGCTACGTGCTGGCACGCGGGCCGCTGCCCGAGCGCGGCTTCGTCTACGTGGTTATCCCCGACATCAAGCTGCCCGCGTTTCGCGCGCTCACGCCGCTCTCCGCCATGACGATCACCGCGCGTGTTCGCAACGGCCGTAGCCGTTACCTGGGCAACCCCATCGTCGATCTGATTTCGTTAGAGGGAGGGAGTACCTCGCCGTGAACGACGTCCTGAACGAGCGCATCCGGCGCAAGCTTGACGTGATGCCGGACGAGCAAGCGTATCAAGTGCTCGACTACATCGAGTTTCTCGAGTCGAAGTATTCCCAGCGGTCGGCCGGCGCCCCGGCGTTTCAGAAAGTCGCGGAAACGTTGGAAGACACGATGCGCGCGGGCCGAGTGCCTGTCACGATCATTCGCGGCACGATGGACGCGGTGGGGAAAGCAGGGAAGTTCTTCGAGGGCGTCGTGGCGGCTGGGAAAGCGGCGGTCGAAGAAGCGAAGCGCAAACCCACGCCGGCACCGAGCCCGGCTCCCGAAAAGCCGGTTGAGGAAACCAAGCCCCCCCAGTAACTTCCGCCATGGGAACCTTCCGACCCGACGTCGCCCTGACCTTCGACGACGTCCTGCTCGTGCCCCGTCACTCGACGGTACATCCCCGCAACGTCAAAGTCGCCAGCCGCTTCACGCGCGCCATTCCGCTCAGCATCCCGATCGTCTCCGCTGCCATGGACACGGTCACCGAGTCGGACATGGCGATCGCCATGGCGCGGCTGGGCGGTATCGGCGTCATTCACAAGAACATGTCGATCGACCGCCAGGCCGCCGAGGTCGATCGCGTGAAGCGCAGCGAGTCGGGCATGATCATGAACCCGATTACCCTCGGCCCGGACCGGCCGCTGCGCGAAGCGCACCAGCTGATGGTGCGCTTCAAGATTTCGGGCGTCCCGATCGTCGATGGCGCGGGCAAGCTGGTCGGCATCATTACCAATCGCGACCTGCAGTTCGAGCGCGAGCTCGACCGGCCGATCCGCGACGTCATGACGAAGGACAAGCTGGTCACCGCGCCGATCGGCACCACGCTGGACGAGGCGGAGCGACTGCTGGCCAAGCACCGCATCGAGAAGCTGCCGGTCGTCGATAAGCAGGGACTCCTCAAAGGCCTCATCACCATCAAAGACATCTTCAAGCGCCGCCAATACCCCGACTCCAATAAAGATCAACATGGACGGCTGCGTGTTGCGGCCGCGGTCGGCGGAACGCCCGACGCGCGTGCCCGCGCGCAGGCGCTCGTCGATGCCGGCTGCGACGTGATCGTCGTCGACTCGGCGCACGGCCACAGCCAGGGCGTGCTCGACACCGTCGCGTGCCTGCGCGAGGCGTTCCCCGATGCGCAGCTCGTGGCGGGCAATGTGGCGACCGAGAGCGGCGCGAAGGCGCTCGTCGAGCGCGGCGTGGATGCGGTGAAGGTGGGCGTCGGTCCCGGGTCGATCTGCACGACGCGCGTCGTCACCGGCATCGGCGTCCCGCAGATCACGGCGATCGTCGACGCGGTGCGGGGGGCGGCGGCGGGCGACATCCCGATCATCGCCGATGGCGGCATCAAGTATTCGGGCGACGCCGTGAAAGCCCTCGCCGCGGGCGCCGAAAGCGTCATGATGGGCTCGATGCTGGCGGGGACGGAGGAGAGTCCGGGCGAATCGTTCCTGCTGGAAGGCCGCCGCTTCAAGGTCATCCGCGGCATGGGCAGCCTCTCCGCAATGGAGGAAGGCTCGGCGGACCGCTACTTCCAGGAGGGCGAGGTCTCGTTGCAGAAACTCGTGCCCGAGGGTATCGAAGGACGCGTGCCGTATCGCGGACCGGTGGCCGACGTCGTCTTCCAGATGGTCGGCGGCCTGCGCAGCGGCATGGGGTACTGCGGTGTCTGCGACATCACGGCGCTGCGCACGGAGACCGAGTTCATCCGGATTACGAGCGCCGGACTCCGCGAGTCGCATCCGCACGACGTGGTCATTACGCGAGAAGCTCCGAACTACAGTCTCTAACGTCGGCTCTATTGACAGAACGACGTCCCCGGCGAACGTTGTGGCGTTCTGCACCGTCGATTCGTCACGTCCCCTGCACGGAGTTTTGCATGAATCTGTTCCGTCGCAAAAGCGTCACGGAGCTTCAGGCTGAGGCCCTTAGCGACCATAGCCTGAAACGCGCCCTCGGTGCGTTGAACCTGACGATGCTCGGCATCGGCGCGATCATCGGGACCGGGATCTTCGTTCTCACCGGCACCGTCGCCGCGCTCAATGCCGGCCCCGCCGTCGTGCTGTCGTTCGTGCTGGCCGGCGTAGCGTCGATCTTCGCGGCGCTGTGCTATTCGGAATTCGCATCCCTCGTGCCGATGGCGGGCAGCGCGTACACCTACGGGTACGCGACCCTCGGAGAGCTCATCGCCTGGATCATCGGCTGGGACCTGATCCTCGAGTACGCGCTCGGCGCTGTGACCGTCGCAATCGGCTGGTCCGGCTATGTCGTCTCCTTCTTGCATGACATCGGCATCAACATCCCCTGCACGCTGTCGGCTGCACGCGGCACGCTGGTGACGTGTCACGACGGCACGCAGGTCGCGGCGATATTCAATCTTCCCGCGGTCATCATCATCGCGATCGTCACGACGTTGCTCGTGATCGGGATCAAGGAATCGGCGAACGTCAATAACGTGATTGTGTTCATCAAAGTCGCGGTCGTGCTGCTGTTCATCGTCGCCGCGGCCCACGCGATCAATCCGGCCAACTGGCATCCCTTCATTCCGCCGAACAACGGCAATCGCGGGGAATTCGGATGGACGGGCGTGATGACGGGCGCCGGGGTCGTGTTCTTCGCATATATCGGATTCGACGCCGTGAGTACCGCGGCACAGGAGGCGAAGAATCCGCAGCGCGACATGCCGATCGGCATCATCGGCTCGCTGCTCATCTGCACCGTGCTCTACATCATCGTGTCGGGCATCGCGACCGGTGTCATGAGCTACAAGGACCTCAACGTCCCTGACCCGATCGCCGTCGCGGCCGATCACGCCGGCCTGGGCTGGATGTCGTCGCTCATCAAGCTGGGAGCGATCGCGGGGCTGTCGTCGGTGATCCTGGTGATGTTGCTCGGGCAGTCGCGCGTGTTCTATTCCATGGGGCGGGACGGTTTGCTGCCCCCGTTCGTCAATCGCGTGCATCCGCGCTTCCAGACGCCGTACATCACGTCCATCATCACCGGCATCGGCGTGGCGATTGTGTCCGCGCTGCTGACGGTGCGGGAAGCGGGGAGCCTCGTGTCGATAGGCACGCTGCTGGCTTTCGTGATCGTCTCGATCGGGATTCTCGTGCTGCGGCGGCGCGAGCCGAACCTCCCGCGTGCCTTCAAGACGCCGGCCGTGTACTTCGTGGCACCACTGGGCGCCATCTCCGCCCTGTACCTCATGATCTCGTTGCCCTGGACGACGTGGCGGCGGCTGATCATTTGGTTCGTCATCGGCATGATCCTCTACTTTGCGTATGGCGTGCGTCACTCGAGGCTGGCGGGTGCGAGGGGAGACGGCACGGCAGCACCTCCTCGCTAGCGCAACTATCCGGCACCCGCCGCGACCCGACCAGAGGAGCTAGATCGAAGGTTTGGTTGCGGCGGGTGCACCCCGCAACGCGATTATCTTTCCCTCCATTATGAACCCGAATGGCATTCCCGTGCCGGTCGAGCGCGCGAAGGCGGCACGCGAAGTGGCGGCGGCCCTCACCAACGCCCGGCACGTCGTGCTGACCACGCACGTGAATGCCGACGGCGACGGCGTGGGCAGCGAGATCGGGCTGTGGCACATGTTGCGCGCGCGCGGGACGTCGGTCACGATCGCCAATCCCACGCGGATCCCCGAGCGATTCAATTTCCTGATTCCCGATGGCGCGGACGCGAGCGCGCATGCCGAACGCGAAATCGAGCGCGCCGACATCGTTGCGTCGCTGGACATCGGCGACATCAGTCGACTCGGCGCGCTGGCGACGGTCATTCGCAAGCGCGAGCCGCCGTTCGTGTGCATCGATCACCACGTCGGACCGGTCAAGCTGCCGTCGGGCCCGTGCCTGATTGCGCCGGAGGCGACTGCGACGGCGGAGCTCGTGTTCGACCTCGCGACGGTGGCCGGCTGGCCGCTCACGCCCGAGAGCGCGCAGGCGCTCTACGTGGGTCTGCTGACGGACACGGGCGGCTTCCGCTTCTCCAATACGACGGCGCGCGCGCTGCGCGTGGCCGCGGCGTTGCTCGAGAAGGGCGTCGATCCCGAGTCGATCTACGCGCAAGTCTACGCGAGCGCACCCGAAGGCCGCGTGCGGCTGCTCGCTGAAGTGCTGCAGACGCTCGTCGTCGAGCCCGAGGTCGGGCTTGCCTGGGTCAGCGTGCCGGCGGACGCGCTGCGCCGCCACGAAGTCACGGCCGACGATCTCGACGGCATCGTCGAATTCCCGCGGTCCATCGCCGGCGTGAAGATGGCGCTGCTGTTTCGCCACATCGGCTCGGGCCGCATCAAGGTCTCGTTCCGCTCGATGGGCGAAGTCGACGTCGCGGCGCTGGCGCATCAGTTCGGCGGCGGCGGCCATCATCGCGCCGCCGGCGCGTCGCTGACCGGCTCGATGGCGGACGTCGAAGAGACCGTCCTCACCGCGGCGCGGATGTTTCTCTCCAATGGACAATCGTGAGCGCGGCTGACATCAAATCGCGCGTGGCCGAGGCCCTGTCCGGCTTCACGAGCCCGCGTCATGTGCGCGACCTCGACGTGGATGACGCCGGCATCGTGACTCTCACGTTCGTGCTGACACGCGACGATCCGGGCTCGCTCGTGCGCAGGGTGCGCAAAGCGATCGAGAGCGTGCCCGGCGTGACGGGCGTGCGGATGAGCGTCACCGACGCCCCGACTCCGGCGGGAGGCGGCGCACCCACGCGCGGCCCATCTGCCGCCGCCGCAGCGCCGCCGCCGCCCCCGACGGCCGACGAAATGCCCGCGCTCGGCAAAGTGCTCGCGATCTCGAGCGGCAAAGGCGGCGTCGGGAAATCGACGGTCTCGGCCAATCTCGCCGCGGCGCTCGCGCGCGAAGGCTATCGCGTCGGGCTGATGGATGCGGACATCTACGGGCCGAACATCCCGCGCATGTTCGGCCAGAGTGAGAAACCGGAAGTGCAGGGCGGCAAGATTCAGCCGCTCGAGGCGCACGGCGTGAAGCTGATGTCGCTCGGCTTCATCGTGGAGCGCGATGCGCCCGCGATCTGGCGCGGCCCCATCATCATGAAAATCATCGGACAGTTCGTGCGGGACGTGGCGTGGGGTGAGCTCGACTACTTCCTCGTGGATCTGCCGCCCGGCACCGGCGACGCGCAGCTTTCGCTGACGCAGATCGTCCGGCTGCACGGCGCCGTGATCGTCACGACGCCGCAAGAGATGGCGGTGGGAGATTCGCTGCGCGGCGCCAAAATGTTCGAGCGCGTCGGCGTGGGCATCGTCGGGATCGTCGAGAACATGAGCTACTTCGTTTGCCCGCATTGTCACACGCGTTCCGAGGTCTTTCTCGCCGGCGGTGGCGGCCGGCTGGCTGCCGAGCTGGGCGTCCCGCTGCTGGGCCAGATCCCGCTCCAGGCGGGCATGGCCGAGCTCGCGGACCGCGGCGAGCCGATCGTCGTGAGCCAGCCGGACTCGCCGGCGGGCGTGGCGTTACGCGATCTCGCCCGCTCGGTCGTCGCCAGCGCGGAGCGGCTCAAGCCGGCTGTGCCGGTGACCGCTGCGCCGCGCTGACGTGATCGCACCCCCCCCAATCTTCGCCGCCATGCTGCTGCTGGCTCAGGGACCTCAAGGGGGACGCGTCGATTCCGATGTGTCCGCGCTGCGGGCCGGGCTCGATACGCTTTACGGCGGCGAGTTCGCGCGTGCCGCGGCGTACTTCGAGACACTCGCGGCGCAGCGTCCGACGGATCCGGCGCCGGTCGTCTTTGAGGCTGGCGCGTATCTCTGGTGGGCCTCCGCGCTCGACTCCGCCGACTTCGCGCTACAGCGGATCGATTCGCTGCTCGGCAGCGCGATGGCGCGCGCCCGCGCGTTGCCGGCGGGCGCGGGAGATTTCTGGTTGGCGACCGCCCTCGGCTATCGCGCGCGCCAGCGCGAGGAGCATGGGCACGGCTTCAGCGCGGCGAAGGACGCCAAAGCGATGCGCGACATCTACCGGCGCCTGCTCGCCGCCGATTCGTCGTGCGCCGACTGTTATCTCGGGCTCGGCGTCTACGACTACGGGCTCGCGCGCGCGAGCGCGCTGGCGCGTTTTTTCGCGCGACTGATCGGGTTGGGCAGCGGCAACGCGGAGCGCGGCATTCGCTACATGCGACGCGCGGCGCACGACGGCGATCTCGCGCGCGTGGAGGG
Organism: Gemmatimonadales bacterium; assembly: GCA_035491815.1. Lineage (GTDB taxonomy): Bacteria > Gemmatimonadota > Gemmatimonadetes > Gemmatimonadales > GWC2-71-9 > 20CM-2-65-7. The sequence goes on along the minus strand of DATJKA010000131.1, from coordinate 11,026 downwards.
CACGTGGGTGTTGGCCGCCGCGCTGATGCGCGAAGCGGCGCGCGATCCCGCCGGACGGAGCGTCCTCCAACGCGAAGCGCGCGGCTACGTCGAAACGTTAGCCGCGCGCTACCCGGGAAATCCGGTGTTCCAGCGGTTCTTGCGAGAGGTGCCTGTTACGAGCTCATCCGCGCGAGAACCGATACGACCGCCTGCTGCTGCCGCGCCGGCTGCGATTGCCCCGCCGCCGGTCGGGCGGCGTCAGCGCCGCGAGCTTGCCGAGCATGTTGTGCACGTGACTCTTCACCGTGTTGGTCGCGATGTTGAGCCGCTGTGCAATTTCTTTGTTGCCGAGTCCGGCGGCGATCAGGTCTTTGATTTCCTGCTCGCGCTTGGTGAGTCGCACGACTCCACCGCTCCCCCCGAGGGCCGGCGTGTTTCCCCCGACGCCATCACCCGCGCTGCGCGGCATGACGGGCGGCGGCGGCAAATCGGTTCCGCTCGCGACGGAGCGTATCGCTTTCACGATGTCGTCCGCGGTCGCGTCCTTCATGATGAACCCGTTGGCGCCGCCATCGATGAATTGCTGCACGTCCTGCTGTGCGGGCACGAAGTCGATCAAGATCGCTTTCGTGTCGGGCGCGCTGTCGCCGATACTCGAGAGCAGCGCAAAACTGTCGCCGTTCGCGAGCGCGGAATCGAGCAACACGACCTGCGGTTTCGCATCGCGCAACAGCTGTGTGGCGGTGCTGGCGGTGTCGGCGCTGCCGACGATGTCGACGTCCGCGTAGGCGGCGAGCAGTCGGCTCAAGCTGTCGCGCATGAGACGATTGTCTTCGACGAGCATGACGCGGATACGGTTCGCCGACGCGGGCGCGGCGCTACCCGCGCGCCGTTCACTGCGACGACGATTCAACGATCCTTCGCGATCACTCGATCGATTATCCAAACCGCGCCGGCGCTGGGGAGACACCCGGCGTTCAACGCGGCGAATGGTCCATGGCACACTCCACCCCCGTTCTTGGACGTAATGTATTTTTCGCGGAGAGCGAACGGCATTCATCAGGAGGATGAGGCCTCTCATGACGGCTCCCCCCTTTAGCTTAGGCCGGATGAGCCAATCATTACGCCGCCTCCTGTTGTTGTTGGGTCTCGCGGCGGCCTACTACTTCGGCGCGAAGCTTGGGCTGCGCTTCGCCTACATCAACAGCAGCGTCACCACGATCTGGCCCCCGGCCGGCATCGCCCTCGCCGGCTTCGTGCTCCTGGGCTATCGCGTCTGGCCCGCCATTCTCGCCGCCGCCTTCTTCGCGAACGTCTCGACCACGGGTGCGATTCTCCCGTCCCTCGGCATCGCCGTCGGCAACACCGCCGAGGGTCTCCTCGCCGCCTTTCTCGTCAATCGGTTCGCCCGCGGCGGCCGGGCGTTCGATCGCGTCCGCGACATTCTGCGCTTCACCGCGCTGGCCGCGTTGCTCAGCACGATGGTCGCCGCCTCGCTCGGCATCACGTCGCTCGCATTGGGCGGCCTGTTGTCGTGGGCGGACGCGCCGCGCGTGTGGCTGACGTGGTGGCTGGGCGATGCGGTCGGCGACATCGTGATCGCACCGGCGTTGATTCTGTGGATCGGCGTCCGGCCCACGCCGTTGTGGACGCGCGCGCAGCTCCTGGAGGCGCTCGCGTTGACCTTGACGTGCGTGGGCGCCAGCTACGCGCTGTTCGGCGGCGTGTTCCCGTCGCGTCACTATCCGCTGACGGAGTTGCTGTGGCCGGTGATGATCTGGGTCGCGTTCCGGTTCACGCCCCGCGAGACGGCGACCGCGATGCTGCTCGTCTCGATCATCGCGATCGTCAGCACGATCCGGCACATCGGACCGTTTTCGCCGTACGACACGAACGAGTCACTGGTATTGCTGCAGGTGTGGACCGGCATTACCGCGATCACGAGCCTGGTACTCGCCGCCGTCGTGGCGGCGCAGCGCGAAGTGCAGGGGACCTGGCGCGAGCTCGCGGTGACCGATCCGCTGACCGGTCTCGCCAATCACCGTCAGCTGATTCAGTCGCTCGAATCGGAGATCCGGCGCTCGCGTCGCACCGCGCAGCCGCTGGCGGTCGTCCTGCTGGATCTGGACGGCTTGAAGCAGATCAACGACCGCCACGGCCACCTCGCCGGCAGCCTGGCGATCCGCCGCGTGGCCGAGGCGCTGCTGGGCTCCTGCCGGGCGACCGATACGGCGGCCCGGTTCGGCGGGGACGAGTTCGCGCTGGTGCTGCCGGAGACCGGGGAAGCCGCCGCCTGGCACGTCGCCCGGGGCGTCGTGGACCGCCTGGCCACGGACGCCGAGAAGCCGAACTTGTCGATTAGTGTTGGGGTAGCAGTCTACCCTGGCCACGGCGAAACCGTCGAGGCTCTGCTGAACGCAGCCGACGTCGCCCTGTACGAAACCAAGGAACGCCGCAAAAGCAGGGCCTCAGGTCTTGCTCCCTAAAGCCCCCTTACTAGGTTTGGAGCCATGGCTGACACCAAGAGAAGCGTGAGCGTGTCGACGCGGACGTCGGAGGCCCCGGGTGGGGGTGCGCTGTCGGAATCGTCGGCTGGTTTGCTGCGCGAGCTGGTCGCGCACTTGCGACAGAACCGGACGCAGCTGCGCGAGGAATGGGCGCGCCGCATCACGCGCGCCGAGCTGCTCACGGCGATGACCGAAGAAGAAATCTTCGCCGAAGCGACCGCCGTGTACGACAACTACGTGGAAGCGCTCGAGACCGGGACGTTCGAAGCCCTGCAAGCGTACTCGCGGCGACTGTCGGAGCGCATCATTCCGCGAGGCGTCGAGACAGACGAAGTCGTCGGCATCGTGCTCTTGCTGCGTGACGTGCTCGCCCGCTCGCTCTTCAATAAATACCAGGACAACGTCGAAAAGCTGAACCGGATCTTGGACTCCTACGAGCCCGCCGCGAACCGCATCGCGAACACGGTGGCCGTCGGATTCGTGGAAGAGCGCGAGCGCATCATCCGCCAGCAACAGGAAGCGATCCGGGAGCTGTCGACGCCCGTGTTGCAGGTGCGCGAACGGCTGCTCATTCTGCCGATCATCGGCGTCATCGATCCGCAGCGCGCGCGGCAGTTGACCGAACAGCTATTGCGTGCGATTCGCGCCAACCGCGCCAAAGTCGTCGTCATCGACGTGACCGGCGTGGCGGCCATGGACTCGGGCGTCGCGAACCACTTGGTGCAGACGGTCGAAGCCTCTCGCCTGCTCGGCGCCACGGTCATCGTGACGGGTCTCTCGCCCGAAATCGCGCAGACCCTCGTGACGATCGGCGTCGACCTGTCCGAAATGGCCACGGTCGGCGACCTGCAGGGCGGCATCGAAGAGGCCGAGCGGTTGCTCGCCGATCGCGCCGCGATCCCCGGCCCGCAGCCCGGCCGTGAACCCGGAACCGAGCTGACGCGCTAGGCCCAACCCCGCCCGCGGAGGACGTTGTGGAAGTACCAATACTGCGGCAGGGGCAGTATCTCATTGCTTCGATTCAGTCTGCCCTCACTGACGCCGATCTATCACATCTTCGCGAAGCGTTGATCGCCCAGGTCGGGCGCTCGCGCTGTCGCGGCGTCATCGTCGATGTCACCGCCCTCGATGTGATGGACTCGTTCGCGGTTCGCACGCTCCGCGACATCGCGCACATGGCGCGCCTGCGCGGCGCCGAGACGGTGATCGTGGGCATTCAGCCCGACGTCGCGTTCGCGATGGTGCAGCTCGGGCTCACGCTCAAAGGCGTGGCGACCGTGCTCGACCTCGAAGAGGGCCTCGCGTTCCTCGACGGCCGCACCAAGGACCGCGGGCTCGATACGCGACCCAAGCGACCGCCGAGCAACCCGCCCCGTGGGTGAAGAGCTTCGCCTCCCAATTGCGGCCGACGTCGATGTCGTAGAAGCCCGTCAACAAGGCCGCGCACTAGCCGCCGTCGCCGGTTTCTCGAGCGGCGAGCAGACGGTCATTGCCGCTGCCATTTCCGAAATCGCCCGCAACATCCTGATGTACGCCAAGAAGGGCGAGGTCATCCTGAGCCTCGTCCAGAACGGCGATCGGCAGGGTGTGTCGATCGTCGCGACCGACCAGGGACCAGGCATCCCCGATGTCGACCGCGCGATGCAGTACGGGTATTCGACGTCGCACGGCGTCGGCGCGGGGCTGCCGGGCGCCAAGCGCCTGATGGACGAGTTCGAGGTGGATTCGGTGGTGGGCCGCGGCACGACGATCAAGATGAAAAAGTGGCGGCGGGCCATTTGAAAATCGACACCGGAGTCGCCGTCCTGCCGTTGCCTGGGCAGAAGGAATCCGGGGATTGTGCTCTCATCAAGAAAGTCGGTGTCAAGATCTTCGTCGCGGTCGTGGATGGTCTCGGCCACGGCGAAGAAGCGGCGTCAGCCGCCCACGCTGCGGTCGCCGCGCTCGACCGCCACGCCGATGAGCCGCTCCCCGAGCTGATCAAGCGCTGCAACACGGTGCTGGCGGGGACGCGCGGCGCGGTGATGACGATCGCCCAACTCGATCCCAAGACGAAGACCATGGCCTGGATCGCCATCGGCAATGTCGAAGGGCTGTTGATTCACAAGGACCCCGCGCTGAAACCCACTCGTGTCAGTCTCGTCCCGCAACCGGGCTTCGTCGGATCCGATAGCAATCCCGCAGCGAACCTGCAGGCGCGCGTCACGCCCATCGCGCGCGGCGATCTGCTGATTCTCGTGACCGACGGCGTGAAGAGCACGTTCGCCGACACGCTGCCGTGGCTCGAGCCGCAGGCCCTCGCCGACCACATCCTCGCCAAGCACGCCAAAGGCACCGACGACGCGCTGGTGCTGGTAGCGCACTACGTCGGCGGCTGACCAGCCTCTCCCGGCAGAAGTCGGGGCCCTCACCGTTGGGCCGCTCCGACCGGTAGTCCTTCGTCTTGCCGTACCCGCCGTCGCGATGATGGCCTGCCATCTCTCGTTCAACATCATCGACTCGATCTGGGTCGGTCGCTTGATCGGGCCGGCGGCGCTGGCCGCGGTCTCGACGGCAGGGTTCTACGTCTGGGTCGCGCTATCACTCGGTGAGATGGTCGAGATCGGATTGATCGCCGTCGCCGCGCGACGGCACGGCGAGGGACAGCCCGAGCGCGCGGCGCGGGCCGCCGCGGCCGCCGCGATCTATGCGCTCTGCGCCGGCCTGGTGGTGAGCGTCGCCGGATATTTCGTCGCGCCGACGATGTTCAGGCTGATGAACGTGCCGCAGGACGTCGCCGTCCTGGGCCGTGCCTATCTCGCGACGTGGGTACTGGGCGGCCCGCTCGTGTTCGGGTTCTTCGCGCTCGAAGCCACGTTCCGCGCCGCCGGCGATACGCGGACGCCCTTTATCATGCTGGCGGGATCGGTGGCCGTTTCGATTCTGCTCGATCCGCTGCTCATTGCGGGCGTCGGCCCATTCCCGCGACTCGGAGTCGAAGGTGCTGCGCTCGCCTCGGTCATGGTGCGCGGGGGCGGCTTCTTGCTCGGCCTCGTGATCGCATTGCGGCGCGGCCTGCTCCGGATCGGGGCACCGGATTGGCGTGCGTTGCCGACGATCGTGCGCGTTGGCGCGCCCCTCTCGCTCGCCGGTGTGCTGCTCTCGCTCATCTATATGTGGCTGACGCGCTTCACGTCGCGGTTCGGGACACCGGCGCTCGCCGCGCTCGGCGTGGGACATAAGATGGAAGGGCTCGGCTTCATCGCGATCAGCGGCTTCTCGCTCGCCGCGAGCGCGCTCGTGGGCCAGAACCTCGGCGCTCGGCAGGAGGGCCGGGCGCGGGAGGCAGTCCGTCTCACTGTTGCGTACTGCCTGGTGGTCACCGTGACCACGGCGCTGGCGTTTCTCGTGATTCCGGCCCGCCTGGTGTCGCTGTTCACGCAGGACCCGCAGGTGATTGCGGACGGCGTCTTGTATCTGCGGGTGATCGCGTGTGCGCAGATCGGTCAGAGCTTCGAGCTGATCCTCGAGGGCGCGCTCGCCGGCGCGGGCTACACGTTCTGGCCGCAAGTCGCCAGCACCTCGCTCACCGCCATGCGCATCCCGCTCGCCGCCTGGTGGTCGGGGACGATGGGCCTGCTCGGCATCTGGCTCGCGCTCAGCGTTACGGCGATCTCACGCGGGATAGCGATGGTCCTGTTCTGGAAGAGCGGTCGCTGGCGCGCGAGCGAGGTCTAGGGCGACGTCATGCCGATCATCACACTGCTGACCGACTTTGGGATCGCTGACAGCTATGTCGCTGAAGTAAAAGGCGTACTGCTGTCGTGCGCGCCTGACGCCACACTGATCGACGTCACTCATCTGGTGCCGCGCGGAGACGTCGGTGCGGCGCAGTATCTCTTGAGCCGCGCCTGGCGGAGATTTCCTGAGGGGACGACCCATTTCGCCGTCGTGGATCCCGGCGTGGGTTCATCGCGTCGCGCGATTGCGGCGCACCATGCGGCGCATCGCTTCGTCGCGCCGGACAATGGATTGCTGTCGTTCTTGCCCCGCGACGCGCGCTTCGTTGCGCTCGCGGAGCCGGCGAACGCGGCACCGACGTTTCACGGTCGTGATCTGTTTGCGCCCGCGGCCGCGGCGCTGGCGAGTGGCGTGTCGCTCGAGTCGGTTGGCAGACGTATCGATGATCCGGTCCACTCCCCACTCCCAACTCCCCGAATGCACAGCGATTCGATCATCGGGGAGATCATTTACGTCGATCATTTCGGCAATCTCATTTCGAACGTCTCGGGAACGGATGTGCAGCCGACGGCGCGCGTGTGGCTGGGTGGACGCGACCTCGGGCTGCTGCGGCGCACGTTTGCCGACGTCGCTCCTGACGACGCGCTGGCGTATGTCGGCTCGGGCGGGACGGTGGAGATTGCGGTGCGGGATGGAAATGCGGCGCAGCAGCTGGAAGCTGGTGTCGGAGCGGAGCTGCGGATGGAGGCGTAAAAAAGCGGTTTACGCTGTCCAATCTCCGGAAGGAGTCGGGATCTTGACTTGCGCCATTACGCGATCAGCGAACCCGGCCTTCGGGGCGAAGTGCGGCAGCTGCACCAATTCGAGAATGACTTTGCGCTCGCGGTCCGCTTCGACGCGGCACAGCGAGCAATCGGCAAGATGCATGGCTCGGGCGGCGGGGAGCAGTCCCTGCGCCCAGAGCTCGATTTCGTCGGTTGTGAGATGCATGGTGGTTTCAGTCATGGGATGTCCTACGGCCCGGGTTTGGGGCGGGTTTCAGTCCCGCCGGTCTTCCAAGTATCCGCGCAATTCATTACGGGCGCGGTGGATATAGGTTTTGACCGTTCCCAGCGGCAGGTCGAGCGTTTCCGCGATTTCTTCATAGGAATAGCCCTCGACGTGGCGTAGCAAAATGCACGACCGGTACTCGGGCCGCAGCCGGGCAATGGCTCGCTCGATGGCAGTGCCGAGCTCGCGGCTTTCCACTTCAGCGAGCGGGCTTTCGGCGCGGTCGCCGAGCTGCAGCGACGTCGCGCGCTGCTGCTCGGGTGTCTCGGCGCTGGGCGAGCCGTCGAGCGACAGCGTGTCGATGCTCTTGCGCCGGAGGTGATCGATCGCGGCATTGTTCGCGATCTTGAAAATCCACGACGAAAACTTGAACTCGGGCCGGTAGGATTTGATACCGTTCAGCACCTTGATGAACGTCTCTTGCGCGAGGTCCTCGGCGAGTGCCCGGTCGCGCACCATGCGGTAGAGCAGCGAGAACACCGGACGCTCGTAGCGGCGCACGAGCTCGCGAAACGCGGCGTCGTGGCCCTGCTTGGCCCACGCCACGATCTGCTGATCGCTGGCGGCGCTCAAGTGGTCCGGCCTATCTTTCGCGCTTATGGCTTCCCCCCGCTCCTCGGCGTACGTGCGTGACGTCTTTACGGCGATCGCGCCGCGCTACGACTTCCTCAATCATCTGCTGAGTCTCAACGTGGACCGGTCCTGGCGCCGCGCCGCGGTGGCGCGGCTGGCGTGGGAAGCGACACCCGACGGCACCTACCTCGATCTCTGCGCCGGCACGCTCGATCTGGCCGCCGAGCTGGCCCGCCAGAGCGGGTTTCGCGGCCGCGTCGTCGGCGCCGACTTCGCGGTGCCGATGCTGGCGCGCGGCCGCGGCAAGGCACCACGCACGGTGCCCGTCGCCGCCGACGCGCTCGTGCTGCCCTTTCGCACGGCGCAGTTCGACGGCGCGCTCGTGGGATTCGGCGTGCGCAATCTCGCCGACATCGACGCCGGTCTGCGCGAAGCGGCCCGGGTGCTGAAGCCCGGCGCGCGATTCGTCGTTCTCGAATTCGCCACGCCGCGCTTCGCGCCGCTCCGGGCCGTCTATCTCTTCTACTTCAAACGTATTCTGCCCGCCATCGGCCGGCTCGTCTCGAAACATAGGGATGCGTATACCTACCTGCCAGAGTCGGTGCTCGCGTTCCCCGAACCCGAGGCGCTGTCGCAGCGCCTCAGCGCCGCGGGATTCTCGCGCGTCGGCTTCGAACGACTGACCGGCGGCATCTGCGCCGTGCACTATGGCACTCGCTAACCTGCGCGAGTTCCTCGGCGCGATCGACGCCGCGGGCGATCTCCGGCGCATCGAGCAGCCGATCTCGATCGACAAGGAAATCACCGAAGTGGCCGACCGCTGCATGAAGTCGGCCGGCGGCGGACCGGCGCTGTTGTTCACGAATCCCACGCTGCGGGGCGGCGGGACGTCGCGGTATCCGGTTGCCGTGAATCTCTTCGGCTCAGAGCGTCGCATGGCGCTCGCGCTCGGCGTGGAATGTCTCGATCGCATCGGTGACCGCATCGCGGAGCTCACCGCGCTCAAAGTGCCCGAAGGGTTGCTCGGCAAGCTTGCGATGCTGCCGCGGCTCGCCGAGGTGGCGAAGTTCCCGCCGAAGACGACGAGCCGTCCGGCCTGCCAGGATACCGTCATCAAGCAATCCGAGGTGGACCTCACGCAGTGGCCCGCGCCGATTTGCTGGCCCGAGGACGGCGGTCCCTACATCACGCTCGGTGGAGTCATTACGAGGAGCCCGGAGTCTGGAGTCAGGAACGTGGGCATGTACCGCGTCCAGGTCCTCGGCAAGAGCACCCTCGCGATGCACTGGCAGCGCCACAAGGTCGGCGCAGCGCACTGGCGCGCGATGGCGGAGCGGGGCGAAACGATGCCCGTCGCAATCGCGCTCGGCGGCGATCCGGCGAGCATCTACGCCGCGTCGGCGCCGCTGCCGCCGACCATCGACGAGTTTCTCTTCGCCGGCTTCCTGCGCGGCGAGCCCGTGCGTCTCGCGAAGGCGGTGACGTCGGATCTCGAGGTGCCGGCGGAAGCGGAGATCGTCATCGAGGGATACATCGATCCGCGCGAGGAGCTGGTGCTCGAGGGACCGTTCGGCGACCACACCGGTTTCTATTCGCTCGCCGACTATTACCCCCAGGTTCACGTCACCGCGATCACGCATCGCAGCGATCCAATCTGGCCGCACACGATCGTGGGCCGCCCGCCGATGGAGGATTATTACCTCGGCCACGCGACCGAGCGGATCTTCCTCCCGCTGCTGCGCCTCACGCTGCCCGAGGTCGTCGATCTGCACATGCCGGCCGAGGGGATCTTTCACAACCTCGTGTTCGTGAGCATCGACAAGCAGTACCCGGGACAGGCGTACAAGGTGATGAACGGGTTGTGGGGACAGGGGTTGATGTCGCTCGCGAAGGTGATCGTCGTCGTGGACAAGGACGTCAACGTGCGCGATCCGAAGGAGGCGTGGTGGGTCGCGCTCAATCACATCGATCCCGAGCGCGACGTGCGGTTCACGATGGGGCCGATCGACGTGCTCGATCACGCGAGCCGCGGCTTCACCTACGGGTCGAAGATGGGCATCGACGGCACGCGGAAATGGAAAGAGGAGGGTTTTACGCGCGAGTGGCCGAACAAGATCGTAATGGACCCGGCGACGAAGCAGCGCGTCGACGCGATGTGGAAGGATTTAGGTATTGATGGCTGACGGTCGGGAAGGCCAGACGTTCGAAGGGGAGTCGCTGTTCATCCGCTACGTGAACTTCGTCAAGCTCCCCCACACGGTCTTCGCGCTGCCGTTCGCGCTGCTCGGCGTCGTCGTCGCGTCGTATCGATATCCGGTCACATGGAAGATCGGAATTCTCGTCGTCGTCGCATTTACCGCGGCGCGGTTTGTGGCGATGGGCTTCAATCGGATCGCGGACCGGCGCATCGACGCGCGCAATCCGCGGACCCAAGGGCGCGAGCTGCCGGCGGGCCGCCTCACGGTCAGCCAGGCGTGGGCCGCGGTGCTCGCGGCGATGGTGGTCTTCCTGTATTGCGCCTGGGCCTTGAATCCGTTTTGCGCGGTGCTCGCGCCGGTCGCGCTGATCTGGATCGCAACGTACAGCTACACCAAGCGCTTCACCGACTGGTCGCACGTCTGGCTCGGCGCCGCGCTCGCGATCGCGCCGGTCGGCGGGTACGTCGCCGTCGCGGGCGAGTGGAGCGATCCGCCGTCGCTGCTGATTCTTTTGGCCGTCGCGGTCGCTTGTTGGGTGGCAGGCTTCGACATCTTCTATGCGCTGCAGGACGAGGCATTCGACCGGCGCGAGCAGCTCCGTTCGTTGGTGGTGCGCCTGGGACAGGGGTGGTCCATCATCACGGCCAAGCTGCTACATGGGGCGGCGATCGCGGCGCTGATCATCTTCGGCAAGATCGCGGGCCTGGGGTTGCCCTATTTCGCCGGCATCATGATCGCGATTCTCGTCATCGGGTGGGAGCACCGCCAGGTGAAGCCGGGCGACCTCTCGAAGCTCAATGCCGCCTTTTTCACCGCCAACGGTGTCGTCAGCATCGTCGTGTTTCTGGGCGCGCTGGTGGACCGGATCATATGAAGAAAGCGGGAGAAGGGAGAGGGGAGAAGTTCGCTCCGGCGAAGCGTCCCAACACCGAGCGTCGAATCGTACCTCTCCCCTCTCCCATCTCCCCTCCTCGCCCTCCCGCGCATCCGAAGCGC
>DATJKA010000130.1:0-98079 GCA_035491815.1 Gemmatimonadales bacterium | reverse complement strand
CGCGCTTCGCCAACAGATCCTGACGCAAGCCGCGTTGCGCGAACAGGAGCGACAGCTCGCCGCCGCCCAGGAGATCGCCCACGTGGGCAGCTGGGAATGGGATATCGCCAGCAACACGGTGACATGGTCCGACGAGCTGCGCCGCATGTACGGCGTCGCGTCCGACGCGCCCGCGGGGTATCCACAATTCCTCGAGCGCGCGCATCCGGAGGACCGCACGCGGCTCGAAGCGATGATCGCCCAGGCCCTCGCCACGCGGCGCCCGACCGCCTATGAGTGGCGCTGCGTGCGGCCCGACGGCGAGATCCGCCTCATCCTCGGCCGCAACGTCGTCGTCTCCGACTCGGTCGGCGCGGTGGTCCGCATGGCCGGCACTTCCCTCGACGTCACCGACCAGCGGCGCGCGGAAGAGGAGATCAAGGTGCTGCGCGGCATTCTGCCGATTTGCGCAAGCTGCAAGCGGATCCGGGGCGACGGCGGCCAATGGGAGGCCGTGGAGAGCTACGTCCGCGAACACTCGCAGGCCGAGTTTACGCATGGGCTCTGCCCCGATTGCGCGAAACGCGACTGGGGCCCTCCGGCGTGAGCGCGACGTCGAACACTCCGTCGCCGCGATCGGCGGCGGAACGGGCGCTGATCGAGAGCGAGCGCTATTTCCGCACGCTGATGGAGCAGTCCAGCGATATCGTCGTACTCATCGACGTCGAGACGCGGCTGTTGTATGCGAGCCCCTCGATCGAGCGCGTGCTCGGGTTCACGCCGGATGAGGTGCTGGGGCAACGGATGTTCGAGCTTCTCCATCCGGACGACCTCGAGCTTGTCATGAACACCGTGAGGGACGGGATCGCCGTTCCGGGCACGGTGCGGCGCCTGGAATACCGGTTCCGACATAAGGACGGCTCGTGGCGATTCCTCGAGGGCGTCGGCCGCAACCTGCTCGACGACCCGACCATCGGCGCCATCGTGGTCAATGCGCGCGACGTCACCGAGCGCAAAATGGCCGAGGCGCAGCAGGAAGACCTGGTGCGCCAGCTCCAGGCCGCACTCGCGGAGGTGAGGAGCCTGCGCGGCATCCTGCCGATTTGCGCGAGCTGCAAGCGTATCCGAGGGGACGGAGGGCAATGGGAGGCTGTGGAGTCATACGTCCGCGAGCACACCAACGCCGAGTTCACCCACGGACTCTGTCCCGATTGCGCCGCCCGTGACTGGGGCGCTGGCCCCGGAGTCTGACGGGCCGAGCTGCTCGGCGCCTTCTCCGTAACAGCCGCCGTCCCTATATTTCGCGCCTCTTCCCGAGTAGCTCAGTTGGTAGAGCAGCCGGCTGTTAACCGGCGGGTCGCAGGTTCGAGTCCTGCCTCGGGAGCTACCGCGCTTCGAACATCCCCACCGCACCCTTGGTCGCATCCGCAAAGGCGTGGCTGACGAACGGATACGTTCCCGCCTCGACCAGGCGCGTCTCGAAAATCGCTCCCCCACCGACCGGCACACCGACCGTCTGGACGCCCTCGAGCGGATGAGCGAGCGAGGCGTCGACGAACACCCGATCGAAGATCGCGCCCACGACGTGGAATGACGAGACGCGGTTCGGCCCCGCGTTCACGACGTAGAGCCTGAGCGGCTCGTTCACGCGCACCCGAATCGGATGCTTGGCGTACTCGGCGGCGCGGCCGTTAAAGACCACGTAATCCGGCGCGAGATTCAGCAGCTTCTGCCAATCGATCGCGCGACTGGAATCGGGCTGCGGCTGGGTGTAGAACTCGCTCTGCACGAACACAAATTCACGAGCCGCGGGCCGGCCCTGGCGCGGGTCCACGATGATCGCCCCATACATGCCGTTCGCGATGTGCAGCGCGACCGGCGCCGTGCCGCAGTGGTACATGAACGCGCCCGGCACACGCGCCACGAACCGATAGTGCAGCGAGTCGTGCGGCATCAAGTTCACATAGGCGCGGCTCGGCGCGATCTCGGCGGCGTGAAAATCGAGACTGTGCGGCATCGGCGCGAGATTCACCAGCGTGAAGTCGACCGTGTCACCCTGCGTCACGCGGATCACCGGCCCCGGCACCCGCCCGCCAAACGTCCAGGCATCGTACGTGACGCCCGAATCGATTTGGATTTTCTGATGCCGGATCTCGATCCGCACGTGATGCAGATGTGCAGTCACGCGCGCGGGTGCTGCCGGATCGATCGGCGGCGGCACGTCCGGCGAGCCCACGGGCGCCTCGCCGTGTGAGAGCGACGAGGGGATCTGCGTGGGGGGCGTCGCGCGCGCCTGCGTCGCGGCCTGCTGCCGCTGGTCTGGTTCCCGCTGGCATCCGCCGACGATGCCGAGAATCGCGATCCCGATTGAGTAGTGCCACCGCATGCCTGTGCCTCCGTTGTGACCTAAATTGCCCTGATGCCGATTCTGACTCGCTGGTTCATCAGAACCTCATTGCTCCTCTTCATCGCCGCACTGCTGGTCGGAGCCGCCGAAGCGCTCGCGCCAGCCCCCATGGCGCTGTGGGGTCCCGTGTACGTTCACTTGCTCGTCGTCGGGTGGATCACCGAGATGATCTTCGGTGTGGCGTACTGGATGTTCCCCAAGTACTCCAAGGAGACGCCGCGCGGCAGCAACGCACTCGGCATCGCCTGTTACGTCCTCCTCAATCTTGGCCTGCTGCTGCGCGTCGCCGGCGAACCCCGCCGCCTCGGTTGGGCGTTGGCCGCGTCCGCCGTGCTGCAGTGGCTGGGCGGCATGGCGTTCGTCGTGAATACCTGGCCGCGCGTCAAAGAGCGTTAGCGCGTGCCGTCCATCAGCCGCTGGTTCCTGCGCGCCGCCCTGCTGTATCTCGCGTTGGGCTTCACAGTAGGAGCGCTTCTGTTGTGGAACAAGGGACTCGGTATTCATCCCGCGATACCGCATCTCCTTCCGGCGCACATGGAGTTTCTGCTCGTCGGCTGGACGATCCAGCTCGTCATGGGGGTCGCGCTCTGGATCTTCCCGCGGTTCGGTGCCGCGACCATGGCGAAGCGCGATAGCCTCGGCTGGGCCGCGTTCGTCCTGCTCAATATCGGTGTGTGGTTGGTGATCGCGGGTACGCCCGTCCTCGGACGGATCGCCGAGGTTGCCGCGGCGGCGGTATTCGCGACGCACGTTTGGACGCGAGTTCGCGCGTCCGGTCTATCACCGATGTAAGTCGTTTCGAAACCGACCCAAAGAGCTAACCCGCGGTCCTCGCGGAATCCCTCCTTTTCGTACGGCGTGGGCGATGCACCTGCACGGTACACGGCCATACACTTTGCTCTGTTCTGAACTGGCGCCAGTCACCGTCATCCCGCGGAGGCCGTATGGAAGCGCTGCAAAAACTCTTCACCGATGAAGTCGCCGACCTTTACGACGCCGAGCAACAGATCCTGAAGGCACTGCCCAAGCTGATCGAGGCGTGCTCCTCATCCGAATTGAAGCAGGCGTTGCAGCAGCATTTGACGGTCACACAGCGCCAGGTGACACGCCTCGAGCAAATCTTCCGCGATCTGGGCGAGAAGCCGAGCAAGAAGTGCAAGGGCATGGCCGGCATCATCGCGGAAGGCGACGAGACGCTGAAGGAAGACTACGAGGACTCGACCAAGGACGCCGCCATCATCGGCGCCGCGCAAAAGGTCGAGCATTACGAGATTGCGTCCTACGGCACCGCGCGCACGCTGGCCGAGTACCTCGGCAACGATCGCGCGGCGGAGCTGCTCGAGGAGACGCTCGACGAGGAGAAGGAGGCCGACGAGCTGCTGACCCAGATCGCGGAGTCGTCGATCAACGTCGAGGCGGCGGACGAGGAAGAGGAGACGGAGACCGCGCGGCCACGCGCCAAGGCGCGCCCGACCGCACGCAGCCGCAACCGGGCCAAAGCGAGACGCTAAAGCACGGCGCGCACGGCCGCGAGGAGGTCCTTGGCGTCGAACGGCTTGGGCAAGCTGCTCACGGCGCCAAGGAGCTCCGCATCCCGGCGTAGATCCATCAGACCAGTTTCATCCCCACCCGAGATGACCAGGACCTTCACGCCCGGAAACCGTTTGCGAATCTCCCGCAGCGTGACGATGCCGTCCTGACCCGGCATGAAGATGTCGGTGATGACGAGATCGGCGCCCTGCTTGGCGAGCAGCTCCATTCCGGCCTCGCCCTCGCTCGCCTCGAAGATCTCGTGCCCGTCGAGCTCCAACGCCCGCCGCACCACCCTTCGGATGGATTCCTGATCGTCGATGACGATGATCCGGGCCACTCTGCAATGTCGGGCGGGTTAGTCCCTCATGTACAGTCGGCAACTCCCTACAGCGATTCTCGGCACGATTCTCGCCAATCAGGAGGTCAAACCCAAACCGAGACTTAGAAAGCTGAGCTTATGGCATCGACGACTATGCGGGGTGCGCTGAAAGCCGCCCTTGTTCTGTGCGTATTCGCTGCGTTCTGGAATGGCGGCTGCAGCACGTCGGAACCGGTCCAACACCCCGGTATCCAGGCCACTCCGGCGGCGATCTCATTCAGCGATACGATGGGCGCGGCGGTCCCCGGCCCCCAAACGGTTTCCATCAGCGCTGACGGCCCGGGCACGCTCACCGGTCTCCGCGCGTCGGTCGATTTCGGCGGTGGCACGAGCGGCTGGCTGACGGTAACGCTCAGCGATACCACCGCGCCGGCGACCCTGACGGTGACGCCGTCGAACACCGGCCTCAGCGTCGCGACCTATCACGCGACGGTCGTCCTCACCGCGGCGAATGCGCCCAACAGTCCGCTCAACGTACCAATCGCGTTCGACCTCGCGGCAGCACCCGTCCCGAGCATCGTCATCTCCCCCGCCAACGTCACCGTTGCCGATACCATCGGCACACCACCCTCGGCATCGCAGGCGCTGGCAATTACCGGGAACGGGCAAGGCACGCTGACGGGGCTCAAGGCGACGGTCGATTACGGCTCAGGCCCGTCGGGTTGGCTGACGGCGACGCTGAGCGACACCACCGCTCCCGCGACGCTCACGATCCGGTCTTCCAGTACCACGATGGCCGCGTCGACGTATCATGCCACCGTCAGCGTCACTGCCCCGGGCTCGCCGAACAGCCCCCAGGCGGTCCCGGTCACGTTCAACCTGTCGCCGCAGCCCCCGATTCAGGGCATCACGATCGCGGCGGTCGGCAATCTTGGCCGCTGTGGCGGCGACATGGGCAAGCAGTCCGAGCTGATCGTTGCGGCGATGAACCCGCCGCCGGACTACATCTTCATGCTGGGAGATAACGCGGACCCGGCGAACGGCACGTTGACCACGCTCCAGGACTACCAGAATTGCTACGATCCGGTGTGGGGGCAGTGGAAGAGCAAGACATACGCCGTATTGGGCAATCATGAAGTCGACACCGATACGATTCCGCCGGCTTACGGCACGGGTATGGCCTCCGGAGCCGACGCCTACTTTGGGCCTGACCACGTCGGTCCGCCCGGGAAGAACTGGTACAGTTTCGACATCGGCGCCTGGCACATCATCGCGCTGAACGTGCAGAGTCCCGGCGGCTATACGCGGCCGATCAACATCCAATACCACGCAGGTAGTGATCAGCTGAACTGGCTCGACAGCGATTTGAGCAATCATTCGAACAAGTGCACTCTGGCGTTCTTTTACCAGGCAATGTGGTACTCAGCTTCCTCGATGAATCCCAAATGGAGGCCGTACATCTTCCACGGTGGGCGCGATACGCTCTACAAGGACGGCTACCGTATTCAGGACATCCGCGGTATTTGGACAGAGCTCTACAATCACAACGCCGATGTCGTGGTGAACGGCACGCCCCATATCTACGAACGCTTTGACAATGTGTTCTATGCCAATGGCTATCAGTCTCCCACGGACTCGGAGTACGCGGTCGACCCCGTTCGCGGCATTCGCCAACTCACGTCAGGGTTGGGCGGCGACGGTCCTCTCGTGGCCGACACAGCGGTCATACGTCTAGCGGCGAGCAAGTACCGCAGCGGCGGCAACGGCGTGCTGAAATTGGTTCTGGGCAACGGCGAGTATACGTGGGAATTCCTCAACACGAGGTATTCACACATCCAGGACAGCGGCCGGGGGACGTGCCACTAGCGAGCGGCGTCGAGTACCTGCCGGACCCGCCGTAAGAGATCGGCGCTGGTCCAGGGCTTCGGAAGGAACGGTAGTGAGGGATCGAGCGGCTCCGCGTCCGCACCGGACGCGTAGCCGCTCGTGAACAAGAAGGGCACGTTTCGCCCCTCGCGCCGATTGATCGTGTAGAGCCCGGGGCCGCCGAGCCGCCCCATCACCACGTCGCTGAAGACGAGATGGATCGGCTCGGCATTCGCGCGTAGCATCTCGAGCGCTTCGGCGCCGTCGCTGGCCGCCAGGACCTTGTAACCCGCGCGCTCCAGCGTCTGCACCGACGCTCGGCGCAGCTGCGCTTGGTCCTCCACCACGAGTACCGTCTCCTGACCGCGCGCTTCGTCCAGCGCCGGCATTTGCATCGCGCCCGAGGCGCGGCGCCGCGTCGTCTCCTCGGCCACCGGGAAATAGATCCGCAGCCGCGTGCCGGCCCCCGGCGCGCTGTCGATTTGCACGAAGCCACCGTGCTGCTTCACCAAGCCGTACACCGTGGCAAGGCCGAGCCCAGTGCCCTTCCCCACCGACTTGGTGGTGAAGAACGGCTCGAAGGCGCGCTGCCGCGTCGCTTCGTCCATGCCCATGCCGGTGTCGTCCACCGCGAGGCAGACGAACTCCTGCGCCGACCCGGGGCCCAGGACCTCGCGCTGCGCGTCGCTGATCCAGGAGCAGCTCGTCTCGAGCCGCAGCACGCCGCCGTCCGGCATGGCGTCGCGCGCGTTGTTCACGAGGTTGATGAGGATCTGCTCGATCGCGTGGCCGTCGGCCGCCACCTCCGGCAGGTCTTCGTCCGCGAAGACCAGCATTTCGATGTTCGCCGGCAGCACACGCCGCAGCACCGTCGCGAGATCGGTCACGAGCTGGCCCAAATGGACCGGCTCGAGCGCCAGCGACGACTTGCGGGCGAAGCCGAGCAGCTGGTTGACCATCAGACGGCCGCTGACGGCGGCCGAGACGATGTCGCGCAAGGACGCATCATCCGGCCCGCGCGCGAGCAGCTCGGCGTTCGCCAGAATGATCGTGAGCAGGTTGTTGAAGTCGTGGGCGATGCCGCCCGTGAGCTGGCCGATCGCTTCCATCTTCTGGGCCTGACGCAGCTGCTCCTCGAGTCCCCGCCGCTCGCTGACGTCTTCCGCGAAGACTTCGTGGCAGTCCACTCGGCCGTCCTCGTGACGCACCGTCCGGCCGTAGAGACGGACCGTCATCAGCTCGCCGTCCTTCTTGCGCCACTGGACCTGCGTTTCGACGGCGCCGCTCGCCTCGTTCATCAGCGCGTTGTAGCGGCCGCGCGCCGCGGCGTCCTTGAAGACGTCGCGCTCCAGGTGGCGGGCCAGCAGCTCGGCTTCGCTCTCGTAGCCCAGCATCTCGATGAGCGCGGGATTCACGGACAAGAGCGTGCCGTCGGGCGTCGCGCGGAAGATGCCGAACGGCGCCTGCTGCACCAGCGTGCGGCTGGCGGCGTCGGCGCGGCGCAGCGCTTCTTCCGCGCGCCGGCGCTCCGTGATGTCGGTCGCGACGCCGACGACGCCGGTGATTGCGCCCTCTTTCTCGCGCACCGGCGAGTACTGCGCCTCGAACTCGAACCCGAACAGCTCCACGCGCGCCGTCACCGACTCGCCGGCAAGCGCGCGCCGCACGTCGGCAACCGCCTGCGGCACGTCGCCGAGCAGCTCGAAGAACGACCTGCCCATCAGCATGCCGGGCCGGACGCCGAGCGAGTGCAACCCCTTCCCTTCGGCGAGCGTGAACACGCCCTTGGGATCGAGTGAGAACAGAATGACGGGAGATCCGGCGACGACGGTGCGGAGCCGCTGCTTGCTGGCCTGCAGCACTTCTTCTTGCTTCACGCGCTCGGTGATATCGCGGGAGTTCACGATCACGCTGTAGGCGTTCGGCCGGTCGAGCTTCGCCTGCCCGATCGATTCGAGCACACGCCAGCTGCCGTCGGAATGCCGGAAACGGAATGTCGCGGTCTGCGGCGTTCCCGGCTTCTCGATCGCGTTCGCGAGCGCTTCCATCACGGGCGTGAGATCGTCCGGGTGCATGAACTCGAACGACGTCCGACCAAGCAGGTCGCTCGCTTTGTAGCCGAGGAGTCGTTCGACCGACGGGCTGACGTACCGCAGGATCGCGTCGTCGCTCAGAATCGTGACGATGTCCGACGCGTTTTCGGTCAGCGACCGGAAGTGCTCTTCGCTCTTGCGGAGCGCTTCTTCGACGCGGGCGCGCTCGAGCGCGGTCGCCAGCACGTGGGCGAGCGCCTGGATGAACAGCACGTCCGGTCCGCTGAACTCGCGCGGCTGCGCGCTGTAAGCACCGAGCACGCCCCAGGGGCGCTCGCGTCCTTGTACGACGACGCAGACGCCGCTGACGACGTCGTGATCGGCTAGGTGAGAGGGAATGGTGAAGCGGGTTTCGCGGGCGAGATCTTCAACGACGACGGGACCGGGCGCGGCGAGCGCGTAGCTCGCCAGCGCCCCCGATTCGGCGCTCACGAGCGTCTTGCCGACTTGACCGTCGCGCCACCCCTGACCCGCGCGCAGCAGCAGGCTCCGATGCTCGGGCTTGAACTCGAGGACGTCGCTGAACTCGACGTCCAATCCGCTGGCGACCAACGTGGCGGCCGTCTGGAACAGGTCGGCCCGCAGCGCCCCGGCCAGCGCCTGCTGGCCCAGGTGCGCCACCGCCTCCTGCTGACGCGCCGCCGCACGTAGCTGTCGCTCCGCGCGAGTCGATTCCTCGACGCCCAGCCAGCGAAACCGCTTGGCTGCCAACCCGGCTCCGAATGTCGGTAAGGGGTTGGAAAGCTAGGTGCGATACGATAGTAGGCCCGTGACCCGAGTCACCCCTTCTCTCTCCATGGCCAAGTTGCCCGCGGTTCGTACATTCGGGCCATGCCTACGCGCCGCCCGCCACGCCGACCGACCGCCAAGGAGGCTCCGGAGAAGGCGAGGGCGAAGAAACCCCGTAGGGTCGAAGACTCGCTGACGGTCTCCGTACTGAAGGCGACGCTCGAGTCGACCGCCGACGGCATTCTCGTGGTTGACCTCCGCGGCAAGATCCTCGCCCACAATCGCCGCTTCGAGGAGATGTGGAGCCTGCCGGCGGCATTCATCGCGGAAAACGACGATGAGCCGGGGCGCCGGCGCCTGATCGCACACGTCTCCGACCAGCTCCTCAATCCGCAGACGTTCGTCGACGGGATTCGGGAGCGCTACGCCGATCCCGACGCCGACAGCTTCGACGTGTTGGCCTTCAAGGACGGCCGCGTCTTCGAGCGATACTCGATTCCCCTGCGCTTGGAAGCGCGCGCGGTGGGGCGGGTGTGGAGCTTCCGCGACGTGACGGCGCGCCGCCGCGCCGAATGCGTCCAGGAAGCGGTGTATCGCATTTCTCACACCTCGCACGTGGTGGACAATCTTCAGGAGCTGCTCCGCGCGATTCACCACATCGTCGGCGAGCTCATGCCCGCGAAGAATTTCTATGTGTCGCTGTACAACGCCGAAAAGAACCAGCTCGAGTTCCCCTACTTCGTCGACGAAATCGACCTCACCTGCGACGTGCGGCCACGTAAGCTCCGCAAGGGACTGACCGAGTACGTCCTGCGCACCGGCCAGCCGTTGCTCGCCACACCCGAGGTCTACGAGCGGCTCGTGGCCGCCGGCGAGGCCGAGCTCATCGGCGCGCCGTCGATCGACTGGCTCGGCGTGCCGCTGAAAGTGAAGGACCGCACGATCGGCGTCGTCGTGACCCAGACCTACTCGCAGGGCGTCCGCTACGGGCCGAGCGAGCTCGACATCCTGACCTTCGTGTCGTCGCAGATGGCGATGGCGATCGAGCGCAAGCGCGTCACCGACGCCTGGCGCGAGCAGAGCGAGCTGCTCCAGCGCATCGTGGACAACATTCCGGTGATGCTCGTCTTCCTGGACGAGCAGGGCCGTATCCAGTGGGGTAACCGCGAGTGGTCGAGCGTCCTGGGCTACGACATCGCCCAGGCCCGCGAGCGCGACATCTTCGCCGACCTCTATCCCGATGCCGCCGAGCGCCGCCGCGTCCAGCAATCGATCGGGCAGCCGGTGGGAACGTGGACCGATTTCCGTACGCGGACGCGCGCCGGCGCCGTGCTCGACACGATCTGGGCCAACGCACCACTCACGGGGGGCGGCTGGCTCGCGATCGGCATGGACGTCTCGGAGCGTCGGCGGGCCGAAGAGCGCTACCGTTCCTTCATCGCGCAAAGCTCCGAGGGCGTGTCGCGCCTGGAGATCGACCCACCCGTACCGATCAATCTGCCGGAGGAAGAGCAGATCGACCGGTTGTACGCGGGCGCCCGCATCGCGGAGTGCAACGACGCGATGGCGCGCATGTACGGCTATCGCGAGGCGCGCGAGATGGTCGGCGTGCCGTTGTCGCAGCTGCACAACGTCACCGACTCCACCAACCGCGAGCAGATCCGCGCGTTCATCCGTGCGGGCTACCGTGTCGCGGACTCGGAAACACGCGAGCACGATCGCGAGGGGCGGTCCCGCGTCTTCCTGAATAACGTCGTCGGCTTCCTCGAGGATGGGCATCTCGTGCGGGTGTGGGGCACGCAGCGTGACGTGACCGATCAACGCCATCTCGAAGAGCAGTTCCGGCAATCGCAGAAAATGGAGGCGGTCGGTCAGCTCGCCGGCGGAATCGCGCACGACTTCAACAACCTGCTGACTGCGATCCTGGGGAACACGCAGCTCCTGTTGCGCGACCTCCCGCCCGGCGACGCCAAGCGCGGGGACGTCGAGGAGATCCGGAAGGCGTCGGACCGCGCGGCCTCGCTGACGCGTCAGCTTCTCGCCTACAGTCGCCGGCAAATGCTGCAGCCCGAGATCCTCGACCTGAACGGCGTCGTGGCCGAGATGGACAAGATGCTCCGGCGTCTGATCGGTGAGCACATCACGCTGGTCACGGTGCACGCATCCGACCTCGGTCGCGTGCGCGCCGACCCAAACCAGATCGAGCAGGTCATCGTGAACCTCGCGGTCAATGCCCGCGATGCCATGGAGGCCGGCGGCAAACTGACGATCGAGACGGCGAACGTGGACCTCGACGAAGCATTCGCCCAGGCGCACCTGGGATCCGTTCCAGGGCCGTATGCGATGCTCGCGGTCACCGATACCGGCCACGGCATGGATGCCACCGTACGCGCGCACCTCTTCGAGCCCTTCTTTACGACCAAGGAAGTCGGCAAGGGCACGGGCCTCGGCCTCGCAACGGTGTACGGCATCGTGAAGCAATCCGGCGGCTACATCTCGGTCTTTTCGGAGCCCGGCAAGGGTTCCAGCTTCAAGATCTACCTGCCGCGCATCGAGGCTGCGCCGGCCAGCGCGCCCGCGTCCTCCCGGGCCGGAGCCGCGCGCGGCAACGAGACCGTGCTCGTCGTCGAGGACGAGCCTGCCGTGTTGTCGCTCAGCTGTCGCGCGCTCGAGGCGCAAGGGTACGTCGTGCTCAGCGCCACGGATGCCGAGGCCGCCGAGCGCATTGTGGAGCGTCACGGCGGCACCATTCATCTTCTCCTGACCGACGTCGTGATGCCGGGCTTGTCCGGGCGCGAGCTGGCCGATCGCCTGGCCGCCAAGCGACCGGGCATTCGCGTCCTGTATATGTCGGGCTATCCGGGCGACGCCGTCGTGCAGCAAGGGGGATTGCCGCCCGGAAGCGCTTTCCTCCAGAAGCCGTTCTCCCCCGACGGACTCGCCCGGAAAGTGCGGGACGTGCTGGACGCTTCAACCTGAACAGAGTACCGTAGCACTATGTGGCAAGCCGGAACGCAGATCGGTGCCGAGCACTTAGCCAAGCTGTTGAGTCAGTTGCCGGCGTTGATGTGGTCCACCGACGGTGACCTGTTGATCACGTCGCGCTGGGGTGGCGCGATCAAAGTGTTCGGCCATCCCGAGGGGCCGGTCGAGGCAACGCCCGTCGGAACGTTCGTGGATCCGGCGGATCGCGACACCGTCATCGCGGCCCATCAGGCGGCGCTCCGCGGCCAATCCTCATCGTATGAGACGCACTTCCAGGGTCGGACCTATAGCGCGCGGGTAGAGCCCGTCATCGACGCGGGCGGCGAAATCACGGGCGTCGTGGGATTCGCGTTCGACGTCACGGACTGGCGCCGCACGGAGCAACGGCTGCGCACGATCATCGAGAGCGAGCCCGAGTGCGTGAAGCTCGTGGATGCCCAGGGCCGGCTGCTGGAGATGAATCCCGCCGGCCTCGCCATGATCGAAGCCGGCTCGCTCGACCAGGTACGCGGCGGGTCGATCATCGAGCTCGTTGCGGCCGAGCATCGCCCCGCATTCGTCGATCTGCACCGCCGCGTGTTTGCGGGACACTCGGGAACGCTCGAGTTCGAGATCGTCGGTCTCAAAGGCCGGCGGCGCTGGCTCGCGACGCATGCGGTGCCGCTGCGCGACGGCTCGGGCGACGTCCAGGCTCTCCTTGGCATCACGCGCGACATCACGGAGACGCGCCGGGCGGAGGAGCAGCTCCGCGCCTCCCGCGCGGCCCTTCGCAGCCTCGCCACGCGGCAGCAGGACATCCGCGAGGACGAGCGCACGCGTATCGCGCGCGAGATTCACGATTCCCTCGGCCAGGCGCTCACGGCGCTGAAACTGCATCTGGCGGCGGCGCAGGACGCCACCAAGGGCGAAGCGCCGGCGCTCGGCAATCGTCTGGCGGAGACCGCCGCGATGGTGGACGATCTCGTGAAGATGGTCCGGCGCATCGCCACCGAGCTGCGACCGCCGATTCTCGACCAGCTGGGCCTTCCCGCCGCGCTCGAGTGGCTCGCGCAGGACTTCACACGGCGCACCGGCATCCGCTGTCACGCCATGATCGGCGCGACCGATGGCGCGATCTCGCAGGAGCTCGCGACCGCGCTGTTCCGCATCGTGCAAGAGGGGCTGACCAACATCTCCCGCCACGCCAGCGCGTCCCAGGTGGAGATCGCGCTCGGCCTCAAGAGCAACTGCGTCACGCTCGACATCGTCGACGACGGCCGTGGCATCACGGAGGCGGCGACGTCGGGCCCCGGATCGCTCGGCATTCTCGGCATGCGGGAACGGGCGGCGGCCTTGGGCGGCGTCCTGGAGGTCGCGCCGCGCGAGCGCGTGGGCACGCGCGTCACCGCGTGGTTCCCGCCGCGATGAACCGCATCCTCGTCGTCGACGACCACGCCCTCGTCCGGCGCGGACTCATCGAGATCCTGCAAAGTCTTCCCGACGGGGTCGAGTTCGGCGAAGCGGGCACCGCTGCGGACGCCCTGGCGCTCGCGCTCGGCGACCGCTGGGACGTCGTGCTGCTCGATCTCGGCCTGCCCGACCGGCACGGCCTCGACGTCCTGCGCGAGCTGCACGCCGCGCGGCCGGCGCTGCCGGTTCTGATCTTGACGATGTTTCCCGAGGATCAGCTCGCGCTGCGCGTGCTCGAGATCGGCGCCGCAGGCTATCTCACCAAGGAGTCCGCGCCCGAAGAACTGGTCCGCGCGTTGCAGCGCGTGATGTCGGGCCACAAGTATCTGAGTCCGGCGATGACGCAGGCCGTCGCGGACGGTCTGGGCGGACCGGCGCCCGCCCCGCACGAGCAGCTGTCGGACCGCGAGCTCGAGGTGTTGCGCCTGCTCGCGGCCGGACGGCCGATTACGGCGATCAGCCGGCACCTCGGTCTCTCACCAAAGACGGTGACGACGTATCGCGCGCGACTGCTCCACAAGCTGAAGATGAAGTCGAACGCCGAGCTGACGTTCTACGCCACGCGCCATGGCCTGATCAGTCCGGCGGCCCTCCGGGCGACTTCCTAGGTTCGAGTAGGCAATACCCTACTCTAAGCTTCCCGCTCGCCGACAGACATCTTAAACGCCGTACTCAAAACTGTTCGGTATGGAACCGGTGCGCGTCCTCATGGCAGAGGACGACAACAACGACGCGGAGCTCGTGCGCCGCGAGCTTCGCCGGTTGAGCGTTGCGCCGATCATCGAGCAGGTCCGCAGTGAATCCGCCTTCATCGCCGCTTTGGATTCCTTTCGCCCCGACATCATTCTGTGCGATCACAACATGCCCGGCTTCGGCGGCCAGCAGGCGCTCGCGTTGGTGAAGCGGCTGCGGCCGGACGTGCCCTTCATTCTGGTCACCGGTTCGCTCGATGAAGAGACGGCGGTCAACTATCTCAAGGCTGGCGCCGCCGACTACATCCTGAAGGATCGGATCGTGCGGCTTGTCCCTGCGCTGCAGGAAGCGCTCGAGCGGGCGCGCGAGCGCGCCGCGCTCAGGCGCCACGAGCGTCTGCTGCATCAAATCATCGACGCGAACCCAAACTTGATCTTCGTGAAAGACTGGGACGGCCGCTTCATCCTGGTCAATCAGGCGATCGCCGAGATCTACGGCACAACGCCCGCGGGGCTGGTTGGCAAGACCGACGCGGATTTCAACACGAGTCCCACGGAGGTCGCGCACTTCTTACGTGACGACCGTGATGTGATGTCGTCCGGTCGCCCCAAGTTCATTTCCGAAGAACCCGTCACCAATCCCACCACGCAAGAGACCCGCTGGTTCCAGACGATCAAAGTGCCGCTGCAGGTAGCCGATGAGGCGAAGCCCACGATGCTCGGCGTGGCCACCGAGATCACGGAGCGCAAGCGACTCGAGGAGCAGCTGCTGCAGTCGCAAAAGATGGAGGCGGTCGGGCAGCTGGCCGGTGGCGTGGCGCACGACTTCAACAACATTCTCACGGCGATCGTCGGCTACACCGATCTGTTGACGGCGGAGTTCGACGGCAATACGCGTCAGATGGAGGACCTCGAAGAGATTCGGAAAGCGGCACGGCGCGCGGCCGCGCTTACTCGACAGCTGCTCGCCTTCTCGCGCAAGCAAGTCCTCGAGCCGCGGCTCATCGACCTCAACGACATCGTGCTGAACCTCGACAAGATGCTCCGCTCGCTGATCTCCGAGAACATCGAGCTGAAGACCAGCCTGGCGTCCAACCTCGCGGCCACGCGCGCCGACCCGAACCAGGTCGAGCAAGTCATCATGAACCTCGCGATCAACGCACGCGACGCGATGCCGGACGGCGGCACGTTGACCATCGAAACGAAGAACGCCACGCTCGACCAGAGCTACGCGGCGCAACACGTCGCCGTGATCCCGGGCGACTACGTCATGCTGGCCGTCACGGACACCGGCTGTGGGATGGACGAAGCGACGCAGGCGCGGATGTTCGAGCCGTTCTTCACCACCAAACCCGTCGGCCGCGGCACGGGCCTCGGTCTGTCCACGGTGTACGGCATCGTGAAGCAGAGCGGCGGCAACATCTGGATCTACAGCGAGCCGAACAAGGGCACGACGTTCAAGATCTATCTCCCCGCGGTCGAGGCGCTGCCGGAGCAGCTCGACAAACCGGCGTCGCCGCGGGCCGTCAAGGGCGGCGGCGGCACGGTCCTCGTCGTAGAAGACGATGAGCAGCTGCGCCGCCTGACCCATCGCGCCCTCGCGTCGCGTGGCTACGTGGTGCTCGAGGCCGACCGTGGCAGCACCGCGATCGACCTCGCACGCCGGCACAAGGGGCCGCTCGATCTCCTCCTCACCGACATCGTCATGCCCGACATGAACGGCCGTAAGCTGGCCGATACGATCCGCGCGAGCCGGCCGGGGTTGCGGGTGCTGTACATGTCCGGCTACCCCGATGGGGCAATCGCGAGTCACGGGATCCTGGAGCCGGGCGTCGCCTACCTCGCCAAACCGTTCACCACGGACGCAATCGTCGCGAAGGTGCGAGAGGTGCTGGAGGCACCATGACCTGGTCCATCGAGCGGAAGCTGCCGCTCCTCGTCACCGTTCTGCTGCTCGCGGTAGCAGCGGCGCAGCTCACGACCGGCTACGTGGCGGTCCGCCAGGCTGCGCGAGCGCTGGCCGACAAACGCCTGCCGCTCGCGACGCGCGTGCTGGCGGACTTGCTCCAGACCTCGCCGATGCGCGCGCGCGTGACGGGAGTCGCCAAGGATCCCGCGATCGTCGCATTTCTCCGGTCGAACGGCCACGCCGGCCGTGAGCAGGCCTTGGCGGCGATGCGTCGGATCACGACCGACACCGCCAGCAATGCCGGTCTCGAGCTGCGCGATTTCGGAGGCCGCCTGTTGCTGCGCACCGGCCGCTTCACACCCACCGACAGCGTGCTCGTATCACCGGGGACGGACTCCGCGCAATTCAGCGCACTGCGCCGCCGGGACACGACGCTCTACTTCGGGGTTGCCGTCGCGAGCGGCCACGCAGAGGGGGCGGGGGGAATCGTACAGCAGGTCGCCCGCTTGACCCTGAGCGAGCGAACGCGGACGACCCTGACGGGCCTGGCGGGTGGTGACGTGGCTCTGCTCTTTGGAAACGCGGCGGGAGATCCCTGGACCGACTTCGCCACGATCGTCTCGGCGCCACCCGAGAGCGTGCGCACCAGTCATGCCTCGGCTCGCTACGTGCGTGGAGAGCTGAAGCGAGCGCGTGCCGCGGCCGTGCCCGGCACGCCATGGATGGTGGTCGCCGAGATGCCGAGCCGCTTGATCGCGGCACCCGCGCGCGAATACCTCCTCAAGATGGCGCCCATGGCGCTGGTGATCGCCATGATCGGCGCGGTCGTAGCCTGGTTGGGCAGCCGGTGGCTGACCCGACCCCTCGGCGAAGTCACGCGGGCGGCGGCGGCGGTCGCAGCGGGCGATCTGAGCCAGCGCGTCCCGGTCCGGGGCGACGACGAGCTCGGGCTGCTCGGGCGGTCGTTCAATTCCATGGCGGAGCAGGTTGGACGCGCGCACCACGAGCTCGAGGCGCAGGTCGCCCAACGCACCCAGGCGCTGCAGGCCACCAATGCCGAGCTCGAGTCTTTCTCCTACTCCGTCTCGCACGATCTGCGGGCGCCGCTTCGTGCCATTCACGGCTTCGCCCGGATTCTGATGGAAGACCACAACGCCCAGCTCGACCCCGAAGCGCAGCGGCTCCTCGGCGTGATCGACCAGAACACGCGCCGCATGGGGCAGCTCATCGACGACCTGCTGTCGTTCTCGCGGCTGGGCCGCCAGGAGCTCGGCGCCGGTCGCGTGAACATGGAGGAGTTGGCGCGCGGCGTCGCCGACGACGTGCGCCGCATGGAGACCGATCGGCCACACCCGCTGGACATCCGGATCGCGGCCCTTCCGCCGGCGCAGGGCGATCGCGCCTTGCTGCGTCAGGTGATTAGCAACCTGCTGCAAAACGCCGCGAAGTTCACCCGCGGGCAAGCGCACCCCGTGATCGAAGTCGGGGCGCACCCGAACGGCGACCAGAGTGTCTATTTCATCAAAGACAACGGCGCGGGCTTCGATCCGCGCTACACGGACAAGCTCTTCGGCGTATTCCAGCGCCTGCATCGGGTCGAAGACTTTGAAGGGACCGGCGTGGGCCTCGCCATCGTCAAGCGCATCGTGCAGCGTCACGGCGGCCGAGTCTGGGCCGAAGGACAAGTCGATGCGGGCGCGACCTTCTACTTCACCCTGCCCCGACCCACGGAACACTGATGGAATCGCCCGTCGATATCCTGCTCGTCGAAGACAACCCCACCGATGCCGAGCTGACGCTGCGGGCGCTGAAACAGCGGAACCTCGCGAATCAGGTGTTCCTGTGCCGCGACGGCGCCGAGGCATTGCAGTTCTTTTCAGACGGCGAGGGTCAGGTACCGAAGGTCGTCTTGCTCGACCTCAAGCTGCCGAAGGTCGACGGCCTCGAGGTCTTGCGACATCTCAAGAGCGACGCGCGAACGAAGTCGATTCCCGTCGTCGTCCTGACGTCCTCGCGCGAGGAACCCGACATCGAGCGGGCGTACGAGTTGGGGGCTAACAGCTACATCGTCAAGCCGGTCGATTTCGAGGCGTTCGCCCGCGCCGTCTCCGATGTCGGACTTTACTGGCTGCTGCTGAACCACCCGCCGCAGTAAAGAAACCCCGAAAATACTCCGAAAAAATCGGCAAAATCAGCATTAACTCGCGAGTGCGCCCTCACTTAATGCCGTAACACATTTGCATGCAGTACGTTATATAGGCGCAAGTGCGCCGGAGTATCTGTACTTGATTGCAACACAACGACTTGATTAAACGATGTGGTGCGGCGCACCGCCTCTCCAGCTAGATTGCCGCATGCTTTTACCGCCCATCTATGGGCACGAAGGGGTTAAGTCGAGACTGGCGGGCGCCCACGCCTCCGGAAAGCTGCCGCAGTCGTTGCTGCTCACCGGTCCTCGTGGCGTCGGCAAGCAGCGTCTTGCGCTATGGCTCGCCCAGTTGATTCACTGCGAAGCGCCCGGCAATGGGGGCGCCGAGCCTTGCGGGGACTGCCGTCCCTGCCGCCTCGTGCTCTCGCTGCAGCATCCCGACGTCCACTGGTTTGTACCGATCGAGCTCAGCAAGCGCGGCGGCAGTGGCGGGACGGATGCGGACAAGCAGGTGGAGCTGGTGGCAGATGCGCTGGCCGAGGAAATGGCGGCGCGGCGTGAGCAAGCGCTGTACGCGCCGGCTGCCGGCTTGGAGAGCCACCCGGTGGCATCCGTCAGGCTGCTGTTGAAGCGGCTCACGCTGACGCCGGCTATGGGAAAGCGGAAGGTATTCGTCGTCGGAGACGCGGAACGCCTCATTCCGCAGCTTGGGACTGAGGTTGCCGCGAATGCTTTGCTGAAGGCGCTCGAGGAGCCGCCCGCTGATTCCGTGCTCATTCTGACCGCGGCGGACCCTGGTGCCCTGCTTCCGACGATTTTGTCGCGTGTTGTGCTGGTTCGTGTGGCGCGAATCGCTGACAGTGCCGTGACAGCATTCGCGCAGCAGATCATGGGTATTAGCACTAAACCAGAACTGGCACAACGAGTTACTGCTGCGGAAGGCTGTATTGGCAAGCTCTTTGCAACGGATTCCGCCCGTTCTGCCCAGCCGGACCAGACGGCGCGGTTCTGGGAGGCGCCGATGCTGTTCGCGCTCGGGCAGGTGCCGTTCCAGGCGCGCGGTGGGTTCACCGCAATGCTCGATACGCTGGCAGAGCGGTTGCGCAGCGAGGTACGGCGCGGCGGTGACACGGGGAAGCTCGTGGAAGCGATCGCCGCAGTGATGGATGCGCGAGATCTCGCGCAGGGCAACGTGAACCCGCAGTTGCTCGCTGCCGTATTGGCCGAGGACCTGGAGGGGGTGCGGCGGTCATGAAGTTGTCGCACCTGGACCAGGCGGGCCGAGCCCGGATGGTCGACGTCGGCGACAAGCCGCTGATGGATCGGTCGGCGGTCGCGACGGGAACGATACGGATGTCGCGGGACGCGTTTCAGCAAGTCGCGGATCAGGCGATCGCCAAGGGCGACGTCCTGGCGGTGAGCGAAGTCGCTGGAACGCTCGCGGCGAAGAAGACGGCGGAGCTCATACCGCTCTGCCATCCGCTGGGTCTCGACCACGTGGAGGTCGAGACGACGCTGGCGGAATCGCTGCCGGGAGTGCGTGTCTGGGCCCGGGTGCGTGCGGTCGGGCGGACCGGTGTTGAGATGGAAGCGCTGACCGCAGTGACGGTCGCCCTCTTGACCGTCTACGACATGGTGAAGGCCGCCGATGCCGGCATGGTGATCGGCGATGTGCAGTTGATAGAGAAGAAAAAGGCTCCGGCTGATGCTTGAGGGGGCCTTGAAGCAACTGCGGCACCTTGATTCACCAAGAGTCGAACAGGAGAGGAGTATGCATACGAGAACTCAACGTCTGATGATCCGTGGCGGGATGATCGTGTTGGCCGCTCTGCTCGTCAGTACGGTGGGCGGCTGGGCTGGAGGCACGACCGCTGACACCGAGCGCGCGCCCGCTTCGGGCACGGAGCTGCTCGGTGAGCTGCGCTCGCTGCGTCAGCAGCTCGACGCCAAGCAGGGCGAGCTGGAAGTCGCCCGGCTGCAGCTCGACCGCGTAAATGCGATCATGCAGTACTCGACCCACTACCGCCTGCCGGCCGACATGGCGACGGCGGTGTACGATGTCGCGCTCAGCGAGGGGATCGATCCCGGCCTGGCGTTCCGTCTGGTGAAGGTCGAGTCGGGGTTCAACCCGCGCGCCATCAGCCACGTCGGCGCGATCGGGCTCACCCAGGTGTTGCCCAGCACCGCTCGGCTGTACGAGCCGGGGCTGACGACTGCGCAACTCTATGACCGCGATACCAACCTGCGGATCGGGTTCCGGTACCTGCGGGACCTGCTGGATCGCTATCCCGCGAACATGCAGCTCGCGCTACTCGCCTATAACCGCGGCCCCGCCAAGGTCGAGCAGCTGCTCGGCGCCGGTCGCGATCCCGCGAACGGTTACGAAACTGAAGTGATGAAGGGATTCCGGCACCGCTAAAAACGAATGACCAATGATCATTGAGCAATGATCATTGGTCATTCGGAAGGCCGGTGGTTACCGACTCGGTATGCGCAGTACGTCGCCGGGCCGGATCACACTCCGCATCGTCAAGTCATTCGCTTCCAGTAACGCCATCAGGCCGATGCCGTGCTGGCGGGCGATGGCACTCGCCGTTTCCCCCGGCGCCACGCGGTGGCTGGAGGCGCGATTGTCCGAAACGTAGCGCGCCCTGACCCGACGGACGCGGGGCTCGGGCGGCACACTCCAGGCGCCGCGCGGCACGACACGACCGCTCATCGGAACAATGACCCGCTGCCCGACCCTCAACGCATGCGACTTGAGGTGGGGGTTCGCCGCCTGGATCATCGTCACCGTCACCTGATAGCGCTGCGCGATTCCCGACAGCGTCTGCCCCGCCGTGACATAGTGATCCACGAACGTGACCCGCTCGTTGACGGGCAGATCGGCATAGCGCTGCGCGACCTGCGCGCCCGAGCCCCGCGGCACGCGAACCACGGCATCCTTGCCCGGCGGCGTGATGCCACGGACGTACTGCGGATTGAGCTCGAGAATCGCGGCGACGGACGTATCGGCGAGCCGTGCAATGACGTCGAGGCCGGTGGCATCGGGCACGGAGACCTCGTCGAACACGAGCGGCGGCATGCGCTGCACGTCCGTGAAGCCGTAGCGCTCGGGCTGCTTGGCGATCAAAGCTGCGGCAATCAGCTTCGGGACATAGTCACGGGTCTCGCGGCGCAAGTTCCGCCGGTCGGCGATCTCGAAAAACGTCGCGTCGTCCACCGTGTCCTGCTCGCCCGGAAGGCGCGCGATCTCGCGCTCGATACGGCCGGCACCCGCGTTGTAGGCCGCAGCGGCCAGATAGACGCTGCCGAGGCGCTCCACCAGGTCCGAAAGGTGCGAAACGGCGGCATCCGTCGCTTTGAACGGATCGCGCCGTTCATCTACCCAGGGATCGATCTCCAGACCGTACCCCTTGCCCGTCGACGCCATGAACTGCCACATCCCCACGGCGCGGGCGCGGCTCACGGCCGTGTTCGACAGGCCGCTTTCGATCAGCGTCAAATACACGAGGTCTTCCGGCAGGCCGTGGGCGCGCAGGCGCTCACGGATCATCCCTTCGTAGCGGCCCAGGCGCGACAACCAGATCTCGAACCGGTCGCGGGCGTCCAACTGGAAGAACTCGAGATACTCGAGCACGCGGCGGTTGCCGGCAAAGCTCGAGACGTCGATGTCGAAGCCCGCGGCCTCCCGGGCGCCGAAGATCTGCTCGGCCTCGTGGCGGGCGTCCTCGCCGGCGAGCGGCTGATTGGTGCGGGGTGCGGCCGCGGCATCGGCGTCGTGGTGGTGAAGACTATCGAGGGCGGACTGGTCGGCGGCGGAGTCCTGCTCCACCGTCGCGAGAGCCGTTCCGAGCTGCACGGCAGAGCTGTCGGTGGTAGCGGCGGCCGCAGCCTGGGGCGCCGGCGGCGAGCCCGGACGCATATGTCCACCAGCGCAGCCGGTCAGCAGCGCGGCGGCGCTCATCATCGCAATCGCGAAAGCCTTGAAGCGTTTCATCGTGTCGCCAGATAATTCCCAAGTAGACGGTTCGTCGCATTTAAGACAGCAAGCGCCGCGCCACGCGGCGGATCCGTTTCGGTTAGACACGACCCCACCAGCCGAGTCGCCTGTTCCGCCCGCGCCGACAGCGAGACGATGACCACCGTCGCGTCGAACGCGCGTACCGCTTTCACGCCCAGCAGCTCGAAGGTCAACCGCGGCTGTACCGCCTGCTCGAGCGCATTCACCGCCGCCACCGCGCAGCACCGCAGCTCACCGGTTTGCGACGTCACGCCGTCGGACGATCCCTCAAACCGCCGGCCGTCCGACCAGGTGAGCACCACCTTGGCGCGGCAGCGCCCGTTCGCCAGGCGCTGAAATCCGAACTCCTGAAACCGCAGTCGCTCGTCGGGCACTCGCCACGCCTCAGTCGAATCGCACTTCGATTTGCTGCTTCAGCCCGGCGTCCTGCATCGCTTCTACGACATCGACTTCGAGGCGGGGACGCCCTTGCGCGTCACGCTCCGCCGAAATGAGCAAGATCAAGCCGCTCTCGAATTCCACCTTCACATGCCGCACATCCGAGCGCACGGTCACGTGTTTGACCGTCTCACCCTTGAGCCGCGTCACGGCATTGACGACGCGCCGCAGATCCTGCAGGTCGGCCGTGCTCACGTCAGGCACTCGGCGAGCACCTGCGACAGCGCCGCATCCGGTATGCGTTCTGCCTGGATGAACAGCGACGACTTCGAGGTGGCCTCCAGGGGGTATGGCGTCCAAAACGACCGGCGCCCCCGACCCCCTTGTCCCCCGGACGCGGGCTCAGATGCGGCCCGAAACGCCAGCACCAACTGCCATGCCGCCGTATTGGCGCGGCGCTCGGCAACCGCGTCCACATGCCAAACCTGATCCCCGTGCGCAATCACTCGCCATGACATGGCTCACCTCTAGCGGGGAAGGAGCGCAAAGGGCCCACAATATGTGGGTTAGCTCATGGCCACGCAATGGGTTAGCTCTTTTGCGACAGGCTGGAGCTACGAAAATCAGTCGCCGCGGGTCACGTACGCGCGGAAGCGCGTTGCCAGGTCCCGCGTAACGGGGCCGGCGACGCCCTTCCCGATCGCGCGACCGTCCAATTTCGAGATCGCCACGACCTCGGCCGCCGTGCCGGTTAAGAAGACCTCGTCGGCCGTATACAGATCGTAGCGATTCATCGGCACCTCTTCGATCCCGTAGCCGGCGTCCCGGCCCAGCTCGATGATCGTGTCGCGCGTGACGCCGCGCAGGATGCCGGCGTACGGCGGCGGCGTCCGCAACGTGCTGTTCGACACGGCGAAGAGGTTCATGCCGCTCGCTTCGGCGATATAGCCGGCTGCGTCGAGCATGATGACCTCGTCCACGCCGGCGGCGATCCCTTCGACCTT
The DNA here is from genome assembly GCA_035491815.1 of Gemmatimonadales bacterium. Taxonomy (GTDB): domain Bacteria; phylum Gemmatimonadota; class Gemmatimonadetes; order Gemmatimonadales; family GWC2-71-9; genus 20CM-2-65-7. The sequence continues at coordinate 74,563 of DATJKA010000130.1, read as the reverse complement.
CGCGAGAATGTGCGAGAGATAGTTGAGCGATTTGACGCGGGGCGAGAGCGCCTCGCGATGGTGAATCGGCGTAGCGGCCGTGATGGCGACGAGGCCTTTTTCGTAGCGGTCGTTGGGCCACAGTCGCATCGAGTCGAAAATGCAGAACACGGTCGGCTTCTCGCATTTCCGTGGATCGAGCCCCAGATCGCCGACGCCGCGCGTCACGACGAGGCGGATGTAGGAATCCTTGAGCTGGCTGCGCTTGACGCCTTCTTCCACCATGCGGGCCATGGTGTCCTTCGCCACGGGAATCTCGAGCCAGATCGCTTTCGCCGAGTCGTAGAGACGCTGCAGGTGGGCATCGAGCCGAAAGACGCGGCCGCCATAGGAGCGGATGCCTTCGAAAACGCCGTCGCCGTACAGCAAGCCGTGGTCGAATACAGAAACGACCGCGCTGCTGCGGTCGTACCAGGTCCCATCGATCCAAACGACTGAGGGCATCGGAGAGGAATCTGGCTCCGATGCCCTCACCTGACAACCGGGGGGGTCAGCCCTTAGTTGTCAGGATGGTCGTCGTCGTGACCGTCGTGGTTGTCGTCCCGGAACGCCTCGAACGACGCCTCGATGTTGCCCCGCACCAGGCTCTCGTTGGCCTGGCCCTTGTTCCCCGTGGCCGGATTCACGAGCGCGCTGCCGTTCACGAACCAGTTGGCGATGTCCACGCGCAGCGTGACGTTCGCCGGCTGGCCGTCAGTGACGGTGAGCGGCGGCGACAGTGACACCTCCTGGCTGGCGTCGAGATCCGAGGTGAACGTGAAGTCGCTCCGCGTGCCGGCCTGGCTATAGGTGCCGGTGACGCGAATCGAGATGCCGTTGAAGTCGGGATTGGCCGCGATGAAGGCCGCGTCGTCCGACGATTCGGGCTTGTGCACCTTGAACTCGAGCTGGTCATACATGCCCGCGGGTGCGTTCACCGCGACGACTGCTTCCGTCGCCGTGGCGCCGAGCGGCAGCGACACCAGCGTCGTGCCGGACTCGAACTCCTCGCAGTCGCCGTTGCCGCTGACCGAGTCGCACGCGGCAGCTTCGACGCGCTTCAGCTCGATCTCACGCAGCACGAGCTGGACGCTGCGCAGGATGATCGTGTCGTTGCCCATCGTGATGATGGTGCTGTCGCCGGCCGTCACGACGGCGGGCGATCCAGCGACGCCGGCAACGCCCGCGCTCGCCACGGGAGCGCCTGGACGCACGGACGACAGCGCGAGGCTGAGATGCCCGCCGGTGTTATCGGCGCAACCTGCCAGCAAGACACCAGCGAGTGGCAGGACGAGAAGACGCTTGTTCGTGTTCATGACTCCTCCAGTGATTGGTCGAACTACCTGAGCGCCAACCACCAAGGCAATCGCTGTACCGTTCGTAAGTGATTGATCCGACGGGGCTTTCAGTTTCACGAATTGCTCTGACGTGGCTCAGGACGGGCGGGTTGGCTCAAAACGAGCCAGGCAACCTCACGAGTGCGCGACGCGCTCCGCGGCGCGGGTCGCGCCGAGTTGTCGGTAGAGCGCGATCGCGCGCGCCCGTGCCGCTGCGGCGCCCGCCTGATCGCCCCGCGCCGTCAGCGTATCGCCGAGGTCGCGTTCGATGTCCGCCAACGTGTCGGTACTACCAAGCTCGGTGGCAAGCGCGGCGGCACCCTCGAGCAATTTGACCGCGTCGTCGAGCCGACCGGTGGCGCGAGCGACCGCGGCTTGCACACGCCAGACCTCCGGCAAGCCAGCCCGAAAACCGATGCGTTGATAGCGTTCCATGGCGCGCGTCAGCTCGGCGGCGGCGAGCGCGGGGTCGCCCAGCGCGAGGTGCAGCTCGGCCCGGCCGGTCGATGCCAACGCGACGAGCTGCTCGTCACCCACGAGCGTGGCGAGACGCACGGCCTCCTCGGCGGCGCCGAGCGCGGCGCGCGGATTTCCCTGGTCGCGCAGGCTGATGCCGACGTTGTGGTAGGTCTCCGCGATGCCGCGGACGTGCCCGACCTGTTGATACGCGACGAGCGCGAGCCGGTAATTGGCGAGTGCCATCTCGGTCTCGCCCCGGATATTCGCCAGAATGCCGAGGTTGTTGAGCCCGCGCGCTTCGGCGGTGTGGTCGCGCAGCGTGCGCGCCATCTCCAGGCCGGCGGCGAAATGGGCTTCGGCGTCGGCCACATCCCCGTGGCGCAGCGCGATGGCGCCCTGGTAATTGCGTGCGCGCAGCTCGGCGTGCGCTTCACCGTGAGTGCGCGCGAGCGTACGCGCCGCGTCCGCCCAGCGCGCCGCCTCGGGGAAGTTCCCGAGCCGGCCGTGCGATTCCGCGGCGAGCAAGGCGCTCCTCGTACGTCCTTCCCGCACCGCCGCCGGCAAGCGATCGAGCGCGGTCAGCACGTCGCGGTGCCGCCCGGCGCTGGACCAGCCGTCCAGCTCGCGGAAGAAGGCCCATTCATCGGCCCAAGAGGATTCAGTCGTCACGACGGCTCACCAAGCGATCGCGTACTCGGAGAACGACGTGATGTTGGCGTCGATTTCATCGAGCTCTTCGAATTTCACCGATCCGACACGGAACCAGTCCGTGCTCGACGCCTCGCGGCGCCACACGTCCAGGATGTGCTCGATCGTACTGTCGGCAGCGTTCTCCACGCCGTCGTCGTTGAAATCGTGATCGGCGTTGAAGTATTCCACCTTCAAGCGTGCGGGGTGACTGGGACTGAACTGCAACCCTGCGGGCTCGAAGTGGAACGAGAAGCGCGTCGGATCATCGATCGTGACGGTGATCAGGATCGAGTCGCCCGGCTGAAACGCGGAGCCATCGGGCTTCTTGAGCAGCGCGTCGCCCGGGACCTCGAGGCGCATGAACTCCTCGCCCGTGTCGGCGGGATTCGCGCCCTGATAGTTGAAGTGCAGCTCACGCCCGTCGCCCACTTTGGCCCAGAAGCTGTCGCGCGTCGCGACGAGCGGCGGCGCCAGCGTGTCCTGCTGGACGATGTGGAGCTGCGCGTTGGGCACGCCCGTCGGACCCGCGCTGTCGGTGCAGTTGAGCAGCGCGAGCGCCGCGAGAGCGATGAACAGTCGACGCATCACAAAAATCCCCGTGGTAGAGGTTCGGGCCCTATCCATGCATGTCGCACACCCAGGGATCGCCTTGCCAGGCCTAGGTTTAGGTCGGGCCCATTGAGCTATCCCGCTGCAGTTGACTCACTCTGATACAGCGCCTCCATCGAGGAGGCGCTGGAGCCGCGATCGTGAAATCCCGAGCCGCCGTGCCGCCTCGGAGCGATTGCCGCCGGTCGTTTCGAGCATCGCGCGCGCCGCCGCTCGGACGATCTCGTTCAGCGAAGCCGGGAACGGCAGCTCGCCGGCCACGCTGACCGGCGCCGGCCGTGGCGCCAGCTCGGCGAGATCGAGCTCGCCCGGAGGCGAGAGCAGCATCGCGCGCTCGATAGCATTGCGGAGCTCCCGCACGTTGCCGGGCCAGGCATGCGCGAGCAGCGTGCGACGGACGTCGGCAATGAGCGGCGGCTGCGGTAATCCGTACTGCGCGCTGAACCGCCGGAGAAATGCCTCGGCGAGCAGGAGGACGTCATCACCGCGCTCGCGCAGTGCCGGGAGGTGCAAGCTGACGACGTTGAGACGGTAGAACAGGTCTTCGCGGAATCTGCCCTGGCGCGCCTCGGTCTCGAGATCCGCGTTCGTCGCCGCGATGATGCGGACGTCCACGCGGCGTCCCGTCGTGGCGCCGAGGCGCCGCGTCGTCTTGTCCTCGAGGACACGCAGCAGTTTGGATTGCAGCTCGGGCGCCAGGCGGTTGATCTCGTCGAGCAACAGCGTTCCGCCGTCGGCCGCCTCGAACAACCCGGGCTTCGCCGTCTTGGCATCGGTGAACGCGCCACGCTCGTGGCCGAAGAGCTCGCTCTCGAGCAGCTGGGCGGGAATGGCGGCACAGTTGAGCTCGACGAAGGGCGCGGCAGCGCGCGGGCCGCCGTAATGCAAGGCGCGCGCGAGCAGCTCCTTCCCCGTTCCCGTTTCGCCGGTGATCAGGACTGTGGCATCGGCGTGCCGCAACACGCGCGCCGCCCGCTCGAGCGTCGCGCGCAACGCCGGACTCGTGCCTACGATTTCCCGGAACGCGTGCGCCTCGGCTTCCAGCCGGACGCGTGCCCCGCGAGCGACGGCCGCGCGCCGGCGCGCGATGGCGGCAGCGGCAAACTCGCGCAGCGCCTCGCGATCATCGGGCAGCGCGAAGTAGTCCGCCGCACCGCGCGCCACGGCCTGCGCGGCAAGGCGATGACTCGCCGCGGCCCCGACTGCGATGACCGGAATGTCGGCCGGTGCCGACAGTTCGTGGATGAACGCCGGGACGTCGGCTTCGCTGCCACCGGCAGCAATCAGGATGAGAGCAGCACCCGCTGCGGCCGTCTCCCCCGCCCCGGGGTCCCATTCGATCAGAGGGACCTCGAGGTCACGGGCCAGCACCGGCCAAAACTCGCCGAACGAATCCGACAAGCGCACGATTAGCAGGACGGGGTCGGCAGTCGCCACGGTCAACAATGGTGGCGAGGCGGGTATGAAGCTGTGATGAAGGACCGCGGGAGGGGCATGAGCCGGCCGGGGATCGAACCCGGGACCTACGGATTAAAAGTCCGTTGCTCTACCAACTGAGCTACCGGCTCGTCATGTGAGAGGGCGAAAGATAGTCGCACCCGTTACGTTTCGCCGTGCCATGACCACTCCGTCTGCGTCCAACCCGATTACCAGCGTCTCCGACACGGCCCGCTGGGTCGCCATGTACCGGGCCATGGAAAGTGAGCGCCCGGACGCGCTGTTCCACGACCCCTACGCCCGGCAGCTCGCCGGTCCGGCCGGAGAGCAAATCCTCGCCTCCATGCCCCAGGGCCGTCGCTGGGCGTGGCCGATGATCGTGCGGACGCGGGTGATGGACGAGATCGTCATGCGGCTCGTCACCGAAGAGAGCGTCGATACCGTTCTCAATCTCGCCGCGGGGTTGGATGCCCGGCCGTACCGGCTCGATCTGCCCGCGACCCTTCGGTGGATCGACGCGGACCTCGAAGGCATTCTGTCGTACAAGGAAGGCGCGCTGGCGCGAGAGCGACCACGCTGCCGCGTGGAGTTCGTGCGCATCGACCTCATCGACCGCGACGCACGGCGGGCGCTGTTCGCGCGCGTCGGCGCAACCTCACAGCGCACGCTCGTCATCGCGGAAGGGTTGCTGGTCTATTTGAAGCCTGACGACGTCGACTCGCTGGCACGGGATCTTGCCGCGCAACCGGCGTTTCGTTGGTGGCTGATCGATCTCGGGTCGCCCGCCCTGCTCCAGTTCCTCAAGCGGACCTGGGGCAACCAGCTGCGGTCCGGCAACGCGCCGATGCTGTTCGCGCCGGAGACCGGGACGGCATTCTTTTCGCGTGGCGGATGGGACGAAGCCGAGTACCATCCGCTCCTCGACGAAGCGGTGCGCTTGCAGCGTGCGCCGAAGATGGCGTGGGTGTGGCGCATGCTCGCGCTCCTCGCCTCGAAGAAGCGACGCGAGGAGTACAAGCGATTCTCGGGTATCGTGTTGTTGCAGCGGCGGTAGGAAACGGTAAGGGGCGGTAAGGCTGAAGCCCCCCCCGCCCCCCCGCCCCTCCGCCCCCACGACCACACCTACCGCCCGATGTTCTAGAACGTCCAATGCACGCCGAGCTGCGTCTGTTGCGGGTCGCCCAGACCGCTGCGCAGCGTTCCATCGAAGTTGAACAGCAGGCTCGTCGCCGCCGGATCACGGAAGTTTTCCGAGCCGAGCACGTTGAACATCTGCGCCACGAGCTCGAGCTGGCCCTTACCGACGCTGAACGGCCACGTCACGCCGACATCCCAGGAGAAGTAGGCGTTGTCCTTCCGCAGCGTGTTGCGCGGGAGAATCGTTCCGTTGGGGCAGATGCGATCGGACGGCGCAACGGCGCGCTGGCCGGAGCCCTGGTTGTTTGCGCCGCACTTCTCGGACGTCGGCTGCGCCGAGTAGGCACTAATGCGGTTGGTGAGATAGAAGACACCACCGATACGCGTCAACGCCCAAGCATTGAACCGGTGCCGCTGGTCGCGATCGCTCCAGTTGTATTCGGGCGCGAGATTGTCGGCCCGCACGTAGCGGAACGTGAAGGGATCGCGCTCGTTGTCGTCGTCGGCCTTGTCGAACGACAGCGTGTAGTTGACCTGGAACTGGAAATTGGGGTCGAGCACACGCTTGAGGCCGATGGTGACGCCGTTGTAGCGCGACTTGGCGGTGGATTCGACGGTCGTCAGCGTGCCGATGCCGTTGGGATCGCTGGCACCGGTGAGCTGCGAGCCCCAGGGCGCGCCGAATACGGGATCGTTGCGGTTGACGAACCGGGTGAGATGGTCCGTCGCGGCGTGGGTGTAGGTGATCGAGGCGCCGAGATCGGCGCCGACCTGCCACTCGTACCCGACGCTCGCGCTGAGCGTGCGCGGATTCTGGAAATCCTTGCTGAACACAAAGACGTCGGGCCGGAACACCGCGCTCGGCGCCACGTTGTCGGGCAGCTGGGCGTTGAAGGCGGGCACCGGGCCGAAGAAGCTGGCGCGGAAGTATGACATGCCCACCGAGCCGTTCGTGCTGCGGGTCGAGGCGAGATTCAGGCCGGGGATGCGCGCGTAATACACTCCCACGCTGCCCCGCACCACGCGATGGCCGTCGCCTGCCGGGTCGTATGCAAAGCCGAACCGGGGTTGGAACATCTTCTTGTCGGACGGGATCGTCCCGTCGGACGGGAAGGTGCTGGTCACGAGCACACTATCGGTGTTCAACGCCGTTCGGGTCTGCCCGATGAAGGGGGAGAAGAAGACCTGCGACGGCGGCGTAATCGGATCCGCCTCGATCTGCGCTTCCCAGCGCACGCCGTAGTTGAACGTCCACTTGGGATTCGGTCTCCAGGTGTCCTGGAGGTAGAGGGCGTACTCCGTCTGCGGGATGTCTTGCGTGCCCGCGGCCTGCACGGACCGGCCTACCCCTGCCTGCTGCAGGTAGAGGAGCACGCCGCTCGCGTCGCCGGAGTTCATGAACGCGAGGAAGCTCGGCACGCTCGCAAAGATGTAGCGCGAGTTCGCGAAGCCGATGAACGTCTGCTTCGAATGCACCTTGTTGTACTCGCCACCGAACTTGAAGAAGTGATTCCCCCTGGTGAACGAGATGTTGTCGAGCAACTGGACCCGGGTGTCGTAATACGTGATCGGGAGGAAGAACGGCATGCCGAAGCGAAAATCGGGCCCGATCGCGACGTCGGGGAACGGCCGGTCGCCGGCATCCACGCGATTGGGGCCGAGTGCCGCGCTGCGCGGGCCGTCGTACGGCCGCGGGCGATCCTCGCGCGAGTACTGGAAGCGGAGCTCATTGGCGATGCGGGGTGACAGGTACGACACGAGGCTGCCGTTCACGGCGTTCGAATGGTCCTGCTCGAGGCCGTTGGCGCTGCGGCCCCAGCTGTCGACGTCGAACGTCCCGTTGGCCTGCTCCGACCAGGTGTAATTGTACTTGAGCGACGCGTTGTGGCGCGGCGACAGCTGGAAGTCGAATTTCGCCGTCAGCACGCGCGCGTCGTTGGTCCGTGCAATCGACCCGTAATCCCCGCGCAGCGCGCCGCTGTACGCCGTGTCCATCCAGGCGCGCAGCACCGGATCGATGCGATTGGGATTGGTTTGCTTGGTCTCGTCGTAGATCTGCTGATCGTAGGCGACGAAGAAGAACGCGCGGTCGCGCTTGATCGGCCCGCCGAGCGTGAAGCCGAACTGATGCTGGGTGAAATCGGGACTCAGCGTCTCAGCGCCATGATGCGCCTGACCCGAGAGCGCGCCGTCCTTTCCATAATAGTGCACCGAGCCGTGCAGCTGGTTCGTACCGGATTTGGTCACGACGTTGACGAAGCCGCCGGAGGAGCGGCCGAACTCGGGATTCGCTCCCGTCGAGGTAACTACGATCTCCTGCACGGCGTCGAGGTTGAACGTGAACGGCGGACGCTGGCCGCCGCGCTGCTCACCGAAGAACGGATTGTTGAAGTCGGCGCCATCCACCATGACGTTGTTGTGAATGCCCTTCTGGCCGGCGATCGACAACTCATCGCCATCGGGACCCTGCACGATCCCCACGTTGGGCGTCAGCAGCGTCAGGCTCAGGTAGTTGCGGCCGTTATTCGGCAGGCGCGCAATCGCGGCGTCCGGCAGGCGCGTCGAGTTCTCGACCTTGGTCGCTTCGACGACCGGTTGCGTGGCCTCGACAATCACCGCCTGCAGCTGAACCGCGGTGAGTGCGAGGGTCAGGCTCACCGTCTCGCCGACGCCGACCCGCACGCCCGTGCGCCGCGTCTCACTGTAGCCGACACCGCGCGCCGTCACATCGTACGTGCCCAGCGGCAGCAGCGACGCGACGAAGATGCCGCGCTCGTTGGTCGTGGTCTGGCGCTGGAACCCCGTTTGGGTCTCGACGAGCTGGACGGTCGCACCCGCCACGGGCGCGCCGGACGGATCGTTGACCACGCCGCGCACGATGCCGGTGGTTGCCTGCGATTGCGCCGTCAACGCGAGAGGGAACGCCAGAACGAATGCGAACAACCCGAGGAGCGTGCGCCGCATGCATCGGCCTCCGACGTAGGGTGGGAAATCTCTGGGGAGCGGCTAGCGTATCACGCGAATTGCGGGATGGCAAGAAGGGAAAAGACTAGCTTTCAGGCAATGCAGAACGCCGATATCGCGCGCTTGCTCGGCGAAGTCGCCGACCTCCTGGAAATCTCGGCAGGCAATCCGTTCAAAGTGCGAGCGTATCGCAACGCCGCCCGAACGGTGGCGGATCATCCCGACCCGATTGCCGAGCTGGTGCGGGGCGGAGACTTCGACCTGACGGATCTCCCGGGGATCGGCGGCGGCATCGCGAAGGAAATCACCGCCCTCGTCGAGACCGGCGCGCTGCCGCAGCGCCAGCAGCTCGTCGCATCGATTCCGCCCGGCCTGCTCGATCTCCTCCGTATCCCCGGCCTCGGCCCCAAGCGCGTGAAGCTGTTCTACGACGAGCTGAAGGTGAACAGTGTCGCGGATCTCAAGGCCGCGCTCGACCAGGGCAAGATCGCCAAGTTGGCGGGCTTCGGGCCGAAGCTCCTGGAGAAGATTCGCGAAGGCGTCTCCGGAGCGACCGATGGTCCAAAGCGGATCGTGCTGCACGAAGCCGAGCAGTACGCGCGTGCCATCGTCGAATATCTGAAGGCGGACGCCGCGGGCGGGATCGATCAGATCGAGGTCGCCGGCAGCTTCCGCCGCCGCAAGGAGACCATCGGCGACCTGGATATCGTCGTGACGTCTGCGAAACCCGCCGCGGTGATTCAACGGTTCGGCAAGTTCGGCGACGTCACACATGTCGCGGCGCAAGGCGACACGCGTGCGACGGTGCGGCTGTCGGGCGGCCTGCAGGTCGATCTCCGCGTCGTCGAGCCGTCCTGCTTCGGCGCCGCCATGCAGTACTTCACCGGCTCCCAAGCGCACAACATCGAGCTCCGCAAGATCGCGCAGGCGAAGAAGCTGAAGCTGAACGAATACGGCGTGTATCGCGGCGAGAAATGCATCTGCGGGCGGACGGAGCAGGAAGTCTACGGCGCGCTGGGACTCGACTGGATTGCGCCCGAGCTGCGGGAAAACCGCGGCGAGATTGCGCTCGCGAAACAACACCAGCTCCCGCAGCTCGTCACGCTCGAGGAGATCCGCGGCGACCTGCAGATGCACACGGACGCGAGCGACGGCAAAGCCACGCTCGCCGAGATGGTCGAGGCCGCGCGGTCGCTCGGCTATGCGTACATCGCGATCACCGACCACTCGCCGCGCGTCTCGATGTCCGGCCAGAGTCCCGCGGAGATCCGCGCGCAATGGAAAGCGATCGATCGCCTGAACCAGAGCATGCGTGGTTTCCGCGTGTTGAAGAGCGTCGAAATGGACATTCTCGAAAGCGGCAAGCTCGATTTGCCGGACGATCTGCTGTCCGAGGCCGACTATGTCGTCGCCACGATCCACTACGGCCTCAAGCAAACGGAGCGGCAGCTGACGGATCGTTTGCTCGCCGCCATCGCCAATCCGTGGGTGGACGCGATCGGCCACCCGACGGGACGGATCGTCCCGTCGCGTCCGTCCTACGCGCTCGACTTCGACGTCGTCGCGAAGGCCGCGGCCCAGGCGGGATGCCTGCTCGAGATCAACGGAAGCGAGCGGATGGATCTCCCGGATACGCTGGCGGCGGCTGCCAAGACGCACGGCGTGCGGTTTGTGCTGTCGACCGACGCGCACAACCAGCGCGAGCTCGGGTTCATGCGCTTTGCCGTCGCGGTCGCGCGACGGGCCGGACTGACCGCCGCCGACATCCTCAACACCCGGCCGCCGGCGGAGTTCTTGAAGGGGTTACGTCGCCGGGGAGGGGGGCGCGGGAGAAGCGGTCGCTAGCAGATCGATCTGCGCGACCGGCGCGAAGCTGAAGCGGTGGTGGCGGGTCGGACCCAGCCGGTTGATCGCGTCGAGGTGCTCGGGCGTCGCGTAGCCCTTGTTGCTCTCCCAGGAATAGCCGGGGTGCCGAGCCGCCAGGCGGTCCATGAGTGCGTCGCGCAGGATCTTGGCGATCACCGACGCGGCGGCGATGGAATGACACCGCGCGTCGCCGTCCACGATCGCCTCGTGCTCGCGGCCGAGCTCCGGACACGGCAGGCCGTCGATGAGTACCCAGGCCGGCACGAAACGCAGGCGCACGAGCGCCCGCTCCATCGCGAGAATCGACGCACGGCGAATGTTCAGCCGGTCGATCTCGCGCACGCTCGCGGCGCCGACGCCGATGGCGAACGCTCGCTCGCGGATTTTGGCGGCGAACTTGAGCCGCTGCAGATGGGTGAGGACTTTGGAGTCGTCGAGGCCGCGGATCGGCTTGGCGCCCATCGGAAACACGACGGCCGCGGCCACCACTGGACCAGCCAGGGGACCGCGGCCGACTTCGTCGATGCCGGCGACCGTGCTGCGACCTTCGACCCACAACGCCGCCTCGCGTTTCAGCGACGGGCGGCGCGTGCTCACGCCTCGGCTTGCTCCGTCGGCGCTTCGGCGGTGAGACCGCGCTTTTCGCGGATGCGGGCCGCTTTGCCCGCCAGGCGCCGCAGGAAGTACAGCTTCGCGCGCCGCACGCGACCCTTGCGCAGCAGGCCGATCTCGGCGATCGACGGCGCGTGGAGCGGGAAGATGCGCTCGACGCCGACGCCCGCGGAGATCTTCCGCACGGTGAACGTCTCGTTGATGCCACCGCCGCGCCGCGCAATGCAGATGCCCTCGAACGCCTGGAGGCGCTCTTTTTCACCCTCGCGCACGCGCACCATCACCCGGACCGTATCCCCAGGAGCAAAGGCCGGAATGTCCGACTTCAGGCCTTCCCGCTCCACTGCTCTGAGCCTCTCCATAACGTCATTCCCCGTGTTTCGACCAGATATCCGGTCTGCGTTCGCGCGTGAGGCGCTCGGCCTCAGCCGCCCGCCATGCCGCAATCTTGTCGTGATCGCCACTCAACAATACTTCCGGGACCTCGCGCCCGCGATAGCTCGGCGGGCGGGTGTAGCTGGGCGGCGCCAACAAGCCTTCATAATGCGAATCGGTCGCCGCCGATTCATGATCGCCCAGCGCGCCGGGCAGGAGCCGCACGACCGCATCCACGACGCACAGCGCCGCCGGCTCGCCGCCCGACAACACGAAATCGCCGATCGACACTTCTTCCGCGCCCAGCACTTCCGCGACGCGTTGATCGACGTCCTTATAATGCCCACACAACAACGTCAGCTCGGTGCCCAGCGAGTACCGCACGGCCGTGTCGTGCGTGAAGGGCCGGCCGCGTGCCGACAACAAGACGACCGGTCCTTCGACCTTCAGGTTCTCCACCGCCTCGACGAACGGCTCGACCTTGAGCACCATGCCGGCGCCGCCACCGTAGGGCGCGTCGTCGACGGTGTGGTGCTTGTCGTGCGTGTAATCGCGCAACTGTACCACGCGATACTGCACGAGCGTCGCCGCCCGCGCCCGCCCCAGGATGCTCGTCTCGAGCGGGGCACGAAACCAATCGGGGAACAGCGTGACGACGTTGATCCGCAGCATCGTTACCCGTCCACCGCCACCAGCTGGTCGCGCCAGGGTTCGACGGCCCCGCGCGACGTGATCCCTTCAAAGCCCAGCAGCCATTCGCGGTGATAGGCGCGGCGCCGGGCGATCACGAGTGGACCGGCCAGCACTTCGCGCGTTTCGCTCAACACGAAGATCCGAGCCTTCGGCGTGAACACCGTTCCCGGACTCTCGACGAGGGGGATCACCGCGACTTCCCCCTGTTGGCCGTGCGGCTTACGCAGCCGCCCGACTACGCGGTAGTCGCCGGCCGTTTGCCGAGGACGCCCGCCTTCTTGAGGAGCGAGCGCACCGTGTCGGTCGGGAGCGCGCCCTTTGCGAGCCAGGCGCGCGCCTCATCGGCGTCGACGTTGATCACCGCGGGTTTCGCCCGCGGATTGTAGTTGCCGATCGTGGCGACAAACCGGCCGTCGCGCGGCGAGCGTGAATCCGCGATGACGATGCGGAAGTACGCCTGCCCTTTGCGTCCTTCGCGACGCAGTCGAATGCGAGTTGCCATGGCCTACATCCTTTTCAAGAACTTGCCCATCTTGCGAAGCTGTTGGAACTGTTCCAGCAGCCGATTCACTTCCTGCACGGGCCGTCCGGCCCCCTTCGCGATCCTGAGCTTGCGCTGGCCGTTGAGCACGCTCGGGTCCGACCGCTCCTCGGGCGTCATCGACAGGACGATCGCCTCGACGTGCTTCAGGCGTTTGTCGTCCATCGACACGCCCTGTAGTGCCTTCGCGTTCACGCCCGGCAACAGCCCCAGCACCTGCTTCAGCGGTCCCAGCGACTGCATCTGCTTCAGCGCGACGAGGAAGTCCTGCAGATCCATGCCGCGCTTCGATTTCACTTTCTGCTCGAGGCGCTTCGCCGTCTCCGCATCGACGGTCGCCGCCGCCTTCTCGACCAGCGCAACCACGTCGCCTTGCCCGAGGATCCGGCCCGCCATGCGGACGGGATCGAACGGCTCCAGCGCGTCGGTCTTTTCTCCGACGCCGACGTACTTGATCGGCACCCCGGTCACGCCGTGAATCGACAGCGCCGCACCGCCGCGCGCATCGCCGTCGAGTTTCGTCAGGATCACGCCCGTCAGCCCGACGCCGTCGTGAAACCCACGCGCGCTCTTTACCGCGTCCTGCCCCGTCATGCCGTCGGCGACGAGCAATATTTCTTTCGGCGCTACCGCCGCCTTCAACGCCTTGAGCTCGTCCATCATCTCGCCGTCGATCTGCAGCCGACCGGCGGTGTCGACGATCACCGTCCGCGCGCGCGCCGACTCGGCCTCGCGCAGGGCTTGCTTCACCAGCGCCGGAACATCGCGCTCCCGGCTTCCGGCTCCCGGCTCCGGAAGCACCGGCACGCCGATCTGCTCACCCAACTGTCGCAGCTGCTCCGCCGCTGCCGGCCGATAAATGTCGGCCGCCACCAGCGCCGGCGCTTTCTGCTCGAGCTTGAGGCGCCGCGCAAGCTTCGCCGCGGTCGTCGTCTTGCCCGAGCCCTGCAACCCTACGAGCAGAATGACCGTTGGGCCAACGGAGGCGAACGCGAGCGGCACACCGTGCCGCGCCACCACGCTCGACGCCAGATCCTCGTCCGACGCCCCCAACATGCGGGCGAGCTCGTCATGCACGAGCTTCGTGACCTGCTGGCCGGGACTGACGGCTTTGATCTGCAGTGCCCCGACGGCCCGCTCGCGGACACGCTCGACGAACCCGCGTGTCACCTCGAAACTGACGTCCGCCTCGAGCAGATGGCGGCGGATTTCCCGCAGCGCGTCGGTGACGTCGCCCTCCGCGAGCACCCCGCGACCCCTGAGCCGGTTCAGTACGCCGGTCAGTTGCTCGGAAAGGGCCGTAAACATAAGCGTGGCAAGTTACATGGCGAGTACCCGTAAACCAAGTGGGGGTCTTATCTTGGCTTCTGTGACTATCCCAACCCCGCAGCTCACGCCGCAGTGGTCACGGCCCGACGATGCCGAACGCCAGGCACGGCTGGACGGCATGAAGCGCCGGGCGACGGCCCTGCTCGCCGTGGCGCTGCTCATCTTCGTCGTCGCAAGCATTTACGAGCCCCTCTATCCCTGGCTCGGATACGTGCGGGCGACGGCGGAAGCGTCGCTCGTCGGCGGCCTCGCCGACTGGTTCGCCGTGACCGCACTGTTCCGGCATCCGCTCGGCCTGCCGATCCCGCACACGGCCATCGTCGCGACGCGCAAGGAACGCATCGGACAGATCCTCGGCAACTTCGTGCAGAACCACTTCCTGTCCCGCGACGTCATCGCCGCCAACCTGCGTCGCGTGCACCCGGCCGAGCGCGGCGCGCAGTGGCTCGCCGACCGGCAACATGCGCATCAGATCTCGCGGCAGTTCGCCCGCGGGCTCGTCAAGACGCTGGAGGGCCTGCCCGCCAACGAGCTCGAGGACCTCGTCACGCACGTCGTCCGCAATCGCGTGCGCACCTTCCGCGTCGCCCCCGCGCTCGGCAAAACGCTGGAGCTCGCGCTCGCCGACAACCGGCAGGAGGAGCTCCTCAATGCGGCGGTGAAGCTCGCTGCCGACGCGGTGCGCAACAATCGCGAGCTGATCCGAGACCGCGTCCGCCAGGAAACGCCGTGGTGGGTGCCGCCGGTGCTCGACGACAAGATCTACCAGAAGATCATTGTCGCCGTGGAGCGGCTGCTCCAGGACATGGTCATGGATCCGGCGCACCCGCTGCGCGGCGCGTTCGACGTGGCGATTCGCGACTTCATCGAGCGGCTCCAGCATTCACCGGAGGTGATCGAGCGCGCGGAGGCGCTGAAGGAGGAATGGCTGATGGGCGCGGGCACGGACGATCTCTCGCGCCGGGTGTGGGAAGGAATCAAGCAGGCGATCACGAACTATGCGAAGGACGCGTCCGCCGAGCCGGCGACCGACGGTGCTCCGACGCCGATCGACAGCGGGCTGAGTGAGTTCGGCGTCGCCTTGCTCTCGAATCCGACGCTGCTCGCCGAGATCGACGACCTGTTGATCGATTTGACGGCGAGCGTGGTGGAGAAATACCGGCACGAGATCGGCGACTTGATCGCGCAGACGGTGGCGAGCTGGGATCCGGCGGCGACGTCGCGGCGCTTCGAGCTGGCGGTGGGAAGAGATCTGCAGTTCGTCCGCATCAACGGCACACTGGTCGGCGGACTCGTCGGCCTTCTGATCTACTCGATCATCCGCCTCGTGCGCTGAGCCGCACCGTCGGCAGCGCGCGCCAGCCTTTCCAGGTGGCCGGCGCATCGACGAGCCGGACGAGCGGTCGGCCGTCGACAGACAGTTGCTTGATCTCCGACCGCCGGCCCGCGCCTTCGGCGGTCTTACGCTTCGCCCAGGCCCGCTCCAATCCGGCGCTGAACCGCGCGGCCGACGCGGCGTCGTCCCAGACGCTATACCAGACCAGCGCATCACCGTTGGGGCCGAGGACCTCATAGCGATCGCCGTCCCAGCCCGCGGCCATGTTCGCGGCTCCCGACTCGTCGCCCAGCTGCTGCTCGAGCACGAGCCGTGTTTCGAACTCGCCGAGATTGTCCTCCCATGCCACCGTGTCGGCGAGGGGCGATGGAGCGCCGGAGAATTGCAGCTCCGTGGGCTCGTCGTGCGACGCGTAGTGATCGGGATGCAGAATCTGCTCGGTGGAGCGCGGCATCGAGTCGAGGACCGAGCGGCCGATGTATTGATGCCGGAACCAATTCGTGAAATCCGCGCCAGCGAGATACGGAAAGATCAATCCTTCCCGCACCCACAGCGGCGCGCGCGAGAACTGTTTCATTTGCGCCTGCTGCGTCGCCATGACGGATCGTTGCTGCCAGAACCAGCCGACGGGAAACGTGTCGGGCTTCTGCTCGGGCATCAGCACGCCGATCTGCGCGAACGTCGCCTGCCCTTCGAGAACCGCTTGCGCGGCCGAGCGCCGGTCGTTGGCGTGCCGTTGGGTGATGATGGAGTCGAGATGGACGTACTGGTCCTGCAGCGCATGCACGAGCTCGTGCGACACGACGACGCGCAGCTGAAACGGCTCGATGTCCGCCGGGATGAACAACGCGTTGGAGTCGGGGTCGTAGTAGCCCGCGATCTGCTCCGTCAGGAGATCGATCATCATGGGCCGCAGCTCGAGCGAATCCGGGATCAACCCGAACCGGCGCAACGCCGACTGCAGTCCGTGCAGCTCCGCAGGCGGCAAATCGTCGTCGAATTTGTGGACCACGTAGTCGCGCACCTGCGCACGAGACCGGCGCAACACCCGCGGCTCGCGCTTGAAGCGCAGCCCGGTGGCCTGCGCGACCGCCGGCATCATGCGCTGCACCATGTCCTTCAGCTCCGCCTCACTCTGGACCGCTTGGGCGCGTTCGCGGCAGCCCGCCAGGGCGGTGAGCGCGAGCAGGGGCGAGAGCGGGATCGTCAGCCGGCCCACTCGATCCCTTTGCCCGCGATCTGGCCGACGACGCGGGCAATATCCTTGCCGGTCACGACGATGCCCTGGCGCTCGAGCGCCTGCCGGAGCTTGCGATCGAGCTCGTCGCGCTGGTCTTCGAGCGACGGCCGGACGGTCTGGCGGTCAGACGGCCGGTCTTGGGACGGCTTGGGCTCCTCCCGCTCCCGCGGCCGTCCCCCGAGCAGCTCCTCGATCTCCTCGCCGAAGCGTTGGAGTACGGTCGCCAGATCGGGCATCGGCTCTTGCGGCGTGGTGCTCTCTTCGATGACGCCCCGTCGCATCGCCGCTTCGACTTTCTTGCGGTCGCGAATCAGCGTGTCGAGCTCCGGTGAGACGTGCGCCGTCGCCTGGGCATGAGCGCAGGCTTCGTCGAGCACGTCGATCGCCTTGTCGGGACGGGCGCGGTCGGGGACAAATCGGTCGGTCAGCACAATCGAGGCCTTGAGGGCATCGTCCGAGATCGCCACCGCGTGATGGCGCTCGAGCCGCGGGCGGCGGGCGACGAGCACTTCCCAGGTCTGGATCGCGTCGAGCTCTTCGATCGTGACGGGCTGGAAGCGGCGTTCGAGCGCGGGATCGCTCTTGACCCAGCGGTTGTACTCCTCGCCGGTGGTCGCGCCGATGACGCGAATGTCGCCGCGCACGAGCGCGGGCTTGAGCATATTGGCCGCGTCCATGGCGACACCCATCGCCGTGCCCTGCCCGATCAGGTTGTGCAGCTCGTCCACGAACAGGATGAGGTTACGGTCGGCCTGCAGCGCCTGAATCAGCCGGCGCAACCGCTCCTCGTACTGACCGCGGAACGACGTGCCGGCCAACATCGAAACATGATCGAGGCCGAGCACGCGCGCATCCTTCAACGCCGGCGGGACGTCGCCGGACGCTATCCGCTGGGCGAGCCCTTCGACGATGGCGGTCTTTCCCACGCCGGCCTTCCCGACGAGCGCGGCGTTGTTCTTTCCCTGCCGCAGCAGGATATCCACCACCCGGGAGATCTCGGCGTCCCGGCAGCGCACGGGCTCGAGATCGCCGCGGCGCGCTTGCGCCGTGATGTCGATCCCAACGCGCTCCAGCACGTCACCCGAATCAAACAATCCTTCGAATGGATTGCCCATCGCTCTCAGTCACCCTTCAAGAAATGCCCATACCAGGCGATGATGTCGGGCCCGAAAACAAAAGCCACGGCGGCGCCCACCGCGAGAAATACCCCGAACGGCACCAGTCGCTTCTTCTTGATAGATAATGGAATGAAGATCAGCGACCCCAGCGCCGCACCGGCGAACACCGTGAGTAAGACGCCCTGCCACCCGACAAAGCTTCCGACCATCGCCATCATCTTCACGTCGCCGCCGCCCATCGCCTCTTCCTTGAAGACCCATGTCCCCACCATGCCGACCAGCCACAGCAACACGAAGCCGACGGCGGCACCCAGCAGCGCGAGCAGAAATCCATGCACGCCGCCGCCAAGGGCGAGCAGCAGGCCGAGCACCAGGCCGCCCCAGGTGAACTCGTCGGGAATGATGTAGTGGCGCGCATCCGTGATGGCGATGCCAAGCAGGATCGTGCCGAGTATCGCCGCCGCGACGGCGTGCAGCGAGATGCCGTACGCGAGCACCGACGCGCCGAACAGCACGCCGACCAGCGCTTCGATCAGCGGATATTGTTTGGAGATCGGCTTGTGACACCAGCGGCATTTGCCGCCGAGCCACAGCCACGAAAACACCGGGATGTTGTCGCGCCAGGCGATCGGTTGCTTGCACTGCGGGCAGGTCGAGCGCGGGTGCAGCAATGATTGATCGCGCGGCAGGCGCAGGATGCAGACGTTGAGGAAGCTGCCCACGCACAGGCCAAGCAGCACCGCGGCGACGACGATGACGAGGTCAGCGCCCACGGAGCACCTCGTACAGCAAAATGCCCGCGGCCACGGCGACGTTGAGCGACTCGGCGCCGCGGGTCAGGGGAATCGCGACGCGCTGCGCCGCGATCGCGTTGAGCTGCGGCCGGATGCCTGCGCCCTCGTTGCCGACGATCACCGCGATGCGCTCGTGGGATCCGTGTGGTGCGTCCAATGCGCGCGAGATGGGAACGCCATCCGCCGCGGCGGCCCACAGCATGAGGCCGCGCTCCTTCGCCCATGCGATGAACGGGCCGTCGTCGAGCTGCACGACGGGATGGCGGAACGTCGCACCCATGGCGGCGCGCAATGCTTTGGGGTTCATCGGATCGGCGCTGCCGCGCAACAGCAGGCTCGCCGCCGCGCCGAGCGCGTGTGCGGTGCGAATCAGCGTGCCGACATTCCCGGGATCCTGTACGCCGTCCACGACGAGGATCGGACTGCCGGTCACGTCCGCGACGGCCCAGGTGCGCGGCTGCACGACCGCGAGGATTCCTTGCGGCGTGTCCGTGCCCGCGAGATCGCTGAAGGCACGCGCCCCGATCGCCTCGACGGTAACGGCGTGGCTCGCGAGCTCCTCGGTCAACGCCTGGCCGCGGGTCGTCCGCGCGAGATCGGGTGAAACGAGCGCGCCCTTGAACTCGAGTCCGGCTGCCAGCGCCTCCTCGACCAGTCGCACGCCTTCGACGACGGCGAGGCCGCGGCGGCCGCGCGCTTTGCGCCGTTGGAGATCGCGAACGGTCGATTGCAGATTACTGGCGATGCGTGTCCTCGTACGGGTCCAGGGTGCCCCTAAGATTGCGTGCCTCGTTGCTTTCGCCAAGACGCGGCAGGCGAATCCATGAGAATCGCCCTCACGATCGCGGGTTCCGACTCGGGCGGCGCCGCGGGGATCCAAGCCGACCTCAAGACGTTCCACCAATTCGGCGTCTTCGGCACGACTGCGGTAACCGCCGTCACGGCCCAGAACACGCTCGGCGTTCAGGCGTGGCAGGCGCTTCCCGCGACCCTCGTCGCACGCCAGATCGACGCACTCGCCGAAGATCTGCCGCCGGCCGCGACCAAGAGCGGGATGCTGGGCTCATCCGAGATCGTCGAGATTGTTGCGGATCGGATCGCGTTCCACCGGATCGCGAACTACGTGCTCGACCCCGTCATGGTGGCGACCTCCGGCGACCGACTGCTCGACTCGGGCGCCGAATCGCTCATCGCACGCCGTCTCGCCCCGCTCGCCACACTCGTGACTCCGAATCTCAATGAGGCGGAGATCCTGGTGGGCGACGCCGTCCGCACGCCCGATCAAATGGAACGCGCCGGCCGCGCGCTCGTGGCGCTGGGCGCGCGCGCCGCGCTGGTGAAAGGCGGCCACCTCGCCGACACGCCGACGCTCGTCGACGTGCTCGTTACCGCCGCGGCGGTCCGCCGCTTCACGCACGACCGTATCGACACGACGTCGACGCACGGCACCGGCTGCACGTTGGCGGCGGCGATCACGGCCGGGCTCGCCCTCGGCCGACCGCTCGAGCGCGCCGTGAGCGACGCGCTCGACTTCGTGCACCGCGCGATCGCGGCCGCGCCCGGTCTCGGAAGCACGCGGGGGCACGGGCCACTGAACCACTTCGTGCCCGCGCCTCCCCGCCCACCGAGTGAAGGGTTGTAGCTAGCGCGGTATGCGGCGAAGGACGCCGCGCAGCACGACGGCGAGCTGGCGCGCCACCTGCGCGCTCACTTCCAGTACTTCCTCGTGTGAGAGTGCCTCGCCCGTGATTCCGGCCCCGGGGTTCGTAATGATGGAGAAGCCCAGGCAGCGCAGACCCCGCGAGCGGGCGACCAGCACTTCCGGCACGGTGGACATCCCGACGGCATCAGCGCCGAGCCGCTCGAGCATTCGAACCTCCGCCGGCGTTTCGTACGAAGGTCCCAGGAGTCCCACGTACACGCCCTCTTCCATCCGAACGGCCGACTCACGCGCGACCGTGCGCGCCAACGCCCGCAGCTCACCGTCGTACGACTCGTGCATGATCGGAAACCGTTGCTCGCCCGGCTCGCTCGGACCGATGAGCGGGTTCTTCCCCATGAGATTGATGTGATCGGCGATCAGCATGAGCGTGCCGCCCGGGAAAGTGCGCCGCACGCCACCCGCCGCATTCGTGACGATCAGAACCTCGACGCCAAGCTCCGCGAAGACGCGGGCGGGCAAGCCGGCGACGGCCGCGGCGTGGCCCTCATATAGGTGAAAGCGCCCCGCCTGCACAATGACGGGCACACCCTCGAGCGTGCCCGCGACGAGGAGACCCTTGTGGCCGGCGACGCCGGGCTCGGGAAAACCGGGAATCGTGTTGTACGGAATGCGGATCGGATCGACGACTTCGTCGGCGAGAAATCCCAACCCTGAGCCGAGGACGATCGCGACGCGAGGCTTCTGCCCACTGAGGCGTTTTCTGACCGCCTCGGTGGCAGCCTGCACACCATCCATCAAAGGAGAATGCCGGCGAGTGTTGCCGACAGGAAGTTCGCGAGCGTTCCGGCAATCATGGCGCGGAAGCCGAGCCGAGCGAGGTCGTGCTTGCGGTCCGGGGCGAGGGCACCGATGCCGCCGATCTGAATACCGATCGAGCTCAGGTTGGCGAAGCCGCAGAGCGCGAAGGTCGCGATGGTGAACGACACTGGATCGAGACTCGCCTTCATCGAGCCGAGATCCGCGTACGCGATGAACTCATTGATCACCATCCGTTCACCGAGCAGCGAGCCCACGACGCCGCTGTCGTGCCAGGGTACCCCCATGACCCACGCGATCGGCCGAAAGACCCAGCCGAGCACGGTCTGGAGCTTCTCGGGGAACCAGCCGACGCCACTGTGGATCCAGCCGAACAGGCCGTTGACCAGGGCAATCAGCGCGATGAACGAGATCAGCATCGCGATGACGTTGAGCATCAGGTGGAGGCCTTCGCTCGTGCCGCGCGCCGCGGCGTCGAGGACGTTCACGTCGGTCTTGGGGATGTCGACCTTGACGCCGCCGAGGGTCTCCGGCACTTCCGTTTCCGGCTCGAGAATCTTGGCCATCATGATCGTGCCGGGCGCGGTCATAATGACGGCCGTGAGCAGATGTCGCGCCTCGATGCCGAACGCGATGTAGGCCGCCATGATCGAGCCCGAGACGTGCGCCATGCCGGCGGTCATCACGGTCATCAGCTCCGAGCGCGTCATCGTCGGCAGGAACGGCCGGATCGTGAGCGGCGCCTCGGTCTGCCCCATGAAGATCGACGCGGCGACGTTGAGGCTCTCCGCGCCACTCGCGCCCATGATCTTGTTCATCACGACCGCGAACGCCTTGACCACCGCCTGCATGATGCCGAGGTAGTACATGATCGCGAACAGCGCCGACACGAAGATGATCGCCGGCATGATCTGGAATGCGAACACGACACCGAGGCTGGAGTGCTGCTTGCCGATTTCGCCGAAGACGAACTCAGAACCCGCGTAGGAAAAACTCAGCACTTTCGTGACGAACGCGCCGAGCGCGCCGAAGATGTCTCGGCCAAGGGGGACCCGGAGCACGAAAATCGCGAACAGGAGCTGGAGGCCCAGCCCCCACGCGACGACGCGGCGACTGATCGCTCGCCGGTTGCGCGAGAACGCGACGCCGATCCCGAGGATGAGGATCATGCCGAAGATTCCCGTCAGCCGGCTGCCGAGCGAGCGCGCCACGGGCGGGGACGTCACCGGCGCATTGACTTGCTGTTGCTGCAAGGGCGCGGGCGGTGCGGGTTGGGCTTTGGTGGTGTCCTGAGTGACGGCCTGGAGCGTCGCGCCGATCAGGCGGTTCATATAGCGCGGCAACGACAGGACGATGAGCGCACAGACGAACGTCGCGACGAACGCGATGAAGAACCGGCGCCAAGACGTCACGATGTCTCCCTTCCCGTGTTGTCGAGCTCACTCTGCACGCGGGACACCAGTGCGACTTTCTCGTACTCCGGAAGAAACGCGCTTTCGCAAGCGTTGAGCACGACGCGCGCGAGCTCGTCGGGCGAGAGGCCCAGCACGGCGTGGGCCAGAAAATACTCGTCGGTCAGCGTGATGCCGTCCGTCAGCGGGCCGTCGGTATTGAGCGTGACGACGACGCCCTGCTGGAAATAGCGCCGAAACGGATGTTCCGCCACCGAGTCGACGACGTGCGTGTGCACGTTGCTCGTGAGGCACATCTCGAGCGGGACCTTGCGTGCGATCACTTCGTCGAGCAGCGCGGGATCTTCGCCGAGCCGCGTGCCGTGGCCGATGCGCTGCGCACCGACCTCGTGCAATGCCTGATGAATCGAATGCGGGCCGTCCCCTTCCCCGGCGTGACACGTGCACGCCATGCCGTGCGCGGCCGCGTACTCGAACGCCGCGCGGTGCGCCGCCGCAGGATGTCCGCGCTCCGCGCCCGCGAGATCGAACGCCGTCACCCCCGCCGACCGGTATTCGGCCGCGACGCGCGCCAGCTCCAGCGACTCCGCCGGCGACTTCGTGCGCATCGCACACACGATCAGTCCAACCTTTGTCCCCGTTTCCATCATTCCCCTCTGTATTCCTGCAAGGGGAGCCTCGATCGCCTGCGCGAGCGTGAGCGCGGGCCGGTGGAGCAGCGGCGAATAGCGCACCTCGACGTAGCGGACATTCTCCGCGGCCTTGTCCAGGACGAACTCGTACGCGACCCGCTCGAGCGCATCCGCCGACTGCAACACGGACAAAGTGATCGAGTATTTCTCGAGATACTCTTCGAGGCTCTTCGCGCCCTTCACCAGCATCGCTTTCGCAAGCGTCTCCGGCGTGTCGGCCGGGAGGCGAATCCCCTGCGCGCGAGCCAGGTCCAGCATCGTAGCCGGTCGCAGCGCCCCGTCGAGGTGCACGTGCAGCTCGGCTTTGGGCCAGCGTCGCAGGGCGTCCTTGGTGAGCTTGGGCTTCCCCTCCCGGCGGGCCGAGACGACGACGCGATAGACGGAGCCCGCCTCGCCCACCGCGTCGCCCGCATCGATGGGACGCCCAGCCGCGTCCGTCACGTACGCGGCGCTGTCCAACAGCCGCGCCAGGGCGTCGTCCGCCTGCGCGACGGCGTCGCGCACCCGGGCGCCGCGTGCTACGTCGACTGCCTTGTCGTTGACGAAAACCCGCATCAGTGATCGGTCCGATGGAAGCGCTCGCCCGCCGGCGCCTCCACCGGAGCGCGCAGCACGCCCAGGTAGCGGATCAACGCGTCGAGATCGATCACATCGAGATCTTGTCTCGCCGAGCTCGACAACATGCCGAATCCCGAGCCGCCCGTCGCCATGAAGTCGCTCACCACGAGCGCATACTGGCCGTTCTTGTCGATGCCTTTGCCGTTGTCCAGCCGAATGCGATTGACGCGCTTGCCCGGCTCCTTATGGCCGTCGTACCAGACCTCGGCGCCGGCGACGTGACAGTCGGGCATGTGATCGCGGCCCGCGACGCAATGCTCGAGCGCGTCCTGCAGCACCGCGCCCGTGACTGTGAGCTTGAGTAAACGGTTTTGGAATGGCTGCACTTCGTACAGGTTGCCCCAAGTGACGTTGCCGGCCGGGAGATCGGCGCGGATGCCGCCGTTGTTCATGATCGCCACGTCCGCGCGGCCCGCCGCGCGCTGCGCATCCGCGATCAGCCGGCCGAGTCCGTATTCATCGCCCTCGCGCTTGAGCGGGAACTTGAGCCGCGTGATGACCCGCTCGGTGACGGTCCGAAGGATCGACTGCTGGTTGCTGACCGCCTCCGTGAGCGGCACGTCCGGCCGCACTTGATCCGCGTACGGCGTGATCAGCTGCGCCCGCACCTCACGGTGACCGCCGGCACGCACGAAGTCCACGACGCCGATGCTGCGTCCACTCGACTGGGCCTCGATGATCGGGATGCCGTGCACGGTGATGTTCACGCGTTGGTGCGTGTGCCCGGCGACGATCAGGTCGACCGAACCCGAGTCGAGCTGGCGCGCGATGTCGAGAATCTCGCCGTGACAGCTCGCCGCCGCGGTCGTGCCGGAATCACACAGCGCGCCGGCGTGCGCGACGACGATCACGAAGTCGGCCCCCGCGCGTGCGTCGGGCAGCACACGCTTGATCGCGTCGGCCTCGTTGCCGAATGCCAATCCTTGAACGTTGCGCGCCGCCGTGCTCGTCGGCGTCTCCGTCGTCGTCACGCCGATGACCGCGATCTTCACGCCGTTCTTGGTCACGAGCTTCCACGGCGTCGCCCACGCCGGTCGTGCCGTGCCGGCGGTGTTGGTGATGTTCGCCGACAGGAACGGATACTTCGCGTCGCGCATTCGCGCCTGCAGCGTGTCGATCGACCAGTCGAACTCGTGATTGCCGATGGCCGCGGCATCGATACCCATCGCGTCGAGCGCGTCGACCGTACCGCGCCCGTAGTTGGCGTTCGACAGCGCCGTGCCCTGCATCTCGTCACCGGCATCGAGCCGCACCGACGCACAGCCGCAGGACGTCGCGAGACTGTCCAGCCAGGGTTTCATTGCCGCGACGCCACCGACGGCCCGGCCACCCGACCAGTCCCACACGCGCGATTCGAGCTGCCCGTGCAGATCGCTCGTCGCGAGCACGCGCAGCAACGTGCTGTCGCGCGCCGTGGCCGCTGCCGCCGCGGCGGCCGCCGGTGTGGGACCGAACGATGCCTTCGCCGCGGCCCGCGCCGCGTCGGGGATGATCGCCCAGCTCGGCCGCAAATAGGCGGACGCCTGCAGCGATTTCACCCGCCGGATTTCAGCGTCCAGGAGGTCGCGAATACTTTCGCCCTTGTCGTAGACGACGGGAGCGTGCGCGATCATCGCATACCCGCCGCCACCCGACTGGCGATAGCTGTTCAGCGCCATGGTGAACGTGTCGGTCGGCTGCACGATCTTGCCGTTGTAGCCGAGCCCGCGGATGCGCTGACCGGCGGGCCGCGAGAGATCGACGTTGTATACGACGCCCGCGACGACGTCGTAGTTGTAGCCCGGGAAGCTGTCGTTGATGACCGGCGCGTTGGGCTCGTAGGTGCGGAAGTAGAGCGCGGCATGCTCGAGAAATTCGCGCAGCTGCTGGCCGCTGATCTTGATCGCGCGCAGCGTGTTCTCGTACGGGTAGATCCCCGCAACGTCGCGCTCGTGGACCTCCCCTTCCGGCAGGCCGTATTGCGGATCGAAGATGGCGGCGGCGGACAACTGCGCGCCCGCCTGGCGGCGCTGCACCTCGTTGATAAAGTCGAGCAGCGGCGAATCCTGCGCGCGCGCGAGCCGAGCGTCGAAGCCCGGACCGGCGGTGCCGAGCGTGGTTCCCGCCCACAGCCGCGCCGCTTGTTGCGACGCGTCGAGCCGGCGCGTGAAGCGCGGCAACTCGGGCATAGTCGTTAGTGGGATCAAGTCGGAATGGATCGCGGTAACGCGATAGCGGCCGGTCGCGGCATCTTTGGTCAGCGTCACGTGCACGACGGCGATGCTGAGCGCCCAGTTCTTCGGCTGCACGAAGTGCACGCCGTTCACGACGGTGTCGCGGATTTCGCGGTGCGTGTGTCCGACGATGACGAGGTCGGGTTTGGGAGATGCGTTCGCGACGGCTTGCGCGTCGTTCTCGGGGCCGACGCCCGTGGTGTCGTAGCTCGACTCGCCAAAGCCCGAGTGGATGAGGACGATCTTGAGATCGGCACCGGCGAGCGCCGCCACGGCACCGGGTGCCGCCTCGGCGATGCGGCGCACGTGATAGCGTCCGAGCTGCGCGCGATCCCACAGATTGGTTCCGGGCGTCGTCAGCCCGGTGACGCCGATTTTCACGGGACCGCGCGCGAGCATCACGTTCGGCGCAAACAGCGTCTTGCCGCTGTCGTTCACGACGTTCGCCGAGATGTAGTGATACGTTGCGTCGCCGGCGGCACGCCGCAGGAACTCCACCCCAAAGTCGAAATCGTGATTGCCCGGGGTGACGGCGTCGTATTGCAGAGCGTTCAGGGCGTCGACGATCGGGTGCGGTTGGCGCTTGTCGTCCTGCGCATAGAAGGCGGCGAACGGATTGCCTTGCAGCAGGTCGCCGGCATCCACGAGGACGAGGCTGGTGGGATAGCGGGCGCGCAGCGTTTCCAGCGCGGTCGCGGCCCGCGAGAGGCCGCCGGGAGAGGCGGCGTCGCGAACGTAGTCCCAGCCGAGTGCGCGGCCGTGGACATCGGTGGTGGCGACGATGACGATGTGGGCGGTGTCGGGAGAGGCGGTCGCGGCTTGAAGCGCGACGAGCAGCGCGGCGATGAGGTGCATGGTGCGCTGAAAATTGCGAAATGGGCCCGTCGCGCGCTACCAGCGGCGCCGGGGAGGTCGAATGTCACGAATGGGCTACATTCCTGTAACCGCGTGATCACCGCCGAGGCTAAGCGATTGCCACCGACATTCGCGACGATAGCTTCAGCCGGAGCCTGATGCCTCCTGAGACGTCGCAACCGCATCGTATACTCGTCGTGGACGACGAGCCGGACATCACGGCGCTCGTCGCGTACCACCTGGCCAAAGAAGGCTATCGCGTCACCACCGCCGGCACCGGTGCCGACGCGCTCCGCTCGGCGCGCGAAGAGCGGCCCGACATGGTGGTCCTCGATCTCATGCTGCCGGGTCACTCGGGCTTCGATGTGCTCGCGGAGCTGCGCCGCCGCGAGGAGACGCGCGACGTCGGCGTGTTGCTGCTGACCGCGCGCAAGGAGGAGCCCGATCGCATCAAGGGCCTGTCGCTCGGCGCCGACGACTATCTCGCCAAGCCGTTTTCGCCCAAAGAGCTCGTGCTCCGCGTCGGCGCGATCCTGCGACGCCTCGCCGCGCCGCCGGTCGCCGCCGGCGGCCGGCTGGTCGGCGGCCCGATCGTGCTGGATCGCACGGCCCATCGCGTCACCGCCGGCGGCAAGGAAGTCGACCTCACCGCCACCGAGTTCAAGCTGCTCGAGCGCCTGATCGAACGTCGCGACCGCGTGCAGTCGCGCTCGCAGCTGCTCGAATCGGTTTGGCAGGCGCAGCCCGACATTCAGACCCGCACCGTGGACATGCACGTGCAGCGGCTCCGTACCAAGCTCGGGGCGGCGGGTGACTGGATCGAGACCGTTCGCGCCGTGGGCTACCGCTTTCGTGAGCCGGCGCCGCCCCCATCCCACCGCCGCAAGCGCGCATGAGACTCGCCACGCGACTGTTCGCGAGCATCGCTCTGCTCGTGGCGGCCGCGGTCATCGGCTCGATCCTCGCCTCCGAGGTGCTGCTGCGCCGCCACCTCGAGGAGGAGATTGCGGCGGAGCTGGAGCGCGAGGCCCGGCTCGTCGCTGCTGTCGCGCCGCCCGATTCGAGCCGTTGGCCGGAATTCGCGATGTCCGCCGGCGCGCAACTCGACCGCCGTATCACGCTGATCGATCCGGAAGGCCATGTCCGCGGCGACACCGAGTTCGACCGCCCGTCGCTCGCGCGGCTCGAGAATCATCGCGATCGCCCCGAAGTCCGGGCCGCGCTCGACTCAGGGCTGGGCCGCGGCGTCGGAATGAACGAGCGCCTCAGCGCATCCACGAACGAGCGCCGCATGTACGTCGCGATCCGCGGCGGGCCGCCCGGCATCGCCGTGACCCGCGTCTCCACGACGCTCGCCGTCGTCGATGCCCAGGTGCACGTCATCCAGCGCGCCGTCGCCGCCGCCGGGCTGCTCATGCTGCTCGCCGCCGCGCTCGTGGCGTGGCTGCTCGCCCGCGCCCTCGCGCGCCCCCTCCTCGCGATCGCCGACGCGGCCAACGACATCGCCGCCGGCCGCGCGGCCGAGTTCCCGGACGTGCAGGTCCCCGAGCTGGCGCATCAAGTCGACGCGTTGCGCGCAATGCATCACGAGCTCGAGCGTCGCTTCGAAGACTTGCGGCGCGAGCGCGAAGAGTCGCGCACGCTGCTCGAGGCGTTGTCCGATGGCGTGCTCGCCGCCGATAACCGTGGCGCGATCATCTCGGCGAATGCCGCCGCCCGCGAGCTGCTCGGCTATGCCACGGGCGAGCCGCTGCCCGCGCTCGACGAGCTGTTTCATGACCGCGCCCACCGGGCGCTCATGCGCGAAGTGCTGGCCGGCGCCGTCATCGAAAGCCGCGAACTCGATCTCGGCGCCCGCACCGTGGTCGTGTCGGCGCGGCCGCTCGAAGACGGCGGCACGCTCCTCGTGTTGAGTGATGTGACCGATGTCCGCCGCCTCGAAACCGTGCGGCGCGATTTCGTCGCCAACGTTTCGCACGAGCTCAAGACGCCGCTCACCGCCATCGCCGGCTACGCGGAGACGCTCGCGGCCGAAGGCGGCGACGCCCAGACGGCGAAGTTCTCCCAGACGATCGTCGAGAACGCGCGCCGCATGCACCGACTCGTGGACGACCTGCTCGACCTGTCGCGGATCGAGTCGGGAACGTGGCGGCCGGAGCCGCACGCCATCGACGTGGATGCAGCCGCGCGGGACGCGTGGGGTCCGTTCGTCGAGCGTGCCGCGTCGCGAAAAGTGCGATTTGACGCGCCGGGAAAGGCCGCACCCCTGACCGCCGATCCCGAAGCCCTGCGGCAGATTTTTACGAACCTGTTCGACAACGCGCTCCGCCACACACCGCCCGGCGGCACGATTCGCGTGACGGCCGAGCGCGCCGGCAATCGAACGACGGTACGCGTGACTGACACCGGCAGCGGAATCCCCGCCGAGCACTTGCCGCGGATTTTCGAGCGGTTCTATCGCGTGGATCCGGGCCGCTCTCGCCAGGAAGGCGGCACGGGCCTGGGACTCGCGATCGTGAAGCATCTCGTCGAAGCGCACGGCGGGCGCGTCGAGGCAACGAGCGAGTTGGGCCGCGGCACGACGATCCTGCTCTCCTTCCCCGCCTAGATACTCGCTTTTCGCCGTTACAGAGCTGTGACGTCACGGCGGCTCAGCCGTGATGGGTCCTGTCGATTCTTCCGGCACAGAAACCCGTTCACCCATGTGAGGAGCACATACCGTGCACGTACGACCACTGTTGAGCCTCGCGGCGGCGGGCGCCGTCAGCGCGATGTTGGCATCGGCACTGCGCGCCCAAACTCCGGCCACTCCTGCCCCGCAGGTCACCGTCAGCGGCGTCTCGTATCTGCAGTACGTCTATCAACTGAAGGACACCGCCGGTCACCAAAACAACTTCGACGTCACCCGCGCTTACATCAACGTGCTGGGACGCTTCTCGGGCGGGGTCGGCACGCGCATCACCGCGGACATTCAGCGCGTGGGCGCCGGCGACAACTCGCTGCGCTACCGGCTCAAGTACGCGTACGTGACCTACACGC
Organism: Gemmatimonadales bacterium; assembly: GCA_035491815.1. Classification (GTDB taxonomy): domain Bacteria; phylum Gemmatimonadota; class Gemmatimonadetes; order Gemmatimonadales; family GWC2-71-9; genus 20CM-2-65-7. The sequence goes on along the minus strand of DATJKA010000130.1, from coordinate 44,700 downwards.
CGACCGGCAGCGCGCTCACCTACAAGCTGGGACAGATCCACACGCCGCTGCTCGACTGGGAAGAGGCGCTGTGGGACTACCGCATGCAGGGGCAGATGGCGATGGAGCGCGGCGGATATGTCACGTCATCGGACTTCGGCCTCGGGGCGGACGGCAAGTGGGGCCCGGACAAGGTCAACATGCAGGTCGGCATCTACAACGGCGAAGGCTACAGCGGCGGCACCGGTGACAAACGCAAGGATCTCGAAGGTCGCGTGTCGTTCCGCGTGATGGATACGAATGACTCGAGCCGCGTCGGCGGATTGCGCGTCACGGCATACGGCCAGTACGGCAAGCCCACCAGCGGGGGCAAGCGCTCGCGCCTGCTCGGCATGGTATCCTACCGGTCGAAGCAGTTCACAGTCGCGGGTGAATACGCGGTCACGAAGGACACGGTAACGGCGCCGGCGGCGCCCGAACTCTCCGGGGCAGTCGCGAGTCTCTTCGGCGTCTATCACTTCTCGAGCTCGAAGGCCGCGTTGATCGCCCGCGTCGATATCACCGATCCGAATACGGACGTCGGCAACAACAAGCTCACGCGGTACATCGCGGGCGCATCCTACCAGCTGTCGCCGAACCTGCGGCTGCTCGCCGATCTCGACTGGCTGTCGTACGAGGCCACGCCGACGCCGGTTCAGGAAGCGGTTCGCTCGCAAGCGTACTTCCAGGCACAGTTCAATTTCTAACGCATTCAGGAGAACATCACTCATGAAGTCCACTCGCTTTCTCGCTCTCGCCGCGCTGCTTGGCGCCGCCGTTCCGGCGGCCGCGCAGGTCCAGCTCACCGGCGCCGGCGCGACGTTCCCCAACATCATTTACGGGGACTGGATCCTGACCTACGGCCAGGCGCATCCAAACGTAAAACTGAATTACCAGGCGATCGGCTCGGGCGGCGGCATCCGGCAGTTCTCGGACGGCACCGTCGACTTCGGCGGCACTGATGCCCCGATGAGCGACTCGGCCATCAGCGCGATCCAGGGCAACGTGCTCCACATCCCGACCGTGATGGGTGCAGTCGTGATCGCCTATAACCTGCCAGGGCTGTCGCAGCCGGTGAAGTTCACGCCGGACGTGATCGCCGACATCTTCCTCGGCAAAATCACGAAGTGGAACGACGCGCGCATCACGAGCGTCAACGCCGGGCTCAACCTGCCCGCGACAGACATCGTTGTCGTCCACCGCGCCGACGGCTCGGGCACGTCGTTCGTGTTCAGCGACTATCTGGCGAAGATCAGTCCGCCGTGGCAGCAGCAGGTTGGTAAGGGCACCTCGGTCAACTGGCCGGTGGGGCTCGGTGGCCGCGGCAACGACGGCGTTTCCGCGACCGTCAGTCAGACGCCGGGCGCGATCGGCTACGTCGAGCTCGCGTACGCGCAGAAGAACAACATCCCGTTCGGCACCGTGAAGAACAGCGCCGGCAACTGGATCACGCCGAGTCTCGAGGCCGTGACGGCGGCGGCGGCCGGGGCGATGAAGGACATGGGCCCGAACACCGACTTCCGCGTGTCCATTACGAACTCCCCCGGTGCCCAGGCATATCCGATTTCGAGCTTCACCTGGCTGCTGCTCCATCGGTCGTACTCCGATGCCGCAAAGGCGCAGGCGCTGGTGCAGTTCGTCGCCTGGGCCGAAGGCGAAGGCCAGGGTAAGGCGCAGTCGCTGGGCTACGCGCCGCTCCCCAAGGATCTGCATCCGTGGATCGAAGCCCGTCTGCGGAGCGTCACAGCCAACGGCCGGTCGGTTTGGAAGGCTGAGTAGCTCGCCGGACATAGGGGACACCTCCCGGTGCGTTGTTGGGCGCCGGGAGGTGTTTCCATTTCGTAGTGACAAATCCGTTACATCGTCGTGACGGACACTGCGGCAGCAGCCGGTAGGTTTCCCCGCGCGATGACGAGCCTGCCAATCGAGGGTGTCCCCCCCGCTCCCCCCGGCACCCCCGGCCGACCAAGTGGTGAAACGCGTTGGCAATCGCTGATCGGCATGGATCGCAGCGATCGCGCCTACCAGCGGGTTCTGACCGTGTTCGCGCTTGCGCTGCCCGCGTTGATCCTGATCATCCTCGGCGTTCTGTTCACCGGCGCGCTGCCGGCACTGAAGCGCTTTGGGCCGTCGTTCGCCTGGACATCCACCTGGGACCCGGTGGCGGAAGTCTACGGCGCGGCCCCGATGATCTTTGGGACGCTGGCCTCCTCACTCCTGGCGCTGCTGATCGCCGTTCCGCTCGCCCTGAGCGTCGCCATCTTCCTGACCGAGTTCTCGCCGCGCGCGCTGCGCCAGCCGGTGGCGTTCGTCATCGAGCTGCTCGCTGCGATCCCCAGCGTCGTGTATGGCACGTGGGGCATCTTCGTCCTCATCCCGTTCCTGCGCGCGCACGTCGTGCCGCCGCTCAAGGCGGTGCTGGGGTGGATCCCGTTCTTCCAGGGCGTGTTCTACGGCAATTCGCTGCTCGCGGGCGGCATCATCCTGGCGATCATGATCGTGCCGTACATCGCGGCCGTCTCGCGGGAAGTGCTGCTCGCTGTCCCCACGAGCCAGCGCGAAGCGGCGTTGGCGATGGGGGCGACGCGCTGGGAGGCCGTGCGGTCGGCGGTGCTGCCCTATGGTCGCACCGGGCTGATCGGGGCGGTGATCCTGGGGCTGGGGCGCGCGCTGGGCGAGACGATGGCGGTCACGATGGTGATCGGCAATCGTCACGACATCGGCGTCTCGCTGTTCCAGCCTGCCTACACGATGGCCGCGGCAATCGCGAATGAGTTCTCCGAAGCGACAACCAATCTCTACCTGTCTGCCCTCTTCGAAGTCGGCTTGATCCTGTTCGTGCTCACGGTGGTCGTGAACGCCATCGCCCGGATTCTGATCTGGCGGGTCGCCCGCGGACAGGCGATCGGGAGCCGGGCGCTGTGAACCGCGCGTTCCACCGGCATCTCATGAGCCGGATCATGACAGGGCTCGTGATCCTGTTGTCGTTCGTCGCCGTGCTCGCCCTGTTCCTGATCCTCGGCAACCTCGTGCTCAAAGGCGCATCGTCGATCGATTGGGCCTTTTTCACGAAAGGTCCGCTTCCGGCGGGGCAAACCGGCGGCGGCGTTGCCAATGCGATCGCGGGAACCGGCATCATCGTCGGCCTGGCCGCCCTGATCGGCGTGCCGATCGGCATCGGCGCCGGACTGTATCTGGCCGAGTACGGCTCGGGCCGATTGGGCTGGCTGGTCCGCTTCGTCGCAGACGTGCTGACCGGCACCCCGTCGATCGTGATCGGCATCGTCGGCTGGACGTTCATCGTCAAACCGCAAAAACACTTCTCCGCGCTCGCCGGAAGCGTCGCCCTGGCGATTCTGATGATTCCGATGCTCGCGCGCACGACCGAAGAGATGGTGCGGCTCGTGCCCCACTCGCTGCGCGAGGCGGCGCTCGCGCTCGGGTATCCGCGCTGGCGCACGTCGCTCAAGATCGTCGCGCGCACCGCGCTCGGCGGCATCGTGACCGGCTGCCTCGTCGGCATCGCGCGCGTCGCCGGGGAGACGGCGCCCCTGCTCTTCACCGCGCTCGGCAATCTCAACTTCTCGCTGCGCGTGAATCAGCCGATGCAGGCGTTGCCACTCCAGATCTACGTCTACGCCACGGGGCCGTTCGAGGAATGGCACCGTCTTGCCTGGGCGGCAGCGCTCGTGCTCATGGGACTCGTCCTCATCATCTCGCTCATCGCGCGTTGGGTAACGCGGGCCAGATATGGTAGCGTCCGCTAACACCCGCCTGCGCCTCGAGGCCTCGCATCTCACCGCGCTGTTCGGCCAGCAGCGCGCGGTGCGCGACGTCTCGCTCCTGTTCCCGGCGCATACGGTGACGGCGATCATCGGGCCGTCGGGGTGCGGCAAGAGCACCCTGCTCCGCTGTCTGAATCGCATGCACGAGCTGACCCAGGGCGCGAGCGTCACCGGCGAAGTCCTGCTCGACAACGTGAACATCTACGGGCAGGACGTCAGTGCCGTCGAGCTGCGGCGGCGGATCGGGATGGTCTTCCAGCGTCCGACGCCGTTCCCGACGATGTCGATCTACGACAACGTCGCTGCCGGCTTGCGCGTCAACGGCAAGCGGACGCGGGCGCAGCTCGATGACGCGGTGAGTCACGCGCTTCAGCACGCCGCGCTCTGGGACGAGGTGAAGGACCGGTTGCACGCGAGCGCGCTCGACCTTTCGGGCGGACAGCAGCAACGCCTGTGCATCGCCCGCGCCGTGGCGCCGGAGCCCGAGATCCTGCTGCTCGATGAGCCCACCGCATCGCTGGACCCCGCCGGCACGCAGCGCATCGAGGAGCTGTGTCATGCGCTCAAGCAGCTGTACACGATCGTGATCGTCACCCACAACATGCAGCAGGCCGCGCGCGTCTCCGACTACACCGCCTTCATGTACCTCGGCAGCCTGATCGAGGTCGGCAAGACCGACGAGATCTTCACGAAGCCCAAGGTGGAGCAGACGGAGGCGTATATCACCGGAAGGTTCGGATGAAAATCGCGGCCAAGGCCTACAACTTCTGGTACGGCCCGACCCGGGCGCTGCACGACGTCTCGATCGCGATCCCCCGCAACGCGATCACCGCGCTGATCGGCCCGTCGGGGTGCGGGAAGACGACGTTCCTGCGGTCGATCAACCGGCTCCACGACCTCACGCCCGGCGCTCGACACGAAGGCGACATCCTGCTCGACGGCGGATCGATCTTCGCGCCTGGAACCGACGTCGTGACGCTGCGCCGCCGCATTGGGATGGTGTTTCAGCGTCCGAACCCCTTCCCGAAACCGGTCTACGAGAACGTGGCCTATGGACCGCGCCTCAATGCCCTCGCCCCGTCACGCGAGCTGCCCGACCGCGTCGAGCGGGCGCTGCGGCAGGCGGCACTCTGGGACGAAGTGAAGGACCGGCTGCGGGAATCCGGAACCGCGCTCTCGGGCGGCCAGCAACAGCGCCTCTGCATCGCGCGCGCGCTGGCCAACGAGCCTGAAGTGCTTCTGATGGACGAGCCGTGCTCGGCGCTGGATCCGATCGCGACGCAGCGCATCGAGGAGCTGCTCGTCGAGCTGAAGCGGAGTTACACGATCGTCATCGTCACGCATAACATGCAGCAGGCCGCGCGGGTGTCCGATTTCACCGGCTTCTTCTATGTCGGGCAGCTCGTGGAGTTCGGCGCAACCCAGCAGCTGTTCACGAGGCCGGCGGACGAACGGACCGAAGCCTACATCACCGGAAGGTTTGGTTGATCATGAACGCGCAAGCGAGCAGCCATCGGCATTTCCACAACGAGCTCTCCGAGCTCAAGGTCGCGCTCCTCAACATGTCCGGCGAAGCGCAGGCCGCACTCGCCGCCGCGGTCGACGCGGTGCTGCAGCGCGACGGCGACAAGGCGGAAGGCGTCATCGCCGGCGACCACGCCATCGACCAGCTCGAGCTCGACGTCGAGGAGAGCGTCATTCGCCTGCTCGCGACGCAGCAGCCGATGGCGCGCGACCTGCGCTTCCTGACGGCCGCGATGAAGATCGCGAACGATCTCGAGCGCGTCGGCGATCACGCCGTCAACATCGCGCAGTCGGCCGAGCGGTTGCTCAAGGCGCGCCCGATCGTTCCGGAGCCGGAGCTCCTCGAGATGGCACGGCAGGCCCGGACCATGCTCGCGGATGCCCTGGATGCGTTCGTGAAGGGTGACGCGCAGGCCGGTCGGGCGATCTGCCGCCGCGACGACAGCGTGGACGCGCTACATCAATCGATGTTCCGGATCCTACTGACACACATGATGGAGGATCCGCACATCATTGGCACGGCGATGGAGCTGTTTCTCGTGAGTCGCAATCTCGAGCGGGTGGCGGATCTGGCGACCAACATTGCCGAGGATGTGGTGTTTCTCGTCGAGGGGAAGTCCATCAAGCATCATGCTGAGGGATAGACGCCATCGGCTCAGTAGTTCCGAAACCGATAATACGGCGCCGGCTGTACGGGCCGCTGCCGGAGGGCATCTTCCGACGCGAACAGCTTGATCAGCAAGAGCCCGGCCAGGAATCCGCCGACGTGCGCGAAGAACGCCACGCCCCCTCTCTCGATGTCGCGGAGACTTCCCAGGCCGCTGAGCACCTGCAGCACGATCCAGTAGCCGAGCATCACCCAGGCAGGCAATGCGACGGTGGTGATGTAGATGGGCAGAATGATCAGCGTGTGCACGCGGACTTTGGGATACAGCAGCAGATAGGCGCCGAGCACTCCGCTGATGGCGCCCGAAGCTCCGATCATCGGCACCACGGAGTGCGGGCTGACGAACGTCTGCGTCGCCGCGGCGACGACGCCGCACAGCAGATAGAAGATCAAGAACTTTCCGTGCCCCATCACGTCTTCGATGTTGTTTCCGAACACCCACAAGAACAGCATGTTGCCGAGCAAGTGCAGCCACCCGCCGTGCATGAACATGGACGTGATGACGGTCCAGTACTTCGGCACCGCGTCCACCATGCAGACCATCCCCGGCGCCAGCTCCACGCCGCTACCCGGCTTCACGCTCCGCAGGATCTCGCCGGGAATCAGCCCCAGGTCGCAGACGGACCGGACCATCGGCCCCTGCGCCCCCGCCCCCTGGATAAGGATGAAGGCGAGCACGTTGGCGATGATGATGGAAACCGTGATGACTGCGGGATGCTGGGTGGGGTTTTCGTCTTTGTAGGGAAACATTCGTGGTGAATCTAGGCGGTTGAGCGGTTGGGCGGTTAGACGGTTGGGAGGCCGCCAAACCGACTAACCGCTCAACCGCCTGCCTTATTGGCAGCGAACGCGGGCACGAGGCTTGCCCTATGCGACCAGAGACGCGGTACCGGCATCAAATCCCTATCAGGAGCGGAAAGTTATGGCTGAGAAGATCATCGGCATTGACCTCGGGACGACCAACTCAGTTGTGGCGGTCATGGAAGGTGGCGATCCCGTCGTCATCCCCAACGCTGAGGGCGGTCGGACGACCCCGTCGGTCGTCGCGTTCACCAAAGATGGTGAGCGGCTCGTGGGGCAAGTCGCCAAGCGGCAGGCGGTTACCAATCCGCAGAACACGGTCTTCTCCATCAAGCGCTTCATGGGTCGTAGGCAGGAAGAGGTCTCGGAAGAGATCAAGCGCGTGCCTTACAAAGTCGTGCGCGGCCAGAACGGCCTCGCCTCTGTGGAGATCAGCGGCAAGCAGTACACGCCGCCCGAGATCTCCGCGATGATCCTCCAGAAAATGCGCCAAACCGCCGAAGACTATCTCGGCCACAAAGTCGAGAAGGCGGTCATCACCGTTCCCGCGTACTTCAACGATTCGCAGCGCCAGGCGACCAAGGACGCCGGCAAGATCGCCGGCCTCGACGTCGTCCGCATCATCAACGAGCCGACGGCCTCGGCGCTCGCTTACGGTCTCGACAAGAAGAAGGAAGAGAAAGTCGCGGTCTACGACTTGGGCGGCGGCACGTACGACATCTCGATCCTCGAGCTCGCTGAGGGCGTGTTCGAGGTGAAGAGCACGAACGGCGACACGCACCTGGGTGGCGATGATTTCGACGCCCGCGTGATGGAGTGGCTGGTGGGCGAGTTCAAGCGCGAACAGGGCATCGATCTCTCCAAGGATCCGATGGCGCTGCAGCGTCTCAAGGAAGCCGCCGAGAAAGCCAAGATGGAGCTGTCGACCGTGATGCAAACGGAGATCAATCTGCCGTTCATCACCGCCGATCAGTCGGGTCCCAAGCACCTGAACCTCACGTTGACGCGCGCCAAGCTCGAGCAGCTGGTCGATGACCTCGTGAAGCGCACGATTCCGCCGATGCAGCAGGCGCTCACCGACGCCGGCCTCAAGCCGAACGAGATCGACGAGGTGATCCTCGTCGGTGGTCAGACGCGCATGCCGAAGGTCCAGGAAATCGTGAAGAGCTTCTTCGGCAAGGAGCCGCACAAGGGCGTCAACCCCGACGAGGTGGTCGCGATCGGCGCCGCGATTCAGGGCGGCGTGCTCGCGGGCGAAGTGAAGGACGTGTTGTTGCTCGACGTTACGCCCCTCTCGCTCGGCATCGAGACGCTCGGGGGCGTCACCACGGTCCTCATTCCGCGCAACACGACCATTCCGACCAAGAAGCAGGAAACGTTCTCGACCGCCGAAGACAATCAGACCACGGTCGAGATCCATGTCCTCCAGGGCGAGCGGCAGATGGCCCAGGACAACCGCACGATCGGCAAGTTCCAGCTAACGGGGATTCCGCCGGCTCCGCGCGGCGTACCGCAGGTGGAAGTCACGTTCGATATCGATGCGAACGGGATTCTGCACGTGGGCGCGAAAGACAAGGCGACCGGCAAGGAGCAGAAGATCCGGATCGAGGCGTCCTCGGGTCTCGCGGACAAGGACATCGACAAGATGGTGAAGGACGCCGAGTCGCACGCCCAGGAGGACAAAAAGCGCCGCGACGTCATCGAGCAGCGTAACCGGCTCGATAACATGGTGTACCAGGTGACCAAAGAGTCCAAAGACTGGGTCGAAAAGCTGGAGCCGGGCCTCAAGTCGCGGCTCGATGCGGCCATCCAGCAGTCGCAGCAGGCGCTGCGTAGTGGAAATGCTGACGAAATCAGCAAAGCGCTGGAAGAGCTGCAACAGGCATATTCAGCGGCGGGCGCTTCACTGTATGCGGCGCGTGGGTCGGCCGATGCAGGGGCGCCCGGAGGCGAGGGGGCGCCGGGCGCGGGGGGCGGCGAGCAGCCGGCCGGCGCCAAGAAGGATGAGAAGGTCGTCGACGCGGATTACGAAATCATGGACGACGACAAATCGAAGAAGTCCTAAAAGGGGGAGCGGATGTCGGTGAAGACGCGGGACTGGTTGAAGTTCGGGACGCTGGTGACGCTGGCGTTCGCGCTGGGGCTGGCATTCGCCTCGGCGTTCCGGTTGCCCACGCGGGGCGAGGCGGCGGTGTTGTCGGTGCTGCAGGACACGAGCCGCCCGATTCCCCGCGCCAAAGCCGCGGTCGACCTGGGCGACGCATTCGCTTCGGTCGCCGAGCACGTGAAGCCGGCGGTCGTGTTCATTAAGTCGGAGCGGCGCGAGCGAGTGACGAATCGCCGCCTGCCGCCGGGTTTCGAGGACTTCTTCCAGGTCCCGCGTCGCCCCCAGGTCGAGCAGGGATCGGGCTCGGGATTCATCGTATCGAAGGACGGCTACATCCTGACGAACAACCACGTGGTGCAGGGCGCCGATCGCGTCACGGTGCGGCTGTATGACAACCGTGAGTTCACGGCAACAACGGTCGGCACCGATCCCGCGACCGACGTCGCGGTGATCAAGATCCAGGCGACCGATCTGCCGACGGTCCGGCTTGGCGACGCGGACTCGACGGAGATCGGCAACTGGGTGCTCGCGATCGGCAACCCGTTGGGCGAGGCGTTCACGTTCACGGTGACCGCTGGAATCGTCAGCGCGAAGGGGCGGCTGCTCGCCGGGCTGAATCAGAGCCGCTACGCGATTCAGGACTTCATTCAGACGGACGCGGCCATCAATCCCGGTAACTCGGGCGGTCCGCTCGTGAACGTGCGGGGCGAGGTCATCGGCATCAATTCGGCGATCGCCAGCGAAACCGGCTACTACGCCGGCTACGGCTTCGCCATTCCGATCAACCTCGCGCGCACCGTGATGACGCAGTTGATTGCGACCGGTCACGTGGCGCGGGCGGTGATGGGCGTCAGCATCAAGGACGCCACGCAGGAGGACGCGCAGGCGGTCGGATTGTCGACGATCAAGGGCGTGGTCGTACGCGACTACACGTCTGAGGACTCACCGGCCAAGCGCGCCGGAATCGAGCAAGGCGACGTCATCATTTCCGTGGACGGCCAGCCCGTGCAGTCGGTGCCGGCGCTGCAGCAGCGCGTCGGCTTCAAGAAGGCAGGCGACGTCGTGCAGGTCACGCTGGTCCGCAGCAAGGGTCAGCAGCAGACGGTCTCGGTGCGGCTGGCCGCGGCGCCGACCGGTGACGATGCAACGGCTGACGACGAATCGGCGCAAAAGAACGATGCCGCGCCGGCCGAGGGGCCGCTCGGCGTCTCCGTCGAGCCGCTGACCCAGGAAGACGTGCGCGATCCGGACCTGCGGCCGATTCTCCGCGCGGGTGGTGCGCTCGTCGTGACGAACGTATCGCCGGACGGGCCGGCCTACCAAAAGCTGGCCGACGCAACGACGGGCTATCCCGACATCATCTTGAAGGTCAACGGGCAGCCGACGCGCACGGTCGCACAGTTCCGGTCGGCGGTGGGCGCGATTCGCCACGGCGACATCGCCACGCTGTCGCTCCTGCGCCGGACGCCTGATGGTTGGGTGGGTGACGTGGTGCGGCTGCGCGTACCGTAAGCAGCGCGTGAGTGGAGGGTATCTGGGGTCGCCGCAAGGCGGCCCCAGTTGTTTTTAGGGCGTCGGGGCCGCGCGGCGCTCCAGCAGGATGATGATTGCCACGAGCAAGAGCCAGATCACGAACAGCGCCTGCGCGAAGAACATGGCGTTCGAGTATTCGCTGAAGACGATGCTGACCGCGCCGCACGCGAGCGCGACGACCCACGCGAGCCAAGCCACCCACCTCGGCCACACCGCGCCGTTGCGGATCGACCAGCCATACATGTAGGCCACCAGACCCAGCATGAACGTCGCCAGGCGCTCGGCGGCGAGCCCCATCGGGTGCAGCATGTCGTAGACGAAGACCGCGTGCGTCGCGGTCAGCCCGGTGTCGGCCACGGTGTACGCGTGGCCGAGCTGCCAGCCCGCACCGACCATGAACAGGATGTTGATGGACCAGACCGAGAATGCGAACGCGCCCATCCGAATGCCGGCACGCCCGGGAGACGCGCCCGGCGTATCGTTGTGCCGCAGCGAGACGCCGATGAGTCCCGCGTACATGAACGCGAGTCCGAACAGCAGGGACCAATGGATCAGGCGCCAGGCCTTCGTACCGGCCACGGTGCTGAGCTGCAGCGCGCCGTCGCCATGGAGCAGCGGATGCATGCTGCCCGCGATTCCGAACAGCAATGTGCCGAGGAGCAGACACAGTCCGTAAAACAGCGGCCGCCGCGTCACGACCATTGGTCTCTCTCCGGGGCGTTGAAGTCGGGGCCTAATCTAGCACGCCCTCGTCCCGACGATATATTCACTCGCAATGGATTTGAATCGCATCCTGCGGGAGGGCTTCATCGCCGGTTGTATCGGCGCCGCTGCCGTCGCCCTCTGGTTCCTCATCGTCGATTCGGTCAATGGCCAACCGCTCTTCACTCCGGCGATGCTGGGGAGCGCGGTGTTTTGGGGCGCGCCGAGTCCCGCGCACGTCGTTGTCGAGCCCGCACGGATCTTCGGCTACACGATGATCCACGTGAGTGCGTTCGTCATCGTGGGCTGCATCGCCGCGGCGCTCGCCGCCGAAGTCGAGTACGCCCCGACAACCCTGTTTCTCGTCGTGGTCGGATTCTGCTTCTTCGAGGTGGGGTTCTATATCCTCGTCGCCTTGATCGCCAAGCCGATCCTCGGCTATCTCGCGTGGTGGAACGTGGCGATCGGCAACGGACTCGCCGCGTTAGCGATGGGCTATTACTTGTGGCGAGAACACCCGCGGATTGGCGAAGACCTGCGCCGGCACCCTCTCGGAGAGACCGAAGACGGGGAATGATCAATGATCATTGGACATTGATCATTGGTCATTCGTCTCGTACGCCTCCTCCGGCACCCCCATTTCAGCATCCGATCTCTGGTCCCACACGGAGTATCGGAACCAGATCACGGTCATCACGATCCACAGCATCAGACCGCCCAGCACCCACATCAGTAGCCCGCCGATCTGCTGATCCTCGAGCGGTGACAGGCCCCACACTCTCGGCGCTCCCGCATAAAACGGATAGAGCACAGAATCGGACAGCGTGATCAGCGCCCCCGTCACCGACATCGGAATGCCGAGCAGGAACAGATAGAGCATCTGCAGGAGGTGTTGCGTGCGCGGCAGCTCCGGCACGGGCGAGAGGACCGGCCACCACATGATCACGGCCGTGGTCAGGAAGACGAGATGCTGGGCGATGTGGAGGTTGTGATGGCGCAGCGCCGCCTCGTACAGTGCGGGGACGTGCCAGATCACAATCGGTCCCGAGAAAATCAGCGCCGCGGCGAGCGGCCGAGTCACGACGCGGGCGAAGGCCATGACCCAACGCGGCCGCAGCAGCGGACGGATCACGCGAGCAGGAGTGCCGTACAGCAAGAGCGGCGGGAAGACGAGCGTCAGCAGCAGATGCTGCGCCATGTGCGCGCTGAACAGATACGTATCGGAGAGGTTGTGCAGCGGTCCGTTCAACGCGAGAAACAGGACGAGGAGCGCGGCGACAAAGCTTGCCACGTGCCGGCGTGGCGACGTAAGTCCGCCTAGATAGACAAAGAGCCCGCCGAGGCCGGCGAGCCCCAGAACCACGCTCGGATGAATATCCCAACGGTTCCACGCCGGAATGTCCAATGTCCAGTGATCAACGATCATTGGACACTGATCATTCGGCTACATGCCTGTTCGTAGCCGCACCGCCCCATAAAAGATGAAGAGCAAGCTGATGACGACCGCGAGCGCGAGCAGCAGCGGGCCGCCGAACAGGAATGTGAAGAATCGATTGTCGAATTTGAGGTGCATGTAGAACATCACGACCAGCGTGAACTTCACGGCCGACAGAAACAGCAGCACGGGCACAAGGACGGATTGGAAGGTCGGAACGTAGAAGATGCCGACCTCGATGATCGTGATCATCACGAGGATCGCAGCAACTCGGAGATACGTGCCCGTCGTCGCATGGGCCTGCGCGTGTGCTTGCTCGCTCATCCGCTCCCCTACTGAATCAGGTAGACGACGGTGAAGATCACGATCCACACCACGTCGACGAAGTGCCAATAGAGTCCTGTGATCTCCACGGTTAGCGCGTTCTGCGGACCCAGCTTCCCGCGCAGCGCCTGCACCCAGAGCGTCAGGAGCCAGATGACACCGACCGTCACGTGCGCGCCGTGCGTTCCGGTCAGGACGTAGAACGTCGAGCCGAACAGATTCGTCGTGAGGCCAAGCCCTTCGCGCACGAAGTGGCTGAACTCCCAGTACTGGCCGAAGAGGAAGATGAGCCCAAGCAGCGCCGTCACGAACAGCCAGATCTTCCCCTGCTTCATGTCGCCGCGCTGCACCGCCGCCAGCGCGAGCACCATCGCAAGACTCGACATGAGCAGGTCGAACGTGCTGAACGAGGTGAACGGAATGTTCAGCACCTCGTGCGGGTACGGCCCCGTGAGGCTGTGGCCCTTGTAGACGAGATAGGTCGAGATCAGCGAGCCGAACAGCAGGCACTCCGAGCCGATGAAGGCCCAGAACGCCATCTTGCGGCTCTCGAGCCCCATGCTCGTGGCGTGCCCATGTGCGACGGCGGCGGCGTGCTCGCTGGTGTTGTATGCCATTTACATCTCGAAGGGCTCGAAGGCCCAGCGGTAGATGCCGACGATGACGACGAGCGCGCCGATCAGCACGACCGGGAGCGTCCGCGAGATCGCGCCGATCGCCATGATCGGTAGCCCGAACGCCGTGATCATCGGCCACCACGACCCGCCGGGCACGTGGATCGGCGCAGGCGGCTGGAGCGGCAGCGGATCCATCGGCGCGTGGCGCTCGGTGTGCCACAACGGGAGGCGGTTCGCCACGGTCGGAATGATCGTGAAGTTGTAGACGGGCGGCGGCGACGGAATCGCCCACTCCAGCGTCGCGCCTTCCCACGGATTGTTCGACGCCGTGATGGGCCGCCAGCGCGTGCGGACCAGATTGTAGAAGAATACGAGCGTGGCGAGACCGATCAGGAAGGCGCCGACCGTGGACACCTGATTGAACGTCGTGACGCCGAGCCCCGACGAGTACGTGTAGATCCGGCGCGGCATACCGAGCAGGCCGGAGAAATGCATCGGGAAGAACGCGAGGTTCATGCCGATCATCGTCAGCCAGAAATGCGTCTTGCCGAGCCCCTCGGACAGCATCCGCCCCGTCATCTTGGGCCACCAGTAGTACATCCCCGCGAACAGTCCGAGGATCGTGCCGCCGAACAGCACGTAGTGGATGTGTGCGACGACGTAGTACGTGTCGGTCTGCTGCAAATCCGACGGCGCCGAGGCGTGCGACACGCCCGACAGCCCGCCGATGATGAACATCGCGATGAATCCCAACGCGAAGAGCATCGACGTCGTGAATCGCAGCTGCCCGCCCCACAGCGTCCCGATCCAGTTGAAGATCTTCACGCCGGTGGGAATGGCGATGAGCATCGTCGTGCCCGCGAACACGGAGTCGGCGATCGGCCCGAGCCCGGAGGAGAACATGTGGTGGCTCCACACGCTCCAGCCCAGGAACGCGATGACGACGCCGGAATAGACGACGACGGTGTAGCCGAACAACGGCTTGCGCGAGAACGTCGGCAGGACCTCGGAGACGATGCCCATCGCCGGCAGAATCAGGATGTAGACCTCGGGGTGACCGAACATCCAGAACAGGTGCTGCCAGAGAATCGGGTCACCGCCGCCCTGCGGCACGAAGAAGTGCGTCCCGAAGAAGCGGTCGAACATGAGCAGCACCAGGGCGACCGTGATCACCGGAAAGGCGGTGATGACGAGGAACTGCGTGATCAGCGTCATCCACGTGAACGGCGGGAGACGCAGCATACGCATCCCGGGCGCCCGCATGTTCAGGATCGTGACGATGAAATTGAAGCCGGCCGCGAGCGACGCGATGCCCAGGATCTGCAGGCCGAGGAGCCAGAAGTCGACGTTGGGGCCGGGCGAGAACTGGCGTGACGTGAGGTTGGCGTAGCCGAACCAGCCGGCGTCGGGCGCGACGGAAAGCCGATCGGCGCCGAACAGCGGCCCCGCGATGAAGCTCGCGTTGATGAACAGCCCGCCGAGCAGAAATACCCAGTAGCTGAACGCGTTGAGCCGCGGGAATGCAACGTCGCGCGCGCCGATCTGGAGCGGAATGATGAAGTTGAAAAAGGCGGCCGACAGCGGCATGAGTGCCAGAAAGACCATCGTCGTGCCGTGCATCGTAAACAACTGATTGAACGTCTCGGCGCTGACGCCGAGACCGCCGTCGGGCTTGATGAGCTGCGCCCGGATGATGACGGCCTCGAGCCCGCCAACGAGGAAGAAAATGAAGGCGGTCCAAAAATAGAGCAGGCCGATCCGCTTGTGGTCGGTGGTGGTGAGCCAGCTCTTCATTTCAAGCTCTGCAGGTAGGCGACCACGGCGTCGAGATCGGCGCCCTGGAGATTTTGCGGCGGCATCAGCGCGCCGGGCTTGAGCGACGGCGCGTTCATGATCCAGCGATGGAGCGACTCCGTCGTATTGGGAAAGAGCGCGCCCGCGATCGTCCCGCGGCTCCCCACATGGCTCAGCTCGGGGCCCACCTTGCCCTGCGCGATGCCGGTAATCGTGTGACAGCCGATGCACGCGCTGCGGCGGAAGATCTGCTGGCCGGTCTCTTCCTGTGATCCCTTGGCGGGCGTCGCGGGCGCCGCGCGCTGCCGGTCGACCCAGCGCTGAAAGACGGTATCATCCTGCACGATCACGCGTAACCGCATGTTCGCGTGTGACGCGCCGCAGAACTCGGCGCACTGCCCCCAGTACTCACCCGTCGAGTCGGCCTTGAAGGCGATGCGGTTGGTCCGCCCCTGGATCAGATCGCGTTTGCCGCCGAGCCGCGGCACCCAGAAGCTGTGGATGACGTCGGCGGAGGTCATCTCGATCGCAATCGGCGTGCCCACCGGCACGTGCAGCTCGTTGTAGGCGCTGATGTTCAGCGTCGGATAGCGGTACTCCCACCACCACTGGTGGCCGATCACCTGGACGCGCAACGCGCCCTCGGGCGCCGTCCCCGCAGTTGCGAAGATCGTCCGCATCGTGGGCACGGCGATGAACACCAGGATCAGCGCCGGCGCGAGGGTCCAACCGATCTCGAGCACGGTGTGACCGTGTATCGGTTTGGGCGTGGCCGCGCCGGCCCGGGCGCGGAAGCGCGCGATGGCGACGAGCAGCAGCGTTTCGACGATCACGAACACGCCAACCGCCCACCAGAAGA
The DNA here is from genome assembly GCA_035491815.1 of Gemmatimonadales bacterium. GTDB lineage: Bacteria > Gemmatimonadota > Gemmatimonadetes > Gemmatimonadales > GWC2-71-9 > 20CM-2-65-7. Next base: position 28,534 of record DATJKA010000130.1, on the reverse strand, counting down.
CATCCTTATAGAGACTGTGGAGATCGGCGCTGAAATCGGAGCGCGGCGCGAGCGTGGACTGGGGGAAATGGCCTGCCCCGGCGCCGCTGCAAGCGCTGAGCAGGAGTAGAACGGCGGCGAGGACCAGCGGCACGGCGGTGAAAGTAGACGGGCACCCGCAGCGCGTCAACGCGCGCGTTATCTTAGGGCGCGCATGGCTGAATTAGTCGATCGCCTGCAAACCGCCCTCGGTGGCGCGTACCGCGTCGAGCGCGAACTCGGCGGCGGCGGCATGAGCCGTGTGTTTCTCGCGGAAGAAACGCGCCTGGCACGCCAGGTGGTGATCAAGGTGCTGCCGCCCGATCTCGCGCTGGAGATGCGCGTCGATCGGTTCAATCGCGAAATCCAGCTTTCCGCGTCGTTGCAGCATCCGCACATCGTGCCGCTGCTGGCCGCGGGCGGAGCGGACGACCTCCTCTACTACACGATGCCCTTCGTCGAAGGGGAGGCGTTGCGATCGCGCCTCACGCGCGAAGGCGAGCTGCCGGTCCGCGACGCCGTCCGCATCCTGATCGACGTCGCAGATGCCCTCGCATACGCCCACGCGCGCGGCGTCGTGCATCGCGACATCAAGCCCGACAACGTCTTACTCTCCGGCCAGCATGCTGTGGTCGCCGATTTCGGGGTGGCGAAGGCGGTGAGCCAGGCCAAAACCGAAAGCGGCCTCACGTCCGTGGGCGTCGCACTCGGCACACCGGCATACATGGCGCCGGAGCAGGCAGCGGGCGATCCGAACATCGACCACCGGGCCGACATCTACGCCTTCGGCGCGATGGCGTATGAGATGCTGACCGGACGGGCGCCGTTCGCCGGAATGTCGCCGCACCAGATGCTCGCGGCGCACGTCACCGAGCCGGTCGTTCCGATCACCGATCGCCGCGCCGCCGTCCCGCCGGCGCTGGCCGACCTGGTGATGAGTTGTCTCGCGAAGAATCCGGCGGATCGGCCGCAGAGCGCGGCGGAGATGCGGCAGGCCCTCGAGTCGATGGCGACACCGAGCGGCTCGACACCGGTGTCGTCGACGGTGGCGACGGTGCGTCATGTGTTACGGCGACCGCGGAGCCGGCGGCTCGCCATCGGTCTGGTCGCGGTGGTCGTCCTGGTCGGCGGCTGGTTCGCACTCCGGCCACGCACGACGTCGTCGCTCGACGACAATCGCATCGCGATCGCGCCGTTCGACGTCCTCGGGCCGGGTCTCGACCTGTGGCGCGAAGGCTTGGTGGACGTGCTCACCCGGAGCCTCGACGGCGCCGGGCCGCTGCGCGCCGTCTCTCCGAACGTCGTCGTCAAACGCTGGGGCAGCTCGGGCCGCGCCGATGCCGCCGCGGCGCAGGCGCTCGGCCAAGGCACGGGTGCGCGGACCGTGGTCTTCGGCGGCTTGATCGGCGCCGGCGCGGATTCCGTGCGTCTGACCGCGACGGTGCTGGACGTGCAGAACCAGAGCGTGCTGGGCGAGATCGAGCTGCGCGAGCGGACCGACCGCATGGACCGTCTCGCCGATTCCTTGACCATCCGGATACTGCGCGAGCTCGGGCGCACGCGCGCGATCGCGCTGGTGCGCAGCGCGCCGCTCGGATCGCACTCGCTGCCGGCGCTCAAGGCCTTCCTCCAGGGCGAGCAGTTCCTGCGTCGCTCGGCCTGGGATTCGGCGCTCGCCTATCATCAACGCGCGATCGCGCTCGATTCGAATTTCACGCTCGCCTGGAGTCACGCGGGTCTGGCGGCGGGGTGGCAGCACTCCGCCCAGGATTCGCTGTCGCACACGTTCATGCTGCGCGCGGGAGCGCTGAACCACGGCCTCGCGCCGCGCGAGAGTCTGATCGTCACCTCGGAGTCGCTCGCCGCCGTCGTGTACGCCGGCCCGGCGCAAATCGGCGGCCGCTGGTGGACCTACGGCAAACGGCTCGTCGCCACACTCGACGAAGCGGTGCGCCGCTACCCCGACGATCCCGAGCTCTGGTACATGCTGGGCGACGCGCGCTTTCACGCCGGGGCGTTGTCCGGACTCGCTCCCACGGCGAGTCTCGACGCGTTCGACCGCGCCATCGCGCTCGATTCCTCGTTCACGCCCTCGTACGTGCACGCGATCCCGCTCGGCATCGAGTATCGCGGCGTCGACGCGGGCCGCCGCTACGCGCGCGAGTTTCTCGCGGCCGGGGCACTCGGCAGCTACGCCCAGAGTACCCAGCTCGTGCTGCGACTGATGGATCCCGCGCGCCGCGACGCCGCCATCCGCTACCTCGCGGACAGCGCCGACAGTCATCTGTTCTCGACCGTGTGGCTCGCGGTCGGCCGCTGGGTGGATTCGGCGGAGACGGACGTGGCGTTGATGCGGGCGCGCCTGGCGGCGGAGGAGAAGTCCGGCAAGCACTCGAACATCGCTCCCTTCGCCACGCCGCTCGTGCTCGCGTCGCGCGGTCACATTCGTGAGGCCTACCAGCGCACGACGGCTCCGCAGATCCAGGCCCAGCTGGCGCTCGTCGGCGCCATTCCCCCCGACAGCGCTGCGCGCATGGCGCGCGGCTGGGTACAGCAGCCGGGCGAGGGCGCGTTCTACGCGGCGTCGCTGCTCGCCATGGTGCGTGATACCGCGACGCTCGCCGCGATGGCGACGCGGCTGGCGGCGGCCCGCGAGCATCTGCCGCCCAACCTGCCGCCGGTTGCGCATGACGCGCTTGGTTATGTCATCGCCGCGACCCGCGCGTTCCACGCGCTCGCGCGCGGCGACAGTGCCGAAGCGTTGCGCCTGTTCGGCGCGCGCCCCGACACCGCCGCGTTCGGCTCGGGCGTCATCGACGACCTCGTGTACGTGCAGCTCCTCGCGGCACGGCACCGGTTGACCGACGCCGCCGCCCGACTCGAACGGCCGGCGCTCGGCAGCGTGCCGACAGTTTCGATCGTCGAGGTGTTGCGCGCGCTCGAGCGGGGCCGAGTGTACGAGGCGCTGAAGAACAACGATCGCGCGGTAGAGGGCTATTCCTTTGTCGTCGCCGCCTGGGGCAACGCCGATCCCGAGCTCCAGCCGTTCGTCGCCGAGGCGCGCGCCGCCTTGGTGCGGCTCGCGGGAGAAAAGCGCTAGATTTCGCTCGGCCGCAAGCGACCGTGGCGGAACTGGCAGACGCGCCAGCCTTAGGAGCTGGTGGGGCAACCCGTGGGGGTTCGAGTCCCTCCGGTCGCATTCACAACCAGATATCAGGTACCAGTTACCGGTGAACCAGGACCTGCACGGCTAGACGCACAGACGCACAGCGGTTCCGAGTCGACAGGTATCCGGAAAGCTCCCGCGACCAACTTCCCCATCAGGTTAGATTATCTCGCACATGCCAGAGATCCTCGTAAAGAAAACGAAAGTCGAGCCCGGCGAGGCGTCGCTCGAGGTCAGTATTCCGACCGAGAGTGTGAAGGCCGCCGAGGAGCGCGCGACGAAGTTCTATCAGCAGCGCGCGCGGTTGCCCGGCTTCCGGCAGGGCAAGGTCCCGGCGGCCGTCGTGCGCAAGAAATTCGCCGACGACATCCGGCAGGAGACGCTGCGCGAGCTCGTCCAGGAGAGCTGGCGCGTCGCGCAGAAGCAGGAAGAGCTGAAGCCCATCGCCGACCCGCACATCCACAACCTGAAGTGGGAGGACGGCGCTCCCGTCACGTTCGAGTTCCACGTCGAGCTGAAGCCCGAGATCAAGCTCGAGCGGCTCGGCCAGTTCAAGCTCACACGGAAGGTCGCGGCCGTCACGACGGCGCAGGTGGATGCGCAGCTCAACGCCATGCGCGAGCAGCGGGCGCCGTGGTCTCCGGTCGCGGCGACGGAAAAGCCCAAGCCGAAGGACCTCGTGGACGTGATGATCGCGACGCGCGAGAACGGCGACGTGAAGGACCCGCAGCCTTACCAGTTTGTCCTGGGCGAAGGGCGCGCCATCCCGGACGTCGAAGAGCGCATCATGAATCTCCTTCCCGGCGAGTCGGTCGACGCGACCGTCAAGTTTCCCGACGATTTCGCCGAGGAGGCGAAGCGCGGCCAGGCGCGCGACATCCAGCTCACGCTGCGCGAGGTGAAGCGCCAGGAGCTCCCTGCCCTGGACGACGCGTTCGCGCGCGAGATGGGCGATTTCGAGTCGCTCGACGCGCTGCGCAACGCCGTCGCCGACGACTTGAAAAAGGAAGCGGAGCGCGACGCCGACGCCCACGTGCGCACCGAGCTGGTCCAGCAAATCGTCGAAGCCAACCACGTGGTCGCGCCGCGGCCATTGGTCGAGCGCGTGCTGTCGATGTACGCCCAGGCGTACGAGGTGCCCGAGGAGCGCTGGGAGAAATTCGCGCAGGAGTTCCACACCGTCGCCGAGGCCCAGGTGCGGCGGGACCTCGTCCTCGACTACGTGGTCGAATCCCAGAAGCTGCAGGCGACCGAGAGCGAGCTCGACCAGAAGATTCAGGAGCTCGCCGAGCGGCGCGGGATGCCGGCGGCGCAGCTGTACGCCTCACTCGAGAAGGCCAAGCGGCTCCGCGATGTCGCGCGGAGCATCACCGAGGAGAAGGTGTTCAACTATCTCCTGTCGCAGTCCACCGTGGAGCAAGCGTGACGACGAAGAGCGAAGGCCACATCTATCCGCCGTACATCATCGAACGCTCGAGCCGGGGCGAGCGCACTTACGACATCTTCAGCCGGCTCCTGATGGACCGGATCGTGTTCCTCGGCACGTCGATCAACGACGACGTCGCCAACATCATCATCGCGCAGCTCCTGTTTCTCGACGCGGACAATCCCGAGCGCGACATCTATCTGTACATCAACTCGCCCGGCGGGATCGTGTCGTCGGGCATGGCGATCTACGACACGGTCCAGTTCCTGCGCGCGCCGGTGAACACGATCTGCATGGGGATGGCGGCGTCGATGGGATCGTTCCTGCTCACGGCCGGCCGCAAAGGGAAGCGCTCGGCGTTGCCGCACGCGCGCATCATGATGCACCAGCCGTCGGGCGGCACGCAGGGCACCGCGGCGGACATCGAGATTCAGGCCAAGGAAATCCTGTTCCTGCGCCGCAAGCTGAACGAGCTGTACGCGAAGCACACCGGCAAGACCGTCGAGCAGATCGAGAAGGACATGGACCGCGATCGCTTCATGTCGGCCGAAGAGTCCAAGGAGTACGGCTTGATCGATCACGTCATTTCGAACTTCGAGGAAATCAAGGAGGACGGGAAAGGGAAAAAATGATCCCTTGCGCCCCAAGGGCCCCGTTCCCCATACTAGGATACGATGTCTCACGACAAGCATCTCCGCTGCTCGTTTTGCGGTAAGTCCAAGGATTCCGTCCGGAAGTTCATCTCCGGGCCGTCGGTCTACATCTGCAATGAGTGCATCGCGCTCTGCAATGAGATCCTGGCGGAGGACGAGGAGCGCGAAGTCGCGGAAGCCATCACGCAGGTCCCCACGCCCGCGGAGATCAAGGACGTGTTGGACCAGTACGTGATCGGGCAGGACCGCGCCAAGAAGACCCTCGCCGTCGCCGTCTACAATCACTACAAGCGCATCAACTCCCATTCGGGTCGAGACAACGAGGTGGAGCTCGACAAGAGCAACATCCTCCTGATCGGGCCGACGGGTGTCGGGAAGACGCTGCTGGCACAGACATTGGCCCGTATTCTGGACGTCCCCTTCACCATCGCGGACGCCACGACCCTCACCGAAGCCGGGTACGTCGGCGAGGACGTCGAGAACATCCTGGTGCGCCTGCTGCAGGCTGCCGACTTCAACGTTTCCGAGGCCGAGCGGGGCATCGTCTATATCGACGAGATCGACAAGATCGCGCGGAAATCCGAGAACCCCAGCATCACGCGCGACGTCTCGGGCGAAGGCGTACAGCAGGCGCTGCTCAAGATCCTGGAGGGGACCGTCGCCAGCGTGCCCCCTCAGGGAGGGCGCAAGCATCCGCAACAGGAATACATCCAGGTCAACACCAAGGACATCCTCTTCATCTGCGGCGGCGCGTTCGACGGGCTCGAGAAGATCATCGAGTCGCGCACCGGCCGCCGGCAGATCGGCTTCACGAAGGAAGAAGTCGCCGAGGGCCTGGCCGCGAAGGTGAAGAAGAACCCGTTCGGCGACGTCGAGCCGGATGACCTGCTCCGCTACGGGCTGATCCCCGAGCTGGTGGGCCGCCTGCCCGTCACCGTGCCGCTCGACGCGCTCGACGAGGACGCGCTGATCAAGATCCTCACCGAGCCGAAGAACGCGCTCGCCAAGCAATACCAGAAGCTGTTCGATCTCGAGGACGTGCGGCTGACGCTCGAGAAGGACGCGCTCAAGGCGATCGCGGCGAAAGCGATGAAGCGCGGCACCGGGGCGAGAGGACTGCGCGCGATTCTCGAAGAGATGATGACCGAGATCATGTTCGAGCTGCCGAGCCGCGATGACGTGCGCGAGGTGGCGATCACCGCCGAATGCGTCACGTCGGGCCGCGCCCCGCTGCTCGTCACGGAACGGCCCCGCCAGAAGAAAGAAGCCTGACCGACCCGAGATTCATCGGCTCCTTCCCCCGAGCCGACACACCGCTCGATCCGCAACTCCCCGAAATCGCGTTCCTCGGCCGGTCCAACGTCGGCAAGTCGTCGCTGCTCAATGCGCTGGTGGGTCGGCGAATCGCAAAGACATCCGGGACGCCGGGCAAGACTCGCGCACTCAACGTGTTCCTGATCGATGCCGCGTACTACTTCCTGGATCTGCCGGGGTATGGCTACGCGCGCGCCAGCAAATCCGAGCGCAGCAGCTTTCGCGGCGTCCTGAAGCACGCCTTATTCCGAGAGCGGCTGCGCGGGGTCGTGTGGCTCCTCGACATCCGCCACGCACCCTCGAGCGACGATCAGGCGATGCAGGAGGTCTTGATAGAAGAGGAGACGCACGTCCTCGCGGCGCTGACGAAAGGCGATAAGCTTTCCACCGTTCAGCGCCGCACGCGCGAGCGCGAGCTGCGGGACGAGCTGGGGCTGCCGGAGGATCAAGTCATTGTGACGAGCGCGAAGACCGGCGACGGAATTCAGGAGTTGCGTGAGGCGATTGCGGCACTCGTGAGAGGGGCGGCATGAATCAGCGGGTAGGCGGTTGGGCGGTGAGAACGGCGCTGGTCGTCGCGGTTTTGCTGACCGCCGAACCGCCGAATCGCTTAACCGCCCAGGACACCATCCCCGCCGGCTACGGCAGCCTCCGCCGCGACGACATCGTCGCCCAGTTCAGCACGCCGAATCTCCAGATCCAGGTGTTGCCGCTCGACGAGCAGGTGATCCGGCTGCTCGCCCCCGACACGTACCGCTCGCTCCACCAGCTCATCGATTCGCGCGCGAGCGACATCACCGATGCCGCGCAACGCGGCGGCACCGACAATCCGACGCTCGTGATGGTGACGTTCCTCGGCATCGTCCCGCAGGCGCGGTTCTCGCCCGAAGACTTGAGCATCACGAGTCGCGGGCGGCTGTTCCGTCCCGTCGGCATCGTGCCGCTGTCGCCGACCTGGAGCTCCAACCAGCTCGACGCGCGCCAGCAGGCGGTGGCGATTTACCTGTTCGAGCCGGGGATCGGCACGCGCGAGGAATTGACGGTCAGCTACGAGGGATTGAACAGCGAAGCGTGGCGCCGCTCGCTGCGGCTGCTCGATCAAGAGCGTGCGCGGGTCAAGGCCCGCGCCCAGAGTGGGCCGGTTGGGGCAGCGAAACCCGATTCTGGAGCTCGGTAGTCCAGCGCACGCCGGCGGAATCGGCGCACACCACCCCGTAGCCCTGCGGGTTCGCGAGCGCACTGTCACATCCCCACACGAGAAAGGCTTCCGCCCAGGCCGCGGCCGACAGACCGTCGGGCGCGAGGACCGTCACCGAGCTCGTACGCGCCTTTTTCTCGCTCCGCTCGCGCGACGCGATCCGGACGGACCCCCTTTCCAGCATGACGTAGCCGACGATCCGCAGTGAGTTGTCGGGGTCCGGAATCCCGACCGGCCGGGACGTCGGTCGCCCGTCGGGGCCCATCCAGAGATACTGCCCGCCGAGATCCAGTAACCCGCTGTCGACGACGCCGCGGACGGCGCGCGCCGCGCGGTCGAGCGCGTAGCCCGTCGCTACGCTGTCGATCAGGATCGTCACCCCCGTCCGCGCTTTGATCGCGCGCTGTATGGAATCGAGCGACGCGATGCGCGCCCGACGGGCGAGGCGCGCGTCGAGCGAATCGACGGAGTCGCGCGCGGCATCCAGCGCGTGCGCGATGCGCGCGCTGTCGCCATCAGATCCCCACACCGCCGCGGACATCATCGTGTTCATCGCCGGCCAGGCGCGCGCAACCGCCGGCCGTGGCGGCGCCGAGCACGCCGCGAGGGTGAGGCAAAGCACAAGATTGATTCTCAAGAGGGAGAGTTGAATATAAAGGTCGATGGAGCTCTTGCGGGATTATCCCCTGCTGATCGGCGCGGTCGTCTTGCTCGTCCTCGGCGCCGGGCTCGGCCTGTGGCAGCTGCAACAGCGGCTGCTCAAGTCCGAGCACGAGCGGCGGCGCGCGGCGGAGGAGCTCAACCGCCGGCTCTCGGAGCTGTTCTCACTGCAGGAGCTCTCGTACGTGCTGTCGGACTCGCTGGAGCTCGACCGTATCGTCGAGCAGGTGGTACGATACGCCGTCCGCTTCCTCGACGCGCGCGGCGCGTTGCTGGCGCTCGTCAGCGAAACGGGCGCGGCGAGCGAGCCGCTCTTCGTCGCCGGGGCGGAAGGCACGCTCGCCCCACTGCGCGGCCAGCGGATTCCGCGCGATGACGCGGGGCTGGTCGCCCGCTCGACCGGACGCGAGCATCTCGAGCTGGTCCGCAACTCCGGTCCCCAACCGACGTCGATCGTACACGGCTTCGACGCGGCGGCCGCGGCCGCGGTGCCGCTGCGCTCGCACGGCACCGTGATCGGCACCCTGATCATCACCGACCCCAGAGAGGGCGTGTTCGTGCCGGAGGATATCCGGCTGCTCTCCACGCTCGCGACGCACGCGGCCGTCGTGATCGCGAATGCGCGCTTCTTCGAGATGGTGCGGCGCGCCAAAGAGCAATGGGAAACGGCGTTCGACGCGCTCAGCGAGGGCATCGCGGTCGTGGACGAAGAAGGCCGCGTGCGGCGCGCCAACCGCGCGCTCGCCAGCCTGCTGGACCTGCCGCTGCAAAACGTCATCGGCGCGCGGCTGGACGAAGCGCTGCTCGGTAAACCGAGCCCCTTGCCGGAGCTGCTGGGCGCGACGCGACGCGGCGAGCGCCCCGCTCCGATCTTCGCGCGGTCGGAGCGCTTGCGGCGCGCCGTGCGCATCAACGCCGCGCGGATCCCCGGCGCGACGACCGAGCAAAGCGTGGTCGTAATGGTGGAGGACGTCACCGAGCAGCAGGTGCTCGAGACACAGCTCGTGCAGAGCGAGAAGCTCGCCGCGGTCGGCCAGCTGGTCTCCGGCGTCGCGCATGAGCTCAATAATCCCCTGACATCGATCGCCGGCCTCTCCGAGTTTCTGCTCGAGCAAAAAGAGCTCGGCAAGAAGGATCGCGGTCATCTGCAGGTGATTCAGGAGCAGGCCGAGCGGGCCGGCCGGATCGTGCGGAATCTCTTGACGTTCGCGCGCAAAGGCTCGGGAGGGTCCGAGCGCGTCCCGCTCGATGTGAACGACGTGATCCGGCGGACGCTGGCGCTGATGGCCTACGATCTCAAGCTGAAAGACGTCATGGTGGGGCGTGAGCTCAGCGGCGCGCTCCCCGAGGTGCTGGGCGACCGGCACGGGCTGCAGCAGGTGGTGTTGAATCTCATCAGCAATGCCGCGCAAGCGGTGGCCGAAAACCCCAGAGAGAAGCCGCGCGACATCACGGTCTCGACGTGGTTCGACGGCCAGGTGCATCTGCGCGTCGCCGATTCCGGGCCCGGCATCCCCGACGAGATCGCGCAAAGCATCTTCACGCCGTTCTTCACCACCAAGGAGCCGGGCAAAGGGACGGGCCTCGGCCTGTCGATCGCGTATTCGATCGTCGAGAGCCACGGGGGCCAGATCGTGCTGGAGCCGCGCAGTCCACGGGGCGGCGCGGCGTTTCGGGTCGACTTGCCGCCCGCGCCCGCGGATGCCGCGCGCCCGCCCGCCGCGGCGCAAACCGAGAGCGGCAGTAACACCGGAGGCGTGAGGCGCACGATCCTGCTCGTGGACTCCGATCCCGCGGTGCAACGCACGATCAAGGCGCTGTTCGCGCGCGACGGCCACGCGGTGGAAATCGCCGGCGACCCGCAGCACGCACTCGATCTGGCGCAGCGCGGCGGCTTCGATCTCGTGATCACCGACGCGCGCGCGATGGCGCCGGGAAAGCGCGGGACGTTGCTGGCGGAGGAGCTGGTGACGCGGTTGCCGGCCCTGAAGGAGCGCATCATCGTCGCCACGGGCGACGTCCGGCCGTCGACGGAAGAGACGCTGGCGCGTCTCGGCGTGCGCTACGTGCGCAAGCCTTTCAACCTGCGCGATCTCCGCGTCGAAGCGGCGCGCTTGTGGGAGGCGGCGACACTGTCGTAGGACTCGGACGGCCAGCCGAACGTCCCGAGATTCACGGCTCCACCCGCAGCGAAGCGAACGCCTTCCCGCAAGAGCAGCGCGCGCTGCAACACCGCGCTGTGATCCTGACTCGACAGCGAGATCCTGCCGGCCGCGTTGATGACGCGCCACCACGGTACATCGTTGTCTTCCGGAAGTGCGGAGAGCGCCCACCCGACGGTGCGCGCCGCGCCGGGGCGTCCTGCGAGCCGCGCGATGATTCCGTACGTCGCCACCCGTCCCTTCGGGATGTGACGGACCACGCGGTAGATCCGATGATAGAATGGATTCACAAGGGAGCCTGGCTACTAGCTTACGCGCAGCACGTCTTCCAGCAAGCCCGCGTCCCCACCCCCCACTATTGACAAAATGTCCTCCACCGCTCTGCGCTCTCGCGGCCAGGCGAATCGCGCGGCCGCGTCCTTGGCCGCGAGCCATTCGGCGCGGTCGTGCTCGGTCGACAGCCGCACACTCGCGCCGCGCGCGACGAATGCCGCGAACACGGGAATGAGCGCCAGCTCGTCGGTGCGATGCTGATAAAACGCTTCGGTGCGGCTGAGGTTGTAGAATTTTTCCGGCACGAGCCCCGTCTCTTCGCCGAGCTCCCGCAGCGACGCCTGCACCGGCGACTCGCCGGGCTCGATCGTCCCGTGGATCGTTTCCCAGGAGCCGGGACAGCGGCCGTTGCGGCTCCGGCGCAACACAAGAATCTCGAGCTGGTCACCCGCGCCGCGCAGGGCGTAGGTGTCGACGAACATGACGCGGGCTGAAGTCAGCGACGGCGTCCCAGCACGGCTTCGAGTCGCGCCGACAATGCGCGCGCCCGGAATGGCTTGGTGAGAAAGTCGTCGGCGCCGAGCTCGAAGACGCGCACCTCGTTGTCCTCGTCGCCCTTGGCCGTCAGCACAATGACGGGGATGTTCGCGGTCGCCGGGCGCGAGCGCAGGTGCGACAGCACGCCGTAGCCGTCGAGCCCCGGCAGGTTCAGATCGAGCACGATGATGTCGGGGCCCACGCGATCGACCTGATCGAGCGCCTGCACGCCGTCGCGCGCCTCCGTCACCGCGTAGCCGTCGCGCTCGAGCAGATCGCGCATCACGCGGCGCAGGCTGTCCTCGTCGTCGACGAGCAAGACTTTGGACGCCGGCTGCCCGTGCGCGCCCGACCGACGCCCCGGCGGCGAAGCGGTGGAGGCATCCTCGAGGAGGTCGAAGTGCGTGGACACCGGCGCCACCGGCTCCGGGACCGTCACCGTGCCCGGCGCCGGCGTGAGCCGCAGCCCTTCCCCCACGCCCGACACGCGCATCCCGCCCCCCCCGCCGCCCACCGAATGCCGCGGCGAGTCGGAGCCCGGTCCCGTCTCCTCTTCCGAGGGAATGTCCACGACCCGCGTCAGCTCTTCGATCGTCGATTCGCCGCGCGTCACGTGCGCGAGCCCGGAATCCCACAGCGTCTTCATCCCGCCGCGCTTCGCGGCATCGGCGATGCGGTCCGCCGCCTCGCCGGCGGCGATCAGGCGCTCGAGCTCCGGGCTCATCGTGAGGATCTCGAGGATAGAAAACCGTCCGCGGTAGCCGGTCATCGCGCAGTCGGGACAGCCGGCCGCGCGGTACAGCGGCGTGCCCTTGGGGATCCAGCGCCGCAGCCGTTCGGGCGGCGCTTCCATCCAAACCTCTTTGCAGGTCGGGCAGAGCTTGCGCATCAGGCGCTGCGCGACGACACCGCGCAGCGACGCCGCGATCTTGTAGGCCTCGACGCCGATGTCCACGAGTCGCGTGACGGCGTTGGCCGCATCGTTGGTGTGCAGGGTCGAGAGCACGAGGTGTCCGGTCAGCGACGCCTGCACGGCGATCTGCGCGGTCTCCTTGTCGCGGATCTCGCCGACCAGCACGACGTTCGGGTCCTGGCGCAAGATCGAGCGCAGCGCCGCCGCGAACGTCAGTCCCGCCTTCTCCTGCACCTGCACCTGCACGATGCCTTGCATGCGGTATTCGACCGGGTCTTCGACCGTCACGATGTTGACGCCTTCGCTCTTGATCTGATTGATGCAGGAGTACAGCGTCGTCGTCTTGCCGGAGCCGGTCGGGCCCGTCACGAGCAGGATGCCTTCGTGGTTCTCGAGCAGCCGCCGGATCGCCTCCGCCTCGCCGGGATTGAGGCCGAGCGAGTCGAGCGACTTGACCGTGGCGCGCGAGTCGAGAATACGAATGACGACTTTTTCGCCGAGCTGCGCCGGCAGCGTCGACACACGCAGGTCGATCGGCTGGCCGTTCACCGCCACGCGCGCGCGGCCGTCCTGCGGCCGCAGCCGGTCGGCGATGTCGAGCGACGACATGATCTTGATGCGCGAGATCAGCGGCAGGCCGGCCTGGCGCGGAATCTTCATCACCTGCCGCAGCACGCCGTCGATGCGGTAGCGCACCGCCACGCCGCCTTCTTCCGGCTCGACGTGGATGTCGGACGCGCGCGACAGAATGCCCTCGGAGATGATCATGTCGACCAGGCGGACGACCGGCTTCTGGCTCGCGTCCGCCTCCGAGATGCTCAGCTCCTCGGGCGGCGGCGCGTCGCTCAGGGTCGTCAGCACTTCCTGATCGCCCATGCCCTCGAGCAGCTTGTCGAGCGCTTTCTCCGGCTTGTACATCTCGTCGAGCTTCTCGCTGATTTTCGACGGGGCGAGCAGGAACAGGCGGATCTCACGCGCCGTGTTGAAGGCGAGCGCTTTCTCGGCGTCGAGGTCGAGCGGATTCGACGTCCCGATCTCGAGGTAGGAATCGGTCAGCCGCAGCGGCAGCACGTGATGGCGGCGCGCCAGCTGCTCCGGCACGCTGTCGCGCGCGGAGCGATCGATCTGGCTGACGTCGGCGATCTTCAGGCGGAAGCGGTGCGACAGCTTATCGACGATGGCCGCGTCGGTCGCGATCTTCTCGGCGACGACGCATTCCCACAACGTCCGGCCAGCATCGGACTTTTCCCGCAGCGCCTGCAGGCGCTCGGGAGTCAGGCCCTCGATTGACTGGGCCAACCATTCGTCGGGGAATGCGGTGACCGGCATGAGGCTGCCTCCAAACTACGGAGAGAGGCGGTGCAGTCCAGTATCAGAAATCACAGAATGTCCCAAAAATCCCGCGTCACGTCGAAGGCGACGTGCAACCGCCCGCTTTGCGCGCCATATCCCGCCTCGACGCGGAACACACCCAGCCACTCGGCGCCCAGGCCCACGGTGACGCGCGTTGCGCCCTGCGGCGTGGCGCGCCAGGGGGTCAGCGGGATGGAATCGCCGGACCAACCGGCCGCGACGTACGGCGCGAGGATGACCGACCCCGGTGTGCGCGCGGGACCGGCGTGGACGCTGAAAAACGGTACGGGTGTGCGCCACTCGACGTGCACCAGGGCCATGCGTCGCCCGCCCCACTCGCGGAACTCGTCGCCGAGCAACGTGCCGCGCCCACCGAGCACGAACGCACGATGCGCGGGGAGCTGCGCGCTTCCCCACCCCAGCTGCACGCGCGTGAGCAGCCGGCTATGCGTGGAAAGCGGCACGAGCAAATGCGCATCGCCGCTCAGCCGGGTGTAGCCGTCCCCGAATTCGATCGACATCTCGCCCGCGACGTCGCGCCGCACCGCGAACCCTTCGCTGCGCCGCCGCAGTGTCAGCGTCGTGGTCGAGAAGTCTCCGCCGCCGACCGATGGGTTCGGCCGATAGCGCCCGGTCGCCGGCGCCGCGTGCACGCCGAGCGCCACAATGCGCTCGCGTGCCGCCGCGACTCGCCACTCGCCGCGCGTGCCGATGCCCTTTTTCACCGCGGCGCGGACGCCCGTCGCGCGATAGTAATCGCCGTAGTCGTCTCCGAATTCCTGCGCGGCGATCGAATTGAGGAGCGGCGCGATCACGGCGACGTCGCCGATGTCGCGCACCTGGCGGTAGCCGCTCAGCTCGAAGCCGTCGGCGGACGTGACCGCGACGTTGCCCTTGCCGCTCCCGTCGGCGAATCCGTAGCTGCCGAGCGCCCGCAGCTCATAGCCGTCGTCGCGTGTGCGCAGGACGAACCCCGCGCCCGCGGTGAGTCCTTCCACGCGATTGACGTGCAGCAGCTCGCTCAGCGAGCGGGCGCCGAGGCGCTCGCGTTTCAGGCCGGTGAGCGTGCGGCGGCCCACGATGCGGCCCACTTCGGCGCGGACGCGCTGCAGGTCGTTCTCACGTACCGGCTCGGCGACGTCTTGAATGGCGGCGCTGAGCGGCACGCGCCAGGGAAAGGAGTCGCGCACCGCCTTGGGCAGGATCGCGATCTCCTCCCCCAGGAAGAAGCTGGTGGCGAGGCCGACGTTGAACTCGTAGCCGTCGATCTCCCAGCGGCCGCGGATGATGCCGCGTGCCGGAATGTCGAGCCACGTCGCACGGCGCCGGATCTCGACTTCCTGGCGATACGGCAGCCAAAACCGCCCTTCCCACAGCGCGTTGTCGAGCACGATGCTCACGTCCTCGAGCTGCGGGTCGAGGTAGGCCTTCGGCGTGAAGTTGAACGCCATGCGGACCAGGTCGGCGGACTCGAGGTCCACGAACAGCGTGCCAACGATCGCCCCTTCGGCGAACTGCTTGGGCCGCACGCGCAGCGCGACGACGCGCACGGCGCGCTGCGGTAACACGATCGTGGTGGTGTCCCCCAGCGCGAAGTCGTAGACCATGGTGCCACCGGGGGCGAGCGGATGTGGAACGTCGCGGACTTCGTCGCCCTCGCCGAGGCGGATCGCGCGCCCGAAATTATTCTGGACGATGCCGAGGTGATCGCGATGGTAGTTGATGTCGGTGGGGAGTTCGGCGCGGTCGCGCCAGCCGACGATGCGCTGCTTGCTCAGCCCCGGCGCCTTCCAGTACACTTCCAGCTCCAGCTGGTCGGCTTTGACGAGTCGCGGTGGTTCGGTCAGCCCTTCGCCAAACTGCCCGAGGAAGAAGAGAAACCCGTGAGCTTTGGCCTTGTAATCGCGCAGCGTGGTATCGACCGCGGCATGGGCACGGCGATCGATCGCCCGCTGCGCCAGCGCGACCGCGGAGTCGCTGTTCCAGTCCTGCGCGGCGGCAGGCGCGGACAGGAGCAACGCAAGGATGGGCGCGATACCACACAACCAACGCATCGTCGCCCAATCTAGATAATGGACGCGCGCGACGCATTCCTCGAGCGAGCCAAGGACGGCGGGATCATCCCGGTCATGCGGGAGGTGATCACCGACGCCGACACGCCCGTCGCCGCGTTCGCGAAGATCGCCCGGCCGCCATTCGCGTTTCTCCTCGAATCACTCGTCGGCGGCGAGCGCTGGGCGCGCTACACGTTCATGGGCACGGAACCCCGGGAAGCGTGGCGCTATCGCGGCTCCCGCATCGACCGCTGGACGCCGGCCGCCGGCTGGGAACAGGCCGGCGAAACCCAGGACCCGATCGCGCATCTCGCCGACCGCATGCGCGCGTTGCCAAGCATCGCGATCCCCGGGGGAGGCCTGCCGCGCTTCACGGGCGGGGCCGTCGGCTATCTCGGCTACGACCTGGTCCGGAGCATCGAGCGGCTGCCCCATGCGCCTCCCGACACGCTCGACGTGCCGGACGCGATCGTCATGATCGCCGACTCGCTGGTCATTCTCGACAACGTGTTCGGCCGCGCGATCGTGGTGGCCAACGTCGAAGTCCCCGCGAAGGCCTCGGGCGCGCAGCGGCTCAAGCTGTATGACGCCGCGCAGGAACGACTCGATGCCCTGATTGCGCGCCTCGGCGGCTCACATCATCTCGCTCCGCTGGGGCTCGAGACTGAAGGTCGTGCGTTGCGCCCGCAGTCGGCCTACTCGAAAGCGGCGTTCGAAAAAGGCGTCGAGACGATCCGCGACTACATCGCGGCGGGTGACGTGTTTCAGGCCGTGCTGTCCCGCCGCCAAGTGGTGTCGGGCGCGGTCGATCCGCTGCGGTTGTATCGCTATCTCCGCGCGTTGAACCCGGCGCCGTACCTCTTCTATCTCGCGCTGGACGACGTGACGTTCGTCGGCAGCTCGCCCGAGGTATTGGTGCGCGTGGAAGGCGACGTCGTCACCGTCCGGCCGATCGCCGGCACGCGGCCGCGCGGCGCCGATGCCGCCGAGGACGAAGCGCTCGCGACGGCACTCCGGGCCGACGCGAAAGAGCTGGCCGAGCATCGCATGCTCGTGGACTTGGGTCGCAACGACATCGGCCGGGTCGCGCGCTACGGCACCGTCCACGTCACGGAAACGGAGCAGATCGAGCGGTACTCGCACGTGCAGCATCTCGTCAGCGAAGTCCGCGGCCGGCTCAGTCCCGGCCACGACGCGCTCGACGTATTTCGCGCGTGCTTCCCCGCCGGCACGGTGAGCGGCGCGCCGAAAGTCCGGGCGATGGAGATCATCGACGAGCTCGAGCCGGAGCGCCGCGGGCCGTACGCCGGCGCCGTCGGCTACGTCGGCTGGGGCGCATCGACACTCGACACGTGCATCGCGATTCGTTCCGCACTCGTGCTCAAGGATCGTGTCCTCGTGCAGGCCGGCGCCGGCATCGTCGCCGACTCGGATCCTGCGCGGGAATTCGCGGAGACCGAAGCGAAAGCGCAGGCGGTGCTGCGGGCGCTCGCGTTGGCTAAAGCGGGCGATTAGTTTCGGGGTCCTGTGTACAAGCTCCTGAGCACGTCCGGCGAGCAGTCGATCGATCTGCAGCTCGGGCGCAAACTCGTCGTGGGCCGCGCCGTCACCAGCGACGTCCCGATCTACGATCCCACCATCTCCCGCCGCCACGCGGAGATCGTCCTCACCGAGACCGGCGTGCGCGTGACCGACCTGGGCTCCTCCAACGGGACGTTCCTGAACGGCGCCAAGATCACCGAAGCGGACGCCGGGGCGAACGACGTCGTCACGTTCGGGAAGGTCGCGTTCCGGGTCAAAGAGGTGACGGTGCCGGTGCCGCGGCCGCAGGTGGTGGCGCCGCCCGACCTCCCGAAAGGGAGCAGCAAGGGTGGCGTGGCGGGCGGCACCATCGTCCGGCAGCTGCCCGTCAGCGCGTCGGGCGGCGTGCCGGCGATCGTGATGGACGAGCCGCAGGCGGGCGGCGCGTCCCATCTCAAGGTCAAAGCCGACAATCTGGAGGAGCGACGCGAGAAAAAGCTGTCGCTGCTGCTCGAGGTCTCGAAAGAGCTGTCGAAGCAGCAGGAGCTCGACCGCCTGCTCGACAAGGTCGTCGACTTCACGTTCCAGATCATGAACGTCGACCGCGTATCGATCCTGCTGCTCGACGGCAAGTCGAACGAGCTGATCCCGCGCATCTCCAAGAGCCGCACCGGCGATGCGAGCGCCGCGAAGCACGTGCCGCAGTCGATCGCTCGCAAAGCAGTCGAGGAACGGGTCGCGATTCTGTCGGACAACGCGGCGGCCGACGAGCGGTTCAAAGGCAAGTCGATCCTGATCCAGAGCGTGCGCAGCGCCATGTGCACGCCGCTCATGGGCTCGGATTCGAAAGTCCTCGGCATCCTGTACGTCGACAACTTGACCGCCACCCACTCGTTCGCGGACGAGGATCTCGAGTTCCTGATCGCGTTCGGCGGGCTCACCGCGGTGGCCATCGAGAACTCGCAGCTGTCCGACCGGCTGCGCCGCGAGGCGGTCGTCGTCTCGAACTTCCAGCGCTACTTCGCGCCCAACCTTGCCTCACAGATCGCGCAGCAGGAGGGCGCCGTCGAGCTCGGCGGCACGAAGCGGCCGGTGGTGGTCTTCTTTTCCGATATTCGCGGGTTCACGCCGATGTCGGAGAAAATGAATCCGGACGAAATCGCGGGGCTGCTCACGGACTATTTCACCGAAATGGTCGACATCGTCTTCGAGCATCAGGGCACGCTCGACAAGTTCATGGGCGACGCGATCATGGCGTTGTGGGGCGCGCCCATCGCGCACGAGGACGACCCCGATCGCGCGATGCAATGCGCGATCGACCAGATCGAGACGCTCGAGAAGATGAACGCCAAGTGGAAAGAATCAGGCCGGCAGCCGCTCGCCATCGGCATCGGCATCAACTTCGGCGAGGTGTTTGCGGGCAACATCGGGTCGAACCGGCGGCTCGAATACACCGTGATCGGCGATGCGGTCAACACCGCCAGCCGGCTCTGCTCCAACGCGGGCTTGAACGAGATTCTGATCTCGGAGCCGTTCTACAAGGCGCTCAAGAAGCCCCCCAAGGTCGAGGCACTCGAGCCGATTCAAGTGAAGGGCAAAGCGAAGAAGGTCCCCGTCTATCGCGTGAAGCGGTAAGGCCTCCCGAATTTCGCCAGCAGGTCCAGCGCAAGCCGCAGCGGCAATCCCATCACACCGAAGAAGTCCCCCTCGACCCGCTCGATCAGCGGGGCGCCGAGTCCCTGGATGGCGTACGCGCCGGCCTTGTCGAGCGGCTCGCCCGTTGCGACGTAGGCCTCGAGTGTCCGACGATCGTTGGGCCGAAACGTCACACGCGAGCGATCGAGCGCCTGCTCCAAGCGTCCGTCCTGCGCGACCGCGACGGCGGTGAGCACTTCGTGCGTCTGGCCCTGCAGCTGCTCGAGCATCTCGACGGCATTGGCCGGCGACGTCGGCTTCTCGAAGATCTTGCCGCCCAGGACGACGGTCGTGTCGGCGGCGAGCACCACGTCACCCCCCGCGCGCGGCACGACCGCCTCGGCCTTGGCGCGTGAGAGGCGTGTGACGTAGGCGTCGGGGCGCTCACCGCCGATGACGTGCTCGTCCACATTCGGCACGATGATCCGAAACGGGATCTGCAGCATCTCGAGCAGCTGCTTGCGGCGCGGTGAGCCGGACGCCAGCACGATGGGATTCACGCGAAAAAAGATAGCGTGAGGTAACTTTGAGCGTGCTCTGGATTGCGCTCCTGACGCTTCAGGCCCCGCCCGCGACCGACATCTATGTGGCGGACCTTCGCGTCTTTCATCGCAGGGTCAGCGTCGGCACGCCGGTCAACGTCACAGCGCGGCCCGGCTACGACAACCAGCCGTTCTTTCTCCCCGACGGCCGAGCGTTCCTTTATACGTCGGCGCGCGACAGCCAGACCGACATCTACCGCTACGATCTCCGTGACCGGACCAGCGTTCAGGTGACGACGACGCACGAGAGCGAGTACTCTCCCACGCCGTTGCCGGACGGCAAAGGATTCTCCGTCATTCGCGTGGAGGCCGACTCGACGCAGCGTCTCTGGGCGTTCAATCTCGACGGGACGGGCGCGCGCCTCGTGCTCGACTCGATCAAGCCGGTCGGCTACCACGCCTGGGCCGACGACCACACGCTGGTGCTGTTCGTCCTGGGCTCACCATCCACGCTGCAGATCGCCGATAGTCGTTCGCCGGGCGCGGCCGGCACGGTGGTCGCGCGCGACGTCGGGCGGTCGCTGCAGCGCATCCCTGGACGCGCCGCGGTCAGCTTCGTGCAGCGGGACTCGGTGAATGGGGCGTGGCTCGAGGAAGTGGATGCCCGGACGCATGAGGTGAAGAAGCTCGTGAAGACCCCGCCGGGAGCCGACTTCTTCGTGTGGACGCGCGAGGGCATCGTCCTGACGGCGAGTGGCACCACGCTGTACCAGTGGGACTCGCAGCGCGGCGGCGACTGGCAAGCGATCGCGGACTTCGCGCCGGAGGGGCTCATGAACGTGACGCGGCTGGCCGTCAGTCCAAACGACGACCGCCTGGCGATCGTTGCGGTGCCACCCGTGAAGTTCTAGCGCTCGAGGATCAGCGTCACCGGGCCGTCGTTGACGAGCTCGACGTCCATCATGGCGCCGAACTCGCCGGTTTCGATCGGAATCGCTCCGGCTTTGCTTTTCAGTATCTCGACAAACTTCTGATAGAGCGGTATCGCGATATCTGGCGGGGCCGCGTCGATGAAGCTCGGGCGCCGGCCTTTGCTCGCATCGCCGTAGAGCGTGAACTGCGAGACCACGAGCACACCGCCGCCGACTTCAGCGAGATCCCGGTTCATCTTTCCTTCTGCATCCCCAAAGACGCGCAGGCCGAGGATCTTCTCGGCCATCCACGACAGCTGGGCGTCGGTGTCGGTGGGCGCGAAACCGGCAAGCATGAGAAAGCCGGGCCCGACTTTTCCCGTGACCCGGCCTTCTACCCGAACCTCCGCGCGCTTGACCCGTTGGAGAACGACTCTCACTCGACCGTGACGCTCTTGGCGAGATTCCTTGGTTGATCGACGTTACAGCCGCGACGCACCGCGATATAGTACGCCAGGAGCTGCAGCGGCACCACGCTCAAGACCGGCGTCAGCAAGTCGAGCGTCTCGGGGATCTCGATCCGATAATCGGCCAGCTTGTCGAGCGCGGTATCGCCTTCGGTCACGATCGCAATCACGCGGCCGCCGCGGGCCTTCACCTCTTCGATGTTGCTCACGACCTTCTGATGCACGCCGTCCTTCGGCGCGATGAAGACGACGGGCATCAGGTCGTCGATCAACGCGATCGGGCCGTGCTTCATTTCCGCCGCCGGGTACCCCTCGGCGTGGATGTAGGAGATTTCCTTGAGCTTGAGCGCGCCCTCGAGCGCGACCGGGAAGTTGTAGCCGCGGCCCAGATACAGCACGTTCTGGGCGCGAATCAGCCGGTCGGCGAGCTGCTCGATCAGCGGCGCCTTGGCGAGCACCTGTTTGATGAGATCCGGCAGCTTCGCGAGTGCGCGCACCACTTCGCGCCCCTGCAGGATCGAGAGCGCGCGCAGCCGGCCCATCTTCAAGGTCAGTAGCGCCATCGCCACGATCTGGCTCGTGAACGCCTTGGTGCTCGCGACGCCGATTTCGGGGCCGGCATGCAGGTAGATGCCGCCGTCCACTTCCCGGGCGATCGTGCTGCCGACCACGTTGATGAGTCCCAGGGTGCGGGCGCCGCGCCGCTTGGCTTCCCGCAGGGCCGCGAGCGTGTCCGCCGTCTCGCCCGACTGTGAGATCCCGATGACGAGCGTCCGCTCGTCCACGATCGGATTGCGATAGCGGAATTCCGACGCGTACTCGACTTCCGTGGGGATGCGCGCCAGCTCTTCCATCATGTATTCGCCGATGAGTCCCGAGTGCCACGACGTGCCGCAGGCCGTAATGACGATCCGCTGCACCTTGAGGAGATCTTCGTCGCTGATGTTCAGACCGCCGAAGCGCACGGTCCCTTCTTCCTCGAGCAGGCGGCCGCGCATCGTGTTGCACACGCTGTCGGGCTGCTCCATGATCTCCTTGAGCATGAAGTGCGAGAAACCGCCGCGCTCGATCGTCGCGAGGTCCCACTCCACTTGCATGATCGCTTTTTCCTTCTGCACATCCGCAGCAAACGGGCCCGAGCTGCGTTTGACGGCGAGATCCATGATCCGATAGTCGGTCGGCTTGACTTCGGCGATCTCGCCGTCGTCCAGGTACACGACCGACCGCGTGTGCGACAAGACGGCCGATGCGTCGGAGGCGACGAAGTTCTCGCCGTTGCCGATGGCGACGAGCAGCGGCGAACCGCGGCGCGCCGCCACGAGCGTGTCGGGCTCGCGGCTCGAGATCACGGCAATGCCGTACGTGCCCTCCACCTGGCGCAGCGCCTCGGCCGTGGCATCGACGAGCGCCGCGCCTTTGGTGTGGGTCTCTTCGATCAGGTGGGAGAGCACTTCGGTGTCGGTCTGCGAACGGAAGACGTGACCGCGTTTCTGCAGCGCCTGTCGGAGCACGCCGGCGTTTTCGATGATGCCGTTGTGCACGAGGGCCAGCGTGCCGCCGCAGTCCGCATGAGGATGCGCGTTGACGGTGTTTGGAGCGCCGTGGGTTGCCCACCGCGTGTGCGCGATCGCCGTCGTGCCTTCCGGCAACACGGTGCCGAGCTCGCGCTCCAGGACCGCGATCTTCCCGGGCGCCCGGAACACCTCGAGCCCGCCGTTCACCACCGCGAGTCCTGCCGAGTCGTAGCCGCGGTACTCGAGCCGCTTGAGGCCCTCGAGCACGAGGGGCGCCGCCTTCCGCTTCCCGGTATAGCCTACGATGCCGCACATAACCGCCGCCCTTCGTCAATCAGTCGTTCCGCGTCCGCGCCGGTCGGCGCTTCCGCGATCAGCCGGATGATCGGCTCGGTCCCCGACGGCCGCACATGCAGCCAGCGATCGGACCATGCGAGCCGCAATCCGTCCTGCGTATCAGCCGCGGCCTCGGGAAAGCGCCGTCGCAGCTCCACGTATATCGCTTCGAACTTCCCCGGCTCTCGGCTTCCGCCTCCCAGCTCCTGCTTGGCCTTCACGATCGTGTAGCGCGGCGCGCGCGCGACCACCGCACTCACCGTTACTCGCTCGCGCGCGAGCAGCGACAATATCAGCGCCGCACCGACCGGCGCATCGCGACCCACATGCAACGCCGGGTACATCACCCCGCCGTTCCCTTCGCCGCCGATCACCGCGTTCAGCCCGATGATCGTGCGCGCGACGTGCGCTTCGCCGACCGGCGCTCTGACGATTTTCGCGCCGAACTCCTTCGCTGCATCCTCGACGACCAAACTCGTCGAGAGATTGCAGACAACCGCCCGTCGGCCCATCCGCCCGTCCGCCCGTCCCAGGACCGCCCGTACTGCAAACGCCAACGTGTAGTCCTCGCCGATCGGCCGGCCCTTCTCGTCCACGATTGCCAGCCGGTCCACGTCCGGATCGACCGCGATGCCGATGTCGGCTTTCGTGCGTCGCACCAGCGCGCCGAGGGCTTTCAGATTCTCCGGCACGGGCTCGGGTGGGCGCGGAAACAGGCCGTCCGTTTCCAAGTTGATCGCCGTCACGCGGCAGCCCAACCGCTCCAGCAGCTCCGGCATCACCGCGCCGCCCGCGCCGCGCACCGTATCCAGCGCCACCCGAAATCGCCGGCGACGAATCGTGCGCACATCCACTGTTTTCAGCGCGAGCACGGCGGCGAGATGGCGGGCAATCGCGTCCGAGTCCGCCTCCACACCGCCGATCGCATTGTAGTTGGCTCGAGGCAGGGCCTCCCCTGCAGCCAGTTCGCGTAGCCGCGTGCCTGCTACGGTATCAAGAAAGATGCCATCGGGCCCCACGAACTTGAGGGCGTTCCATTCGATCGGATTGTGGCTTGCCGTCAGGATGATGCCGCCGGCTGCCCTGTGGTGCTCGACCGCCAGTTGTACCGTGGGAGTGGCAACTAAGCCCACATCGATTACATCGCAGCCGACCGAGTTGAGACCGGCCGTGGCGGCCTGCGCGAACATGGGGCCGGAGGTGCGGGCGTCGCGCCCGAGCACGACCGCGACGCGCTTCCGGCCCCCGGCTCCCCGCTCCCGGCTCCAGACGCCAAACGCCGCCGCCCAGCGCGCGACCATTTCGGGAGTGAGGTCTTTGCCCACGAGACCTCGAATTCCCGACACACTGATCATCAACGTGTCGGACATAGACCGCTCAATTTAATGGGGCGTCAGACTCGGCGGGCTTCCATCACGCGCGTCGGGAGACGGAGCGGTTGCAGCTGCGGCGTCGGAATCGGCAGTGAGGTATCGTGCGAGAACGCCCGCAGAAAGGCCTTCACGATCTCAGGGTCGAACTGCACGCCTTTTCCCTCCTCCAGCTCCCGCATGGCGTGCTGCACCGAGAGCGACGGGCGGTAGGGTCGCACGCTGGTCATTGCGTCGAAGGCGTCGGCGACGCTGACGAGCCGCGCTTCGAACGGGATTAGGTCGCCCTTCAGCCCGTCGGGAAAACCTTTGCCGTCGAGCCACTCGTGATGCGAGCGCACGATGGCGAGCGCGGCCGGCGCATCCTTCATCAGCGGCCCCAGAATGCGCGCACCGATGACGGTGTGCTCCATGATGTGGCGGTACTCGGCGTCGGTCAGCTTCCCCGCCTTGTGCAGCACGCTTTCGCTGACGCCGATCTTGCCGACGTCGTGCAGCTCGGCGCCGAGGGCGATCGTGTCGATCGCGTCGCCGTCGAGTCCCAGCGCGCGCGCGATGCCGACCGAATAGTTGGCAACCCGCATCGAGTGACCGCGCGTGTAGGCATCCTTCGCCTCGAGCGCGAACACCAGCGCGTGCACGCCTTCGAGAAACAGCTCCTCGATGCGGCGCGCTTGCGCCTCGACGCGCTCTTCCAGGCCCGCCTGGTAGTTGCGGTTTTCGATGATGAGCCGCCGCTTGTCCAGCGCCTGCGACACCCGCGCGCGCACTTCGTCGAGATGAAACGGCTTGGCGACGTAGTCGAGCGCGCCCATCTGCAAACACGCGACGGCGCTTTCAACCTCGGCGACGGCGGTGACGACGATGACGGCGGTCCCGGGCCAGCGGGTGATGATCTC
Source organism: Gemmatimonadales bacterium (assembly GCA_035491815.1). Classification (GTDB taxonomy): domain Bacteria; phylum Gemmatimonadota; class Gemmatimonadetes; order Gemmatimonadales; family GWC2-71-9; genus 20CM-2-65-7. The sequence continues at coordinate 3,612 of DATJKA010000130.1, read as the reverse complement.
GCGCAGCAGTGTCACGCCGTCCATCTCCGGCATGCGGAGGTCGGAGATCACGAGCGGCACGGCCCCCTTCTCGAGCTCCTTCAACGCCTCGACGCCCGAGCCCGCCTCGGCGCACGTGAACCCTTCCCCCTCGAGCAGGCGGACGAGGACGCGCCGCAAGCGCGGCTCGTCGTCCACCACCAGACAGCGCATTCCCGAGAACGGCGGCATGGGCCGCAAAGTATAGGTCGCTTGCCCGCTCGGGAAGCCGCCCTTACGTTCCGACCATGACGCGAGTCGCCGAACAGGACCTCACGCATCGCTTTGCGACACGCGCGGTTCACGCCGGGTACCTGGGCGATCCCCTCAGCGGCGCCGTTATGTCGCCGATCTACCAGACCTCCACCTACATCCAGGAAGGCCTCGGCCGGAATAAAGGCTACGAGTACGCCCGCACGCGCAACCCGACGCGCGAGGCGCTCGAGCGCAACGTCGCGGCGCTGGAAGGCGGGCGACACGGATTCGCATTCGGCTCAGGGTTAGCCGCGCTCGACGCGGTGATGAAGCTCCTGTCGGCAGGTGATCACGTCGTGAGCGGCGAGAATGTGTACGGCGGCTCGCATCGCCAGATGACGCACATCTGGGCGCGCATGGGCATGACGTTCACGTTCGTGGACGGCGGTGATACGAAGGCGGTGGCGGACGCGATCACGCCGAACACCAAGCTGGTCTACGCCGAGACCCCCACGAACCCGATGATGCGACTGTGCGACCTCGCCGCGACAGGCGAGATCGCGCGCAAAGCGAAAGCGCTGTTCGTCGTCGACAACACCTTCGCGACTCCCTTCTTCCAGCAGCCCCTCGAATTCGGCGCCGACATCGTTCTGCACTCGACGACGAAGTATCTCAACGGCCACTCCGATATGGTCGGCGGCATGCTCGTCACCGGCCGCGACGACGTCGCGGAGCGGATCGGGTTTCTCCAGAACTCGAGCGGCGCCGTGCCCGGGCCGTTCGACTGCTGGCTGGCGCTTCGCGGGACGAAGACGCTGGCGCTGCGCATGCGCGCGCACGACGCCAGTGGCCGCCGGGTCGCCGAGTGGCTCGAGAAGCATCCGCGCGTGAAGCGTGTGTACTATCCGGGCCTGCGCTCGCATCCGCAGCACGAGCTGGCGGCGCGACAGATGAAGGGCTTCGGCGGGATGATCAGCATTGAATTGGGGGATACGGCGTTCGCGCGCCGGTTTGTCGAACGCACGCGGATTTTCGCGCTCGCTGAATCCCTCGGTGGCGTCGAAAGCTTGATCGGCCATCCGGCGTCGATGACACACGCCAGCGTCCCGCCGGAGATGCGTCGCCGCATGGGACTCTCGGATAGCCTGGTCCGGCTGTCCGTAGGCGTGGAGGACGTTGACGATTTGATTGCCGACCTGGACCAGGCGTTGGCCGATGACTGAGGCGAAACACCGCGTCCGATATATCGTAGGTCTGGCATCCCCAGTTGGAGAACGAACGTATGACTCAGCCGACGAATAACCTGCCCGCGGCGCGCCCGCGGAAAACGTTGACCCAAATCGCGCCCGTCAGCTGGGAGCACCCAGCCGACCGCGCCGCGCTACAGTCGCTTCGCTCCATTCCCGGATTCGACCTGGTAGTAAAAAAAATCTCGGGCTTCATCGGCGAGCGTGGCATCCGGCTGCTCTTTCAGGCCGATGCCGTCCGCGTCGGGCCGAAGCAGTTCCCGCGGCTCAACGACCTCTACACCGACGTCCTGACGACGCTGGACTGGGATCCGCGGCCCGAGCTGTTCGTGTCGCAGACGCCGTTCGTCAACGCCGGCGCGTTCGGGATGGATAACCCGTTCATCGTCATCAACTCGGGTGCGCTCAAGCTGCTCGACGACGAAGAGATGCGGACGCTGCTCGGGCACGAGCTCGGCCACGTGATGAGCGGCCACGCGCTGTACCACACGATTCTCGTGCTCATCCTGAACTTCAGCTTCGCGACGCTGCCGTTTCTCGCCGGCATCGCGCTGCTGCCGATCCGCATCGCGCTGCTGGAATGGTTCCGCAAGAGCGAGCTGTCGTCCGACCGAGCCGGTCTGCTGGCAACGCAGGATCCGATCGCGGCGATGCGCATGTATCTCAAGATGGCGGGCGGCGGCGACATGAAGCAGATGGACCTCAACGCCTTCCTCGTGCAGGCCAAGGAATACGAGGAGTCGGGCGGCCCGCTCGACCGCATCTTCCAGATCCTCAACACGCTCGACCGCACGCATCCGTTCAACACGCTTCGCGCCGCCGAGCTGCAGCGCTGGATCGAGGCGGGTCATTACGAGCGGATTCTGAACGGCGAGTACACCCGCCGCGGTCCCGACGCCGACAACCGTCCCATCGACAAAGACATCGATGAGGCACGCGAGCACTATATGAAGGAAGCAAAGGCCGTCGTGAACGACGTCGTCGATTCCGCCAAGCGGGCGGCGCAGGCGTTCTCGGACGCATTCAAGAAGAGGTGAACGTACTGGTCGTCGGAGGGGGCGGACGCGAACACGCCCTCGTCTGGGCGCTGCGGCGCGACGCCCCCTCCGACACCATCTTCGCAGCCCCCGGTAATCCCGGAACGGCCGGCCTCGCGACGAACCTCCCCATCGCCGCCACGGCGATCGACGAGCTCACCGCCGCCGTCTCGCAGCACGACATCGACGTCACCATCATCGGCCCGGAAGCGCCGCTCGCGGCCGGTTTGGCCGACCGTCTGCGCGAGCAACACCGCGCCGTGTTCGGCCCGTCGGCTCAAGCGGCGCGGCTCGAATCGTCGAAGGCCTACGCGAAGGAAGTCATGAAGCGCGCCGGCGTGCCCACGGCGGCCAGCGCGACCTTCGACAATATGGGACCGGCGCTCGAGTACATCGGCGATCACGCCGAGCCGCTGGTCGTGAAGGCATCAGGCCTGGCCGCCGGAAAAGGCGCCGTCGTCTGCCGGACGCGGATCGAAGCCGCCACGGTTGCGCGCGCCATGCTCGACGGTTCGCTGGGCGAAGCCGGCAAAGAGATCGTGATCGAGCAGTTCCTCGAAGGTGAGGAGCTGTCCGTCCTCGCGCTGACCGACGGCGAGCGCCTCATCCTCCTGCCGCCGGCGCAGGACCACAAACGACTGGGCGAAGGCGACACCGGGCCGAACACCGGCGGCATGGGCGCATACTGTCCCGTCGGCATCGCGACCGACGCGCTGCTCGCGCGCGTGCGCACGGACGTGTTCGAGCCGGTCTTGCGGGAAGTCGCCGCTCAAGGCACGCCGTACGAGGGCGTGCTGTATGCGGGGCTCATGATTCTCGCCGACGGCACGCCGTCGGTGCTCGAGTTCAACGCCCGCTTCGGCGACCCCGAAACGCAGGTGCTCCTCCCCGCGCTGCTTCCCGGATTCAGCGAGCATCTCGTGGCGATCGCGGAGCGGCGCTGGAAGCCGCTGCTGACGCAGCACGTCCTCACCGTCGATCGCGCGGCAGTGACGACCGTGCTGGCCGCGCGCGGCTATCCCGACAGTCCGGAAAAGGGCGCGGTCATTCGGATGCCCAGTGAGGCGGAGCTGGGGGAGGACGTCATCGTCTTTCACGCCGGCACGTCGCGCGGT
>DATJKA010000129.1:0-16130 GCA_035491815.1 Gemmatimonadales bacterium | reverse complement strand
GCGGTGTTCGCCGGTGCACCCGCGGTACCGGTCGCGCTGAAGCTCACGGCGGTGACACCGGTCGTCGTGGCCTGCAGCGAGTTCCCGCCCGCGGTGGTGCCGAGGGTCCAGCTCGTCACGCGAGCGCGGCCAGCCGCGTCGGTGACGACGCCCGTCACCGGATTGACCGAGCCACCGCCGCCTGTGACGCTAAAGGTGACCGCTGCGCCCGGCACCGGATTGCTGTACTGATCCGCCACCAACACGCTCGGCCGCACCGGCACAGTAGTGTTCACGGTCGCGGTTTGCCCGTCGCCGGAATCGATTACCATCGTGGCCGGTGCGTCCACACCCATGCTGAGGCGGACCTTCACCGTCTTGGACGTCGCCTTCGCCGCGCTAAGGAAGACGGTCGCGCTATAGGAGCCGACGGTCAGCGTGCTGGTCGACGTGACGAGGCGCAGTGTGTCGTTGCCGGCGCCCGGGACCATCGTCGCCTGCAGCCATCCCGGCGTCCCCGTCAGGTAGCGAACCGAGTCGATGGACGGCGCGAGCGTTCCGCCGCCGCCGTTGCTGATCGTGATCTCGACCGGCGCGGGATCGGGTCCGTTCGCGAATCCGCTGAACGTCACGCTGTCGGGCGAGAACGCGAGCACCGGCCGTGGCTGCACCGTGATCGTCGCACTCGCGCTCATCCCCCCGGCGCGGACCTGCACCGTGGCGGGGCCGACGGCGATGCCGACGGCCGATCCCGTCGCTGAGAGCGCGATCGTCGGATCGGTCGAGCTCCACGTGACGCGGGTGTCCGCGAACCGCCGGCCGGTGCTGTCGACGCCGATGGCCGTGAGATGCAGCGTGTCGTCGACGACCATGACCGCGTTGCCGGGCTCGATGTAAAGGGAGTCCAGCGCGGCGTCGGGGCCGATCGCCGTGTCGGTCGTGCACGCGAAGGCTATACCTGCGCCAACGAAAAAGCCGGCCAACACCCAGTAGCGTCTCATCGAATCGATCCGATCCGCCAGGTTCCGCCGGTGTGGTCGAGCGTGGCGTGGAAGCTCAGCGGTTGGCGCTGCTGCCGCCGGTTCTGGACGAAATCACTGAACCCGTCGACCTGCGCTTCGGCAACGTCGCCCGTGATCTGCAGCTGCTTGATGGCGATGTCGACCTTCAGATCGCTCACCATCCCGAAGAAGTCACGCCATACCTGCGCCTGCTGCGTCGTGAGCCCGGGATACGCGCGCCGTACTTGCTGCACGTCCCGCGACTCGAGCGCCCGCGCGTAGCCTTGCACCGCGGCGTCGATGAGCGGGCGCGGATCGGCCGGTTGTGTCGGCGCGGGCGGTGGCGGTGGTGGCTCCGCCGCAGGCGGCGCCGCCGGAGGAATGACGGTCACCGCCTGCGGGGCTGCCGGCGGCGGCGTGATCGCTACCGCGGAGTCTCGCCGCGGCGTCGTCGGGTTCCCTCGCGCGCTGCGCTCGTTGACCGGTCGATTGACCGGCTTGTTCGGCGTCGTGGATGGTGTGACGGGCGCCGGTGGCGGAGGTGGTGGGGGCGCCGCCTGCTGGGTCGCCACACTGTGACTGTTGTCGGTCGGCGATGCCGCCGGGGCCGAGGGCGGGGGCGGGGGCGGGGGCGGCACTGCGGCTGAGGGCTTCCCCCACGGCCCGAACAACCAGCCACCGACTCCGAGGCCCGCGAGCACGACGAGGCCGACGACGTAGGTGAGCGCGCGCGACTTCTTGTGTTCGCTCACCAGGACCGTCGCGGTCGCGCTCGCGCCCTCGCACGTGCAGGTGATCGTCGCCTCGCCGGCCTTCAACGCGGTGACGAGCCCCGAATCCGAGACGGTCGCGATTTCGGGCTCGGTCGTCGCCCAGCTGATCATCCGGCCGATGAGCGTGTCGCCGCTCGCGCGCTTGGGCCGCGCGGTCAGCTGCACGTGGCCGCCGACGGCAACGGTGACGGTGCGCGGCGTGAGCACGAGCCCCGTGACATTCGTCGTCGCGGCGGTGCCGCCAGCCCCTGCGGCGCGGCTGCGGCCAATCGGGGTCGGACTCGCCGGCGTGCTGAACTTCGCGAGCAGCTGCGAATTCCCACCCTGCGTCGCGAGGGTCATCATCTTCGTGCGCACCGGATCGTCGGGTGGCAGCGGCGCCGCGCCGAACGCCGCGACCGCGGCTTCGACGTTCGCCCACCGCTTCTCGGGATCCTTCTCGAGCATCCGCATGACCGCGGCGCTGAGCGCCGGCGGACAGTCGGGGCGCGCCCCTTCAATCGGCGGCGGCGGCTCGTTGAAATGCGCGTACATGATCGCCATGACGGAGTCGGCGTTGAACGGCAGCCGCCCCGCCAGCATCTCGTACGCCACGACGCCGAGCGAGTATTGGTCCGACGCCGGCGTCAGCTCCTTCGTGGCCGCGCACTGCTCGGGGCTCATGTACGACGGCGTGCCGACCGTCGCGCCGGTCATCGTGAGCCCCTGTTTGTCGGAGACCTTTGCGATCCCGAAGTCCGTGACGACCGCCCAGCCGTCCACGTCGAGCATGATGTTGGCGGGCTTGATGTCGCGATGGATGATGCCCCGGCGATGCGCGTAGCCGAGCGCCGAGCCGACCTGTTGCATGATCTGCTGGACCATCGGGAACGGCAGCGCGCCCGTGTCGCGGATGATGCCGTCGAGCGGCCGGCCCTCGACGAACTTCATCACGAAGAACAGCAAGTCGCCCGCTTCTTTGACGGCGTAAATCGGGATGATGTGCGGATGGCTCAGCGACCCGGCGGTGCGCGCTTCGCGTTTGAAGCGCTCCGCCATGCCTTCGCCGGAGATCAGGTGCGGCGCCATCACCTTGATCGCGACCTTGCGGTCGAGCGCGATGTCGTGCGCGAGGTAGACGGTCGCCATGCCGCCGCGACCGAGCAGGCCCATCACCTCGTACTCGCCGAGCGTCGCCTGGCGCAGCGCGTCCACGACGCCGGCTTCGCCCTTGGTGACGAGCGTGGACGGCCGGTCGATCTTGGCGGTCGCGAGTGCGGTCTGCTGTCCCGAGGTGTCGGAGCCGCAGCTGGGACAAAAACGAGCCCCCGGTTGGAGGGGCTTTCCACAGCGGGGGCAGAGCGTGATCTGAGTCGGCACGAGGGGTGCCAATATAGCGCCGCCCAACCGTTTAGTCAGGCGACGGAGATCACGGAAAGCCCATCGCCCCGCGCACGCGCTCGGCCTGCTGCAGGTGGCGGCGCTCGTGCTGCGACAGAATTTCGAGCCCGGTCCCTACCGTGAAGCGAATCACCCACACGAACGGGTTCACGAAGCGGATGCGATTCACATCGAGGTGCTGCGCCAACCACACCACCTCGCGCGCCAGTCGGGGCCGCCCCGCCAGCGACGCTACGATCGGCGGTAAATACACTTCGCTCGACACCGCCAGGTGCTCTAGACATTGGCCGATGCTCCACGCCCCCCACCTCGGCCGCCAGTTGAGCTGGACCGTGTTGAGGGGCTGCACGAGCCGCGTCGCCCATTCGTCGGCCGCGGTGAACTCGTCGGTCAGCCGGTCGGCCCATGGCGCCGGTGTCTTCGTGCTCACGGGGTCCTGCGCGTGCGCCAGGCGAAGAACGCCGGGACGCCGAGTGCGATCAGCCCCGCGCCGATGGCGGCGTTGCGCGGGTTGGAGGCGATGGCGCTCGCCACGACGAACGCCGCTGCCAGCACGAACAGCGCCGGCGTGACGGGATAGCCCGGGACCCGGAACGCGGGCACACCTTCCCTGGCCCGGTACACGAACAACCCCGCCACACACAACCCGAAGAAGATCCAGTCTCCAAACGTGACATAGTCCACGAGCTGTCCGAACGTCCCGGAGAGCGTCAGGACGATCGCGCAGAGCGCCAGCGCGACGGTCGCCAGCGTGGGCGTGCGATACACCGGATGCAGCTCGGCGAACCTTTTGAAGAACACGCCGTCGGCGGCCATCGCCTGCAGCACGCGCGGCGTCACGAGAATCACGAGGTTCAAGAATCCGAAGGACGACAGCGCGATACCGGCGGCGATGACCTTCCCGCCGCTGGGGCCAAGCACCGCGCGCATCGTGTCCGCGGCGGGGGCGGTGCTTGCCGCGAGACCCGCGGGACCGAGGACGCGCAAGTAGGCGAAGTTGCTGAGCAGGTAGACGGCCACGACGATCGTCACACCGAGTACCAGTGCCCGCGGCAGATTCCGCTCGGGCTCGACGATTTCTTCGGCGATGAAATTCGTCTGCTGCCAGCCGCCGTAGGTGAACAGGATCGGAACCAGCGCAGCTCCCCACGAGACGGACGGATGGGCAGATGGGCTGACGGGCGGCGCGCCGGGGACGGCGAGCACCAATCCCGCGCCGATCAACGCGGCCAACGCGGCGAGTTTCAAGATTGTGAAAATGTTCTGCGTGATGGCCGCGGGCCGGACGCCGACGTAATTGATGCCCGACAGCAGCGCGATCGCCGCAACCGCAAGCGGCACGGAGAAGCGGTGCGGGAGATCGAAGAAGGCGAGCGTGTAATCGGCAAACGTGACGGCGACGGCGGCGATCGCCCCGGTCGCGATGACGAGGACCAGCGTCCACCCGTAGAGAAACGCGGCGAGGGGCCCGAACGTCTCGCGCAAGTAGACGTAGCCGCCACCCGCGCGCGGCCGGCGCTGCCCCAGCTCGGCGAACGAGAACGCGCCGATCAACGCGATGACGCCGCCGAGGACCCACACGAAGATGATGGCGGTGGACGTGCCGACGCGCTCGGCGACGGTCGCCGGCGTGCGAAAGATGCCGCCGCCGATGATGCCGCCGACGACCGCCATCGTGCCGGAGAAGAGGCCCAAGCGACGAGCGTATGTGGTCGTCATGAGCGAAAAAGATATGGTCCAGCGCTACTTTGGCTTGGCGAGTCCCGTTCTCGGATCGATGTCGCGGACGCCGCGCAACACCGTCGTGCGGAAATGGATGCGCTCGATCTTGCTCCAGTAGCCCTCCAGGTCGCGCGGATGCAGCGCGATGGCGGCGCGGCGCGTGACGCCCGGCGGCGGCGCCACGAGCGCGGCGAGGCGGTCGTACACGGCGCCGCGCAGCGAGACGTCGACGCGTTGCAGCAGATGCCACAGCGAGACGGCGTCCTGTGCGCGCGCGAGGGCCAACACGGTGCGGGTCGCGCGAGCGCTGCCTCGCCCGTCCCCGAAGTCGAACGCAACGAGCGCGGTCACCAACGGCGCCGGCGCGTCTTCGACGTACGGCGTGCCCGGGCCGAGTAACGGCCGGATGTGCACGAGCGTCCCCACCAGCACGCGAGCGGAGCGCGAGCCGCTCGCAAACTCGACCTGGCCGCTCGTGACGTGGAGCAGGCCGTTGCCGAGCGAGTCGGTCTCGAGCGTGTACGCGCAGCCGAGATCGATCGCGGTGCCGGCCGGCGTATCCACGAAGAAGAGTCGCGGCATGGCATCGACCTTGGCCGCGATCATGCCGCGGGCGAGCGCGAGACGGTGCTCGGTCGCCTGGGCTGCGACGAGCTGGACGCGAGAAGCGGGCTTCACTTCGACCTGACCGATGCGGCCGACGGCGATCAACGCGCGCGAGGAATCGTCGGTCTGCAGCCAATCGCCGACGCGCAGGCGGCCGGTGGCCACGAGTCGCTCGGTGCCGAGCAGCGGCCGGCCGGCGAGGGCCGTGACGTCCCACGTGCTCGGATGCCCGCGACTCATCAGCATGACGAGGAGCACAGCAGCGGCCGCGAGTGGCACCCAGACCCAGGCGCGACGACGACGATCCAGCCGAGTCTCGATCGCCGGCCACAGGTCGTGGGGCGGCTCGATGCTCTTCGGCAATTTGCTGACGGCGTCGAGCAACTCGCGTTCGTTCATCGTTCCAGCTTCTCCCGTAACAGTCGCCGCGCGCGAAACAGCTGCGCCTTCGACGTCCCCTCCGCGATTCCCGTGAGCTCGGCGATCTCGCCGTGCCCGTAGCCTTCGATGTCGAACAGCACGAACACCTCGCGCGCCCCTTCCGGCAGCTCGGCAATCGCGCGCTCGAGATCGATACTGAGACCCTCCGTCGGGTTGCCGCGAGGCCGCTCGAGCGTCCCGGGGTCCGCCGCCGGCATCACGCGCCGCTCCCGCCGGCCGGTGGTGCGGCGCTCGTTGAACACGACGTTGACGGCGAGCCGGTGCAGCCAGGAGCTGAATGCGCTCTCGCCGCGAAACGAGCCGAGCTTGTCCCAGAGGCGCACGAAGACGTCCTGCGTCCGCTCCTCGGCATCGCGAGCGTCGCCGGTGAGGCGGAGACACAGCGCGTAGACGCGTCCGGCGTGCTGACGATAGAGGTCCCGGAAGGCGGCTTGATCGCCGGCTTGAGCGCGGGCGACAAGATCGTCCGGCACGTGGTTAAGATGCCGGACAGTGAAGGAGGGTTTGGACGCTCACGGCAACCGCACGCCGCCGAGCACTTGTCGCAGCCGTTGCTCGAGCTGCTTCTGCAACTCATCGACCTTGGCGCGCTGTTGCGCGACCTGCGCCTGTGCCTGCGTTTGGACCTCGTTCACGCGGGCGCGCACGGGCCCGACTTTGTCGTTCACCAGCGAGTCCACGCGCGCGCGCACCTGCTTCTCCGCCGCGGCGACCTGCTCGCCGAGGACCGCGCGCAGCCGCGTCGCGATCGCCTGATCGAGATTTGAGCGCACGGCGAGATCGGGATGATGGAGCTCGCCGGAGATCCGCGCCTCGAGATCGAGGTCCTTGATGCCCGAGACGGTTCGCCAGATCAGCTCGCCGATCGTCGTGCGGGTGAGTCCGGAGTCCCGCGCCCACTGCACGTTGGTCGACCGCACCGCGAACCGCGCATGAATCGTGTCGCCGTTGAGAGTGAAGCCAAGCGTCGTCGTCGCCGCGCCCGGGTCGAGCCGCAGCGGCAATCCCGGCACGGTGAACGGCGGCAACGTGATGCCGCCCACCGTCGCGCCCGCGGTGTCCACGGGAATCTCGCGCACGTGGTTGAGCATGGCGCCGGCCGCGAGCTGCGGGCCGCTGGCGCTGAGCTGAGTCGGACGGCCGTACAGCGCGGGATCGCTGGTGAGACCCGACAGTTGGCCGCCGTAGCGCTGCGGCTGCGCGGAATTCGGATGCAGCAGGAACGACAACTCGGCCGAGCGCAGCAGGAACGCCGGCAAGTCGCGCTCCTTCGGGAACCGAATGTCTTCACCGGCGCGGCGCGCGCGCTTCGGTCCGGTGGCGGCGCGCGGCAGCAGACCGGGCGGCATGTAGCGGCGCGCGAGCTGCGCGTAGTAGAGCACGCGTTCGAACGGCTTGATGGCGCCCGGGGCGAACAGCGCCGCCCCGATCTGCGGCGCGTCGAAACTCGGCAGCTTCAGCAGGCTGCGCGCGAACGCGTAGTCCCGCTGGCGCGCGCTGTCGAGCCCCGCGAGTCCGGACTTGAGGCCGGCGACGCCCTGCGTCACGCCGCGGTCCAGCGCGGTCACGCGATCGCGCGCGCGCTTCAGCCGATCGATCGCCTGGCGCGCGTCGTTCAACGTGGCGAGATCGGTTGCGCTCGCGTGCTGCAAGCGGTCGAGCGCCGCTTTCGCCGAGTCGAGCGTCGGGCCGAGGTTCAGGCTGTCGAAGCCCGCCTGCCAGGCCTTGCGACTCGAATCGGCGCGCGCGCCGAGCGCCTGAGCGGCGGGAATGGCCGACAGCCGGCGCGGGTCGAGCGAATCGATGCTGAGCTTGCCGGTCGCGAGCTGCAACACCGGAATCTGGAACTGGCTGGCCCACTCGCGCGTCTCGGCCATCACCCGGCCGGCAATTCCCTCCCCCGACTTCGCCGCGACGCGGCCGTCCGTCGCGCGCGGCGTACCGAAGCGAAGCCCGGTCGCGGCGATGCGATTGATGATGAGCTTCTTCTCGGTGAGCGGCACGACGTCGATGTCGGCCGCGAGCTCGTCGGCTTGCAGCAAATTGCGGAGGGCCTCGTGCGGGCTCGCGATCGTCAGACCGCGCAGCGTGACTTTGCCGTGCGGCAGATCGACGTGCATGTCCTGAATCTCGACCTTCGCGCCCAGGACCTGCGTGCCGACCTGCTGCGATTCATGCCGCGCGATCGTGTCGGCGAACAGAATCCAGAGAATCACGGCGATGACGAGCAGCACGAGCAACGGACCGACCGCCCGCCAGCGGAAGACCTTGAGACGAGGAGCCGGAGAGCTCATGGGCGGAACATCTTGTAGACGTTGTAGACCTTCGAGGCCATGACGGCGCGATACCACCTCGACTGGCGCACGCGCTCCCCGAGCGTGGCGCGATAGCGGACCACGCCATAGCGGGCAGCGAAGAACAGCGGCACGGCGAAGAGCAGCGCGAACACGACGCTGCCGAGCACGACGGTGTTGTTGAAGTTCGTGAGCGGCATGATCGGCATGTTGTAGAGCGACGTCCACAAGCCGCGCAGCCCCGGCGCGAGCAACAGGCTGTGGCCGATCCAGTCGAACAGCGGATCGAGCAGAAACCCGAACGGGATGAAGACCGCCCAGCCCAGCATGCCGCCGGCGAACGAGATGTTGAGCAGCACGAGCGCCGCGAAGATGACGGCGTTGTGGAGATTGAGGAGCGGCGTCAGGCCGAGGAACGAGCCGAGTACGATGCCGGCCGCGAGCTGGCCGGGCGTGCCCTCCGAGTGGAGCGCGCCGAACAGCGACTGGATCAGCTTGATGATCGCGAACATCAGCCGGCGAGCGGTGGTTTGCGGGTGTGCCAGTCGCTGCGCGACTGATACAGGCGCGCCAGCGTCACGAGCTTCGCCTCGTCGAACGCGCGGGCCGTAAAGCTGAGGCCGGTCGGCAGGTTTTGGACGCCGAAACCGTTGGGCACCGAGATCCCCGGAACGCCGACGACGTTCGTCGGGCCTATCACGTTCGCGCCCCCCGTGATGCCGGGCCAGCCGTCACGGAACGACTTGTCGATCGGATTGGCGACGGTGGTGCGCGTCGGCACGGCGAGCGCGTCGAACTTCTTGAGAAAATCGTCGAGCGCGCGCTGCATCGGCCGGCGCACGCGCAGGGCGCGCAGATAGTCTGGCGCGGTGACTGCGAGCGCGGGATAGCCGCCGGTGCGATCTTCGGGCGCGGTGAGCTGCGACAGCCGGCCGTCCTTGAGCAGGTCGTCGAACGCGCTCGCGCCCTCGGCGGCGATGATCATACCGGCGACGGCGCCGTAGGGGAGATCGGGCAGCTCGACGTCTTCGACGATCTCGAGCTTGTCCGCGAGCACCTTGAGCGCCGCCCGGAAATTCGCGGCAACCTCAGGCTGGATGCCGGTATCGGCGTTCTTCGGAATACCGACTCGATACTTTGGCTGGGCCACCGCCATCATGCGAAAGCCCCGCGCCACCGACGACGGATCCTTCGGGTCCTTCCCCGCAATCACTGCCAGCACGGCGGCGCAGTCGTCCGCACTCCGCGCCAGCGGGCCCAGCTTGTCCATCGTCCACGCGAGGGCCATCGCGCCGTGGCGACTCACGAGCCCGTACGTCGGCCGGAGCCCGGTGATGCCGCAGTAGGCGGACGGCGTGAGAATCGAGCCCGACGTTTCCGAGCCGATCGCGAACGGCACGAGTCCCGCCGCGACCGCGGCGCCCGGACCGCTCGAGGAGCCGCCGCTCCAGTACGCGGTGTTCCACGGCGTCTTCCCCGGCCCCGTGAACGAGGCATTGGCCTGATTGTAGCCCATGCCGCCCGCGAGCTCGACCATCGCGAGCTTGGCGCAGAGCACCGCGCCCGCGGCGCCGAGCCGCTCGATCACTGTGGCGTCGCTGTCGAACTTCTGCTGGCGGTAGGGCTCCGCTCCCCACGTCGTCGGATAATCTTTGGTCGCGAGGAGGTCCTTCACGCCATAGGGGATGCCGTGCAGCGGCCCGCGCCATTTTCCCGCTGTGATTTCCCGATCGGCCTGGGCCGCTTCGGCGAGCGCGCGCTCGCGCGTCACGGTGACGACGGCATTGAGCTGCGGGCCGACGCGCTCGAGCCGGTCGAGGAAATACGTCGCCAGCTCCGTCGCGGACGACTTCTTCCGGCGCAGCAGCGTGCCGAGCTCGGCGATCGACAGGAAGGCGAAATCCATCAGTCGTCTCCCCGGTAAACCGAATACACGAAGTCGGGCTCGTCACCATTGGTCAACGCGGTTTGATAGAGGCGCTCGACTGCACGTAGCCGGCCATCGATGCTGCGGGTGATCGTGGCGAGATCTTCAGCGGAAAAGCGGTCCGGGTAGCGCAGCCGAATGGCCTCGGCGAGCGCTTTGGCAAGCGCGGAAGGCTCGGCTGCCTGTTGGGGTTGTTGCGGCGCCGGCCCCGCCTTCAGATCCTCGATGAACCACGGTGCCGCAGCCATCAACGCCAACTGTTCCGCGAATTCCCGACGCGACAGCGCCATCATGCCTCCCCTCGTCTCAACCGGTCTTCGGCAATGGCCAGGATTTCTCGCAGTGCGATCCGGCGCTCTTCGTCGCGCGTGCCGCGCAGCCGCGCCTCGAGTACCGGCACGATCGCTTCCTTCGTCCGTCGATTCACGAACACGACAAACCGGAACCCGAATTTCGCTTCGTACTCCTCGTTGAGCACGGCCAGCCGGCGCAGTACGTCGGGCGGTGTCGCGTCGCGATCGTACCCCTGCTCGCGGAAGGACGCGGCCGACAACGTATCGGCCCGCTCGCCGATCCGCGGGTGGGCATTGATGACGGCGATTTGCTCTCCTTCGGTCATGGACTCGATGATTTCGCGCGCCCGCGCCACAACGCCCGCGTCACCCGTGACTCGTCCTTCCGCCTGAAGCCGGTCCAGCAAAGGGCCGGCGTTCTCGAAGAGGTTCAACTGCCTCGGTAGCTCGAGCATGCGAACGGGGACATCAGCAGCGGGATATGGTATTTGCGCGTCGTATCCGTGACCTGAAACTCAATTGTCACTCGATCGAGAAACGGCGTGAGCGCCTTCTTCTTATAGTAGGCGCCGACCTCGAAGGTCAGGCGGTAGGATCCAGGCTTCAGGTCGCCGTCGCCGAGACTGGCGATCCTGCCGTCCGCGTCGGTCTCATTCGTCACCGGCTGCTTGCCGTCGCTCTGTGACAGCGTCACGCGCACACCGGCGGCCGGCTCGCCGCGCGTGGTGTCGAGGACGTGCGTCGAAATCGTTGGACGGTTAGTGTTGGGCATGCTCAAGATCCGCGTGGGAACCCTGGCGTTTACGGCGCGCCTCGAAGAGCAGGCCGCGCCCAAAACGGTGGCCGTGATTCGCAAGATGCTGCCGCTCAAATCCAAGATAGTCCACTGCCGCTGGAGCGGCGAGTCAACGTGGATTCCGATGGGCGACAAGAAACTCGGCCTCGAGTTCGAAAATCATACCAGCCATCCGGCGCCCGGCATGCTCCTGCTCTACCCCGGCGGGATCAGTGAGACCGAGCTGCTCTTTCCCTATGGATCGACGATGTTCGCCAGCAAGGTTGGCCAGTTGGCGGGGAACCACTTCGCGACGATTACACAGGGACAAGAACAGCTTCCCGAGATTGGCAGACTCACGCTCTGGGAAGGAGCTCAGGAGATCGTTATAGAAGAGGTGCGGTAAGGCCTGGTGATCATTCGAGGTGGCACAGCGGTCCTTCCCACAGGCCAGCGTCAGGTGGACATCGCTATCGAGGATGGCGTGATCTCCGCCATCGGCACCCATCTCCGCGCCGGCGGCGAAACTATCGATGCCAGCGGATTGATTGTGCTTCCCGGCTTGGTTGATGCCCACGTCCACTTCAATGAGCCGGGTCGCGCGGACTGGGAAGGTTGGGAGGCTGGGACGCGCGGCGCCGCGGCAGGCGGCGTGTCAACCGTCCTCGAAATGCCGCTCAACGCACATCCGCCGACCACGACGGCCGCCGCGTTCGACGAGAAAGTTGTATGTGCAACTAATCGGGCCGTCGTGGATTTCGGTCTCTGGGGCGGCCTCGTCCCCGACAACCTCACGGACCTCGAGCCCCTGCATAAGCGCGGCGTCGTCGGCTTCAAAGCGTTCATGAGCCACAGCGGCATCGACGACTTCCCCCGCGTGACCAACGGCATCCTGGCGATCGGCCTGAAGACCGCGGCGCGCCTCAACGCGATCGTCGCCGTGCATGCCGAAAGCCAGGACCTGCTCGATCGCACCGCCTCCGTACAGGACGCCGACCGGCTGTCGTGGTGTCGCGCACGGCCGCCAGAGGCCGAAGTCGCAGCCATCCGGCATCTGCTCGCGGCGATGCGCGGCGCCGGCAAGACTGTGCGCGCTCACGTCGTCCATGTCAGCTGCGCCGCGGGACTCGCCGAGGTCGATGCGGCGCGCAGCAAGGGCGTGGCGATCACTGCGGAGACGTGCCCGCATTACCTCGCCTTCACCGAAGACGACTTCGAGCGGATTGGGCCGCCGCTCAAATGCGCCCCGCCGATTCGCGACGCGGCCACGCGCGACGCGCTCTGGGACGAGGTGCTCGCCGGCGGCGTCGATCTCATCGCCTCCGATCACTCACCCTGCCCCGCCGCCGACAAGCACAAGGGCGACGACGACATTCGGCGTGCGTGGGGCGGTGTCGCGGGGATTCAGGCCACGCTTCCGGTGCTTTTGACCGAGGGCGTGCACGCGCGGGGATTGTCGCTCGAACGCGTCGCGCACCTCACATCCACGTCGCCGGCGCAGCTGTTCGGCCTCTTTCCACGCAAAGGCACGATCGCGGTCGGTGCAGACGCCGACTTCGCGCTCGTCGATCTCGAACAGCGTTGGACATTCGAGGCGCCCGCCCTGCAAACGCGCAGCGGCGTGAGTCCCTACCTGGGACGGGAATTCACCGGGAAAGTCGTGCGCACGATCGTGCGCGGTCGGACGGTCTTTCTCGACGGCCAAGTCATTGGCGAGGCGGGATGGGGAACGCTGCAGAAACCTTAGAACGACGCCTGGACGCGCTCTACGCCATCGGCGCTCAACCGGACGGCGGGACGTTCCGGCCGCTCTACGGCGATGCGTGGGTCGAGGCGCTCGCGCGCGTCGAGGGCTGGATGCGAGGCGCCGGGCTCGCGACGCGGCGCGACGCCGTCGGCAATCTCTGGGGTCGAGCGGACGGCGACGGCAAGGCGATCGTCACCGGCTCCCACATCGACACCGTCCGCCACGGCGGCCGGTTGGACGGCGCACTCGGCATCTGCGCCGGACTCACCGCCGTCGAGACCCTATTAAAGGAAAGGGGCAAGCCCCGCCGCCCTCTCGAAGTCGTGGCAATCTGCGAAGAAGAAGGCTCGCGCTTCGCCACGAACTTTTGGGGCTCGCGGGCGATCGTCGGCGCGATCGATGCGGTCGATTTGGAGATCGCGACGGCAATGCGCGAGCGCGGTCTCGATCCGGCCAAGGTCCGGAGCGCCGAGCGCGACGACATCGACTCGTTCGTCGAGCTGCACATCGAACAAGGCATCGTTCTGGAGAGCGCCGGGCTCCCGCTCGGCGTGGTCAGCACGATCGTCGGCACCGCTCACCTCGAAGTCACCGTGACGGGCCAACCCGATCACGCGGGCACCACACGCATGGGCCTGCGGCGGGACGCGCTGGTCGCGGCCGCCGCGATGATCCAGGCGACGGAGGCGATCGCACTCGCGCTCGACGGGGAAACCGTCGCGACCGTCGGCAGAATTCGCGCGGAGCCGGATCAGATGAACGTGATTCCGGGCCGCGTGACGTTCACCGTCGATCTCCGGCATCCGGAGCTGGGTGCCCGTCGCGCACTGGAGGAGCGGATTCGCACCCGCTGCGCCGCGGTGGCGTCGGAGCGTGGAGTCGACGTCGCCGTCCGCTTGCTGCAGGAAAAGCCGCCCGTGCCGATGCACCCCGAGTTGCGCGCGCTGCTCGCCCGCGCGGCGCGCGATTCCGGCGTTCAGACAATGGAGCTGGTGAGCGGCGCGGGCCACGATGCCCAGATCCTCGCCGCTCGCTGCACGGTCGGCATGCTGTTTGTGCCGAGCATCGATGGCCGGTCGCACTGTCCGGAGGAAGCGACGAAGCCCGCGGATTTGGAACGCGGGCTCAAAGTGCTCACCAGGGCATTGGAGCTGCTGGCGTACTAGATGTAGCGGGCGAGATCCGCACCGGCGCTGGCGATCTTCGCGGCGATCTCCGGCCAATCCACGGCCAAAGAGAAATCCGCGAAGTCGAACCCCGGCCCCACGGTGCAGCCGCCGAGCGAATAGGCGCCCGTGGACCGCGCCGCCTGCCACGTGCCGGCGGGGACGACCACCGTCGGCCGGGTCTCACGTGCGACCGGGCCGAGCCGCAGACGGCGCAGGCCGTGTTCGTCGAACAACAACAGCTCCACCGCATCGCCTTCGTGGTAATGCCAGATCTCGTCCGACACGACGCGATGCCAGCGGCTGTACTCGCCCGCGATGAGCATGAAGTAGATCGTCGTGAGCGCGGAGCGCTCGATATTGCGGTCGAGCACGTTGACGCGGTGGCGCGAACGAAACAGCTCGGCGTAATGGCCGCCCTCCGGATGCGGGCGCATGCCGAGGAGGTTGAGCAGCTCAGCGGCTCGGGAGTGCATCGATCAATTCGCGCAGAATGTTCTGGGTGACGGCCCGGCGATACGCCGCGCTCGAGCGGACGTCGTCGATGGGCCGGATGTCGTCCGCGACCGCGCGCACGGCGCCTGTCCGATCTCCTCGGCCGAGCGCCGCTTCGGCGCCGGCGGCACGGAGCGGCATTTCGGCCACCGAGCCGATCGCGACGCGCGACGGCGAGCGACTGACCGCCATCACGACTTTGGAAATCGCTTGCGCGGCCCGCGTGCCCACCTTTCGGAATTTCACGTCCCGGCCCGGCGGAAATCGCACCGCGGTGATCAGCTCGTCGGGCGCGAGCGCCGTCTTGCGATAGCCGGTGAAGAAGCGGTCGATCGGAATCGTGCGCCGGTCGGTGATCACGACGGCGTCATAGGCCAGCAAGACGGGAAGCGTGTCGCCGGCCGGCGAGGCATTGGCGAGGTTGCCGCCCAGCGTGCCACGATTCTGGATTTGGGCGGCGCCAATGGTGCGCGCCGCCGCGGCGAGCGCCGGCAAATGCTCCCTCACGTCCGGCGACTCGATGATTCCCGTGTAGGACTCGGCCGCGCCGATCTCGAGCATGTCACCAACGCGGCGCACGCCTTTCAACTCGGGAAGTGACCAAACGTCGAGCAGCACGGCCGGTGTCTGCTCCCGCGTGGAGCCCGCGTGTAGCATCACCATGAGATCGGTGCCGCCGGCGAGCGGCCGACATCCAGGAGTGATTCGGAGCAACTGCACTGCATGTTCGAGACTCTCGGGGCGGACGTAGCTCACGGCACGCATGCGAGCACCGCCTCGATGATTTTCGTGTAGCCGGTGCACCGGCACAGGTTGCCGGCGAGACCCGCCCGAACGTCATCGGCACTCGGGCGAATTGTCCTCTCTAGCAAGACGTGGGCCGCGAGCAGCATCCCGGGCGTGCAGATCCCGCACTGCGCCGCGCCGTGGGCGATGAAGGCCTGCTGCAGCTTCGAAAGCCGGCCGTCCTCAGCGGCAAGTCCTTCTACCGTGACAACTTTGCAGCCGGCGACCTGACCTGCGGCGACGAGGCAGCTGTTCACGACCTTGCCGTCGATCAGCACCGAGCAGGCCCCGCACTCCCCTTCGCCACACCCTTCTTTAGTGCCGGTCTTGCCGAGATCCTCGCGCAAGACGTCGAGCAGGCGGCGCGCGCCCGTTCCGTCGTAGGAAACCGGGCGGCCGTTCAGCGTAAAGCGCATGCCGCCAATACTTTCTCGGGAGTCGCTGGGATTTCGTCGAGCCACACACCGGTCGCGTCGTGAATCGCGGCGATGATCGCCGGCGCCGGCCCGTCCATCGGCAGCTCGCCGATGCCTTTGGCGCCGAACGGACCGCGCGAGTAGGGGTTCTCCACCAAAATGGTGCGAATGCGTGGCGCATCGAGCGCGGTGGGGATCACATAGGTGGCCAGCCGGTCGTTCTGGTAGGCGCCGTCCTTCATCTTGATTTCTTCGATGGTCGCCCAGCCGACTGCCTGCAAGCAACCGCCCTCGATCTGCCCTTCGGCCATCACGGGGTGCAGTGCCTT
>DATJKA010000128.1:0-20274 GCA_035491815.1 Gemmatimonadales bacterium | reverse complement strand
GTAAAATCTACTCGCTCCGCCAGTTCCGCCACCTCTCGGCGCAATTGCTCCACACTTTCGAGCAGCTCGCCGTGCTCTTCCGGGCTTACGCCGTCCTGAGCGACGCCCTTGCCGCCCCGCAAGCGCTCGGCGTACGCCTTCCCGACCGGCGAGAGCGCGATCATCCAGGCGAAAAAGCCGCCCACCGCGACGATCGGTATGAACAGCGCGAGAATGTCTTCCATCAGCCGCCTTTCGGCTTGGCCAGCAGCCGCTCCGCAAAGTCCATCCGTTCGGCGAGCTCCGCGACTTCCTGCCGCACCGCCTGGAGCTCTCCGAGGATCTCATCGCGTTCGGCGGGGTCGAGCCCTGGCTTGCGATGCTCCCCGGCGATGCGCTTGGCAATCGCGGCGCCAATGGGGCGCAGCACCCAGAAGGATCCCCCGAAGAACATGACCGCCGCGACGGCTTCGGGGCCACTCACGTTTGACTCTTCTTTGCCAGCAACCGCTCCGTAAAGTCGATCCGTTCGCTCATTTCGCCGATTTCCCTGCGGGTCTGCTGCAGCTCGGCGAGCAGATCCTCGCGTAGCATCTGGATCTCCTCCCGTGTCCCGGCATCGGCGCGCCCCCGAATGCGCTCGGCCAGGGCGCGTACGACGGGAAACAGCAAGACGGTTCCGCCGATAATCGAAATCGTGAAGAGAAAGGCGACGCCTTCAGGTGGCATTCGACATGGCTCCCGGATTCAACCTATCGACTAGTCCCCTGCCTGCAACACCTTGCGCAAGAACACGCCCGTGTGGGACGCTTTGGTTTGCGCCACGCGCTCGGGCGGCCCCTCGGCAACAATGCGGCCCCCCAGCTCGCCGCCCTCGGGGCCCAGATCGATGACCCAGTCAGCGGTCTTGACGACATCCAGGTTGTGTTCGATGACGACGACCGTGTTTCCCTTGTCCACCAGCCGGTGGAGGACTTCCAGCAGCAGCCGCACGTCCTCGAAGTGCAATCCGGTCGTCGGCTCGTCGAGGATGTACAGCGTCCGACCCGTATCGCGCTTGGCGAGCTCCGTGGCCAGCTTGACGCGCTGCGCCTCGCCGCCCGAAAGCGTTGTCGCCGACTGTCCGAGGTGGATGTATCCGAGTCCTACGTCGTTGAGCAATTCGAGTTTCGTCCTGATACGAGGCTGATGCTCGAAGAAATCGAGCGCGTCGGCGACCGTCAGGTCGAGCACATCCGCGATCGACTTTCCTTTATATCGGACCTCGAGCGTCTCACGATTGTACCGCCGGCCTTTGCACACCTCGCACGGGACGTAGACGTCGGGCAGGAAGTGCATCTCCACTTTGACGAGCCCGTCGCCCTGACACGCCTCGCACCGCCCGCCTTTCACGTTGAACGAGAACCGTCCCGGCCCGTAGCCGCGCAGCTTCGATTCGGGCAGGTACGTGAACAGCTCGCGAATCGGCGTGAACAGCCCTGTGTAGGTCGCAGGATTCGAGCGCGGCGTCCGGCCGATCGGGCTCTGATCGATGTCGATGACCTTATCGACGTGATCGAGTCCCTCGATGCGCTCGTGCGCGCCCGGCACGACCTTGGCGCGGTAGAAATGCCGCGCCAGGGCCTGATAGAGAATGTCGGTGACGAGGGTCGACTTGCCCGATCCCGACACGCCCGTCACGGCAACGAAGAGGCCGAGCGGGAATTCGACCGTGAGGTCCTTGAGGTTGTGATGGCGCGCCCCGGCGATGCGCAGCGTCCGCTCGGCGCTGGCGATCCGGCGCCGCGGGGGAACCGGGATCCGCAGCTCGCCGCGCAGGTAGCGCGCCGTCAGCGAGTCGCGATGCCGGACGACCTCGCCGAGCGGCCCCGCGGCGACGACCTCGCCGCCGTGGCGGCCCGCGCGCGGCCCGAGATCCACGACGTAATCCGCGGCGCGAATCGTCTCCTCGTCGTGCTCGACGACGAGCACGGTGTTGCCGAGATCGCGCAGCTCCTTGAGCGTGGCCAGCAGCCGCGCGTTGTCGCGCTGGTGCAGGCCGATCGACGGCTCGTCGAGGATGTACAGCACGCCGACGAGGCGGCTGCCGATTTGCGTCGCCAGGCGGATGCGCTGCGCCTCGCCACCCGACAGCGTGGCTGCCGAGCGATCGAGCGTGAGATAGTCGAGGCCGACGTCCACGAGAAAGCGCAGCCGGTCCGTCACTTCTTTCAGAATCGGCTTGGCAATCTCCGGATCGAGGCCGGGCCGGCCGCTCGCCCGCAGCGGGATCTTGGCGAAGAAGTCGAGCGACTCGCGCACCGGCAGCGCGACGACATCGCCGATGCTCCTGCCCGCCACCAGCACGGACTGGCTTTCCGGCTTGAGGCGCCGGCCGCCGCACGCCGGGCATGCCTGCTCGACCATGTACTGCTCGAGCTGCTCGCGCACCGCGTCCGACGCCGTCTCGCGATAGCGCTTCTCGACGTGATGGAGCACGCCTTTCCAGCCCGATTCATAGGAGCCGTGCCAGCGCTCGCTGTCATACTGATACGTGATTGTTCTTCCCGGCGCGCCCTTGAGCAGGATCTTCTGCACGGCGGGCGACAGATCGCGCCACGCGGAGTTCAAGTCGAACTTGTATGCCTTCGCGAGCGCGGGCAGCACCACTTTGCGCACGTAGCCGCTCGGCTCACCCCACGGCAGCACGACACCCTCGAGAATCGAGAGACTCTGATCGCCCAGCACGAGGTCGGCGTTGACCTCACGTCGCGTGCCGAGCCCGGAGCATTCCGGGCAAGCGCCATAGGGGGAGTTGAAGGAGAACTGGCGCGGCTCCAGCTCCGGCAACGAGAGGCCGCATTTGGGGCACGCGTACCGCTCGGAGAAGAGTCGCGAGCGCGGGCTTCCCGTCTGGCGGACGACTTCAACGACGCCCTCCGCCGCCTTGAGCGCGGTCTCGATCGAGTCGGCCAGCCGGCCGCGGTCCGCTGCGCGAACGACGAGGCGGTCGACGACGACGGCGATCTCGTGATTCTGCCGCCTGTTCAGCTTGGGAACGTTCGCCAGGTCGTACGTCTCACCGTTGATCCGCGCGCGCACGAAGCCCTGCTTGCGCATCGCCTCGAACACGTCGCGGAATTCGCCTTTGCGCCCGCGCACCAGCGGCGCGAGCACTTCGATCTTCGTGCCCTCGGGCCACTCGAGCACCAAGTCGGTGATCTGCGACGCGGATTGCCGCTCGACCGGCGTCCCATCGTTGGGGCAATGCGGCGTGCCGGTGCGGGCCCACAACAGCCGGAGGTAGTCATAGACCTCCGTGATCGTGCCGACCGTGGACCGCGGATTGGCGCCGGCGGTCTTCTGTTCGATCGAGATGGCGGGCGACAGTCCCTCGATCGCGTCCACGTCAGGCTTATCCATCAGGCCGAGGAACTGGCGGGCGTACGCCGACAGCGACTCGACGTAGCGGCGCTGGCCCTCGGCATAGATCGTGTCGAATGCTAGGGACGACTTGCCCGACCCGGAGAGCCCCGTGATGACCACGAGGGCGTTCCGGGGGAGCTCGACATCGATGTTTTTGAGGTTGTGTTCGCGCGCACCGCGAACGATGAGGGCGTCGCCGGGCATAGACTTGGAGCCTACTTTGGTTACGGTCCTTCGGTCAACTCTCTGGCTTGGGGCGGCAAGGGCGGCAGTGGCGGCAGGGAGCGACATTGGCCGCCTCTGCCGCCTATTGCCGCCCGTGTTTCGTTTTCCCATGTTAGCTGCCCGATGAACAACCCCAAGGACCGGAATAAGCGCGAGCGGCGCTGGCAGACCTCGCAGGAGCGGGCCCGAGTGGCGGCCGAGCTCATCGAGGAGGCCGAGTCGCTGACGGAGACGGCGGCGATCGCATCGCCACGTGACGTCGCGCGCGACGAGCAACCGCCGCCGATTCGCGTCGCGCAGCCTCTGGCGACTCCGGCGGTGACGTCGCGACTGGATGACGCCGACACGTCACAGCCTCCACCACCGTCACCGCCTCCTGAGCCGGCACCGGCGCCGGCGCCGGCGGCGGCGCCTGTGGCGGCCCCCACGAGCACTGCGACGGAGGATCCGCTCTACATCTCCGCTAGGGAAGCCACGGAGCGCGGCGAGATGGAGCGAGCGGCGAGCTCCTACCGCGACTTGCTGGCCAAGGATCCCAATCACGTGAAGGCGCGCAATAACCTGGCGTTGATTCTCGACGCGCGCGGCGATCGCGAAGGCGCGCTCGCCGAGCTCGATCGCGCGCTGGAAACCGATCCCGACAACGCAGCGCTGCTGCTCAACCGGGCGGCGGTGCTCGGCGCGACGGTCCGCTACGCCGCGGCGCAGCGCGACTTGCAGCGCGTGCTCCGCGCCGATCCGTCCAACGTCGAGGCGCTGTTCAATCTCGGCATCGTGCTCACGCGCCGCGGCATGTGGCGCGAGGGCACCGAGCAATTGCGGCGCGCCGTCGAGGTCGAGCCGGGACGCGCGGCGGCTTGGTATTATCTCGGCGAAGCGTTGAACCACACGGACGACCTCACGGGCGCGCTCGCGGCGTACGAGCGCGCGGTGGAGCTCCAGCCCGCGAATCCAAAAGCCCTCTACGGCATCGGCAAAGTGCTCGACCGGCTGAACCGCCCCGACGAGGCCACTGCGATGTACCGCCGCTCCCGGGAAATCTCCGGGGGAGGGAGATGATTCGCGTCGTCGTGGACGATCTCGCCTCGTTCGCCGCTGACGCCCTCGTTCGCCCCGCCACCACTCGCCTCGACCCCACCGCCGCCGCGCTGCGTCGACTCGAGATCGTCGGCGGTCAGGAATTTCAGAATCGCATCCGCTTGAGCCGCGAGCTCGCCGTCGGCGCCGCGGTCGTCACAGCCGCGGGCGGCGACTTGCCGGCGGAATTCGTGATTCACGCCGTCATTCGGAGCGAGACCGAGCCGGTGACGCGCGGCAACGTCGCCCGCGCCTGGCTGTCGACGCTCCATCAGGCCCAGGAGTGGGAGTTCGTGCACCTCAGCGCGCCGCCGCTCGGCACCGGCGCGGGCAACCTCACGCTCGAGGACTCGGCCGAGATCATGGCGACGGTGCTGCACGCGCATAAGGGCGGCGCGCAGTTTCCGACCGACGTCTCATTCGTGGTGGAACGGACCGAGGACCAGCAGGTGTTCGAGGTGGCGCTGCAACGCGCGGTGTCATGACACGCAAGTCCTGGGGCTTTGCGATTCTCGCCGCCTGGGTGCTCTCACTCGGCTGGCTCGTGAAACGCGAGGTCTTTCGCCCGACGGGCGCCCGGCTCGCCGCCGCGGCCCTCGCGGTTCCGCCCGGAGCGTTGTTCTACCGGCTCGACGCCGGCAGCCAACAGGTCGGCTATTCCTCGACGACCATCGACACGCTGACGAACTCGATCCGCGTCGAGACCGTGCAGGTCCTCCAGGTCCCCGCGCTCGGCACGCTGCACCGGACGACGGCCCGCAGCACGGCGATGGTCTCGCGCGCCCTGCGACTCGAAAGCGTCGAGACGAAGTTCGACGGCGACCTCGGCCAGTTCGAAGCGCACGGTCGCGTGCTCGGCGACACGGTGCTGTCGATCGCCATCGTCGTGGGCCATGACTCCCAGACGACGCGGATTCCGTTGCGCGGCCCGATCACGCTGCCGAGTCTCTTGCCGCTCCGGCTCGCGTTCGGCGGCGAGCTGCGCTCCGGACATTCGTATACCGCGCGGCTGTTCGATCCACTGTTGATCACGACGCGCGACGTGACCGTCCAGGTCGCGGCCGAATCGACGCTTGTCGTGTCCGACAGCGCCGATCTCGATTCGACGACGATGACCTGGGTGCCCGAACACTTCGATACCGTCCGCGCGTTTCGCATCGACCATGACGCGAGCGGCGTCCCCACCAGCAGCTGGATCGACGCGCAGGGCCGGATCGTGCTGTCCGAGACGGCGGGGCTCAGCAGCGAGCGGGCCGCGTTCGAGATCGTGTACGAGAACTTCAAGCATCGCGATACGCTGCGTCTGGCGCGCGCCAGCGCCGACCCGCCGCCCGGCGAGATCGTCCCGGTGACGGCGCTGGCGGCGGGTGTTCGCGAAACGCCGGCGGCGCAGCCCCGGCTCCGCCTCCGGCTCCGCTGGAGCAACGGCGACACACTCGACATCATCCAGCGCGGCGCGCTCGACGCCCATGCCGCGACGTATCAGCTGCCGTCGCACGACACGGCCCTCGCCCGCTGGCTCGTCCCGGAACCGTTGATCCAGAGTCGCGACCCGCGCATCGCGGCGCAGGCACGGCAGATCATCGGCCGCGAGCGCGAGCCCGCAGCCGCCGCCGCGCTGCTCGCGCATTGGGTCCACCGGACCGTGCAGCGCGCGCCGGCCGACGAGCAGGGCGTGCCGAGCGCCGTGCGCGTGCTGGAACAGCGCCGCGGCGACTGCAATGAAGCCGCCACGTTGTACGTCGCACTGGCGCGGTCAGCCGGTCTGCCGGCGCGCACGGTATCGGGACTGCTGTACCTGAACGGCCGCTTCTATTACCACGCGTGGGCACAGGTCTATTTGAGTGATTGGGTCCCCGTGGATCCAACGTTCGATCAGTTGCCCGCGGATGCCGCGCACGTGCCCATCGCGATCGACGGGCTCGCCCGGCAGATCGAGCTGGTGCCGATGATCGGCCGGCTCAAGCTCGAGGTCCTATGATCCGTTTGGAGAATCTCACGAAGCTGTACGGCAGCTTCGTCGCCGTGGACGACATCACGCTCCACGTCCCGCGTGGCGTGCTGTACGGCTGTCTCGGCCCCAACGGCGCCGGCAAGACCACGACGCTGCGCATGATCGCGGGGATCCTGCGCCCCACGCAGGGCCGCGTGCTGCTCGGCGGCGACGACGTCCACGTCAATCCGTTGTCGGCGAAGATGCGGCTCGGCTTCATTCCGGACCGGCCGTTCGTGTACGACAAGCTCACCGGCGCGGAATTCCTGCGCTTCGTGGCGGGGCTGTACGGCCAGGAAGGCGACGTCGTCGATCGCCGCATCGCCGAGCTGCTCGAGGTGTTCGAGCTGACGAGCTGGCAGGACGAGCTCGTCGAGGCGTACAGCCACGGCATGCGGCAGAAGCTGATCATCTCGAGCGCGCTGATTCACCGGCCCGAATGCATCGTGGTGGACGAGCCGATGGTGGGACTCGACCCCAAGGCGGCGCGTCTGCTCAAGGACATCTTCCGGCAGTTCGTCGATCGTGGCGGCACGGTGCTGATGAGCACGCACACGCTCGAGATCGCCGAAGCGATGTGCGATCAGATCGCGATCATCCAGCACGGCAAGATCATCGCGGCCGGCACGGTGAGCGACGTGCGGCGCCAGCATCAGGCGGGCGACGCGTCGCTCGAGGAGCTGTTCCTCAAGCTCACCGGCGGCGCGCAGGTCCGCGAGCTGGTCGAGGTGCTGGGGGGAAGCGCGTGAAGCAGCCGTCGTTGCTCCACGTCCTGCAGCCGAAGTGGCGGACCGCGCTCCAGCGGGTCCGCGAGGAACGCAACAGCGGCGGGCCGGGCAAGCTGATCGTGCTCCTCCTGGTCGCCGGCGCCTTTTGGGCGTTCGTCTTTACCGTGCTGTACCGAATTCTCAAAGCCCTACACGCGGTGCAGGAGCTGGGCCCGCTCATTCCCGGCAAGATGCTGGGCCTCATCCTGTTGTCGTTCATTTCCATTCTGATTCTGTCGAACGTCATCACCGCGCTCTCGAGCTTTTTCCTGGCCAAGGATCTCGATCTTCTCGTCTCCGCGCCGGTTGACTGGCTGCGACTCTATTTGGCGAAGCTTGGCGAGACGCTGCTGCACTCGTCGTGGATGGTCGCGCTCATGATCATCCCGATCCTGACGGCGTACGGCGTCGTGTTCAAAGGCGGCCTGCTGTTCGCCCCCTATGCGATCCTCACGATCCTGCCGATGCTGATCGTGCCGGCGGTGCTGGGCTCCGCGGTGACGCTCATCCTCGTCAACATTTTCCCGGCGCGTCGTACGCGCGATTTGCTGTCGATCATCGCGCTCGGTGCCGCCGGTGGCGTGATCCTGTTGTTTCGCATGATTCGGCCCGAGCAGCTGGCGCGTCCGGAAGGTTTCCGCAATCTGCTCGACTTCGTGATCCTCCTGCGCGGACCGACGTCGCCGTTCCTGCCCAACGAATGGGCGTCGCAAGCCATCATGGGGTTTTTGCGGCACGAGCTCGATCCCCTGCCCCTGCTATTGCTCTGGACCACCGCGGCGGCGTTCGTAACGATGGGCGCGCTGCTGCATCGCGCGCTCTATGCGCAAGGTTTCACCAAAGCGCAGGAGGGCGCCGAGCGATTCATTCGCGGCGGGCTGTGGCGCTGGACGGTGGGGTCGTTGCTCGGCTGGCTGCCGGTCGCGCGGCGCGAGTTCGTCCTCAAGGACATCAAGCTGTTCTTCCGCGACACGACGCAGTGGAGCCAGCTGATCCTGCTCGCCGTGCTCGTCGTCGTCTATCTCTTCAATATTCAGGCGCTGCCGCTGCATCGCGGCGAGCCGGTCGGCTTCTTCTACGTCAATCTCGTCTCGTTCCTGAATCTCGGACTCGCGGGATTCGTGCTCGCATCGATCGCGGCGCGCTTCATCTTCCCCGCCGTGTCGCTCGAGGGCCGGCAGATGTGGCTCCTGCGCTCCTCGCCGCTCGACCTGAAGGCCCTGCTCTGGTCCAAGTACTGGGTCGGCACCGTGCCGCTGCTCGTCCTCGGCATGCTGCTGACCGGCCTCACGAACGCGATGCTCCAGGTCGGGCCGTTCATGATGATCCTCAGCCTTGCAACGATGGCGGCTCTGACGCTCGCGATCGGCGCGATGGCGCTGGGATTCGGTGCGCTCTATCCGCAGTTCGAGACGGAAAACGCGGCGCAGATTCCCACGTCGTTCGGCGGGCTCGTGTTCATGATGGCGACGATCGCGCTGCTGGCGGCGGTGCTCGGCTCGCTGGCGCGGTCGGTGACGACGTATGTGCGCGCGGCGTGGGAGGGTGCGCCGGTCGGTGTCACGCCCGAGATGTTCGTCTGGTTTGCCGTGGCCGCCGCGTTGTGCACGGCGGCCACGATCATTCCGCTGCGACTGGGACTGCGAAAGATGGAGCGGTTCGAGTTCTAGCTAGCGCCAGCTGATCCCGCCGACGATTTGGAACGAGCTCCCGTTGCCGAGGATGAACTTCCCTTCGACGTAGGGCCGAGTGCGCCCGCGGCGTCCTTCGAGGCCCGTCAGTAGATTCAGATTCGTATCGCTGCCGCTGGCGCCGCCGGCGCTCGCGTGCGTCCAGTTCAAGCCGCCGCCCACGTACCATGCACCGTACCGCGTGGGTGGCCGGTATTTCAAATCGAAATTCAGCGCCCACAGCGATCCGCCGCTCACGAAGTAGTAGTCGAACGTCGGATAGGCGGCGAGACTCGGTGTGAACGGATACGTGAGCTGCGCGCCGACGAGCAGCTCGTCGACATCGAAGTTGTAGCCCAGGTGTGCGCCGTACGTCGGGCCGGGCGTGACGGCGACCGCACGGCGCGCACGCCGCTGCGCAACCGCCGGAGTGGGGGCCGTCACCAACGCGATCAGGACCAGCGCGACCAGCAGCCGCGGCATCCAGCGATTCACGAAGTGCTCCGGGGTGTTGGGATGGAGACTGATAGGAAACGGGCCGCCAAAACGCAATAGCTCAGGCGGCGACCCGGGCTCCACAGCGATTGCAGAATCGCGCGTCGGTTTCGAGTGCTGTGCCGCAGCGCACACAGTAGCCGGGCGCGGCGCCGAGCCGCCGGCCGCATTCGGAGCAGAACTGGGCATCTTGCTGGGGGCGAGGGCCGTGCTGCGGGCACCGTGCGTCGTGCGTCGTGCGTGGTGCGTGGGCTGGCAGCTCCGACGCACGACGCACGACGGACGACGGACGCTCGCCCCGCATCGCCGCCAACGCTTCCGCCGTGTACTTCGCCTTCAGTTGATCGTAATCGACGTCCGAGAGCTTCCCCGTCGCGCGATCGAACTCGATCTCCTTGAGCGCGCGCAGCGCCACGGCCTGCGGCGTCATGTCGTCGTCGGGGTCCTCGCCCTCGTCGTCGCGCGGCGCGGCGCTCGAGGATTCGAGCGGGGGCTTGAGGATCGGGAGGAGGACGAAATACACCGCGCCCACTGCCAGCAGGATGCCCAGCAGCAGCTCGGCCACGGCCGAGATCAGCGCAGCTTGTCGAGCTCGCGCTGCAGGCGCTCGAGCTCTTCGGGGGACGCGTCCGGCATCGCACGCGCCGCATTGGAGACAGCCGGCGCCGGTGTCTCCGCCGTCCAACGGCGCAGCACCTTCACCAACACGGCGGCCGCGGCGAGAATCACGATGCTCGGCACGAAATACCCGGCGAGATTGAATCCGCGCTTCGGCGGCGCCATCAACGCGGCCTCGCCGTATTGCCCGACGAAGGCGTCGATGATCTGCTGCGCCGACTTGCCGTCCTTCGCGAGCTGCATCACCTGCTTGTGCAGCGCGGGACTGTACGTACAGGTGAAGTCGGTCGTGCGACAGGTGTAGATGTCGAGGCCGCAGCCGCAGGTGCAGCGCAATTTCTTCTCGACAGCCTGGATGCCGGGATCATTGTCGGCCGCGGTGATCGGCGTCTGCGCACGGCCGGCGCGCTCGGGATCGTAGACGCGCGCGCTCGTGGTGTCCTGTAGCGCGGCACCCACCGCCGCCGCCGCCATCACGAGAAATCCTCTGCGGTTCACGCGCTCGATCATCGGCCCGCCGGTTCCAGCTTTACGGTGTAACCAGCCTGCGTGCGCGCCGCGGGGACGCCTTTGATCGCGACCGCGCCGCCGCCGGGCCACAGGACGATCAAGCCCCCGATGACGAGCACAAAGCCGCCGAACCACACCCACCACACGAGGGGATTGATCGTAAAGCGGAAGACGGCCTGCTCGGTGCCGTTCACGAGTCCCGCGAGCACGACGTAGAGATCGACACGTAATCCACTTTGAATGCCGACCTCGGTGGACGGCTCGAACGTCGGCCGTCCGAGTGCGTCGACATGCTGGCGTTTTTCGGTGCGCAGGCGCCCAACCGCTTTGCCGTCGCGATGCACTTCGACGAGTGCGGCCGTGACCTGGCGATTCAGCGCGTTGTACTGCGAGATCCCCAGGTGCGTGAACGTGTAGACGTGACCGTCCGCGCTCCGCAGCGTCGCCGACTCGCCCGGCTTGAGCGTCGCCTCGGTCTCGGTCTTGAACGACATCCCGGCGAACGCGATGAACAACATCGCCATCGCGACGTGCACGATGTAGCCGCCGTAGCGACGGCGGTTGCGCGCGAGCAGCTGGACCACCGCGAGCGCCGTCGGCTCACCGTACTGGCGATGCCGCGCGCGCGCGCCACGCGCGAATTCCTGGATAACGGTGGCGAATACAAAGCCGCCGATCGTGAGCGCCATGAGCGCTCCGAAGTCGCGCATGCCCGCGACGAGAAAGATCAGGACGACAAAGACCGCCGTCGTGGCGGGCACGGCGAACTGGCGGCGCAAATTGGGGACCGACGCCCGTCGCCAGGCGATCAGGGGCCCGATGCCCGTCAGCGCGAGCAACGACAGGCCGAGGGGCACGTTCACCTGATTGAAGAAGGGCGGCCCCACCGTGATCTTCGTGCCGCGAATCGCCTCGGACAGAATCGGAAACAGCGTGCCCCACAATACGGAGAAGGCAATGCCGATCAGCAGCAGGTTATTAAAGAGGAAGCTGGCCTCTCGGCTCACCATCGATTCGAGCCGGGCCTCCGCCTCGAGCAGCGGCAACCGCGTCGCGTATAGCGTGAAGCTCGACACCGCCGCCAGAACGAGGAACGCGAGGAAGAAATAGCCGACGTTCGACTGTGTGAACGAGTGCACGCTGGCGATGACACCCGAGCGCGTAATGAATGTCCCAAAGATCGACAGGAGCCAGGCGCCGATGATGAGCGCGAGATTCCACTTCTTCAGCATGCCGCGCTTCTCCTGAATCATCACCGAATGCAAGAACGCGGTCATCACGAGCCACGGCAGGAGCGCGGCATTCTCAACCGGGTCCCACGCCCAGTAACCGCCCCAGCCCAGCTCGACGTAGGCCCACCACATCCCGATCAAGAGGCCGATACTCAGAAACAGCCACGACACGAGCGTCCATTTGCGGACCGCGACGAGCCATTCGGCGTCGAGCTTCTTGCTGAGCAGCGCCGCGATCGCGAACGCGAACGGGATCGTGATCGAGATGTAGCCGAGGTACAGCATCGGCGGGTGGAACACCATGCCGGGGTTCTGGAGCTGCGGGTTCATGCCGCGCCCGTCGAGCGGGACAAAGTTGAGCCGCTCGAACGGATTCGCCGCGAAGACCATGACCGAGATGAAGAACGTCGCCACGAGACACGTGACGGCGGCAACGTACGGCAGATACATGCGGTGGCGGCGGCCGGTCATCACCTGCGCCAGGCACGCGAACAGACTCAACACCGTCGCCCAGAACAGCAGGCTGCCCTTCTGGCCGGCGTACAGCGCGGACCAGAGATAGAACGTCGGCAGGTTGCGGCTCGTGTAGGCCGCGACGTACTCGAGGCTGAAGTCGTGGCGGAAGATCGCGAGCTCGAGCGATATGACCGCGACGAGCAGCGCGCCGAACAGCGCGAAGCTCGCGTGGCGCGCGCTCTGCTGCAGGTCGGGCCGCCCCTGCGCGCCGCCGACGAAACCGGTGATCCCCCCCCAGAGCCCGATGAGAAACGCGAGCCAGAGGGCCAAATTGCCGAGCAGAATCATTTATGCCTTGGGAACGGCTTCGTAGCGCGACCCGCACTTCGCCAGCACGCCGGTCGCGTGAATGATCCCATCCTTTTGTAGACGCCCTTCGACGACGACTTCGACCGAGTCGGTGAAGGTGTCGGGTGGCAGGCCGTGGAAGACGACGGGGTAGCTCGCGGTGCCGTCGGTGATGCGGAAACGCAGCGTCTGCGTCGCGGTCTCACGCTCGACCGTGCCGGGCACGACACGCGCGCCGACCTTCATGCCGAGATCGTAGAACGACTGATCGGTCGAGACCCGTTGGGCGAGCTCGCTGGGGGTCAGGAAATACTGGCCCGTCTGCTTGATGCCAGACGCCATCAAGTATCCGACGGATCCGACGATGAGCACCGCCCCGAGGGCGAATTTCGTGCCGGCCTTCATGGTTCTATTATAGCACTCCCATTGCCGCGTCGCCCTGGCCCTACTCCCCTCGCGGAATATCGATGGCGTTCCTGAACGCAGCGTGAAGACCGTGTCACGCGCCCGGCGCGAACGGAGGCTGCAGAATGCCCCGATCGGTGATGAAGCCGGTCACATAGCGCGCCGGAGTCACGTCAAACGCCGCGTTGAGCGCCGCGACGCCCTGCGGCGCAATAGGCCGGCCGGCCAGCGACGTCACCTCGCTCGCCGCGCGCTGCTCGATGGGGATCAGGTCGCCCTCGGCGAGCGTGGTATCGACCGTGGACCACGGGGCCGCGCAGTACAGCGGCACGCCGTGGTGGCGGGCCAGGACCGCCAGGCCGTAGGTGCCGATCTTGTTCGCGAAATCGCCGTTGGCGCAGATGCGGTCGGCACCGACGAGCACGACGTCGACCTTTGCCTGCCGCATCAGCGTGGCCGCCGCGGCATCGGTGATCAGCGTGCACGGGATGCCGGCGTGCATGAGCTCCCATGCCGTGAGCCGCGATCCTTGCAGCAGCGGCCTGGTCTCGTCGACGAAGACGTGGACCTTCCGACCCTGCTCGTGCGCGAGGTAGACTGGCGCGAGCGCGGTGCCGATGCCGCCGGTCGCCAGCGCGCCCGTGTTGCAATGGGTGAGCACGTTGGCGCCATCGCTGAGGAGCGTCAGCCCGTGCTCGCCGATGCGGCGGCACATCGCGCGATCCTCTTCCCAGATCGACGTCGCTTCGCCGTGCAGCCGCTCCCACAGCGCCGAGCCCTCGCCCGGTGTGCCGTCGGCCGCGCGTTGCATGCGCGCCAGTGCCCAGCCGAGGTTCACTGCCGTGGGCCGCGAGTCGGCGAGCAGCTTCGCGATCTCGCGCATGCGCTCCAGGAAATCGTCCCGCGCGGCGCCGCGCTCTTCGCGCAGCGCCGTGACGAGTCCCATCGCCGCCGCGATGCCGATCAGCGGCGCGCCGCGGACCTGGAGCTGCTTGATCGCGTCCGCCACCGACTCCGCGCTCTCGAGATCGCGGGTGATCTCGGCGTCGGGAAGCGCGCGCTGGTCGATGATGCGAACGGCGCCGCTCGGCGACCAGGAGATGGCTTGGATGGGCACGACGTGAACCTAATGCGGAATGCCGCATGTCACATGCCGCATGTGGCATGGCGCATTAGGTTTCCCGGATGGACTACGAGACCCTCCTCTTCGAGATCCGTGACGGGATCGCGTTCATCACGATCAACCGCCCCGACAAGCTCAACGCGCTGAACGATCAGGTCATGCTGGAGCTCGGCGACGCGGCTGAGCGAATCGCCACGGAAGCGGCGATCAAGGGCGCGATCCTGACGGGCTCCGGGCCGAAGGCGTTCGTCGCGGGGGCCGACATCGGCGATCTCGCGAAGCAGGGACCGTTCGACGGCAAGGCGCGCGCGCAGAAGGGACAAGCGGTACTGCGGCGGCTGGAGACGTGCGGCAAGCCGGTGATCGCGGCGATCAACGGGTTCGCGCTGGGCGGCGGCTGCGAGCTCGCGATGGCCTGCCACATTCGCATCGCGAGCGAGAACGCCAAGTTCGGACAGCCGGAAGTGAAGCTCGGCATCGCACCTGGATACGGCGGGACGCAGCGCCTGCCGCGGCTCGTCGGCAAAGGGGTCGCGTTGCAGCTGATTCTGACCGGCGAAATGATCGACGCGCAGGAAGCGTATCGTATCGGTCTCGTCAACAAAGTCGTTCCAGCCGCGAACCTGCTCGCGGAATCCGAGAAGATGATGCGGGGTATCCTCGCGATGGGCCCGCTCGCGGTGCAGCTGTCGATGGAGGCCGTGGATCAGGGGCTCGAGATGAGTCTCGACGAGGGGCTGCTGCTCGAAGCGAACCACTTCGGCCTGCTGGCCGCCACGCAAGACACGAAAGAAGGGTTGACCGCATTTCTCGAAAAGCGCTCCGCCAAATTTCAGGGCCGTTAGTCCTCATCTTCGCCGCGGCGTGCCTCGGCGAGCGGCAGCGGCCCGGACCCCCGCTGCTCACGTTCACGATCGACGACACCACCGTGCACGCCAATCGTGCCGATACGGTGTCCGGGCGCGTCAGCGCGACCGATCCCGACGGGATCGATTCGGTGTGGGTCACGGTGGACTCCGAGGAGCGCGGCGACAACGGAGGGTTCGGTCCGTCGTTCGCGGAGAGCTACCGCTTCGTCGTCGAGCTCGGCCATACCCCGCCCGTGGGGCAGCACATGCCGGTATCGTTTCGGGCGCGTGATGTGGCCGGATTCGAGGTGCAGCGCGACACCTACGTTGTGGTCATACCGTAACTTCCGTTGCACCCTTAACTGTTGACAGGACAATAACTTCCGGCTATTATCCAGGCTGTGACTGACCGCCCCAATCGCCCCCCAAAAAGCCGCCCCGTAGCCGTCGCTGAAGCGCTCGCAGGGTACCTAAAACGGGCCGGTTTGGCGCGGCGGATCGGGCAGGCGCAGGTCATTCCGGAGTGGCCGGGATTGGTCGGCCCGCAGATCGCCGCGGTGACGACGCCGGAGAGCATCACGCCCGATGGCGTGCTGTTCGTGCGCGTGGCGACGAGCTCCTGGATGAACGAATTGCAGCTCATGACTCCCGAGATCATGGCGCGGATCAACGCGGGGCGCGGCGCGGGACGCATCACCACCATACGCTGGCTCCTTACACGTTAGGAACTTGATGCCCAAGAAGAAGCCTGCCGCACCGGCCAAAGAAAAAAGCAACGGCGGTTATCAAGCCGATTCGATTCAGGTCCTCAAAGGCCTGGAGGCGGTGCGCCGCCGGCCGGCGATGTACATCGGCTCGGTCTCGGCCCGTGGCCTCCACCATCTCGTCTACGAAGTCGTGGACAATTCGGTGGACGAAGCGCTTGCCGGCTATTGCACGGAAATCGGCGTGACGATTCATCCCGACAACGCGATCACCGTCGTGGACAACGGCCGCGGCATTCCGGTCGACCTGCACAAGACCGAGAAGAAACCGGGCGTCGAAGTCGCGCTCACCGTGCTGCACGCCGGCGGCAAGTTCGACAAGAGCAGCTACAAAGTGTCGGGCGGTCTGCACGGCGTCGGGGTGTCGGTGGTGAACGCGCTCTCGGAGAAACTCGAAGTCTGGGTCGACCGCGACGGCAAGCGTCATCACATGTCGTTCGAGCGGGGCGACACGAAAAAGAAGCTCGAGGTCGTGGGCAAGGCCAAGGGCACCGGCACGACGGTCTGGTTCAAGCCCGACGACAAGATTTTCACCGAGACACGCTTCGATTACGCGACGATCGCGAACCGCGTCCGGGAGCTCGCGTTCCTGAACAAGGGCCTCACGATCACGCTCAAGGACGAGCGCAAGGGCAGTACAAAAGAAGAGACGTTCTACTACAAGGGCGGCCTCGCGGAATTCGTGAAGTGGATCCTGGGCAACCGGAAGACGCTGCACCCCAAGCCGATCACCTTCGAGGCCAGCAAGGAAGACGTGGAGGTCGAGGGCGCAGTCCAGTACGACGACCAGTACAGCGAGAACACGTTCACCTTCGTGAACAACATCAACACACACGAGGGCGGCACGCATCTCACCGGCTTCAAGGCGGCGCTCACCCGCACGATCAACGAGTGGGCGAAACAGGACGGCGCCCTGAAGAAGGAGGACTTCACGCTCTCGGGCGACGACGTCCGCGAAGGGCTGAACTGCGTGCTGAGCGTCAAGGTCAAACAGCCGCAGTTCGAGGGTCAGACCAAAACCAAGCTCGGCAACTCCGAAGTCGAAGGCATCGTGAAGACCGTGGTGAACGAGGCGCTCGGCGAATTCTTCGACAAGAATCCGAGCGTCGCGCGCACGATCATCGCCAAGGCGGTCAGCGCCGCGCGGGCGCGCGAAGCCGCCCGCAAGGCGCGCGAGCTCGTACGCAAGAAGAGCGGCCTCGACGCCGGTCTTCTGCCGGGCAAGCTGGCCGACTGCTCACTGACGGACCCCAAGCTGTGTGAGATCTATCTCGTCGAAGGCGATTCGGCCGGCGGATCGGCGAAAATGGGCCGCGACCGCAGCTATCAGGCGATCCTGCCGCTGCGCGGCAAGATCCTGAACGTGCAGAAGGCGCGCATCGACAAGATTCTCTCCAACGAAGAAATCCGCACGATGATCACGGCGATCGGCACGGGCGTGGGCGACGACTTCAAAGTCGACGAAGCCCGTTATCACAAGATCATCATCATGACCGACGCCGACGTGGACGGCGCCCATATCCGGACGCTGCTGCTCACCTTCTTCTATAAGGAGATGAAGCAGCTCATCGATGCGGGATACATCTACATCGCGCAGCCGCCGCTCTATCGCGTGTCCAAAGGCAAAGAAGAGTTCTACGCCTACGACGAGAAGGAGCGCGACACCTACGTCAAGCGGCTCACCAACGGCGCGGAGTCCAAGGCGTCGATCAACGTGAGCCGCTACAAGGGGCTGGGCGAGATGAACCCCGACCAGCTGCGCGACACCACGATGGATCCGACCAAGCGGACGTTGCTCAAGGTGACGATGGAAGACGCGCTGGAGGCCTCGCAGCTGTTCGAGACGCTGATGGGCGACGAGGTCGAGCCGCGCCGGAAGTTCATCGAAGAAAACGCGAAATTCGTCAAGAATCTCGACGTCTAACGTCTAGGACAGCTCTTCCACCCCTGCCCTGGTGACGCGATGGGAGACCAGGCGCAGGGGTTTTTGCGTCAGCTTGTCCCCGACCACGATCGCCTGTTTCAGCGCCTCAAACCCGGTCTGAATGCCATCGGCGTCTTTCGCAAAGACTGAAGCAATCGGTTCACCCTCCAGGACTTTGTCGCCGGGCTTTACCGTGATCACGAAACCGACCGTCGGATCGATCGTGTCATCCACGGTGCGGCGGCCGCCGCCCAACGCGGTGATCGCGCGGCCGATGGTGCGCGGCTCGACGCGCTGCACGACGCCGGTGCGCGGCGCGGCGAAGACCTCGACCGCCTGTGCCTGCGGCAGGACCGACGGATCTTCGACGGTCTTGGGATTGCCGCCCTGCGCCGCGATGATCTGCTCGAACTTCTCGGCGGCGAGCCCCGAGTCGATCGCGGTCTCGAGCTTCTTGCGCGCCTTCTTCGTGTTCTTCTCGATGCCGGCCTGGAGCAGCATCTCCACTCCGAGCGCGTACGTCACTTCGAGCAGGTCGGGCGGCCCTTCGCCGCGCAGCGCGAGAATCGCTTCCTCGGTCTCGAGCACGTTGCCGCAGGCGCGACCGAGCGGCCGGTCCATGGCGGTGATGAGCGCGACGGTCGGGCAGCCGCGATCTTCCCCCAGCGCGATCATCGTCTTGGCGAGCTCGAGCCCGCGCTCGACTTCCGGCAGGAACGCACCGCTGCCGTTCTTCACGTCGAGCACCAGACCGTTCAGCCCCTCGGCGAGCTTCTTCGACATGATGCTGGCCGAGATGAGGGGAATCGATTCGACGGTGGCGGTGACGTCGCGCAAGGCGTAGAGCTTGCGATCGGCGGGCGCGATCTCGGCGGTCTGGCCGATCAACGCGCAGCCGATCTTCTGCACCTGCGCCTTCGCCTCGGCGAGCGAGAGGTTGGTGCGGAAGCCGGGAATCGCTTCGAGCTTGTCGAGCGTGCCGCCGGTATGGCCGAGGCCCCGGCCCGACATCATCGGGATCGCGACGCCGCATGCCGCCACGAGGGGGGCGAGCACGAGGGAGACCTTGTCGCCGACGCCCCCGGTCGAGTGCTTGTCGATGCGCGGGACCTTGAAGCCGTCGAACGAGAGCCGATCGCCGGACGCGAGCATCGCGTCGGTGAGCGCGGCGAGCTCGGCCCGCTCGAGGCCGCGCATGAACACGGCCATCAAGAGCGCCGCGATCTGGTAATCGGGAATACGGCCGGCGGTGTACTCCGCGACGATGGCGGACCATTCTTCGGGACTCAATTTCCCGCCGTCGCGCTTGCGCTCGATTAGGGGGACCACGATCATTGGTTCATGCGCCTCTCACTCTGCCTGCTCGCGCCGTTCATCGCCGCTAGCCTCACCGCTCAAACAGTAGCCCAACATGTCGCCGAAGGCGACAGCGCCAGCTTGATGCATCCCGACGTGCAGCTGCGGCACTATCAGGCGGCGCTCGCGATCGACTCGCTGTCGTATGAAGCGAACTGGAAGGCGGCGCGCGCGATCGCCGACGTCGCCAAACAAATACAGAGCAACGCCGATTCCCTCAAGCGACGCCGCGACAGCCTGTACGGCGTGGGCCGGGTCTACGCCGAGCGCGCGGTTCGCGCCGACTCGACGAAGCCGGACGGGCACTACGTCCTCTCGATGGTCCTGGGACGTCTGTCACGCACCAAGGGCAGCAAGGAACGCGTCCGGTTCGCGAAGATCATTTACGACGAGGCGACCAAAGCGGTACAGATCGACTCGAACTACCATCTCGCCCACCACGTGCTCGGCGCCTGGAATGCCGAAGTGAAGCGACTCTCCGGATTCCAGCGCTTCTTCGCGAAGATGCTGTTCGGCGGCGGCTTCATGGACAAGGCGAACTGGAACGACGCGGTCCGCCACCTCGAGACGGCGGTGCGGCTCGCGCCCGATCACATCTACCATCGCCTCGAGCTCGCCGAGGTATACATGGATCTGGGCCGCTACGCGAAGGCCCGGGAGCAGCTGCAGGCGATCGCGGCGCTCCCGCCGGTGGACGTCCTCGATCCGCAGTACAAGGAGGACGCTGCCGCGTACATGAACGACATCAAGAACAAGAAGGACGAGACCTAGCTACCGCCCGCCCCGCATCACCCGTTCGATCGCGTCGGTCGTGCGCGGTGCGCCGGCCGACAGCCATTCCCCGCCCTTCGCCGTCACGAGCACGTCGTCCTCGATCCGCACGCCCAGCTGCTCGGCCTGGAGATAGATCCCCGGCTCGAGCGTGACCACCATGCCGGGCTCGAGCGGCCGTGAAATGCCGACGTCGTGCACGTCCATCCCGATCGGATGGCCGAGGCCGTGGTTGAAGTACTCGCGGTCATCGCAGGTCTTGTCGCCGCAGAGGTTGCCCGAGTGGGCGCGCATGTACGCGCGCGCGA
>DATJKA010000127.1:0-2157 GCA_035491815.1 Gemmatimonadales bacterium | reverse complement strand
ACGCCCTGGAGTGACATGTCCTGCTGCAGCTCGAGGCGTCCGCCGTTGGGCTGAGTCGGGTCGAGCGTGTAAGTGTGCGGCATCAGCACGAGCCGGGCGCCGCGGTTCGCCACGTCATTCACCTTGGCATACAGCTCCGGGGTGCTGCTGACGGTGATCGTCGGCTGAACGACGAGCGACGCCGCGGAGGGGATCGCTGGCGCGTGCTCGACGGGACCCGCGGGGTTGACGGAATCTCGACCGCACGCGGCGAGTGTTACGGCCGCTGCGACAAAGCGGGAACGGCGAAACGCAAACGGCATACGAGTGTGCCTCGCTGGGAGGTGGTGTCGCACGGATCCGGGTGATCCATGCGGCGACCAACCTTCCACGTCGCCGTTTGCGTTCTGTCTTCTGCACTTGCGACTGCGTCACGCGCCCGACTCTTCGCCGTGAGTCGACCGTGAGGTGGCAGCGGAAGCCGCGCCTATCCTCCTGTGCGCACCTTGGGCGCAGTCTGGTCCTGCCCGCCCTGGTGCAGCACCGCCGCCGTGACGGCACCCTGCGCATCACGCACGAAGCTGAGCTGCGCGTCGACCTCCTTCACGAAGAAATCCGTCTCCGTCTCCGGCCACAGACGCAGCGTTGCCTGATTCGTCGGGTGCACCCACAGCGCGTCGTCCTTGAGCGTGACCTCGAGCGTGAAGTTCGGCGCCAGCTGATACGTGCCCACATAACGCGCGAGCACATCGGGCTTGAGCTCGATCGCCGTACGCTGCTTTGGCGGCGCCGGCTTCGGAGCAAGCGGCAGCGTGGGGTTGAGGATGTGAAACCCGATGTCGTCCGCGCCTGCACCACCGGAATTCGTCATCACCACGACGCCCGTCCGCCGCGACGGTTCGAACCCGATGAACGTGCGATACCCACCGGTGCCGCCATTGTGCCAGACGATCGTGTCCGTGCCGGCATGCATGCTGAGCCAATTGAGGCCGATCATCATGCCGTTGGCGCGCGAGCGCTCCTCGTGCGCGAACGCCATGGCGCGCTGAAGCGGGCCGCGCTCCGGATGCAGGTTGGCGTCGAGGAACTTCAGCATGTCGTTGGTGGTGGAGCGAATGGCGCCGGCGCCAGCGAGCGTCGGAATGTCCCAGTTCGATACGACTTGACCGTTGTCACCATGACCGAGAGCGAGATGGGACTTCATCCACGGCGTGAACGTGATCGCCGTGTTGGTCATGCCTAACGGCGCCCAGACCCGCTGCCGCTCCATCTCCTCGTACGACTGTCCCGTCGCACGCGACAGCACGTGGCCGAGCAGCCCGACGCCGAGGTTCGAGTACTCGAACTCCGCGCCGGGGTCCCGCGTCAGCTGATAACCCGACAGGAAGTCGTACATCTGCTGCACCGTGTAGTCCGAGTACGGGTTCGCCTGGTCGGCGGGCTTGAAGTTCGTGGGCATTCGCGGCAGCCCTGAGTTCTGTTCGGCCAGGCTGCCTAACGTGATGACCTTGTCGCCCCGGGTCGGGAGTGTTACGCCGGTCGGCAGATACTTCTGCGCGGGGTCATCGAGGCGCACCTTGCCTTCCTGGACGAGCTGCGCCAGGACGGTGGACGTGAATACTTTCGAGATGGAACCGATCTCGAACACGGAATTGCCGTCGAGTGCCGGTTGGCCGGGGCCCGGATCGCCGTAGGCCACGATGCGCGAGCGCCCATCGGCATCAATGACACCAACCACGATGCCCGCGCTTCGCTTTTCGTCGACGCGCTGCTTGATGATGCTGAGAATTTCGGCGTCGGACGCCAGCGCCTTCGCGCGCGCGGACGCTGGGGTGGCGCTCGCCGGCTGCTGAGCGTGCAGCCCGGTGCTGGCAGCGATACCGCCGATGACGGCGAGGGTCACAAGTCGAAACGCGAGCATGAGCTTCTCCGAGAGTGTAGAGTCGGCGGCACGGAATGGGTCGCGCCTACGACTCGATCTGTGCGAGCAGGGCCATGATTTCTTTACGCTTTGGCTGGAGCGTGCGTCGAACGGCCCGATGGTTCAGCGCGATGATGCCCCAGCCAAGGAGCGCCGCAAAGATGCTGTAGCCGAGGGTGTACCACCAACCCGCGAGTCCGCGAGAGCCCGCCGCGAGCAGCACGGATCCGCCGAGGAGCGGCGCGACGTACCACCAC
>DATJKA010000126.1:0-14826 GCA_035491815.1 Gemmatimonadales bacterium | reverse complement strand
TCGAAGACGACGCCACCCCCGGCGGCCCCGCCCGCCCGACCCGCGCCGCCCGCTGCGCCAACGACGCCCGCCGAGTACACGGTGATCATCAAGAGCACCTGGACGAAGGCCAACTTCCCGCTCGACTATCCCAACGACGCGCACTTCTCCGGCATGATCGGCGCCTCGCACAACGCCCGCTACACGATCTTCGCCGTCGGCCGCCGGCCC
The DNA here is from genome assembly GCA_035491815.1 of Gemmatimonadales bacterium. GTDB lineage: Bacteria > Gemmatimonadota > Gemmatimonadetes > Gemmatimonadales > GWC2-71-9 > 20CM-2-65-7. The sequence goes on along the minus strand of DATJKA010000126.1, from coordinate 14,616 downwards.
ACGCGCGGCCTCGAGCGGCTGTCCGAGGAAGGGAAGCACTCGCCGCTCAACGACGAGATCAACGAGGCCATCAAGCAGGGCAACGCGCTGCAGGAGTTCGAATCGGGCGGTCTCAAGAACTGGAAGGACTCGATGGTCGCGACGGTGCGCGTCGATCCCGCCCACCCGCTCGTCGACGTGGTGAACATGGTCGCGCCCAGCCCAGACTGGTTCACCGGCGCCACCAACGTAAGCCTGATTGAAAACGGCGCATGGGTCACGACGCGGCGCATCGTGCTGCCCGCTTACGACTCGGGCGGCGACGACGGCACGACGTACAAGGCGCCCGACAAGGACGCCAACCCGAAGAAAGCGACGACGCGTAACACGAATCGGCACTTCGTGGTGCATGGGAAGGCGCAGCCGGTGGCGGTCCTGATCTTCGTCCGCAAGTCGTAGCATCCAGCCAGTAGCCTTTTATAGGACTATTAGCTACCATTGTGGCTATAATAGTCCTATAAAAGGCTACTAATGACAAACGATATTGCAGCGCAGTTGGGCGCACAGCTCCGCCAGCTCCGGCTGCTCCAAAACATCGATCAACGCGCCCTCGCCGCCCGCGCCGGCGTCGCCTGGAACGTCATCAAGCGGCTCGAAGCGGGCACAGGCTCGACCGTCGAGTCGCTGATCAAAGTGCTCCGCGCCCTCGGTCGCGAGGATTGGCTCAACACGCTCGCGCCCGCGGTCTCGATCAGCCCGTTGCAGCTCGCCGCCGCTCGCACCAAAACACCCCGCCAACGCGCGAGTCGCCGGGGGCGACGTGGCGTATAAGCCGGTCCCCGCCGTCGAGGTCCACGTCTGGGGCCGACGCGTCGGCGCCGTCGCGCTCGATCCGCGCCTCGGGTTCTACGCGTTCGAGTACGACCCGGCGTTCGTCGCCACCGGCATCGAGCTCGCGCCGCTGACGATGCCGCTCCGAGAGGCGCGCGAGCCGTTCGTGTTTCCCGCCTTGCCGGAGCTGACGTTTCTGCGGCTGCCGGCGATGCTGGCCGATGCCCTCCCCGACGCGTTCGGGAACGCGCTGATCGATGCGTGGATGGCGACCCACGGCGTCGAGCGCGCGGCGATCACGCCGCTCGATCGGCTCGCGTACATGGGGAAGCGCGCGCTGGGAGCGCTCGAGTTCAAGCCGGCGCGCGGTCCAACCAAGTCCGGCAGCACGGCGATCGAGCTGTCGAGCCTGGTCGAGAGCGCCCGGCTCGCGGTGAGCGGCGACGTCGGCACGGGCGAGCGCGCGAGCGAGGCGCTGCAACAGATCATCCGCGTCGGAACCTCCGCGGGCGGCGCGCGCGCCAAAGCGGTGATCGCGTGGAATCCCAAAACCCAGGAAATCCGTGCGGGGCAGTTCGACGTCGCGCCCGGGTTCGAGCACTGGATTCTGAAGTTCGACGGCCTGCGCGCCAACCAGGAGCTCGGCGATCCCGTCGGCTACGGCCGGATCGAGTACGCCTATCATCTGATGGCGCGGCAGGCCGGACTGACGTTGCCCGACGCGCGGCTGCTCGAAGAACACGGCCGAGCGCACTTCATGATCAAGCGGTTCGATCGCGACGGGAATACGAAGCATCACGTGCAGACGCTCTGCGCCATGGCGCAGCTCGACTACAACCAAAAGGCTACACACGACGCCAGTCAGCTGCTGTTGACGATGAACCGGCTCGGCTCGAGCTACGAGGAGAAGGAAGAGGCGTTCCGGCGCGTGGCGTTCAACGTGATGGCCGCCAACTGCGACGATCACACCAAGAACACGTCATTCTTGCTCCGCCACGGCGGGCGCTGGGAGCTCGCACCGGCGTACGACGTCACTCACGCGCACAATCCCAAAGGCGAGTGGACCAGCCAGCACCTGATGGGGGTGAACGGCAAGTTCAGCGAGATCTCGCGCGCCGACCTGCTCGTGCTGGCGGATCGATTCGGCATCGGCACCGCACCGAAAGTCCTCGCCGCGGTCGGCGCGGCAGTCGCCGCATGGCCGGATTTCGGCAGACAGGCGGGAGTGGATGAGGGCAAGATCCAGAGCATCCGCAACGATCTCGCTTAAAGCAAAAGGCCGCGGATCGCTCCGCGGCCTTTCTCTATGACATCAGCGAGCGTTACGAGCGGGTGACGGTGTACTGACCGCACGCCGTGAACTCGATCGTCACGGTCATCGTCTCAGTCCCCTTCGTCACCACTGCCGTCAGCTTGCCCGCGTCGAAGCGCGGTGCCGCAGTGCAGCTCGCGTTGTAGTGGAGCGGTGGGTCCGTCGTCACGGTGAGTGAGTACGACCGCTCCCCGCGCGTCCACGACGACGTGCCGTTCACGCTCCACGTCCCGCTCGGCAACAGCGTGTTGGGCTGGATGGACCCGGCGACGTCCGCCGTGAACACCACGTCCCAGGTGCGGACGTGCTCGGCCGTGCCGCCCTTCGGACCGACGAAATCGGTGCGGAAGTTGGTCTCGCTCACGTGGATCGTTGTGGTGTCGCGCGATGCGCGGCGCACGCCGTTGGCCGTTACGGACGACCGCGCCCCGGTCAACAGCCGTAGCGTGAGATGCTCGAAGTTCGTGAAGATCCGCTCGACCGCATGATCCTTCGCCGCGGGTGTCGGGTCGATCACGTCGATCGTGCCGGAGATCGAATCGACCTCGAGCGGCAGGGAAATGACGCAGCCGGCATAGTCGAAGCGCACCGAGTCGGGCACGCCGTCCGAATCCGAGTTCACCGGCGGGTTCGGGCTCTTATTCGGGATGCACTGCATGGACATGGGTGAGGCAACCGGCTCCGAAGCGGCGATGCTGCCGCCGCCCAGGCCGTCGAGCGTCGCAGTCGTGATCTCGCCGTCGAGATCCGTGGCCACCGTCGCGGCGATGCTGTCCGCCTGCTGCTGGGTCAGGAGCCCCGTCCCAGGCGTCGTGGTGTTGTCGGTCTTGCACGCCGCCAGCGCCAGGGCGACGGCGGCAAGTGGAACGACCAAGCGCTGTACGATGCGCATGAGCAATCCTCCAAGAATTACGTGATGTCGGGGCGCGGGGCGCAAATTGTTGACTCGGCGTTGGGACGGCAGCGTCACGCGCTTGTTAAGGCCGCGTTGCAACTCGCCACCGTGGCTAATCCCCGCTAGCGTAGAGCACATGAAACGATTCGTCTTCGTCGCGCTCGCGGCAGCGGTCGGGTGCGGCACTCCGCCGTCCACGAACCGCACGGCCGACAGCACCGCGCTGCTGGCTGCGTACGAGCAGTACCGCCACGCCTGGCTCCGCGGCGATACCGCGGCCGCGCTCAGCGTGATCTCGGACTCGATCAAGATCTACATCTCCGGGCTGCCCGACATCGTGGGAAAAGACACGACGCGCAAACTCTTCGCGGACGAGATGGGCGCGTACGACATGCAGCTGCTGAACCTGCGGCACCAGGACATCATCCTGAGCGGCGATCATGCAATCGTCGTCGGCCGCTATGACGAGATCGAATTGCCGAAGACCAAGGGCCCACCCGTGCGGAACGTGGGCCGCTATCTGACGGTCTGGCGCAAAGAGACGGGCACGTGGCGGATCGTGCGTTACATGCTGAACGATCTGCCGAAGAACGCGCCCTAAGAGTCGGCGCAGAGACAAAAAGGCCGCGGATCGCTCCGCGGCCTTCTCGAATTTGTTGCATATGCAACTATCGACGGTTGTATGTGCAACTCCTCTAGCAAGCAGTCACCGAATCGGTGACCGGTAGTTGCACATACAACTATTGGGCTGCTACTGCCCCCGCCCGCCGGCCGCGCTCCCCGCGCCACCCGCGAGCTGCGTCACGACGTCGGCCAGCTTCTGCACCTTCGCCCGGTCACTCGACGTCGAAGCGTCCTGTCCCAGCGACGTCGCCAGTTGGGTCAACGCATCCCGCCGCGCCTGGCCGCTCGCCTTCTCGGCACGATCGAGCGACTGCCGCACCGCACTCACGCGCTCGGCCGCAAGGGCGCTCGAGCGCTCGAGCTGGTCGACGTAGGCGCGCGCCACGACGAAGCTCGCCGGCCACGTGATCTTTGGCTGATCCTGCGTGTTGAAGTAGTCGAAGTGCACGAGCTTCGCGGCCGCCAGCTCGTTCGCCGTGAGGAGACCGCTCGGCACGAGCTCGAAGACGTCGAGTCCGCGGCCGATCTCGGAGCTGTAGATGTAGCCGTTGTACCAGTAGGCCGACCACGTGCCCGCGTTGCCCATCTGCGTGCTGTCGACCGGGCCGCGATCGAAGAACGCGATCTCCTTGGGATGCGCCGCGTCGGTCCAGTCGAACATCGACACGCCGCCCTGATACCATGACTGCACCATGATGTCGCGCCCCGGCACCGGAATCAACGAGCCGTTGTGCGCGACGCAGTTCTCGAGCGCCGTCTGCGGTGCCAGCATCTTGTAGTAGCTCTGGAACTGCATCTGGCCGTTGTTCAGCGTGAAGATCGCGTCCGCGCCCCACTGCGGGTTGTCGAACGAGCGGCACTTCGGCGCGCCGCCGCCGCCCCACTCGTCGGAGAACAGGATCTTCGTGCCGTCGTTGTTGAACGTCGCCGAGTGCCAGTAAGAGAAGTTGGAATCGGCGACGGCCCCGATGCGGCGCGGATGGGCCGGATCGCGGATGTCGAGCAGCAGGCCGTAGCCGCCGCACGCGCCACCCGCCAGGCCGATCGCCGGATACACCGTGATGTCGTGGCACTGGTTCGGACCGGTGCGCGGGCGATTCAGCTGGAACATGCGATCGACGATGCCCTGCAGGCTGCCGCGCAGCGCGGCGCTGTCGGCGCCGTTGGGCGCCGTACGGCCGTTGGCTTTCGCGATGCTGTCGAGCATCGGCTTCGTGAAGCGCGGGCCCACGGGGCGCTCCATCCCGAACAGCGTGATGACGTACCCGCCGGCCGCGCGCGCCGAATCCGCGGCGCGGTGCGCTTCGGCGATGTCCTGCTGTTCTTCACCGTGCGTGGGCGGCGCCGCGAGCGAGTCGAAGATCCGCGCCCCGCCAATCACCGCGGCCGTCTGCGGCGCGGCGAGCGGGACCTTGATCACTTCGATCCGGAACAGCGAGCTGTTCGGATTGGAGTCGGGCGACTGCCGCACGCAGCCGGGGAGCTCGGTCGGCGAGCGCACCGGCGCCGAGCCGGAGACGTAGACGTAGACGTTCGCCGTGTCGTTCGGATCGATCACGACGGTGTGCGTATGCGAGCCGCGGCACGTCTGCACGTTCGCGATGTACTTCGGGTTCGTGATGTCGGTGATGTCGAAGATCCGGATCCCGCGCAGCCGCGCCGTGGACACGGAGTCGCGCACGCCGCTGCCGGCGCAGTCGAGCCGCCCGCCCGTGCCTTCCCCCGACACGAACAGCAGATTGCGATACACCGAGACGTCGCTCTGCGAGGCCGGGCAGTAATAGGCCTTCTTGAGCGTCGGATGCCCGGGGTTCGTGATGTCCCAGACTTGGAAGCCGTCGTAGCTGCCCTGGATGACGAAGTTCTTATAGAACGCGAGATCGGAATTGGTCGAGCTGTCGAACGGCGACGGTGACGGGTTGTTCGACACGAGCCGCATGTTCCACTGCGCCGTACCGGCGTTGTACCGTCCGGCCTTCAGGCCGACGCGCGGATCGGGCGAGGGCGCGACGGTCGAGGTAGTGACCGGCGCAGCGCCGCGACTCCCGCCCCCGGTTCCGCCCGAGGCGCAGGCCGACAGCGACACGACGACTCCAGCATGCAACAGTGTGCGCAACGCTTTCATTGCTGATCCTATTTAGGGGTGGTTGGTCCGAACAAATCTGCGGCGAGCATCCGCTGCATCCGCTCGATTTCGGTGGTCTGATCGGCGAACACGCCGGTGGCCATCTTGTACACGGGCTCTTCTTCGCCGCCCGACGCGGCGAACAGCTGATTCACCATCGTGATCGCGCCCTGGTGATGCTGAATCATGAAGCGCAGGAACGTCTCGTCGAAGTCCGTGCCGCGCGCCGAGTCGAGCTGCGCGAGCTGCTGCTCGGTGAGCATCCCCGGCATGACGTGCGTCGAGTCCATCATCATGCCCGGCATCATCATGTGCTGGGGATCGACGTGGGGCACCGCTTCGTGGCGCGTCGCGAGCCACCGCGATAACAGGTTGATCTCGTCGGTTTGGCTCACGACGATGCGGTCGCACAACGTCTGCACCGACGGGCTCGCCCCATGTGACTTCGCCCAGCCGGCGATCAGAATCGCCTGCGCATGATGATAGATCATGCCCGACATGAAATGCACGTCGGCGGCGGTGTAGTCTTTCGGAGCCTGGGAAGCCTGGGCTGCCGCGCGAGAAACGAGGAGGCTGCCGGCGGCGAGCAGCACGAGCATCTGACGTTTCATTGTCATCGGGATTCTAGACGGGCGGCAGGCAGGTTGCAACGGGTCCTGTTTCGACCTAAATCGTCCCTCGTCCCCAGTCCCGGAGCCACAGTGAAAACCCTAGCGCTGGTTGCTCTCGTTGCCCTTCCGACTGTCAGTCTCGGCCAGGCGCCGCCGGCCGCGCTGCGTGCCGCCGCCAAGGCCCGCGCCGACGCGATCGCGCGCGCCGATGCCGACGCCTGGGTGCGTCTCGTCAGCGACAGCTTTACCGTCACGTTTGCCAACGGCCGCGTGCAGACCAAGGCGCAGCGCATTCCGCAGATCAAAGCGTCGCGCCCGGGTCCGGTCGCGGCCGTGCCATTCGAGCATGAGCGCTGGTCGCCCGCGGGGAACGCCTACATCCATCAGTACCACAACGGCGGGCTGGCCTTCACCGAAGTCTGGGCCAAGGAGCACGGCACGTGGCGCATGGCCACCAATCACCTGACCGTGATCGAACCCGACTCAGCGGTCGCGCGCCGTATGGTGGACTCGGCCGACGTCGCGTTCGCCGACGCGATGAATCGCGGTGACGCGAAGGCGCTCGCGTCATTCTACTCGGACGACGCCGTGATTCTGTTGCAGGGGCAGGCCCCCGCTGCCGGACGGGCCGCGGTCGATCAGGCGTTCGCCGGGTTCGTCGGCACGTTCACGATCAGCAATGCTCGCCTCACGACGAGCAGCGTGCTCATCGACGGCGACCTGATCATCGAGCATGGGACGTACAGCATGACCGTCCACCCCAAAGCGGGCGGGGCTGATGCGAACGACACCGGCAAATACCTCGTCGTCTGGCAGGAGCAGGGCGACTTGTCGTGGAAGATCGTGCGCGACTGCAGCCAGTCAGACGCGGCGCACTGAGCTCAGGCGGTCATGATCTTGTTGTGGCGCGTCTCCGGCATGAGCCACAGCGACAGCAGGAAGCACACCGCCGGGAGCGCGATCGAATACGCGAGCGTCGCGCCGAGGTTGTGCGTCGCGGTCCAGACCGCGGTCGTGATGAGCGGGACCGCGCCGCCGCCCCAGCCGTTGCCGATGTGGTACGGCACCGACACGGACGTGTAGCGGATCTGGCTCGGGAAGTACTCGGCGAGGAACGCCGCGATCGGTCCGTACACCATGCCGACGTACGAGACCAGGACGACAACGATCAGGATCGCGACCGGATAATTGATCGCGCCGGGCGCCGTCACGTTGCCGAGGACGGCGTAGAGCGGATAGTAGGTGAGTGAGGCGAGCGCGAGTCCCGCGAGAATGATCGGCTTGCGGCCGACGTTGTCCGACATCCGGCCGAAGAGCACGAGCGTCGGCGTCGCAATGAGCAGCGCGGCGCCGACGATGACGCTCGACTTCAGCACGTCCATGTGGCTCGCCGTCTGGAGGAAGTAGAGCACCCAGAACTGGCTCGAGTACCACACGCATCCCTCACCGAGCACCACGATGGTCGCGATGAGCACCGACTTCAGATTCGGACCGCTGAATGCGTCGCGCCACGGGCTCGTCGACGTCATGCCCTTCGCCTTGATGTCCTGGAAGATCGGCGTCTCCTGCAGGCGCCAGCGGATGTAGAGCGCGACGGCGACGAGCAGCAACGACACGAGGAACGGAATCCGCCAGCCCCACGCGGTGAAGCGATCGGTGCCGAGCGCGATGCGCGTACTGGCGACGACGGCGAGCGAGAGCACGATGCCGAGCGTCGGCGACGTCTGGAGCCAGCCCGTGTACCAGCCGCGCTTCTCATCCGGGACGTGCTCGGCGACGTACGTGATGGCGCCGCCGTACTCGCCGCCGAGACAGAGGCCTTGGATGATGCGCAGCAGGAGCAGCAGGACGGGCGCGGCGACGCCGATCGTCGCGTAGGTGGGCACGACGCCGATCGCCGCGGTCGAGAGGCCGATGCCGGTCAGGGTCACGAGGAACGTGTATTTACGGCCGACGAGATCGCCGATGCGGCCGAGCAGGAGTGCGCCGAGCGGCCGGACGAAGAAGCCGACGGCGAAGACGGCGACCCACTTCACGAGATCGGCACCGGGCTGATTCGGGTCGAAGAACTTGCCGGCGAGGATCGTCGCCAGGCTGCCGAAGATGTAGAAGTCGTACCACTCGATTATGTTGCCAACGGCCGCGGCCGTGACCACGCGGCGGAGACCCTGCTGCTCCATGGTGGGAGCGGGGTAGGAAATTGGCATCCGCGAGGCTAATCGCCGGTTTCTGAGTGCGCAATGGTGAACCGGTGTCACCAAGAGGGGCGTGATGATGACCAAGCACGTCTGTTTGACAGCGGCCGTTTTGCTCTGGGCCTTGCCTATCCCGTCGTCACACCAGGTCCAGACACCCGGTCCCGTTCTCGACGCCATGAAGACCGAGCTGGCACGCTCTCTCGTCGCGCTGCACTCGGCTTCCTCGCCTCCCTATTTCCTTGGCTACGACATCACGGAGGTGCACCAGTTCAGGGCCGCCAGCTCATTCGGCGCGATCATGAGCGAATCGGACGAACGGCGCCGGCTGCTCGACGTGCAGGTGCGCGTCGGCTCCTACGATTTCGACAACACGCACGCCACGCATACGCAGTTCCCCGATTTCGGCCGGTTTCTCGAGCCGGTCGACATTCCGGTGGACGACGACCCGATGACGATTCGGGGCGCGCTCTGGTACCAGACTGAGCAGCGCTACCGGGCCGCCGTTGAGCAACTCAGCCGTGCTCGCACGAGCGCGCGTCTGCGCGTCGCGCCGGAGGATTCGTCGCCGGACTTTTCGCATGAGCCGCCGGCACATCACATCGACGCGCCGCTCATCCTGACGGTGGATCGTGCCGCATGGGAAGCGAAGCTCCGGCGCTACACGGCGCCGTTTTCCGGACAGCCCGACATCTATCAAGTGCGCGCCGTCTTCACGGCGGCCGTGGAAACGCACTGGTACGTCAACAGCGAAGGCACCGAGATCCAAACGTCCGAGCCGCTCTATCGTCTGATCATCGAAGCATACAGTAAGGCGGCTGACGGCATGGAGCTGCCACGGTACGAGTCCTTTTTTGCATCGACGGCCGAGGGCTTGCCGAGCGATCAGGAGGTGCTACGTGCCGTCGATCGCATGATCGTCGATCTCGCGGCGCTGCGCCGCGCTCCGGTCATCGATCCGTATACGGGGCCCGCCATCCTGTCCGGCCGCGCCAGTGCCGTCTTCTTTCACGAGATTCTCGGCCATCGTCTCGAAGGTCATCGTCAGAGGAATGAGGACGAAGGGCAAACGTTCACGAGGCATGTGCCGGAGGCGGTGCTGCCCTCGGGATTTTCCGTGTACTTCGATCCGACGCTCGAGAAGGTGGGGGGCACGGAGCTCGCGGGTCATTACGCGTATGATGACGAAGGGGTCGCGGCGCGCCGCGTCACCGTCATCGACCGGGGCGTACTCAAGACTTTCCTGATGTCGCGGAAACCGATCGAGGGTTTTTCCAACTCCAATGGCCATGGGCGCCGGCAGCCGGGCCTGCCGCCCGTTGCGCGCCAGTCCAACCTGATCGTCCAGGTCGCGACGCCCGAAACCCACGCGCAGCTCAAGCAGCAGCTGCTCGACGAGATCCGACGTCAGCACAAGCCCTTCGGATTGTTCTTCGATGACATCGAGGGAGGTTTCACCATCACCGAACGCGGGACACCGAACGCCTTCGAGGTTCTGCCGGTGATGGTGTATCAAGTCTTCCCCGATGGCCGTGAGCAGCTGGTGCGCGGCGTCGATTTGATCGGAACACCGCTGACGGTCTTCAGCAAAGTGATGGCCGGCGACGATCAGGTCGCCGTGTTCAACGGCATGTGCGGGGCCGAATCGGGATTCATTCCGGTGTCCGCCGTCTCGCCGGGGATTCTGGTTTCGCAGATCGAGGTGCAGAAGAAACCCAAGTCGTCGCAGCGGCCGCCGTTGCTCCCGCCTCCCGACACCGGCAGCGCCGCCGTGTCACCCTCGGACAGCGGCACCGTGCTGATGCGCGCGATGCGCGACGAGCTCCGGCGCTCGATGGCGGAGTTGCGGCTCGACACGATGCCGCGGCCCTATTTCCTGTCATACCGGATCGATGAGCTGACGCATCTCGACGCCGACGCATCACGGGGCAGTCTCACCCACAGCTCCGCCGGTCGGGACCGGCGGCTGACGGTCGAGCTGCGGGTCGGCGATTATACCTTCGACAACACGAACTTCCTCGCGATGCCGAGCGACACACGCGATTTCACGATGGAGGAAGACGGCGAGCCGGATGTGCCGCTCGACGACGACTACGGCGCCCTGCGGCGAGAATTGTGGCTCGCCACGGATCGGTCGTACAAGTCCGCCGTGGCGGACCTTTCCCGCAAGCGTGCGTCGCTCGCGAACCGTGCGGGAGGCACTGCCGTGCCCGACTTCAGCCGCGAAGATCCTGTGACCATCGCGGACGACCAGCCCACGCCACGATTGGATCGTGAGCGAGTCGAGGCACTCGTGCGCAGTTCCTCGTCCGTGTTTCAGCGCGCGCCCGACGTGTATCGCTCGAATGTCAGCTGGTCCGGGGGAGCGGTCCGCACCTGGTATGTGAACAGCGAGGGGACATCCTTCACGCGATCTCTCCCGTACGCGGCGATTCATGTATCTGCCTCGACGCGGGCGAAGGACGGCTCGCCGCTATCAGACGCGATCGCGATGTACGCTCCCACGCCGGATGCCCTGCCGGCGCGGGATTCGTTAGGGCGCCGCATCGACGATTTTGTGAATCATCTCCTTCAGCTCCGCGCGGCGCCCGTGGCCGAGACGTACAGCGGACCGGTGCTGGTCGAAGGCGATGCGGCTGCCGAGCTCTTCGCGTCGACGTTGGGGTCCCGATTCGGAGCCGATCGCATGCCCCTCTTCGATTCGCCCATGATGGAGGGGATGATGGCGATGAGCGGGGGCGACGCGGCCGCCGGCCTGCTCGACCGGATCGGAACGCGAATCTTGCCGCGCAGCTTCGGCGTGATCGAAAACCCCGCGCAGCGCAGTTACGAAGGCCGCCCGATCGGCGGAACGCTCGTCGACGACGAGGGCGTTCGTACTCGGGAGACGCGGCTCGTGGACCATGGCATGCTGCGAACGCTCTTGACCACACGGGAGCCCGTGCCGGGGATTCTGCGGAGCACCGGCAGTCGTCGAAGTTTCGGTGCGGCGCCCACGAATGTCTTCGTCAGCACCGACAGCGGGCTGTCGGATTCGGATCTCCGCAAGCGCGCAGTCGCGCTTGCCCGCGAACAGGGATTGGCGTACGTGATGGTAGTCCGCCGCGCCGGCCCTGACGGTGGTCAGGACCTGGATGAGCTGCTCGCAATGATGCGCGGTCCCGGAGGCATCGAGAGCACGGTGCTCAGTGACGCGGTGAGACTCTATCCCGACGGTCACGAGGAGCCTGTGCGCAACGCATTGCTCACGGGGTTGACGGCTGCGGTATTCAAGGACATCGCGGGCGCGTCGCGCGCTCGGGCCGTCGTCGGCCTTCCATCTTTCGGACACTTCAGGGGCGGCTTCGCGATGGTGGCGATGTTCGATGATGGCGCACCGGGACTGAGTGGGGGCGTCGGCCCCACGACGACGTACATCGTTCCCTCCCTATTGTTCGAAGACGCGGCGGTGCGAGCTCGTCCAGCGCACGGGAACGCGCCGCCGGCGTCGCAACCGCCATGGAGTGTTCCGGAATGACGCGGCGACTCTTGCCATCGCCGCCATCCCGGGTATGCTCTTCCACTCTCTCACTTTGGAGCCGTCGATGCGTCGTCTCTCCATTGCTGTCGTCGCGCTTGCCATTCCATGCGTGCTGCACGCCCAGGGCCCAGTCGCCTCGGCGGCGGCCGTGAAATGGGGCCCGGCACCCGACTTCGTTCCCAAGACCGCACGGTTCGCCGTCATTCAGGGCGATCCCAGCAAGTCCAGCGTCTACACAATCCGTCTGCGCTTCCCCGACAAGTTCCGCTTCCCGCCGCATTTCCATCCGACCGACGAGCACGTCACCGTGCTCGCGGGCCAGTTCATCGTCGGCATGGGCGACACGCTGAAAGTGCGTTCGGGTACGCGTCTCACGGCGGGCGGGTTCATCACCGCGCCGGCGCAGGCGCATCACTGGGCGGTGGCGCGCGGCGTCACGATTGTGCAAGTGTCCGGCGAAGGGCCGTTCGGGATCACGTACGTGAACTCGGCGGACGATCCGCGCAATCACAAGTAGTGCAGTTCCCCGCAGGGTTCGCGACCGCTCGGCTCCGCGCCGAGCGGTTGCGGGCGGATCATTGGGACGCGATCCGCGAGATGGATACAAATCCCGATTACATGGCGCTGCTCGGCGGCGTGCGCAGCGAGGAAAGCACCCGCGCATATCTCGAGCGCAACCTCGCGCACTGGGAATTGCACAGCTTCGGGCTGTGGATGCTGCGCGACGCGGCGGACGACCGCATGGCGGGGCGGTGCGTGCTCCGCCATCTCGACGTCGAGGGCCAGGACGAGATCGAGCTCGGCTACGGATTTCTGCCGCGCTACTGGAGGAAGGGACTCGCGACGGAAATCGCGCGCGAGCTGCTCCGACTCGGACGCACCGAGCTGCGCGCGCCGACGCTCGTCGCGATCACGACGGCGCCCAACGTCGGCTCGCAGCGCGTGCTGCTCAAGACGGGGCTCGTCTACGAGCGCGACGTGCTGCACGACGGGATCCCGCACATGCTGTTTCGCTGGAGGCGTTAACTTTTCCGCATGATATCCACGGCGCTCTGTGTCGCACTGGTCTTGCAGGCACCTCCCGAAGCGGCCGGCCGCATCGCGGTCGCGCACGACTGGGCCGCGCGCATCGGTCGCGAGATGGGCGACTCGGTCTGGCCCGGCTTCCGGCCCGACACGATTCCCGTGATCTACGTGTTGCCGGGGCGGGGCACGCTGCTCGTCGGCTGGACCGGCGATTTGCCCGAGGGCTACACGCCCGTCGTCGCCGATCCCGCCGATCCTAACGCTCCGCCGCAGGGCATCGGCTGGCATCCGTTCGCCGATCCGTCGGCGGCGAGCTTCGCCACGTCGCTCGGCGGCCGCAATGCCGCGCAAGTTGTGGTGAAGGACTCGGACGACATCGCGGCGATCGTCGGCACGACGACGCATGAAGCCTTTCACGTGTTCGAGCGTGCCGCGCGCCAGCCCGGTCGAAAATTCGGCGCCGGTGAGAATGCGTTTCTCGTGACGAGTTATCCGGTGTTCGATGCGCAGAACGAGGCGGGCTGGGCGCTCGAGGGCCGGATCCTCGCGGCCGCGCTCGAGGCTGGCACGAGTGCCGACCGCCGGGCGCTCGCGCGCCAGTTCCTGGCGGCCCGCGAGTCGCGCCAGCGTGCGCTCGGCACCGACTACGCGGAGTTCGAGCAGCTCGCCGAATTGAACGAGGGGCTCGCGGAGTACACGCTGGTCCGCGCGGTCGAGCTTGCGGCGCGACGGCGCGATTTTCCCGACAAGGCCGGCGCCCGCCGCCTGCGGACCACAAAAACCGCCGCGCTCAAGAAGCTGGCGCGCGATACAGGGCTCTCGCTGCGGCTGCGATTCTATCAGACCGGCCCTGCACTCGGCTGGCTCCTCGACGCCCTGCAAGGCTCGAAGTGGAAGACACGGCTCATCGACGGGAACCTCACCGTGCAGGACGCGCTCGCCGATGCGTCGGGCTATCGTACCGCGGAGCAGGCGCTGCGGCGCGAGGCCGAGGCACGATTCGCGATGCCGGCGCTGCGCGCCGCCGCCGACTCGGACGTCGCGGGGCTGCGGGCGCGGCGGCGCGCGCAGGTCGATAGCCTGCTCGCCGTTCCCGGCATCGAGCTCGTGGTCTCGGTCGAGGGCGCGCACCTCGGTCTCTGCGGCATCGATCCCCAGAACCTCTTACAGGTCGAGCCCGGCGTCCTGCTGCACACGCGCTGGGTGCGGGCGTGCGCGGGCGATTTGCTCGACGCGAGCTTCAACACACCGGTCGTCCAGGACGAAGGCGCGCAGACGGTCACGGCGATCGTCGGTGCGGATTCGACGGTGAAGGTGACGCCGGATGGCCGGGGCAACGTCCGCATCGAATCGCCGCTCGTGACGTTGCAGGCGACGAAGGCGGAAGTCACTCGCGACGGGCGCGTGGTGACGGTTAAGATCAAGACTTAGTGTCCTCGACGTACGATGCCATCCCGGACTTCGGTCTGCTCTACGACAGCGTCCCGCTCTATGCGGC
>DATJKA010000125.1:0-7392 GCA_035491815.1 Gemmatimonadales bacterium | reverse complement strand
ATAGGCGTCTCCACCTCGAGATAGCCGAGCGCGTCCAGCGCCTGACGAAGCTCCTTGATCATCCCGGACCGGGCGCGAAACAGCGAGCGCACCTCGGGATGGACGGCCAGATCGGCGTATCGCTGGCGGTAACGCTGTTCGGGATCTGCGAATCCCGAGTGCCGCACCGTGGCCCCGTTGACGACCTCTTCCTTGCCGAACGGCAGCGGACGTAGGGATTTCGCCAGCAGCTGGACCCCGACCACGCGAATGGTCACCTCCCCCGTGCGCGTGCGGAACAATGGCCCCGCAACCCCGACGACGTCGCCGATGTCGAGCAGCTCGAGCGTGCCGTACACCTCGTCGCCGAGTTGATCTTTCTTGAAGTAGAGCTGGATGCGCCCGCTGTCGTCTGCAACGTGGGCGAAGGTGGTCTTCCCGTGCGCCCGCCACGACACGATCCGCCCCGAGACCCGCACGATGGCGCCTTCCTCCTGCTGCCCTTCGGGAAGCAGCCGGGCTGCGTCTGCTGCTTCGTGCGTTCGATCGAAGCCGTACGCGAACGGCGGAACTCCGCGAGCGACCAGCGCGTCCAGTTTCTCGCGTCGAGCGCGCTGGACGAAATTGAGCTCCT
The DNA here is from genome assembly GCA_035491815.1 of Gemmatimonadales bacterium. Classification (GTDB taxonomy): domain Bacteria; phylum Gemmatimonadota; class Gemmatimonadetes; order Gemmatimonadales; family GWC2-71-9; genus 20CM-2-65-7. The sequence goes on along the minus strand of DATJKA010000125.1, from coordinate 6,779 downwards.
CCATCAGGCTGCCGCGCTCCCGGCGGCACCGAACTGCGTCAGGTAGGCTTCGATGAACGGATCGATGTCGCCGTCCATGACGCGCTGCACGTCGGGGATCTTGAGCTCGGTGCGATGGTCGTTGACCATCGTGTAGGGTTGAAACACGTAGCTCCGCGCCTGGTTGCCGAAGCTCACGTCGGACTTGGTCGCGTCCAGCTCGGCCTTCTTCTTCGCTTGCCGATCGGCCTCGAGCTGATAGAGCCGGTTCTTCAGCATCTTCATCGCCGTGCCCTTGTTCTTGTGCTGCGAGCGCTCCTGCTGTGAGGACACGACGATACCGGTTGGAATATGTGTCAGCCGCACCGCCGAGCTGGTCTTGTTGACGTGCTGCCCGCCGGCCCCCGACGCCCGGAACACGTCCATTCTGATGTCTTCGTCGCGGATCTCGATGTTGATCTCCTCGTTGACCACCGGATAGACGAACACCGAGGCGAAGCTCGTGTGCCGCCTCGCTTGCGCATCGAATGGCGAGATCCGCACGAGGCGGTGCACGCCGATCTCCGCCTTCAGAAATCCGTACGCGTACAGCCCCTTGATCTCGAGCACGGCGCCCTTGATCCCGGCCTCTTCGCCCTCGCTCAGATCGAGGATGTCGATGCTGTACCCCTTTCGCTCCGCCCACCGAGTGTACATGCGCATGAGCATCGAGGCCCAATCCTGGGCTTCGGTGCCGCCCGCGCCGGCGCTGATCTCGAGCTGTGCGTCACGGAAATCGTCGGGCCCGGACAGAAGCGAGCGCAGTCGGAACTGCTCGAGTGCCTCACCGAGCTCTCTCGTCTCGCGATCGACTTCGGCGTGCAACTCCTCATCCGGCTCGACGGCGAGCATCTCCTCGAGCTCGCGGGCCGTGTCGACTCGGCCGGAAATGGCGTCGAATGGCTCGACCCAGCTCTTGGCCGCTTTTACCTGTTGGACCACCGACTGCGCGGCGGATTGATCGCTCCAGAATCCCGGCTCCCCCATCCGCTCTTCGAGCTGGCGAAGCGTGGCGCGCTTGCCATCGAGGTCAAAGGTACCTCCGCAGCTCGGCGAGTCGCTCGCCGTACTGCCGGAGCTGTCGCGCGCGCTCGCTCTCTGCCATTGCACTCTCTCCTCTATGACACGAGCCGTCCCGCAGATGCGGCCGACGGCTCGTCAGTGGTAGTCCCTGCGTGTACCAAGATAGCGGCGAGCGACGGCGCCGCACACCCCGCGGCCCAGGCTCAGAAGATCTTCTGCCCGCCCGCGAGAATCTCGTTCAGCGCTTCCTGGAAATGCGAGGTGGACTCGGCGAATTCCCTGCCGACCTGGCCGACGTACTCCTCGTAGCTCTTCTTTATCTCGTCGCGAAAGAGCTCGCGCAGCGTGCCTTCGCGCAGGCCCTCGTCCCGCCGTTGCGGGAAGTACGTCACGAGATCGGAGATCAGCGCACGCGACAAACGGCGCGCTTTGGCGTTTGGATCGTTCGCCAGAAATGGATTGATCGGGAGGCGCGACGGGGTCGGCGATGCGGGGCGCGGCGGCGGCTCGTTGGCCGGGCGTTGGAGCGGTGCCGACGCCGGACGCGGCGGAAAGGCTGCAGCGATCGGTGGCGCGAGCGGTCGCGCTGGAGTCGCCGCGCGCGCCGCCACCGGTGTAGCCGTACGCGATGCCGCTGCCGGGTTCGCGGCCGCCGGGACCCGCGGCGCGAACGCGGCCGGTCGCATCGGCGGTGCACTCCCGGCTCGCGGGTGCACCGACGGCGCCGCGCGCGGCGGCGTCAGCGGCCGGCGAGGTGGTGGTGCTGGCGCAGCGGGCGCTTCGACTGCCGCTGGCGCAGCCGGCGTCGTCGGAGCTGGGCGTGCGGCTGCCGGCGTCCTCGGACCGGCGGTCGCAAGCTCCAGTTCCGGCACGGCGCTCGATGTAACCATCGCTTGCTCGAGCATCGCGGCGGTCGCGACGCCGGCTGAACCGCCCGATACCACCGCGGCGGCGGGCGGTCCGAACTCCTCTTCGATCGAGCTCCCTGCTCCGAGGATGATGACTCCGCCGCACACCGAGCAGCGAGCGCGCACGCCAGTCGCGGGAATCCTCGTCGGGTCCACGCGAAACACCGAACGGCACTCCGGACAGGAAACGTTCACTTCCCCTCCATGACGGTTGCCGGCGCGCGAGCGCCCGCTTCGCCGCGCTCGGCTTCGGGCATGTCGTCCGTGCGCCGGTCGATCGAGTAGACCGATCCGGGGAGGGTCTTCGCGTAGCTCTTCATCTCGGTCGCCAAAGCGCTGACCTGCGCCGCGTGGGTGAAGCGTCGCCGTGCGTTCGTGACGACGCCGATCGATACCGTCATCAATGGTACACGGTGAAGCTGGCCACGGCGATCCTTGCCGAAAAAGTACCCCGCCCGGCGGTCCTGCTCGGAGTATTGGTACGGGATCAGCGCGTCGAAGATCGCGACGATCTCGCCGCAGACTTCGTCGACGGCCGGCAGCGGCACGATGCAGATGAAATCGTCCCCGCCGATGTGGCCCACGAAGCCGCCTTCGCCCGTGAGGCCTTTCACGACATCGTGGAGGATCTTGGCCAGGATCCGGATCACGCGATCGCCTTCACGATAGGAATAGCGATCGTTGAATTCTTTGAAGTGATCGAGATCGGCGTAGCACGCGGCGAACGGCGCATCCGCCGCGACGCGGCGCGCAATCTCGGCGTCGATCTCGATCGCACCCGGCAGCCGCGTCGACGGATGCACGTCGAGGTCGCGATCGGACCGTCGCAGCATCGCGCCGAGGCGAATCGACGCCGCGGCATCGTCGACCGAGTCGGGCAGCACCTCGTCAGCACCGCACCGGAACGCCGCGTCGAGGGCTGCCGAGTCCGTGCCGACGAGCGCCGCGGCCGGGACGACGCCGGTGAACGAGTCCGCCTTGAGGCGCGTGAGCGCGCCGAGTACCTCGGCTCCGTGAGCCCGGGCGTCGAAGACGACCACGCGGGGGCGGCTCCGCAGCGCGACCGCCATGAGCGTATCTGCCTCGCGAATGTGGAGCTGAGGCACGCCGAGACTCGCGAGCCAGCGCTGCACTGCGCCGGGCACCGCCGCGTCTTTCGGCGAGAACACGATCGCGGTCGAGGTGGCCACTCTCTCCGGAACTCAGCGTGAAGGCGCGAAGCCAGGTCAGTCGAAACAGGAAGTCAGAACGGCATCGGCGTGCAAATCAGGCCGGCCGCCCCCTCAGGGGCTCACCAGGACAGGCTTGCTCCCAACGATCCTCCCCCACGTGAATCAGGACGAATTTGGAGCCGGAAGGTCGCGAACGCGTCGACCATACTGATGAGGTGGTTGGCCACGATCATCATCAGGTCCTGCTGGGCGGCCCGGAAGGCGTCGTTCCGCTTGTTGGTCAGCTGCGAGAACACGTCGCGTTGCACCGCCGCATTGCGCCACGACCACTGAAAGTCGGGTTTGATCGCGTCTCGCTCGTATTGCAGCAGGGCGTCGGAGACGGTCGCGTGCGACTGGAGCGCGAGTTGCCAGAGGTGGCCGTTGAATGTGGTCGTATCGCTCTCCGGAACGATCGGCCCGGAGTCAGCGGTGCTGAAGGCGCCGCTCTCCGTCCAGTCGCGCATCGCCTCATAGTAGCTCCACGGGCCATCCGGAGCCGCGGTCGAGAAGTGCGCGCGTGCGACCTGTCGCGCGATATCCTTGAACGCGCGCTCCTGTTGAATCTGTTCCCGCGCGTGCTTTCCGTACTGCCACCACACGAGCGCTTCGGCGGCGGCATACACGACGAAGCGATCCTGGCCCAGCATGTACTGTCCGCTGCCAGGAATCACCGCCGAGGCCAGTGGCGCATACTGCCTTGCCTGGTCGCTCGCGAGTGGCGGCCGGGCTCGCGTCGACGCGACCGAATCGCGCGCACCGACGGAATCGAACCCGCGCCGCGTCACGCCCGCCGGCGCCGGCACGGCACGCTGCGCGGCAGCGACGGCCGAGGCATTCAGCGCGGCGACCATGACCAGCGCGGCTCGCACTAGAACAGGTACCGCAGCGAGAGATAGGTGGGCGTCACGCCCGATTGCTGCTGGATCCCGCTGGCCATCCGTGCGAAGTCGAGTCTCAGCTTGCCCGTGGAAAGCCCGAGCCCGAACGTGAACCCCGAACCCATCGGGCCGTTGACCACGTACCCCGCGCGCGCTTGATACCGACCTTGGTACGCGGCCTCCGCGCCGATCCCGAAGCCGGGAGATCCGCCGCCCACCATCGCTACGATCACGTCTGCTTCGCCCCGCACGCGAACATCGGCCGGCATGGATGCGAATTTTGGGGCCAGGCCTAACCCGGCATCGAATTGCGTCGGCAGTGCGTCGGCTTGCGGTGCATCGTTGATCTGCAGCTTGAACCCGAGGCTGCGCACGGCGGCCCCCAACGTCACCAGGGAATCCTTGGTCAGCACGTACTGGGCACCGATATCGAGCGCGCCCGTCTCGGGCGCAGACGAGGTCGTACTGCACGCGCCGGTGCACGGGTAGACGATGCGCAACAGCTTGCCCGTCACGCCAACGGCGAGTCGACTCCCGAACGGCGCCGCGAAGCTCGCCGCCGCGATCGTGCTCGTCGGCACGAAGGTTCCGGTCTGCAGGCCAGTCACCGAGTCAACGGCCGGCTGTTCACCGTACGTCAAGTAGCGATAGCTGAGCGCAACCGACCCCACCCGTGGGACGGTGTATACGAATGCCACGGCCGCATCCGTGCCTGCCTGGGTCGCGAGCGTTTGGGTGATGTGCAGCGCGACCTCGCGCGGCCCGCGCGCAACCAGAGCCGGATTCCACCACAGCGCGTCCGAGCCGGTTCCCAGCGCGACCGCTGCGAGTCCCATACCGACGGAACGAGCGCCAATCGGAAGCAGAAAGTCGAGGGCGCCTTGCGCGGCGCCACCGGTTTGCGCGAGCCCGGCGCGCGCGAGCCCCACGGCCTGGAGTCCAGCCACGCAGAGGGCCAACCCCCAAGCGGTCCCGATTCGTCGTCGCACGTTAGAGCGGCGTCGCCTCGTCGATCAGCATGATCGGGATGTCGTCCCGGATCGGGTAGCGCAGCTTGCACGTGTGGCACAGCAAAGCTGATTCGGCTTCACGATACTCGAGCTCTCCCTTGCACTTCGGACACACGAGGATGGCGAGGAGCTTTTGCGACACACTCATGACGATCGATCCTCCGGGATGTTGTACCCGAATCGGTGGAGCGCTCGGGGCTTCCGTCGCCAGTTGGGGAGCACCTTGACCCAGAGGTCCAGGTAGACGGACGCGCCGACGAGTGTCTCGATCTTGCCTCGCGCCGCGCGGCCGATGGCACGGATGCGCTGTCCCCCGGCGCCGATGAGGATCTGCTTCTGCGTTTCGCGCTCGACGTAGAGGACTGCTCGAATGTACACAGGCGACTGCTGTTCCCGAAACTCCTCGATCTCGCATGCGACGCTGTACGGCACTTCGTCGTCCAGCTGCTCGAGCGCCGTCTCGCGGACGAGCTCCGTGACGAAAAACCGAACGGCTTGCGTGCTGATCTCGTCTTCCGGATAGAGAAACGGACTCTCGGGCAACATGTGGCCAAGCCGTTCGATCAGTGGCTCGAGGCCCTCGCCCGTGGCGGCGGAGATCAGCGCGGCATCCGGAATGCTTCGGCTCAGCGACTCGCGGTGCTCGGGCGCCAGGAGGTCGGCCTTGTTGAGCACGACCACGACGGGCCGACGGGGCGGCGCCTCGAGCATGGCCGCCTCCACGAGCGGCGTGACGCCGTATCGCTCGGCGTCGATCGCGTCGACGAGATAGAGGACGACGTCCGCCTCGTCGAGCGCGGCGAGCGCGGTCGCCCGCATGGACGCCTGAAGCGCGTACCGCGGGTTGAGCAGCCCCGGAGTATCGAGGAGAATCAGTTGCGTGTCGGCGGTGCTGTGAATGCCGACGATCCGATTTCGTGTCGACTGTGGCTTGGGGCTGACGATGCTCAGTTTTTCGCCGACGATGCGATTGAGAAGCGTCGATTTGCCGGCGTTCGGCTTTCCGACGACGGTGACGATTCCAGCGTGCGGCATCGAGGTGCGGGGAGGAGTGGGTTCGGCCGCCGGCGGGCGGCGGGATCAGCGATGTAACGCGCGAGGCGATGCGAGACGCGGTGAGCGGATGGCGAGCGGACGTGGAGCGCGAGCGGCTCAGGCAGAAAGCACAAAATCCCCGACCGCGGCGCGGTCGGGGATTTTGCAAGGAGGTGCCGGCGACGGCCTACTCTCCCGCGCTCTCTCGAGCGGAGTACCATCGGCGCTGTAGGGCTTAACGATCGTGTTCGGAATGGGAACGAGTGTGGCCCCTACGCTCTAGTCGCCAGCGAAACGGTGTTGCGATTGGTGAAGTTGTGTTCGCTCATCCGATGCGTTGAATGAGAGAAGACAAACGGAGGTGGTAGATCACGGATCACGAATCCCGATTAAGATCGTGCTTGCTCTGCTTGGTTGCTGCTTGTGCTACTTGGGAGTAGTCAAGCCGCACGGGCGATTAGGACCGCTGCGCTCGGAACGCCTTGCGGCGCGTCCACGGGCGGCCTATCGACGGGGTGGTCTTCCCCGGCCCTTTAGGAGGCTCGAGGCCTCGGGAGAGTTCATCTTGGGGCGTGCTTCCCACTTAGATGCTTTCAGCGGTTATCACAGCCGACCATCGCTACCCGGCGTTGCCCTTGGCAGGACAACCGGGACACGAGCGGGTCGTCCGACTCGGTCCTCTCGTACTAGAGT
>DATJKA010000124.1:0-8393 GCA_035491815.1 Gemmatimonadales bacterium | reverse complement strand
CTGACGCGCATGCACGGCAACGACGAGAAGGTCAGCGTGGCTTCGCTGGAGCAAGGCGTCGCGATGATCTACCGCACGCTCGTCGACGTAGCGGGAAAGAAGTAGCTCGACGAATCCGCTACCGCTGAAGCGCCGCGAGCCTTGCTCGCGCCGCGGCCACGCGAGGTTGCAGCGAGGGATCCGCCTGCGCCCAGGCTTTGGCGACGTACGCATATTGCGCCGCGGCGCTGTCGCGCGCGCCCGCCGCGTCCCAGGCTTGCGCGAGAAGCTCGTGCAGCTCGGTGCGGTTGAGGTACAGGTTCGACGCGTCGATGCCGCCGCGAAGCGCCGGCTGGAGCACGGCGACCGCCTCGCGCGGCCGATGCGCATGCAGATACACGCGCGCGAGCATGTAGTTGACGCGCGTAAACCCGACGGTCAGCGAATAGACCGCCGACTTCAATTCGTCGATCGCCCCGGCATCGTCGCCGCGCGCCGCGAGCAGCAGACCGCGAACGTAATGGTAAAGTCGGCGATCGCGCCCGTACCCGCTTGCCTCACCCAGTGCGCGCACTGAGTCGGCGAGTCGTGACAGCGTCATCGTGTCGCCCGCCGCGAGCCGCGCGCCGGCGGACTGGGCGAGCATCCAGGCCGTGTTGCGCCCGATTTGCGATGGGGTCTCGGGCGGAACGTGCTGATGCGCGAGCGTATCGAAGAGCGCCGCGGCGGCCGACGCGCGCCCCAGCTCGAGCAGCGATTGTGCCTCGAGCACGTTCGCGGGCGGCGGGCCCGGGCGGTCTCCTATCTTGGCACTCGGTTCGCGCATCCGGTGCGCCATCGTGTACGCGTCGGCGAGTTTCCCCTGTTCTCTCAGGCTGATGGCGAGGTCCCACAGTGCGTTGACCTGCTGGCGCGGATCCGTCTCGTGCAGCTGCGCCAGGAGGATCCGATCGGCCGATGCAAAGTCGCCGGCACGGACGGAATGCATCGCTCGGTATTCCACCGTGGTCGCGAAGCTCCGATCCAGCGGCGCCACGGCCTGGAACAGCGAGTCGGCCTGCGCGCTCCGGCCTTCGCTCTCGTAGACGTTCACGAGCGCGTACGCCGCTGTGGTGGAATGCGGTTGCAGCCGCAGCCATCGGCGAGCCTCGCGTTCAGCCGCTGGCAGCGAATCGGCGAGCATGTACGCGCCTACGATCCACTGGAACGCGTCGCAGCCTTCGCATCGGGGGCGAGTGCCGCTCAGCCCGAGCGAGTCCATCTGAACGACGCGCTCGAGCTCCGCGCGTCCGTCCAGAAACTCGCCGTCGAAGACACGAGCGATGCCGGAATACAGGTGCCCCTCGAGCTCGGCGGGATATCGCGTGACGAGCGACTCGGCGATGCTGCGCAACGCCGGTGAGGACACCGTGTACGCCCATCCGACCAGGATGATCAGGCGCTCGCGTTCGCTCGCGCGCGCCGCGAGCCGCTTCGCCCGCTCCATGCGCGTGAGGTAGACACGGGGCTCGGGCTCGGAGAGCGCGCTGTAGTAAGCGGCGAGCGCGAACAGCGAGTCCTCACCGAGCGCGGCGTCGAAGAATCCCAGCGCGGTCTGCTTGTCGCCCCGGTAGTAGGCGCGAACGCCCTGCTCGTACATCCGATAGGCTGCGAGCGACCGCGTAGTCACGTCAGCTACGGAACCTGGTGGCGCAGCCGCGCCGAGGGCCTCGACGAGCCGCGCTGTTCCGCTATCGACGAGCGCGAAGAGATCGCTTCCTTCGACAGTATGCACGTCCCCGATCGCGCCGTTCGCCAGATCAACGCGGCGAAGATCCAGGCGCAAGCGGCCGCCCGGTCGAGTATACAGCGTGCCGTCGATCACCTCCGTGGCGCCGGCCTGCCGCGCGGCGTCCACGAATCGTCCGCCGCTCGTGTCACTGGCGTTGCCCGACGCACGCATCAGCTCGAGCATGCGACCGTGGCTCACGACACGAATCGAATGGACACGCGCGAGGCTGGTCGTGAGCAGATCAGCGACGGGCGCCGTGAGACTCGCCTGCGCGGAGTCGGTGCCGAACGAGGCGATATTCCCGATCGCGACGACAGGTTCGGCGGAGGTGGAGGCCGAGGACGCCGGCGGTGATCGCCAGCGCCACGTAATGAGCGCGGCGGCCACGATCGCGACCGCGGCCACACCGACGGTCGCCCGGCGATTGGATCTCGCCGATTGCCGGTTCGGCGGTGCGAGCCCGACCGGCGTCGAGGTGTGCAGTTCGCCGTGTGTTGGCGTGGAGAGCACGATGTCCGGAACGATTTGCGGCGCGGGTTCGGGCGCCGTAAAGGCCGTCAGCTCGGGCGCGGGCGCCTCGGCGACCGCGACGGCTTGGGTCACGCGTGCCGGTTCGTCGCCGGCCTGCCGGAGTCGCTCAGCGAGTGCAAGCACTTCCTTGTCGGGCGGAAGGTCGAGCTCCTGATCGACGAGCAACTCATAGACGCGCGCATGCTGCAGCGCACCAGCGCGGTCGCCGCCGGCCGCCAACGCGTCCATCAGACCGACCGTAACGCGCGCGTTGAGCGGCTCGATCGCTGCGAGCTTGCGCCACCAGGCGACGGCAGCCGACGCGTTTCCGCCCGCTCTCGCGGCGCGCGCCAGCGACTCGAGCGCGCGTGAATAGTCGGCGGCGATCGCCGCGCGCTCACGTTCGATCCATCGCGCGAATTCGTCGGCGCCAGGAAGATGGAAACCGTCAAGGAACGGTCCGTGATAGAGCGCGGCCGCGTGTTCGTCCTCGCCGCGCGCTACCGCGGCCGCGAACTCCGTCACGTCGCTCGATACGATCGCCGGGTCGAGATACAGCTCTTTCGAGCCGGATATCGCCGTATCGGCCCCAAGGTCCTTGCGCAGTGCGTACAGCGCCTGGGCGAGAGTGCGCGGGCCGCGCTCGTCGTCCGCGTCCGGCCAGAGCAACGAGAGGATCTTCTCGCGCGTGACGCCGCGCTGTCCGGCGCGAGCGAGCAGTGCGAGGATCGCCATCCGTCGCGGCTGGGCTGCTGCTCCGGACAGTGGGTTGCCGTCCTCATGGCGGACGGACAGGCCGCCGAGCGCGCTGATGCGAATCACGAACGTTCGACCCGGCGTGAGTCAGAGAAGCGGAGCCGCTAAGCTAGGCGATTGCGAGCCATTCAGCAACGCGCCAGCGCTGCAATCGGCGGCTGGTCGCGCTGTGCGAGAGCGCTGACGCATCACGCCGATATCACGCGTAGGGGCCGCGCGCGTTTGCCGCGCGGTCCGGCGCCGCGGCGGCGATCGCGCAGCCCAATGTGGCCCAACGACTTCCGCCGAGTGACCTCGTGGTGACTTGCGCGGAATAGCGGCTCCTATCGTTCGCCCCGCACGCCACCACGGCGAGCCGGGCTCTTGATCCGAAATAAACCAGTCTAATTGGAGGTTTCACATGCGTACGCTTCTCCTCATTCCCGCCCTCGCGGTATTCGCGGCCTGCTCCGACAGCCAGCCTACGGCGCCGGCCAACTCGCAGTCCCGCACGACTGCGGGCAACGTCGCGCCGTCAAGGCAGGTCGCCGCCTCCGGTGGTGCCAGGGCTCAGCAGGGGTTGACCGTTACAGTCGTGACATCGGGGTACGTCTACGTGGCAGCCGGATCGCTCGCGAGCGGGACCGTAGTCTGCCCGGCGGGCACGACGCTCACCGGCGGCGGAGTCGATCTGAGTCCGGCGGGCAACTACGCTGCACCGGCGACGATCACGACGTCGATCCCGTACCCGTACGCGACCAACACCTGGGCAGGCACGGTCAGCAACTACATGGCCGGTGCCACGGGCGCGGATTTCAAGGTGTACGCGCTCTGCGCGAGCTGAGCCTCGACACGACGACACGACGCGAACGCGGCCGGCGAACGCCTGCCGGCCGCGCACCGCACCTCGAACTTCAACCTGGGACACTCCCGTGACACCTGATCAGATATTCCTCGTGCGTTCGACGTGGCCCTTGGCCGCCGCCGTTCCCGACAGCCTGACGACGTGCTTCTACGAACACTTGTTCGAGATCGATAGCGGCGCGGCGCGTCTCTTCGGACATGTCGACATGCCGTCGCAGCGCCAAAAGCTCGCTCAATCGCTCGCCGTCGTCGTCCACGCGCTCGAGGACCCGGACCGGCTCCTTCCGGCACTCGCCGCGCTTGGCAAGCGGCACGCCCACTACGGCGTGGAGGACCGGCACTTCGACAGCGTCGGCGACGCCCTGCTGTGGGCGCTGAGCGACGCGCTCGGCGACGCCTTCACCCCCGAGACGCGAGAGGCGTGGACGGAAGCGTACACGATCGTTGCCTCGGTAATGCGTCGCGCTCTCGGGCGGGACCTGGCCGCGGCGAGCTAGCCGCCGATTGCCGCCGTCGTGCGAGTGTCAGCCGATCGCGGCGTCGACGGCGGCGGTGGCTTGCTCGACGGAGCGCCGAGTCTGGGCAAGCAACTGGTTGGCTTCCTCGACGAGCCCCGTGCCGCGCGAGCGATCCGACATCGACGAGATGTTGATCCGCACGTTGTACACGGCGCCGCGGCATGCGGCTTCGGCGAGGAGCGCGGCGACGCCAGCGTCAGATACGGCGTTCGTATTGCCTTTGTTCGCGCACGTGGCCGCCAGCTCGGCGGCGCGCGCGCAGGCCCGCGCCGTCTCGAGCGGAACCTCGGCCGCGCCGAGGAGGGCGTCGGTGATGGCGGCAGTCCGGGCGGCAGCAGCGTCGGCCGGTTCGGAGGGCAGCTTGTACGCCGCCGAGACGGCACCGTACGCGTCGGCGTCCTTTTTCACGAGTGCCGACAACGTGTTGACGAGCGCCGCCGCGTCGAGCGCGATCTGCCGCATCTCGGCATCCACGGCGGCGTACTTCTTCCGGCCAACGGTAAGCCCGGCGACCATCTGGGCCAGCCCGGCCGCGAGCGCGCCCACATGCGCCGAGACACTGCCGCCCCCCGGCGTCGGCGACGAGGAGGCGACCGACGCGACGAAGGCGCTCAGCGACTCACCGCCCTGGATGGCCGTCCGCACTTTGTTCTCGAGCACGATCTCCGGCTTGAAGTCGCGGAGCTGCACGTGTCGTGCGGCCGTCTCGAACAAGACCCGCTCGGGGACGAGTCCGACGATCTCACTCCACGTGGGCGACACGCCCTGCGCCTCGGCTTCCATCTTCACCATGTCGAAGGCGCGGTGCAGGGGCGTCTTCTCGGTGTCGACGAGATTCATCGAGACCTGCGCCTGGCCGTCGACCTCGAGCCCCAGTCCTTTCACGTATCGCAACCCGCCCGACGAGCCGCGCACCGCTTTGGCGACTGCTTTCGCGACCGGAAGGTTTGACGCCGGTCCGAGGTAGACGTTGTACGCGACCAGAAATGGCCGCGCGCCGATTGCCACCGCGCCGGCGGTGGGATGGATCCTGGCGGGACCGAAGTCGGGCGCCCGATTGGCGGCGCCGGCATTCATTTCGTCGCGAATTCCCTCGAACTCGCCGCGCCGAATGTCGGCGAGGTTCTCGCGATCCGGCCGCGTTGCCGCGCGTTCGTACAGGAAGACCGGAATCCCGAGCTCGCCCCCCACGCGCTCGCCGAGCTGCCGCGCGAGGACGATGCAGTCCTCCATGGTTGCGCCCTCGAGCGGAACGAACGGCACGACGTCCGCGGCACCCATTCGCGGATGCTCGCCGGTGTGATGGTTGAGATCGATCCGATCGCGCGCTTCGCGAATTCCCGCGAACGCTGCCTCGACCGCGTGCTCGATCGGCACGACGACGGTGACGACGGTTCGGTTGTGCGACTGATCTGATGACACATCGAGCACCGCGACGCCGTCCACGGCGGCGATCGCGTCGCGAATGGCGGAGACGACCTCGGGGCGGCGGCCCTCGGAGAAATTGGGGACGAGCTCGATCAGGCGCATAGGGCGGACGGCGAAGGGCGGGAGCTGGGAGCGAAGGTGACGAACGGCGGAGGTGCCGAAGTGCGCAGATGACAAACTACGAAGGTGCCGAACGGCGTGAAGGGCGAGACAGCCAAACGGCGCGAAGTGCGCGACGGCCAAACGGCGCAAAAGCCGAGACGCCAAACGACGGTAGGCGTTCGAAGTTTTCCGGTCTTCGGCAGTCGCGCCGTTGACGCAGTTTGGCATCTTCGCCGTTCGGCACCTCCGTCGTTCGGCATTTTCCGTCGTTAGGCATCTCCGTCGTTCGCGCCCGCCCTCAGCCGTTCACCTCTCACGCGCTCGATCAGCCATTTGTGCATCGCCGGGTTTCCCGCCACCACTCCGGTCTGCGATACCGGGCATGGCGCACCGGCGAGATCCGTGATCACTCCTCCCGCTTCCCGCACCAGCAGAATCCCCGCGGCGATGTCCCACGGCGCGAGGCTCAACTCCCAGAATGCCTCGAAGCGGCCGCATGCCACGTCGGCCAGGTCGAGCGCGGCGGAGCCCGGGCGGCGGAGACCGGCGGTTTCGCGCATGAGGCCGGGCAGTGAAGCGAGGTAGCTCTCGATGTGGTGCGGATCCTTGAACGGGAAGCCCGTTCCGATGAGCGAGCGCGTGGGCTCGCTGATCGGAGACACCGTGATCGGTTGGCCGTTGAGACGTGCGCCCCCGCCCGCGGTCGCCGTGAATAGCTCGCCGTTGGCGGCGTTGAGGATCGCGCCCGCCGCGAGCTCGCCGTCGACGAGCGCGGCGATCGACACCGCGTACCACGGGAATCCGTGAAGGAAATTTGTCGTGCCGTCGAGCGGATCGGCAATGAACACGATTCCGCTCCGGTCCGACATCGACGGCGAGAGTTCTTCGCCAAGTACTCGCGCAGCGCGGTGACGCTCGGCCACCACCTCGCCGATCGCGCGCTCGGAGTCGCGATCCACGGCGCTCACGAAGTCCGTCTGCGACTTGAGTTCCCAGGTGAGCGAGTGCCGCGTGGCGGCTCCGCGACGGATGATCTCCGCCGCGCGCGCTGCCGCGGCGACACAGGTCGCGAGCAGAGCCCGGCTGTTGTTATGTTGAGCCAATGTCACGGATCTTTAGTGGAATTCAGCCGTCCGGGGAGCTCCACATCGGGAACTACCTGGGGGCGGTCAAGAACTGGGCGCGGCTCCAGCACGAGTACGAGACGATCTTCTGCATCGTCGACTATCACGCGATCACCCTAGTCTACAAACCCGACCAACTCCGCGAGCGCCGCCGAGAGATGGCGGTGTCGCTGCTGTCGGCCGGTCTCGATCCCAACGTCTGCGCGCTTTTTGTCCAGTCGCAGGTGCCGGAGCACACCGAACTGGCTTGGATCTTCAATACGATAACGCCGCTCGGGGAGCTCGAGCGTCAGACGCAATTCAAGGAAAAGGCCCAGCGGCAGGAGAGCGTCGCTGCCGGACTGCTCAACTATCCGGTGCTGCAGGCAGCGGACATCCTATTGTATCGCGCCGACATGGTGCCGGTGGGCGAAGATCAGGTCCAGCATCTCGAACTGTCGCGAGTGATCGCGCGCCGCTGGAACTCCCTGTTCGGTCGGCCGACCGGAGTGCGCGGAGAAGACGGCTCCGAGCAGCTCGAGGAGTATTTTCCCGAGCCCAAGCCGCTGCTCACGCCCACCCGACGGATCATGGGGCTCGACGGTCAGACCAAGATGTCGAAGTCGATGGGGAATACCATCGGACTGCTCGAGACGCCGGAGGCGATCTGGGCGAAGTTGCGGCCCGCCGTCACCGATCCCAAGCGGATCAAGCGCACCGATCCCGGGACACCAGAAGTCTGTAATATCTATCACTTGCACCGTGGGTTCAGTTCGCCCGCCACGGTCGAGCATGTCGCGACGCAGTGTCGCACGGCCGGCTGGGGCTGTGTGGACTGCAAGAAAGTCCTCGCCGAATCGATGGAAGGCGAGCTCGCCCCGATTCGCGCGCGTGCCGCTGAGCTTGCGGCCAAACCGAAGCAGGTCGATGACGCTCTCGACGCCGGCGCCGACCATTGCCGGGCGATCGCGCGTGAGACGATGGATGCGGTACGCGATCGCATGGGATTTTGACTCGTCCCGCGCGGGCCTGGTCCAACGCGGCATGAGCCGTGCATTTCGACCGGCCAGTCTCGCCGCCGGATTCGCGGCCGCGCGCTGCCGGCGAGACGGCGGCACCAGCGCGGCACGTTCCCCCGTGATCGATGCGGTTCTTCCGTCAACTCATTGCGCGATTCAAGGCGTGGCGATGGCGTCGCCAGCAGCCGCCGTTCCTGATCCCACTGCACCTGCATCTGGCGAGTTACTCGCCGACGATTCACCGCGACGTGACGCCGCACGGGGTGAGGGTCTTCAGCCTGTGCGGGTGCTGCGGCGCACGACTCGAGACGAGCGCGACGCTCTGCGAGGAATGCGCGCAGAAGCGTAGCGGGCAGACTCGCCC
>DATJKA010000123.1:0-2015 GCA_035491815.1 Gemmatimonadales bacterium | reverse complement strand
GAGCTTCCCGCCCTGCATCTTGAGCGAACCTTCCGTCATCACTTTCACGCCCTTGCGACGCTGGCTCGAGAAGGTGCCGGTGCGCTCGATCACGCTGTCACCCGAGACACTGACTTGAAGCGGCACCTTGAGTCCCGACGGGAAGGTGATCATCCAGCCCGTCGTGTCGGCCGTCGCCGTTAGGACGTACTTCGTGGCCGACATGTCCTTCCCGGAATCGGGCTTGGCCTCCATCTGCCATTTGCCGGCCATGTCGGCAAGCGACATCGCGGGAGCCGGAGCGGGCGCGGGGGCCGCTGCTGCCGACGTGTCCACGGGTGCGGCTGTGCTGTCCCCCTTGGCTCCTTGATCGCTCTTCGTGCAACCCGCGACCAGCAAGCCTGCGGAACAGACCATGGCGACACGCGAGATGATGCGCATAGGAAGCCTCGGGGAGCGGGTTCAGGATGGAGAATTGACAGACAGCGCTCAGGAGACGTTACGAGCCCGGGACGCGGTGTCAAGCACCGAGAGCGCCGGTTTCGCAGCGTCTTGACGAGCGTACCCGGGTTCGCCAATCTCGGCGCATCCGGAGGACTCTCATGCGCATCCATCGGCTCGTCGCCGCTCTCACGATCGTCGCGCTCGCCGGCGCGTGCAAGAAGCACGATGCCAAGGACGACGCGAACGCGCAGCTCGCCAAGCTGTCCCAGAAGTTAGGCATCCCGATCGACACGTCGGGCACGGCGGGCGGCGCGCAAAACACAGAAGGCGATCCGTGCTCGCTGCTCGACTCGAGTCAGGTCGCGGCAGCGATCGGGCCGCTCGCGGCGCCGCCGTATCGCGGCACCTACAAGGCGGATCCGCGCGCCGATGCATGCCGGTACGAGACGACGAATCACCGCCGCATGTTGGTGAGCGTGGACTGGAACGGCGGGCAGATGGCGATGAAGATGGTCGGATTCGGACGCAAGCTCACGGACCCGCTGGCAAAGCACGGCGAGGAGAAGACCGGCATGACCGTGCTTTCGTCCGGCGACACGATCGCGGGTCCGTGGGACGCGGTGGCGGAGGGCGCGATGCAGTGCTGCGATCTGCACGCGCTCAAGGGCGACCAGCACGTCGAGATCGACTGGACCGGGACGCGTCTCTCGATGCAGGGCGCGTCCAAGCTGCTGGACTCGGCCGTGGTGCACCTCGCGCACCCGAAGTCGATCAACGGAAGTGCGCCGGCCGCGATCGCGCAGGGTCAGGCGCTCTATGCCGCCGACGCGAAGGACAGCACGGTGAACATGTGCGCGCTCGTGCCGCAGGCGGTGGTCGAGTCGATCATTGGCCGCAAGCTCACCGCGCCGCCCGAGCCCGGCCAGGCCGGCGGTGCGTTAGGCGCGCGCTCCTGCACGTACACGACGACGATGCCGGGCGGCGGGAATTTGCGGCAGCAGTTCGAGCTGACGTTGTACGACTGGCACGACGGCGCCGTGTCGTTCGCCCAGGACCAGCACACGATCGGCATTGCGGAGCACGCGATGCGCCGGCAGTTCACGGGTGACACGACCACGCCGCCGACCGATACGTCGGCGTACCCGCTGGGCCCGTGGGACGAGGCCGGCCCCAGCACGAGCACGGGCTACGAGGCGGTGAAGGGACCGGTGCTCATCAAGGCGGCGGCGTTCGGCGAGAAGAACATGGTGCTCGCGCTGCTCTCCCGCGCCGTCACGTCGGTGCCGTGAGGCGCGCCTAACGATACCGGCGAATCGGGCAGACGCGAGCCACATCGTTTTCCCCTCGGCTCATCACGACCATTTCGCCGGCGCGGCGTCGAAGATCGCTTTGTGAGCGTCGATACAGAAGTAGTAGGTCACCCCATGGTATGCAGAGCGCTGCGCCGTATGGGCATCCACGTCCATGCCGCAGATCAGACACTTGGGATGATCCGGCGTCGATTGGAACGACTTCGCATATTCCGCGTTCGAGTTGGGGTCGAGCCACCCGCGGCCCTGATACTCCATCTGATACGCCGTCGTCTGCGCGAC
>DATJKA010000122.1:0-43552 GCA_035491815.1 Gemmatimonadales bacterium | reverse complement strand
CGTTGGATCGGCGAAGCCACCGCCCGTGGCGCGAAGGTCGAGCTGGGCGGCACGCGCAACGGCATCTTCCTCGAGCCGACGGTCCTGACGCACACCAGCGCCGACATGAAGGTGAACTGCGAGGAAGTCTTCGCGCCGCTCGTGACCGTAACGCCGTACCAATCGCTCGACGATGCGATTGCATGGACGAATGCGTCGCCTTACGGGCTGCAGGCGGGCGTGTTCACGACGAACGTGAACACGCTGTTCAAGCTGTACGCCGAGCTGGACGTGGGCGCCGTGAACGGCAACGACATCCCCGGCTATCGGGTCGACCGCTTGCCGTACGGCGGCGCGAAAGCGTCCGGGTTGGGACGCGAAGGCGTGCGCTATGCGATCGAGGAAATGACCGAGCGCCGGGTGTTGACGCTCAAGCTCGACTGATTTAGAGCACCGCGTGCAGGAAGACGTAGGTGAGCATGGCGATGCCCGCGGACGCCGGGATCGTCAGCAGCCACGCCCACACGATTCGTCCCGCCAATCCCCACCGCACCGCTGAGAAGCGCTGCGCCGCACCCACGCCGGCGATCGCACCCGTGATCGTATGCGTCGTGCTGACCGGAATCCCGAAGTGCGACGCGAAGCCGATCGTGAGCGCCGCTCCGGTTTCCGCGGCGAAGCCGCCGAACGGCGTGAGCTTCGTCAAGCGTTGACCCATCGTTTTCACGATCCGCCATCCGCCGGCCATCGTGCCCGCGCCGATGGCCGCATAGGCCGCCAGCGCCACCCACGTGGGAATGACGTCGGCGTTGCTCAGATACAGCATCGGGAAATGCTGCCGAAACAGCGCGTTCTCGGCGACCAGCAATCCGACGATGATGCCCATCGTCTTCTGCGAGTCGTTGCTGCCGTGACTGAGCGACATGCCGGCGGCCGATACCAGCTGCAAGAGCCGGAACGTGCGGTCGATTTTGCGTGGCAACGACCGGCGCAGCGCCCACGACAGCCCAACGATGATGGTGAACGAGACCGCCATGCCGATTACCGGCGAAAGCACGATGAACGACAGCGGCTTGACCCAGCCGCTGCCGATCAGGGCATGCGTCCCCGCCTTGGCGACGGCCGCGCCGGCGTAGCCGCCCATCAGCGCGTGTGACGACGACGACGGCAGTCCGGCGTACCACGTGATCAGATTCCAGGCAATCGCCCCGATCAATCCCGCGAGCACGACCGTGGCATCGACGACCGCGAGATCGACGAGGCCTTTGCCCATGGTCTTGGCCACCGCAGTCCCGAACACGAAGAACGCGATGAAGTTGAAGACGCCGGCCCAGATGACCGCGGCCGTCGGCGATAGCACGCGCGTCGACACGACGGTGGCGATCGAGTTCGCCGCGTCGTGGAAGCCGTTGATGAAATCGAACGCCAGGGCGACGAGAATGATCGCCAGCACGAACCAGATCGAGCCGGGCATCAGGCGTGCTTGATCGTAATGGACTCGACCACGTTGGCGACGTCCTCAGCCTGGTCCAGCGTCCGTTCCAGATTGTCGTAGATCTCTTTCCACTTGATCAGCTCGATGGCGTCGCGCTCTTTCGCGAACAGTTGGCCGAGCGACTCGTGGTAGATCGCGTCGCCCTCCTCCTCCAGCTGCTTGGCCTCGATGCAGTACTTCATCACGTCGTCGCCTTTTTTCAGCCGGCTCACCGCCTCCGCCAGCACGCTCATCATGCGCTGCAGCACTTCCGTGATGCGCAGCACCCCGGGAGGCGATGCGCCGAGCCCGAAGATTTGCGCGCGCCGCGCGGTGCCGTCCATCGCGTCCATTACGTCGTCGAGGTCGGAGGCGAGCTGGTGGATGTCCTCGCGGTCGAGCGGCGTGATGAACGTGCGGTCGAGCCGATTCACTACCTCGTGCGTGACCTGGTCGGCCTCGTGCTCGAGACGCTTCAGGGCTTCGACGTACGGCGTGCGACGGTCCGGAGGCGCTTCGAACAGTTTGCGGAGATGCTCGACGGCTTCCTTGTTGCGATTGGCGACTTCGGTGAACAGGTTGAAGAACTCTTCTTCTCGCGGCAGGAGACGCACGGTATCTCCGGGGGAATTATGGGCCGCCGGAAGATAGCGGCCGCTGGGATTGGTAACTAGGTTAGCTGATGACTTCTACCCCCGTGCAATCGCCGCGGGTCGAGTTCGTCCGGGCCATCTCGCGGCTGGACGCCACCGCGCTCGTCGTCGGATCGATGATCGGTTCCGGCATCTTCATCGTCTCCGCCGACATCCTGCGGCAGGTGCATTCGCCCGGCTTGCTGCTCACCACCTGGATCCTGTCCGGTGTCGTGACGCTGCTCGGCGCCCTGTCGTACGGCGAGCTGGCGGCGATGTACCCAAGGGCCGGCGGCAACTACGTCTACCTGCGCGAGGCGATCTCGCCGCTGTTCGGCTACCTGTACGGCTGGACGCTGTTCGTCGTGATCCAAACCGGGACGATCGCCGCCGTGGCGGTCGCGTTCGCGCGCTTCACGTCAGTGCTGCCCGGTTTCGCATGGCTCAAGCCCGACGTGTTCCTCGGCACGACGGTGCACTTTCCGCAGCCCATCGGCGACGTCGCGGTCGGATTCTCGCCACAACGCGTGTTCGCTATCGCGTCGATCGTCTTGCTGACCTGGATCAATGTGCGCGGGGTGAAGACCGCGGCATTCATTCAGACCACGCTGACGGCGATCAAGACCGCGGCCCTGGCGGCGCTCATCCTGCTCGGCATCGCGATCGGCCGCAACGTGGACGCGATCGCCGCGAACTTCGGAGCGAACTTCTGGGCCGGCGGCGGGCTGACGCTCGCGATTCTTCCGGTGGTCGGCGGCGCGATGGTCGGCTCGCTGTTCTCCATGGACGCGTGGAACAACGTGGGATTCGCCGGTGCCGAGCTCAAGAATCCCGAAAAGGATCTGCCGTTCGCGATGGGCGCCGGCGTCATCACCGTGACCACGCTGTACGTGCTCGCGAACGTCGCATATCTGCTCGTGCTGCCGAACGACGCCATCGCGCACGCGCCGCAGGATCGCGTTGGCACTGCGGCGCTGCAGGCGATCCTGGGCGCGCCGGGTCTCTACATTATGGCCTTTGCGATCATGATTTCCACGTTTGGATGCAACAACGGCCTGATTCTGTCGGGGGCGCGCGTCTATTACGCGATGGCGTGCGACAACTTGTTCTTCAAGTCGGCGGGCACGCTGCACCCGACGTTCAAGACGCCATCGCTCGCGCTGATTGCTCAGGCGATCTGGACCTGCGTGCTCTGTTTGTCCGGCACCTATGGCCAGCTGC
This sequence comes from Gemmatimonadales bacterium, assembly GCA_035491815.1. GTDB lineage: Bacteria > Gemmatimonadota > Gemmatimonadetes > Gemmatimonadales > GWC2-71-9 > 20CM-2-65-7. Next base: position 40,246 of record DATJKA010000122.1, on the reverse strand, counting down.
TCAACTTCGTGATCTTTGCCGCCGTCGTGTTCTACGCCGTCACGGCGATCGGCATCTTCCGGCTGCGGCGGAAGCGGCCCGACTTGCCCCGGCCGGTGAAAGCACCGGGCTATCCCGTCCTGCCCGCGCTGTACGTCCTGCTCACAGGGTTGATCGCGGTCGATCTGCTGGTACAGGGTGCCACCCGTACCTACGCCTTTCTCGGCCTGATCCTCGTGCTGCTGGGCGTGCCGGTCTACTTTGCCTGGAGACGGCTGGCCGCCACCTAGGGTTTCGGGTTATATTCGGGGTGCATGGTTGTAAAGAAACCCCGGGAATCCGCCTCTCCCAAGCCTTTGCCGTGCCCTGACTGCGGCGCGAAGCTCGCCCCGCAATCGGGCTGCCTGGTGTGCCAGCAGTGCGGCTGGGCGCGGTGTGGCTGACCGGCCGGTTGTGCGGTTAAGCGGTTCGGCGGATGGAAGAGCGCTGGAACTGCCGTTAGGTCAAACCGCCAAACCGCCCAACCGCTTAACCGCCCAAGTCCTCGACGAGCGCCTCCGCGGCACGCGGTTCGTGTCGTTGCCCGCCAAGCGCGTCCTCAACCCGCCATCCGCGACCGGCATGGACTACTGGTCGCTCAATCCGTACGTCGGCTGTGAGTTCGGCTGCAGCTACTGCTATGCGCGCTACACCCATCGCTACGTCGTCGAGCGCGCGCATGACGCGGGCAAGCTGACCGACGGCGAGTTCGCGGATTATCGCGGCGCGCACGGTTGGGAAGCGTTCGAGCGGCGAATCTTCGTCAAGGAGCAGGTCGTCGGCGCGCTCGAGGCCGATCTGAAGCGCGTGCCGCTGGGACAATGCATCGTCATCGGCACCGCGACCGATCCCTATCAACCCGCGGAGCGGCGCTTCCGCATCACGCGCGCCGTGCTCCAGCGACTGGCGCGCTGTGAGGGTCTCTCGTTCGGCATCATCACGAAGAGTCCGCTCATCGCGCGCGACCGCGATCTGCTCGCCCGGTTACAGGAGCGGAACGAGCTCCAGATCCACGTTTCGCTCATCACGCACGACGCGGCGCTCGCGCGCAAGCTCGAGGCGCGCTCGCCCGTCCCGAATGCTCGGCTCCGGGCGCTCAAGAAACTGGTGGATGCGGGAATCAACGCCGGGCTGATCGTTGCGCCGGTGCTGCCGGGCATTACCGACGACGTCGCGCATCTCGACGCGTTGTTCGCGGCCGCGAAGGGCGCGGGCGCGCGGTTCGTGCACGCCGGTGCGTTACGACTCTACGCCGCCGTCCGCGACCGTTTCTACATGGTGCTTGCAGAGCACTTTCCCGCGCTCCTGCCCCGCTACCAGCGCGCGTACGCCAAGCACGGAGCCGCGCCGCGCGAGTACGCCAAGGCACTATCGCGCCGCATCGAGAAGCTGCGCATGAAGCACGGTTTCGAGAATCACACGGGAATGATCGATCGTTACCAGCGCGCTCGCCTGGCCGTGCAGGGCGAGCTCGAGCTGCGCGGCAGCCTGCCCTAGTTCCGCGAGACGACGTGGAAGACGCGCGTGCGCCCGCACACGGGAGCCGGCGCGTCGTGCAGATAGCCACGTACGAACCCGTAGTTCACTCCGGCTGTGTCCTTTTGGTCTTCCAGCATGTAAGCGGCGTCGGGGATGTAGAACCCGAACGGCTGCACGAGCGCGCATCCCAACGTGTCGCGCACGAGGATGGCGACGCCGGCAGCGTTGCGCCGCGTCGTATCGGGATTGGAGAGACGGACCGTCACCGCCCCGAACGTGCGCTGCGGGAGATCATTGGCAACGGGAGCGCCCGCGGCGCTTACGTCGGCAGCGCCGCGAATGTCGAACGTCCGCGCGTACGTGGTCGACAGTCCGGGTGCTGTCGTCATCGTATCGAGCACGAAGAACGGCTCCGGGAGGAACGGCCCCCCTCCCCCCATGACGGGCGGGCAGACCGTTGGCCCACCCTCGACGAGATAGTACGGCGCAACCGTGACGGCTGACTGATCCGCGGAAATCCCCGCGCGAAACACGCGGCGCTGGCAGACCGCCACCGGAATGACGATCAGACGCACAGGAAACGGCCTCGCGGCGAGAACTTCGGCGGGCCATTCCATCCACTGCAGCGTCACGGGCGCGATGCTGACATCAGACTCACAGCCGATAAGCGCCGCGCAAAGCGGGAGATAATAGAGCGCACGCATCCTCATTCTCGCGCGACGAGATGAAACAGGCGCGTCTTCCCGCATACCGGCACGTCCGTGTCGTAGATGTAACCGCGCACGAACGCACCGCTGAGATTCACCGTGTCCGCCTGATCGTCGAGCGCGAGCGCCGTATCCGCCTTCCAGGCAGCGATCGGCCGGACGCGCGCGCATCCAGCCGAATCACGCAGCAGGTACACGGTGCCCGCCCCATTGCGGCGCGATGAATCCGCACCGCTTGGACGAACGGTGATGCTTCCAAACAGGCGAACGGGCAGACTTGGCGTGAGGGCGTTCGGGGCGTACGTGTAGGCCCACGTCGCGCCGCGCATTTCGTACGTGCGCGCCACGCTGGCAGCGAGCGCTGGAGCGAGTCCTGCCGTGTCGATGCCGATCACGACGAGCACATCGCTGGCGCGGACGTCAGCGCACGCGATCGGCCGATCGTCGGTCACGAAGTACGGCGCGAACGTCACCGCCGAAAGGTCGGCGGTCGACCCGGGATGGAACCGGGGATCGGCAGCGCAAATCCCCGACACGATAAGACGAGCGCGGAAGGTCTGTCCTGCATTCACTTCGGCGGGCCAATCCATCCACTGCACTGTCACGGGCACGACTTTGATGCGCGGTTCCTCGCACGCGAGCGCGCAACACAGCAGAACGAACAGGACAGGGCGCATAGGTCTCCTCGCTAAGGGAAACTTCCGTTTACCTACCCTCGCCCGCGCCCTCCGCGTCACCTTCGTGCCACATCCGCGCCACGGCGCGAATCGTCCCCGGCGCGTTCCCCTCCGCCCGGTTGTTCGCAAGAATGAACGCCTCGATGCGGCGCCGGAGTGCTTCGCGCACCAGCTGCAAGAGATCGCTTCGTAAGGCGGGCTGAGGCTCCTGCACGCGATCGTACGGCTGGAACTGCTTGACGGCATCCGAGTAGCGCCGCCCCGGCCGCAGCAGCGCGCGCGCGACCGTGAAGTCGGCCGAAAACGTCCAGCCCAAGCCGACCTGCTCACCGATCGGCGGCATTTCGGTCCACGAATTGAACACGTGCGCCACGCCGTGGCGCTTGAGCACCTCGCCGTGCAGCCCGGTCAGCAGCTCGGCATTGCGCAGCTCGACGGCGTAGCGAAAGCCCGTCGGCAGCTCTCTGAAAAACGTGTCCAGCTGATCGGCCCATTGGAGCGGGTCGGGGAGATCCTTGCCGCGCATCGCCTGAAATTCAAAGACGAACGCGCCTGCATGATCACGGAATACGCGTTCGTACGGGCCGAGGACGGCCTCTTTGAAAAGGCTGGCGTTGAGGAAATCGGAGTTACGCATCCCAGCGAGTCCGGGCTGCGGCGCGTCTTGCCCGAGCCGCTTTGCGGTGATGCGATCCCACACTTTGCTGATGCACGGGTAACCGGGCGGCAGCGCCTCGGCATAGGAACGCAGCTCCGCTTCCGACGGCGGATCGTAGAAGGCGCTGTCGATGCCGACGGTCCGGAACAGCGGATAGCGCGCGTATTCCTCGAGCCGCTTCGCCGGCTGCGGGCCGCGGTAGCGCCGCTGGTAGACGTCGCCGAACCAGCCGTCGTAGGTCCAGGTTGACGTGCCGAATCTGATGGAGGGCGGGATCTGCCGGGCGAGGTCGACGAGCTCCTGGGTTGGAGCCGGAAGTGCTTCAGGGCCAAAGAGATCCGCCTGTGTCATGCTCAAAGTCTAACCTCCCTGATGCGCTTGCGAGGTCAACAGACTTCGGGATATATTCGGGTCCCTTTGGGCTTTGTCAATGTCGCAACGTCTCTCGAGCTCGTTCGCCGCCTGCGTCTGGATTCCCCTCTTCGCACTGCGTTGTGAAGAGGCGCGCCAGGATGGATTGGCCGCTTATCCCTCGGCGCTGCTCGCTCCCGACACGACGAAGAAGCTTTGGCAGGTCTCGCCACTCGCGCGCCGCGCGGGAGTGAAACCGGGCATGACGGTCAGCCAGGCGATCGGTCTGTGCTCCACGCTGCGACTCGTCGAGCCCGATCCGGTCCATTACGACGAGCGATATGCCCGGCTGCTTTCGGTGCTTACTGAAGTAAGTCCCGTCGTGGAGGCTGCAGAGCTCGGGCTGGCGTATGTGGGGATTGATGGCCTGAAGGGGATTTACGGCACGCCGGAAAAGATCGTCGAAGCCATAAGGAGAACGTTGGAAAGTTGGAATGTTGGAATGAGCGAAGCGGGAAGTACAGTCCAACATTCCAACATTCCAACGTTCCGACTGGGTGTAGGGGTCGGCAAGTTCACCGCGTGGGTGGCCGCGAGCCGCAGTAGGCCAGGCGAAGCGATCGTCGTTGCTGCCGGAGAAGAACGGAATTTTCTCGCTTCTCAACCCATCGCGGTCTTACCGCTCGACGCCGGCATCTATCGCCGGCTTCGCCAGCTCGGCATCCGCACCCTGGGCGCGCTCGCGGCATTGCCGGAAGCGGCGATCACCGCGCAGTTCGGCGCGCCGGGCCGGCGGTTGTGGCAGCTCGCCGCCGCGCGCGTCGTGGAGCCGGTCGAAGGGAGGATCGCTCCCGAGCCGATCACGGCCGCACTCACGTTTTTCACGCCGGTCGGGGAGCGCGAGCTGCTCGCGCACTCGCTCGATCAATTGATTGCCCGCGCGCTCAACCATCCCCGTCGCATCGGCTGGCGCGTGCACGCGCTGCGCGTGCGCGCGGAGCTCGAAGGTGGCGGCTCATGGCTCACCGCGCATTTGCTCAAGGAGCCGACCGCCGACGCCGCACGCATCGCCGCGCCGCTTCGGACACGCTTGGAGCAATCGCCGCCGACCGGCGGGGTCGAGTGCCTCGTGCTCGAGTTCACGGGATTCGCTCCCGGCACTACCGAGCTGCAGCTGTTCGCGCGCGATGCGCAGGCGGCCGCGCGCGCGGGACAACAGCGCGCGCTCCGCAGTGCCGCGCGTGAAATCCGCCTGCGCGTCAAGCGAGCGGTCTTGTATCACATCATCGAGGTGCAGCCATGGTCACGCCTTCCCGAACGCCGCTACGCACTGATCGACTACGAGCCGTAAATGAGCCGCGCGCCGTCACGGTGGAGATTGACGCAACCGGTTTACCAAGAGCGGTTGAGCGGTTAGGCGGTTTGGCGGGTGGACAAATCGAGTCCGTCAACGAGACATGGCGCATCGACGATGAATGGTGGCGTCAAACAATTTCACGTGTGTACTACGAAGTGATGCTCGAAGGAGGAAGACGAGTTGTGCTTTTCAATGACTTGATCTCGGGTAGTTGGTTTATGCAGCAACCCTAACCGACGAACCGCTCAACCGCTCAGCCGTGTACGCCGAGCTGCATTGCCATTCCGCCTATTCATTTCTCGACGGCGCCTCGGCCCCCGACGAGCTGCTCGCCGAAGCGCACCGCCTCGGCTATCCCGCCCTCGCGCTCACCGATCGCAACGGCGTGTACGGCTCCCTCGAGTTCGCGAATGTCGCCAAACCACTCGGGCTCCAGGCCATCACCGGCGCGGAAATCACACTCACGAACGGCAGCCATGTCGTGCTGCTCGCCGAATCCCCCGCGGGTTACGCCAACCTCTGCCGCCTGATTACCGCCACACACCTCGGCGCCGAGCGTCTTGATCCCCGGCTGCCGCTCGACGCGATCGCGGAGCGGCAGGACGGGCTGATCATTCTTTCGGGATCGCGCCGCGACGGCTTCTTGCCCCGTGCGCTCGAGTACGAAGGTGTGAGCGCCGCGCGCACGCTCGCCGATCGGTGCAAATCGATGTTCGGCCGCGACCGGTTTGTCGTTGAGATCCAGCGAAATCGAGTCCGAGGAGACATGGCACTGAGCCGTGCACTCATAGACGTGGCGGTTGACTTGAAGCTTGGCGTCTTGGCGTCTGGCAACGTTCATTACCACACCCGCGCCCTGCATCGCCTCCATGACGTCATGGTGGCTATCCGCTATCGGACCACGTTGGACGGCTCGCATCGCGTCCGGTATTCCAACAGCGAGTTTTACCTGCGGCCACTGGACGAAGTCGTGTCGCTGTTTCAGGACTGTCCGGATGCTGTCGCTACTTCCCTGGCCATCGCGCAGCGCTGCCGAGGCTTCGACATCACGAGCGACCTCGGGTACACCTTCCCCGATTTTCGCGGCGCCGATCGGGCGCCCGCGCCGGTCGCTTTGGCCGAGCTGTGTCGTGCCCGGCTCGACGACCGCTACCCCGACGGGTCGGTATATCGCACGCAGGCCGTGCGCCGGCTCGCGGAAGAGTTGAAGCTCATCGAGCATCACAAGCTCAGCGGCTTCTTCCTCGTCTATCACGATCTCTTCGATCTCGCCCGCGAAGTCGCCGCCGAGATTCGCAAAGGCTCTCGCCGCGCCCTGGGCGATCTCCTCCCCGGTCGCGGGCGCGGCTCGTCGGTCTCGTCGATCGTCTGCTATCTCCTCGGCCTGTCGCACATCGATCCGATCGCCAACAAGCTCTTCCTCGGCCGCTTTCTGAATGAGACGCTCGCTTCGGTACCCGACATCGATCTCGATTTCCCGCGCGAGATTCGCGAGGAGCTCATCCGCCGCGTCTACACGCGCTACGGCGCCGAGTACGTCGGGCTCGTCTGCTCGTTTCCGACGTATCGGCTGCGGTCGGCAGTGAGGGAAATCGGCAAAGCGCTCGACCTGCCGCTCGGGGAAATCGAGCTGGTCGCGAAGCTGGCGGACGGTCGTGCAGACGAGCTGCCGGACGAGATGGAGCTCCTGCCGGGATTCGCCGGCCGCAAAGACGCGCCGCTCTGGAAGGATCTGTGCCGGCTGGCGCATGAGATCCGCGGCCTGCCGCGCCACGTGTCGCAGCACCCCGGCGGCATGATCATCTCGTCTCGACCGCTCGTCGAGATCGTGCCACTCGAGCGCGCGGCGATGGAGGACCGAGTCATGTGCCAGTGGGACAAAGATTCCTGCGACGACGCCCGATTCATCAAAATCGATTTCCTCGCGCTCGGCATGTTGTCGCTCGTGGAAGAATGCGTCGAGCTGATCGCGCGGCGCACCGGCACGCCGCCCGATCTGTCCCGCATCGACTTCGAGGATCCGGCGATTTACGATCGCATCTGTGCCGGCGATACGATCGGTCTGTTTCAGATCGAGAGCCGCGCGCAGATCCAGATGATTCGTCGCAGCCGCCCGCGCAATCTCGAAGATCTCGCCGTCGAAGTCGCCATCGTGCGACCGGGACCGATCGTCGGCGGCGCGGTCAACCCGTACGTGCGCCGCCGTGAAGAGCAGCGCCGCGCCCATGCCGCTGGCCAGCCGTACGAGCCGCCGGTCGATCATCCCCTGCTGCGCGACTGTCTGACCGAAACACTCGGCGTGATTCTCTATCAAGATCAGGTGCTGCAGGTCTGCCAGGCGCTCGCCGGATTCACGAGCGGCCAGTCAGAAGCGCTGCGCCGCGCGATGAGCCGCCGCCGCTCGCACGACCTGATCGGCGGCTTCTGGGAAGAATTCCGCCAGGGCGCGCTCGCTCGCGGCGTTCCCGAAGCGACGGCGGAGAAAGTCTTCGGGCAGGTGATCGCCTTCAGCGAGTTCGGATTTCCCAAGTCACATGCCGCCGCCTTCGGACTGCTCGCCTATCAGTCGGCGTGGCTCCGGCATTATCACCCTGTCGAGTACTACGTCGCGCTCTTCAATAATCAGCCGATGGGCTTCTACTCGATCGACGCGCTCGGCCGCGACGCCATGCGGAACGGGATCGAGATGCGACTGCCGGATATCAACGTGAGCGATGTCTGGTGCACGGTAGAGGGACCAGGGAGCGGGGAGCGGGGAGCAGTGCGCATTGGACTTGGCTTCGTGCGACACTGGAGCGAAGCAACCGCGACGGCCACAGCCGAAGAACGAAAAAACAACGGCCCATTCAGAAGCGTCGGCGACTTCATTCGCCGCGCGCCTCCCAGCTTGAAGCGCACCGCCATCGAAGCGCTGATGTGGGTCGGCGGCTGCGACTCGTTCGGCCTCACGCGTCGCGAATTGCTGTGGCAAGTCGGACTCCAGCTGCCGCCCCAGGCGTCGCGCTCCGGCGACGGACGCGGCCGCCGCCAGCTCGAGCTGGCGCTCGATCACCCCCACGAGCGGCTCGCGTTCGGCGGCCTGGCCCCCCACGAGCGCCTGCTCGCCGAATACGCCACGCTCGGCTTCTCTGCGAGCGCGCATCCTTTGTCGTTGGTACGTAATGCTTTACCTCAGGGGCTCGTGCTCAATCGCGACCTGGTAAGCCTGAAGGCCGGTGTCCGGTGTCAGGTGGCGGGACTCGTCGTTGCCCGCCAGCGGCCGGAGACTGCGAAGGGTACCGTCTTCATGCTCGTGGAAGACGAGACGGGGATGACGAACGTAATCGTGCGAACCGACGTCTACGATCGTTACCGAGCGGCAATCCGCGGCGAGCCGTTCGTGCTGGTCAGCGGCAAATTGGCAAAGGACGACGGGACCGTGAATGTGATCGCCGAAAGGGTTGAAGGATTACAATCTGACGTGCGGCGTGCAGCGTGCGGCGCAGACACGTCGAATATCGACGCCGCACGCCACACGCCCCACGCATTCACGTTCCTGCGAGCCATGCGTCGCGTCGCGCCCGATTCGAAGGACTGGGGATGACCCTCGGCTTTCGCGTGAAATCCGGCTGGGCGGCAGCGGTACTGCTTCAGAAATCCCGCGGCGCACCGCTCGTCCGTGATAGCCGCGTCGTCGAGCTGGCCGATCCTGCGGTCCCGCACTCACGCCAGCCGTATCATGCCGCGCTCGGCACCGCGCAGACCGACACCGCCGCCGTGCGGCGTCTGATTCGCAGCATCGAGGGTTTCTCACAACGCTCGATTCAACGTCTCGTCGGAGAGTATCGCCGCCAGGGCGCGGTTCGGCGTGCCGCCGTCGTCGTCGCGTCACTCACCGATCCCGCCAGCATCGCCAATCAGCATATGCGCGCCCACGCGTCGGAAGGGCAGCTGTTCCGCGCCGTGCTGGTCGCCGCGCTCGAGCGGCAGGGGATCAAGGTCCGCATCGTGCTCGAGCGTCAAGTCTATGACGTGCTCGGGAAATCCCTTAAGCGCTCCGCGAGCGAAGCCAAGCGGCGGGTCGCGGCCCTGGGCGACGTGGTGCCCCGCTGGCGTGCGGAGCAGAAGGTCGCGGCAGCAGGGGCCTGGTTAGTCAGCTAGTGGCATTTCCGCGACCGGGTCTCCATCCTGTATTCATGCGACTCGTCATGTGCTGCCTCGCTTTTCTGATCGCGGCGTGCGGCGGAAAAGCCGCTCCCGAGAAACCAGCACCCGCGCCGGCACCCGCGGCTGCGCCGGCCCTGCGCACGTTTCCGAGCACGCTGCACGCGATCGACGTCAACGGTACGCGGCTCGCGTTCCGCCTGGCCGGCGACAGTGGGGCAACGCCCGTCGTGCTGGTTCACGGCTCGCTCGCCGATCTCAAGTCCTGGTCGGGCCAGGAGACGGCATTCGCGCAGAGTTATCGCGTGCTGGTCTACAGCCGCCGTTACCACCCGCCGAATCCGCGTGTCGAGGACAATCAGACCTACTCGCCGAAGCTGCACGCCGAGGACCTCGCGGCACTGCTCTTGACGCTCGATGTCGCGCCGGCGCACGTCGTGGGCTCGTCCTACGGCGCGTATATAGCGCTGCAGCTGGTGCGCGACCATCCGCAGCTCGTGCGCTCGCTCGTGCTCGCCGAGCCGCCGGTGGTCTCGCTGCTCACGGGGTCCGAGGAGGGAGACGTCGCGCGCCGCACGTTCTACGCGAATACGCTCGACCCGGCGCGCGCGGCGTTTGTTCACGGCGATTCGGTAGGTGCCGTGCGACTGTTCCATGATGCGACCGCGGGACGCGGCGCCTTCGACCAGCTGGCGCCCGCCGCGCGCGCCGAGCTCCTGACGCACGCGTATGAGCTGGGCAGGGAGATGCTCGCGGAGCGCAGCGACTACTACCCAACGATCACCTGCGCCGAGCTGGGCCGGATTACCACGCCCGTGTTGCTGGTCAGGGGCGAGCGCAGCCCGCGCATGTTCCAGCTGATCAGTGACGAGCTCGCGCGCTGCCTGCAGAACGACACCACGGTGACGATCCCCGGCAGCGGCCATCCGCCGAACGCGGCCAACGCCGCGTATTTCACCCGCACCGTCCTGCGGTTTCTCGCGACACATTAGCCATGCGCTGGATCGCGCCGCTCACGGTTCTGCTGCTTCTTCCCCGGGGCTTGCCGGCGCAAAATCGCAGTGAGGGACTCGTCATTCTGGCCCGCCAGTACATGGCAGCCGGCCAGTGGGGCAAAGCGGATACCGCGCTGTCCAGCGCGCTCGGCGCGGCGGCCTATGTGATGGACAGTGTCGATGTCTTCGTGTGGCGGGGCGTCTACCAGTACTTTCAGGGCAGCGACAGTCTCGTGCGCCTCTCGTTCCGGCGTGCCCTGGAGCTTCGCCAAATCACGTCGGTCACCGGACTCGACAAGATTTCCCCGGCGCTCGCCGATCTATTCGAGAACGAGGCGCGACCGTTTCGCATCTACCGCGCGACCGAGCTCGACGTGCCGGCGGTCTGGCGCTCGGGACCCAAGCTCGCCTACCCGCCTGACCTGCTGCAGCGCCGCGTTGCCGGGCATGCGCTGATTCGCGCCGTGGTGGACACGCTCGGACGCATCGAGGATCGCAGTTTCGTCGTGCTTGAGGCCCCCGACTCCGCATTCAACGCGCCCCTGCGACAAATGGTCGTCGCCGCGCAGTTCACGCCGGGACGCGTGAAGGGCCGAGTGGTCCGGAGTCAGATCGACCTGGGGTTCAGCTTATATCCGCCGGCGCCCGCGAATCCGACGAAGCTCGTGACGACGGCACGCGAGCAGCTGCGCATCGGGCACGCCGATAGCGCGCTCGCGTTGACCAATGCCGCGCTCGACAGCGCCAACGAGCCGAGCGCCGGCGAGCGCGTCTACGGCCTGCTCGTTCAGGGCCTCGCCTGGCACGAGAAGAAGCGGGATGACCGAGCCGTCGCGTCATGGGATGCGGGACTCGCGGGTTATCACCACCTCACGCGCCGGGGCATCGATTTGGCGCCGTTTCTCACGCGGCTGGCCGACTCAATTCAGCTGGCGCGGCGCTTGATGCCATCACCAAATCGGGATTGATTGGAGCATGACTTATCCACCGCGACCACCCATTCGCACCGCGCCGCCCCCCGCCGTTCGCAACTCGTTCGGGAAGGCGATGCTCCTCGTCGCGCTCGTCATTGCCGTCATCGTGATCCTGCAGGTGACGAGCGGCCACGACGCCAACGTCGTGGGTTACAACGTCGGCTACTTTGGGGCGGCACCGCTCATCAGCGGACTCATCGTCGGGATCTGGGCGAAGCTCGCGAAATCGCGCTGGACCTGGTTCGCGTATGTCTGGCGCTTCGTGCTCGGCAGCGTCCTGATCTTCGGGTTCGCGTTGTTTGGAGACACCGTCCAAAACAGCGTAGCGCTCGCGAAATTCACGGACGCAGAGAAACAACACCTCACCCTGGACGGCTCTGCGGCGAGGCATTCCGACTTTGGCTTCACCGTGCCGCTCCCCAGCGCCGACTTCGTATTCAATGCCGATCTGCAGAAACAGGCCAACCAGGAATTCGAGCAGCGCGGCATTGGCGCCGCGAACTACGCCTGGGTCTTGAGCGAGCCGAAGCGACGCGAGGCAGTCATTCTCATCGTGACGAAAGGCGTCGGGAACAACGAAGCGGCCTTGCGCGGTTTGGGACACGGCATGAATACCAGCGCGGGAAAAGCGGGTGGGGCGGTCATCGAGGACACCATGGAGTGGTCGCCGGCGGCGCACGAGTACCGTTTCGCGACCACGCAGCAAGACATGTACGTGCGCGCGCGCTGCGTCGCGTCGATGACCACAGGCCCATCGTCGTACATCCTGTGCGTCGAAACCGTCAGCGCCGACCCCAACGGGTTGGACCAAACCAGGTCAGGAATGACGCTCGCATCATGGAACTAGCAACCCTCGCCGGCGGCTGCTTCTGGTGTCTCGAGGCTGCCTTCGAGCAGCTGCGCGGCGTCTCGAAGATCGAGTCCGGTTATACGGGCGGGCACGTCGTGAATCCGAGCTATCAGGCGGTCTGCAGCGGCCTGACCGGGCATGCCGAGGCCGTGCAGGTCTCTTATGACCCCGCGGAAATCTCGTACCGCGAGCTGCTCGGCGTTTTCTTCACGATCCACGATCCCACGACGCTCGACCGCCAAGGCGGTGACGTCGGGACGCAGTATCGTTCGGCCGTCTTCTATCACGACGACGAGCAGCGCCAGATTGCGGAGGAAGTGATTCGCGAGCTCGAGGCCGAGCACATTTTCGACGATCCGATCGTGACAAAGCTCGAGCCGCTGCAGGCGTTCTATCCCGCCGAGGAGTATCACCGGGAGTACTACAGAAGGAATCCCAACCAGCCGTATTGTCGCGCGGTGATCGCTCCGAAAGTGGCGAAGCTGCGCGGCAAGTACTTCCAGAAGCTGAAGCTCTAACCCGCGGCTTGGCTCTTGCCGAGGTAGGCGCGGACAAGCGGCGCCGGCCGGCGCCGCAGGAGCGCACCGCGCAGCATATCGCGCTCCTCGGCTGGCACATCGACGAGGAAACGCTCGCCTTCGCCTTCCTTGACGACGACCGGCACGCCGTCACGGAAGAGCACGCGGTTGGACGTGATGGCGGGAACCGCGTCGCCCGGCGTCAGAATTCCCACCAGGTTCAGCGGGTCGGCGCCGCTGACCGCGATCAATTCATCTGCCGCGTGCTCCCGGCGCGTAGCGCGCAACAAGCCGATGGCCTCGGGTAGCGCGTACTGCTCGCCCGAGAAGCCGCCCACAAAGCGGCCGCCGCGAATCTCGCCGCGCGCCTCGAGTCGGCGATACACGCGCAGAATGTCGCGCCACGGGGCGTGCAGCGTCTCGCGCTGCACCAGGCGGCGGAACACGACACCGTAGCGTCGCAGCAGCTGCCACGCGATTGCCTCCGCGATCTGCGCTTCGGGCAACGCGGGCCGGCCGTGCGTGCGAGCCCAGCGGCCCGCGTTCTCGACGCCGAACGGCGCGATCCGCCCGCGCCGGCGGTACCCGCCACCCAGCGGCCGGCGGCGATCGGACGGCACGAGCAGCGCCCGCATGCCGGCAAAGCTGTCTGACGACACCAGCCCCCACGCGACCAGCTCCGCCAGTCCCTTTTCGACTTCGGTCCGCAGGAGTCCGGTCGCGTTGACGAGATCACCAAAGAACTGCGCGCCGCGCGCTTCGAACGCCGCGAGCAACGCCTTCCCGACCGACGACAGCGGCAGGGCTGCCGCGTCGGTCTCCTGCATGCCGGCGCGCCAGACGTCGCCGCGCTCGCGCCGGAACAATGCGATCGGCGTGCCGCGCACCGGGCCGCTCTTGCGGTTCTTGGTATCCACGGTGAGCCGGCCCCACGCGATCTCGCCGGACAGGCAGAGCCCGTCGAGCCAGAGCGGGTCGTAGTCGGTCATGCGCGCCGGCAGCACCTCGGATTCCCACGCGCCGGCCGCGAGCTCGTAGCCGTCGAGCAGGTCGAGCACCGCGGCCAGCCCCTCGGGGCCCTCGGCGCGCGAGCCGGTCGCGACGCGCTGCCACTTGAACAGAAACCGCAGGAATTGTGCGGCGGTGACGGGCTCGATCTCTTTGCGAAGCCGGTCGAGCGTGTAGCGATGTATGCGGGCGAGCAGTCGCCGCTCGCACCATTCGATCGGCTCGACGCCGGACGAGAACCGGCCGCGCAACGCGAAGCCTTCGTGCTCGAGCGCGGCGAGCGCGAAGTCGATGTCGGCGACCGGCAGGCGGAGGGCTTCCGCGACGTCGCCGGCCGTCGTCGGTCCGACGACTTCGAGTCGTCCGCGCACCAGCTCGCGGATCGCGTCTTCTCTGATCCATGTCTTTGCGCTTTCGCGCTCCGGCGGAACGACGGCCGGCTCGTTTGCGACGCCGGGGAACGCGGCCTGGACCAGCGGCAGGCGCTCGGTCGCCACCCAGAGTCGCCCGGCGACCGTCGTCACCCGACCGCCGCGCACGAGCTCATCGAACAACGGAACCCAGGTTGCGGTCTTCCCTGCCTCGTGGGACGGGCACGCGCCCATGATCAGCAGCGCGTCGTGCAGCTCGTCGCCCGTTTCCGGATCGGGCCACGCCTGCTCGCGGACGAGGTCGATGGCGCCCTGATCCAGCTTGCCGAACTCGTCGGCGGTTTTGACGTCGAGCCCTCGCCGCGTGATCACCGCCTGCGTGCGGCGCTCCTCGAGCGGCGCATCGTCGAGGAACGCATAGGGCCGCGCGTTCAGCACTTCATGGCAGAGCGGCGACGGCTCCGTCGTGTCGCGGGCGATCAGCGTGAACTGCCCCGCCTCCATTCCCTCCAGGACGTGCTTGAGCCCGGGGAAGTCCATCGCCTCGAGCAGACAGTCGGCAATGGTCTGATTGACCAGCGGATGATCCGGAATCTCGCGATCGCCGACGAGATTCTCGGGGCAGGCGAGCTGATCCGGAAACACGGCGGCGACGAGGTCCTCGGCTTCCATGCGCTGGAGCGGCGTAGGGACTTTGCGGCCGCCGCGGAAGCGCAGCACCGCGAGTGCGCGCGTCGAGTTCCAGCGCCACCGCGTGCCGAACACCGGCGCGTCGAGCATCGCCTGTACGAGCAGGTGCTCGGCGGTCGCCGGCTTGAGGTATTGGAAGACGTCGTCGAGCGGGAAACTGTGCTGCGGCCCGAGCGACAGGATGATCGCGTCCTCGGTCGCCGCCGCCTGCAGCTCGAAGTTGAAGCTGCGGCAGAACCGTTTGCGCAGCGCGAGGCCCCAGGCGCGATTGATCCGGCTGCCGAACGGCGCGTGGAGCACCAGCTGCATGCCGCCCGCTTCGTCGAAGAACCGCTCGAGCACTAAACATTTTTGCGTCGGGATGGTGCCGAGGATTACCCGCGTGGCGGCGAGATATTCGACGATCGTGCGCGCGCCGGCCTCGTTCATGCCGATCGTCTCGACCAGCCAGCGAATCGCGGCGGCCGGGTCGTCCAGCCGGTCGGCGATGTCCTGCCGCAGCCGGGAGACTTCTTCCGAAAGCTCGTTGGTACGTCCGGGCGCTTCGCCGAGCCAGAATGGGAGCGTGGGCGGCTGGCCCTTGGCGTCCGCTACGCGCACCTGGCCCGACTCGACCTTCATGATCTGGTACGACGTGTTGCCGAGCTGGAAGATGTCGCCCGGCTGGCTCTCGATGGCAAAGTCTTCGTTCAGCGTGCCGACGAACGTCTCGGTCGGCTCGAGAATGACGCGGTAGTCGCCGAGGTCGGGAATCGCCCCGCCGGACGTGATGGCGGCGATGCGCGCGCCGCGCCGACCTTTGACCTTCTTATTGATGCCGTCGTAATGCACGTGCGCGCTCCGGCGGCCGCGCCGGGTTGTAAATCCCTCCGCCAGCATCTGCACGACGTCGTCGAATTCCTTGCGAGTCAGATTGCGGTACGGATAGGCCGAGCGCATCCGATCGTAGAGCGCGGCTTCGTCCCACTCTTCTCCGGCGGACGTCGCAACGATCTGCTGGGCGAGAATGTCGAGCGGCTTCTCCGGAATGATCAGGCGATCGAGTCGGCCTTCGCGCGTGGCGCGCAACATTGCCGCACATTCGATCAGCTCGTCGCGCGACAGCGGAAAGATGCGGCCCTTCGGAATGGCACCGAGGCGATGGCCTGCGCGGCCTACCCGCTGGAGCAAGGTGGCGATCGAGCGCGTGGAGCCGACCTGAATGACGAGATCGACGCTGCCGATATCGATGCCGAGCTCGAGCGATGCGGTCGCGACCAGCGCCTGGAGCTCGCCCCGCTTCAGCCGCTCTTCGGCCTCGAGCCGCTTGTCGCGCGACATGCTGCCATGGTGACTCGTGACTTTCTCGTCGCCGAGCCGCTCGGACAGCTGCATCGTGAGGCGCTCGCACAACCGCCGCGTGTTCACGAAGACCAGCGTGGTGCGATGCTGGCTGATCAGCTCCGCGATTCTGGTGTTGACCTCTTCCCACACTTCGGCCGACATCACCGCCTCGAGCGGCGACGACGGAATCTCGAGCGCAACGTCGAGCGTGCGGATGTGTCCGGCGTCGACGATCGTGGGCAGCGGCTGATCGGTGCCGACCAGGAACTGGCCGATTTCTTCGATGGGACGCTGCGTCGCCGAGAGGCCGATGCGTTGGACGCGTTTACCGACCAGCGCGTCGAGCCGCGCGAGCGAGAGGGCGAGGTGGCTGCCGCGTTTGTCGCGCGCGACCGCGTGGATCTCGTCCACGATCACGGTCCGCACCGAGCGCAGCATCTCGCGCGCGCGCTCGGACGTGAGGATCAAATAGAGTGATTCGGGAGTCGTGACGAGAATGTGGGGCGGCTGCTTGAGCATCGCCTGCCGCTCCGACTGCGGCGTGTCGCCCGTGCGCACCAGCGTCCGCACCGCGACGTCCTGCAGACCCTGCTCGGCGAGTGCCCGGCGAATCTCGGCGAGCGGCTCCGCCAGGTTCTTTTGAACGTCGTTCGACAGTGCTTTGAGCGGCGAGACGTAGACGACCTGGATCTCGTCGCGCAGCTCCCCACTGAGTCCCTGCCGCACCAGCCCATCGATCGCCGAGAGGAAGGCGGCGAACGTCTTGCCGGAGCCGGTCGGCGCGGCGATCAGAACGTCCGCACCCTGCTGGATCAGCGGCCAGGCGCGCCGCTGCGGCTCGGTAGGCTCAGTGAAGCGACCGGAGAACCAACGCTCTATGGCGGGATGGAAACGGGACAGCGACATAAGGCCCGAAATATACCCGAAACCCGGTTAGCGGAGAACCTGGGCCAAGGTGGCGCCCCGCAACGCGGCGATGCGCTCGATCGTCTCGCCGATTTTGTTGTTGGGCGTCGATGCGCCGGCGGTGATGCCAATCCGCAGCCGCCCGCCCGGAAGCCAATTCTCCCGACGTGTCTCTTCGGCGTGCGTGCCAACCGGCCGAGAGCGAATGCTACCGTCGTCCACATCGATGCAGGCCGCATCCTCGATATGGTAGGTCGTGACTTTCTCGGCGCAAATCGCCGCGAGATGCGTCGTGTTGCTCGAGTTGTAACCGCCGATCACTACCATGAGATCGAGCGGCTCGGCGATCAACTTCAGCACGGCGTCCTGGCGCTCCTGGGTGGCGGAGCAGATCGTGTCGAAGGTACGAAAGTGCTCCGCCAGCGCGGCCTGGCCCCACCGGCGCGTCATGCTCTTCGCCACCTCTGCCGCGATCGCGAGCGATTCACCGGAGAGCATCGTGGTCTGGTTCGCCACGCCGATCCGCTGCAGATCGCGGTCGGGATCGAAGCTCGGCGTCATCTTGCCCTTGAACTGCTGAAGGAACGCGTCCCTCGTCCCCCGTCCCTCGATGTAATCGCAGACGAGACGGGCTTCCGTCATGTCCCGGACGACCAGATACTTGCCGCCCGCGTACTTGTTGACCTGGCTCGAGGTGGCTTTGGTCTCTTCGTGATAGTTCTTGCCGTGAATCAAGGCGGTGAAGCCGTCGCGGGCGTACGATTCGACGCGCTTCCAGACGTTCAGCACCGACCCGCAGGTCGTGTCCACGAGCACGCAGCCGGTCGCGCGCAGCCGCTCGAAATCGCGCACCGTCACACCAAACGCGGGCAAGATCACGACGTCGTTCGTCGTCACCGTGCTGAAGTCGAACTCCTCGCCCCGTCCCTCCGGCCGGAGCAGAAACTCGACGCCCATCGCCGCAAGCTTCTGATTGACGTGCGGGTTGTGAATGATCTCACCGACGAGAAATGTCCGCTTGTCGGGAAACTTCGTGCGGGTCTCATAGGCGTACTCGACCGCGCGGTCGACGCCGTAGCAGAAGCCGAACTCGCCGGCCAGGCGGAACGTGAGGTCGCCGACTTCCAGGGTATACCCGGACCCCCGAATCGCGTCCACCACCTGACTGTGATAGTCGGCCGTGAGCGCCCCTTCGATGGCGCCCTTCAGCCCAAAGCCCTTTCGGAAATAGGTCTGTTCCACAGGACTCAATCTAACCGGACCCCTCGACCGCCGCGGACGGCGTCGAGGACGCGCTGCACCTGCCAGCCGTCGGTGAACGTGGCCGGCTCGCCGTGCGGCGCGGCACCGTTGATCACCGCCACCATCTCGCGCATGAGCCGCACGAACGACCGCGCCCACATGTTGTTCGTCTTGGTCTTCTCCCAAAGGTCGTCGGGCACCGAGATATCCTCGAGCGGGCCTCCGGATTTGCCGAACTCGAGCTTGGTCTCGCCGCTCAAAAGCAGTGTGCCTTCGCTGCCCGTTACCTGGCCAAGGTGCCCGGAGCCATGGGGAGCAACCGTGCTCAGCGTAATCGTCGCCACGGCGCCGTCGGCAGTCTGAAGCACGCAGCTCACGAAGTCGTCCGCGGTGACCGGTCGCACGGTCCCAGCTTCGTCCCGACGCTGCTTCACGAACGTCTCGGCGAGACCGGCGACGTAGGTGATCTCGCTGCCGCTCCAGAAGCGGCACAGGTCGATCAGGTGCGAGCCCACGGCGCCAAGAATCCCGCCGCCGCGTGAGGCGTCGGACCACCAGGTCCACGGCGCGTCGGACGCCTGCGGCCGGCCGTCTCCCCGCAGATACGGTTTGAGCGAGAGCTCGATGTGCCGCAGCTCGCCGATGGCGTTCGAGCGAATCAGCTCGCGCGCACGGCGCCGGTTCGGCTCGTAGCGCAGCTCATGGTCGATCCAGGCCAGGCAGTCAGGATGAGCCGCTGCGGCCTTCATCATCTGCGATGCCTCGAAGGCATCGATCGCCATCGGTTTCTCGCACAGCACGTGCTTCCCCGCCTCCAGCGCCGCGATGGCGTAGCGAGCGTGTGAGTCCGGGGTCGAGGAGATCACCACGAGATCGACGTCCGACGAGCGCACGAGCTCTGTGCCGTCGGCGAACACGTGCCTCAAACCAAACTCGCGTGCGACGGCTTCGGCATTCGCGCGGTGACCGCTCGCCACGGCCGTCGCGGTCGCACCGGGCACGAGCGCGAGCCCCGGCAGTTGCACCCGACGCGCGAACCCCGATCCGATGAACCCGACGCGCACGCTTGTGTTGGTCATGGCGCGTAATTGCACGGCACGGTATCGGTTCCCCACGCCACGTCGCGGAATTCCAGGCGCGTGGGCGTGCGGATCGCGTTCTCGAGTCCTGTGCCGATGATGCGCGCGCCGATCGAGCTCCGCCCTTGCCCGGCCTGCCGTTGCACGTGAACCGATCCACTGTCGAGCGCGGTGGAGTGGGGAGTGTCGTGGACGAAATAGCGGATCGCGACGCTGGCGCCGACTTTTGTCGCCGTGTCGGTTGGAACGATCATCGGCAGCGAGTCGGGTGGTACACTGTCCTCAAATCGGATGCGCAGCAGGACGCCGCTGCCGTCATAGCCAATCGCCTCCAGCAGAATCGCGCGCCGTGTATTGCAGCGATACATCGTCGCCGGCAGATCGAACGGAATGGTGTCGTACGGCGGAAAGAGGATCGTCCCGCGCAGCGTTCCCGCCGGCGGCGCCGTGTGCTTGCCGCACGCGACGACCAGCAGCAGGCACAGAAGGCCGCTCAGCGCGCGGATGCCGACACTCCCAGGGCACGGCGCGCGGCTTCGGGGGCCAGTGTGTGCGGCGCGAGCGCTCGGATGAGGCCGGCAGGCAGCGGAGTCGGCTTCAGGCGCGTGCGGTCCACGCACACGAGCACCATCCATCCTGCCGCGCCGAGTGTGGCGGATCCGGCGTGGAGGACGTCGAAATGCAGGGTCAAGGACTTCGTGCCGACCTTGCCGACGTACGCGGCAATCCGCAGCCGGTCGTCGAGTCGCGCCGGCGCGTAGAATTCGCTGTGAACGGCCTTGCGGGGGAGAAACACGTCGTAGTCGTCGAACATGCGGGCGTAGGCGAGTCCACAGTGCCGAAACAATTCGGTCTCGGCGATTTCGAAGAGCCGCACGTACGACCCGTAGAAAATGATTCCCGCGAAGTCTACGTCCGACCAGCGGACGTATTCCTCAATGATGAACGGGCCCGGCGTGGGGGAGGTCATCCCCCGGTGAAGCTAGACCGCTACGCTGTGGGACGAAAGCCGTCCATCCCGTACGACTTGAGGCGACGCCACAAAGTCGTGCGGCTGATGCCGAGACGCCGCGCAGTTTCAGCGAGCTTGCCGCTCGTGTCCTGCAGCGTGTCGGTGATGGCTTGGCGTTCGCGTTCGGCGAGGGTCAGGGGACCGGCGGCTGGAAGGATGGCGGCTTCACCAAGGCTCTGCACGCCGTTCTTGAGCGTCGCGAAGCGCGCGCCCATGGTCTGCAGTCGATTGCGCACGTCGCCGTTCTGTCCGTCGATCGCGCGGCGCGCGCTCGCGTTCGCGTAGAGCACGCGGCCCTGAGGATCGAACACGACGATCCCCTCGTTCACGGAGTCGATGACGGCGCGCACGAGGGGCGTGAAAGTGGCGGGGGTAGTCCCCGCAGGACTTACCGGTTTGTCGATCATTGGTTGGTTACCCTCATACAAAGCTAGATGCCCCAAGGTTTCATTCCGTAGCGTACAGGCGTTAGGTTCGTGTCAAGGTGAGACTCGCCCTTCGAGCAAAAGGTTTCTAGCGCCGTCTGGGCCGGCGTCCCCCCCGCATGACCCGCGCCCGATGGGCGCTCCCTAACGTCCTCAAGCCCTGCCGCAGCTCGTCGATCGAGCTTGCGCGCACCGCGTCGTGCTTGCCGCGCGTCACCGTGTACCGCACGGGACGGTCAAACGCCGGGAGGTCCCGCGGATGCAGGCGACGGGCTTGTCCTTCTTTCAGCCTCAAGCGCACGACCCCCACGCCCTGCTCTACGTCGTAGTCCACCGGGACGCGGTCTCCATAGAGGAAGACGGAGGACGGCAGCTCATCGAGGCGATGTCGCTCGGCCTCGGGAATGGCGGCATCGGGGTCGAGCGTGATCCGCGTCTGAATAAATACGTCCCACGAGCTCAGATGCTGAAGCTGCGCGGCAATCTGCCCCGCGACGGTCGTCCCGTCGGCTTGGCCCAGCCGTCCGCCCGAGCGTCGCCAATAGTGCCCGAAACGGTCGAGGGCTCGACGGATTCTGCCCTGATCGGGGTGCGGCGTCTCGCCCGCGAGCACTGCCTGCACCAGCGCTTTGCGCGCTGCGTCGGCGAGATCGGGCGGGAACGGACTGGGCAGCGGCTCGACTTCGCGATCGAGCGTGAAGCCGAAATACTCGACCGTCCGCACGATCATGAGTCCTTCGCGGCGGCGCTGGCGCTCGAACACGACGTTGGCCCGACCGCGCTGCGCGTAGCGGCGAATCGCGCGCTCGGGGATTTGCGTTCCCTCAATGCTGGCGCGCAGCACGCCGAAGCGGTCCGCGAAGTACCGCAGCGAGCCCGCGATCGCACCCCAGCTGCCGCACACCGAGCTGCGGCTCACGCGCGCCTCGCGGCCGTCGGCGGTCTGCTCGTCGATGACGAGATCGAACGGCATGATCTTGGCGACGAGATCGGCAAACAGCTCGAGCGTCTTGCGATCGCCGTAGGGCAGCTTCGCCGGCAACGGCAGCTCGAGCTGCCGGTACACCGACGCGGCGCCGAGCGCGATGTCCTCGATCGCTTTCACGAGCACGCCGCGATCCTCCGCCCACCGTGCGATCTCTTCCTCGTTGAACAGATGCCGCGGTAACCCGTAGACCTCGCCCAGATAACCGAATTTGTTCACCGCCTCGGCGTACACGTTGTACGCCGTGATGTGATCGGAGCCGGGAACGATCAGCCCGGCGAGCTGCCGCTCCTCACGCGTCATGCGATGGAGCGACTCGATGTTCGACGAGACCGCCACGAGCGGCACGAGCGGCGGCTCGGCGTGATACAACAGCTCGCCCCAGGGGCGTTCGACCGGCATCGCTTCAACGTCGCGCCCGTAGCTCGTCAGCCGCCCGTGATCGATGAGACCGCGCCCGGTCAGCAGCTCCACACTTTCGCGATACGCGCGGCGGTCGAGCGGCACGGGCAGATCGAGATCGGCGGCATCGACGCCGATGGCAGCGCACGTGATCGCGACGCGCTCGGCGTCGCCGGCAAGCTGGAATTCCGGCGCCGTCGGGCGCAACTCGTCGAAGACGAGCTCGCGGTCGCTCAGGATGTACACCTCGCCCTGTTGGACTCGCCCGTGAACGCGTCCCGCCATCTGCAGAATTTCGTTGGCGCCGAGGTAGGCTCGGGTCAGCACGTTCTTGCCGCGCTCGACGACGTTGGTGTAGCGGGCATCGTAAATCACGACCGTGTCGAGCCCGCGGATGTTAAGCGCCGATTGCCCGGCTGCCGTCATCGCGAGCAGGAAGGGGCGCTTGACGTCGCCATCGAGAAACGGCCGGATCACGCGAATCGGCTCACCGCCGTGGTAGAAAGCGGTGGCGAGATTCGGCCACCGATCGCCGAGCTCCCTCGCGATCTGCTCGACCTCCGCACGCGTCGGCACAAAGACGGCGACGCCGCGCCGCTCGCGCATGACGCGCTTGATGAACCGGTCGTTGAGAAACTCGAGCGGTTGCTCGGCAAGCACGGCGACGCGGGCCGCCTTGGCCGGATCGAACGCCCGCGTCTCCAGCACTTCGGCCGAGTCGAGGTACTCAGCATAGAAACGGGGATCCACCGTCGCCGACAGCCAAATGAAACGGCACCGCGTCCGCTTGCCGAGCGCCAGACACAGCTCCATCTCGGCGGACGTCTGATGAATTTCGTCGACGACCAACGTGTCTTGCGCGGTGATCAGACCGTCCTGGAACCAGCGCCGCGCGATGCCGGTCGTGACGATCACGACGTTCCACGTCGGAGTCTCAGGCGTCGCCTCGCGCTCGCGATTGACGACGCCGACTCTCAGCGGTGCCCGCAAGATCGTTTCGGCCATGCTGCGGATCGCCAGCGTCTTGCCTGTTCCCGTTCCCGCGACGATGCCGAACCCCTGCCCCCCCCGCGAGCCGGCGAGCCGGCGGATGTCCTCGCCGTGCTCGCGCTCGAGCAGCGTTTCGAGCTTCAGACCAAGCGCCAGCTCGATCGTCTCGCAGGCGGCGCGCGTCGGCGCAATGACGATGACTCGCCCGGTCGAGGGGTCCGCCGCGAGAAAGGCTTGAGGGTCGGGAGGAAGGAAATGGTCGCGAGAGATACGCACGGCAGGAATATAGAAAACCGATCCCCCTCCCCGCTGTGCGGAGAGGGGGACGGGATCAGCAGGCTACCAGCCGCGGCGATAGCGCCGAGCGTAATAGCGATGCGGCCGCACGACGATCACACGCGGCTCGCGATAGTAGTACCGCGGGCCCACCACGATCAGGGGCTCAGGGCGGTAACCGTAGAAGTACGGCCGCGCGTAGCGGTGGTAATACGGCCGGCCGATGACGACCTGACCGGCGAAGTACGGATCACCGAAGGTGAGTGAGACGCCGACGCGCGTTTGCGCCTGCGCGGTACCGACCGACAAGCCGAGCAACAATCCCAGGACAATGGCAACGCGTTTCATGATTTCCTCCTTGATGCGCCTCGCTAGAGGAAGACGCATGCCAGCGCCGCGAAAAACCTAAGTGCTTTCCTGGAAAGGGGATGTCGGAAGAGTCGAAAGAGACGCCTGTCCCCTCACGGCGACATGTGTCCTCAATCGCCGAAGCTGACTCCCAGATCGCGCGCGGTGGCGATGCTGTCGGAGTCGAGCGGGACGCGTTTCGGCGTGCCGATCGCCACTTCGAAGGGGACCGCCACGATCCGCGGCGGCTGCAGTGCGACCATCATGCCGAACTGTCGCTCCGCGACCAGGCGGACGGCGGCCGCGCCGAATCGCAGCGCCAGCAGTCGGTCGAACGTCGTCGGACTGCCGCCGCGCTGGAGGTGGCCGAGCACGAGCGAGCGCGTCTCCTTGCCGGTCATCTGCTCGATCGAATGCGCCACTTTGTCGCCGATGCCGCCGAGCCGCTCGTGCGCCGGATCGATGAGCGACACCGTTCCTCCCTTGGGGAGCGCGCCCTCGGCAACGACCACGATGCTGAAATGCCGCCCTTCGGCGTCACGCCGGCGAATCTTGTCGCAGACCTTGTTGAGATCGAACGGGATCTCGGGGATCAGGATGACGTCGGCCGAGCCCGCGAGGCCGGAGTTGAGGGCGATGAAGCCGGCGTGCCGGCCCATGACCTCCACCACCATGACTCGCTCGTGGCTTTCGGCCGTGGAGTGGACCTTGTCGATCGCATCGGTCGCGGTGGAGACCGCGGTATCGAACCCGAATGTCGCGACGGTCCCGCCGACGTCGTTATCGATGGTCTTCGGGACGCCGACGACCGGTAGTCCCTTCTTCAATAGAGCATTCGCGATGCCGAGTGTGCCGTCGCCGCCGATCGCGATGAGGGCGTCGAGCCGGTTCGCACGAAAGGCATCCAGGACCTCCTGCGAACGATCCCGCTCGAGCCACGAGCCGTCCGCCTGTTGCTGGCGCCATTTCAATGGATTGCCGCGATTGGACGTCCCGAGGATCGTGCCGCCGAGGTGGGTGATGCCGCGGACCTGGTCGGGGCCGAGCGGGACGAGATCGCCTTCGCCGAGCAGTCCACCGAACCCGCGCTGGATGCCGATGCATTCCCATCCCCTGTGTACTGCGCTCAGCACGGCGGCGCGAATGACGGCGTTCAGTCCTGGCGCGTCGCCGCCGCCGGTGGAGATGGCGATTCTCACTTCTTGCCGGTCGTCGTTTCGCGAATCAGGCGCACGACCTCGCCGGACTCGGCGTGGCGCTTGGTGGCTTTCTTGGAGAAGACGCCCTTGCCGTCGACCTCGACTTCAAAGACGCCGCCGGACGACTGGATCAAGCGCACTTCGGCGTGGGGAAAGGCATCCCGGATCTCGGCCGCCAGACCGGTGGCCCGAGGTTCGTAGTTTCAGACGACGCAGTATTCGATCGTGACGGTCATGGCGGGAAAGTAGTCGCGCTTGACACACCGCGCCACGGCGCCGACTTTGCGCCACAGCTTCTATGAAGCTCCTCTCGAAGGTTTCGGCCGCACCCGCGCTGCTCATTCGCGTCGTCGTGTCGGTTGCCGCAATCGCGAGCTTCGGCGCCGGGGTCGCGGCCTTCATCACCGGCAGGATTCCCGCGACCGAAAACCTGCCACTGGCCGGCGTCCTGCTCATCCTCGTCGCCGCGCTCACTCGCCGCTACGGGATCGCGCTACCGGGTAACGGCTTCTCCTCGTTCGTGCTGGGCGTCATGCTGTTCGCCCTCCTCTATCAGGGCTGGGCGTTCGCGGCGATCGTCGCGCCGTTCGCGATGCTCGTGGGCGACGTGCTGCTGCGTCGCCTCCCCCTCCGCGGCGCGCTCGGCAACGCAACGCACCTGACGGCGGGATCCACACTCGTCGGCATCATGTACGAGCGGCTCGGCGGCGTCACCGGGGCCGCGGCGCTGTCGGCCGACAACATCGGCATCATCGCCCTGACGATCGTCATGCTGCCGATCATCGTGAACGGCACCTTCTACTTAGAGCTCGCGCTCGGCCAGACGATGGCATGGGTGGACGCCCGGCTCACGCTGCAGTGGGAATCCATCGTTTACCTGGTGTCGGCGGCGCTGGCGCTGGGGTGGCTGGGCGTGACGACGGCGACGATCGGTACAGGTCCCCGCGTATTGCTCATCGCGGCGCTCGGCTTGAGCACCGCCGGAAGCTTGTACGTCCTGCGCCTCGGCGTGCATGCGGACGAGCTCAATCTGATCCAGCGCCTGGCGCAAGCCATCGCGGCCGAGCTGACGCTGACGCACAGCTTCACGCGGGTTCAGGAGCTCACGCGCCGCCTCGTGCCGTGGGAGCACATGGGATTCGCGCGCTACGATTCGCGAACCCGGCAAATGGAGCTGATCGCGGACACCGCGGCACAGCCGGGCGCCGCGTTCCGGTTCGACTCGGACTCCGGTCTGACCGGCGAGGCGCTGCGGCTCCGCCGGCCGGTCGTCGCGCACAGTCTCGCGCGCGATCAGGTCGTCGTGCCCGGCGCCGAGACGCCGGGTTCCGAGATGCTGGTGCCGCTGTATCACGGTGGTCAGCTCGTGGGATTGTGGAGCGTGCGGCATTCGAATCCGGCGATATACCGGCAATCGGACGGCGACTTGCTCGAGCTGCTCGCGCCGCAGCTCGCGCTCATGGTCGCCATCGACGGCTCGCTGCGGCCGGTGACGGGCGCGTCCGACCAGACGATGCAGTACGTGCAGACGCTGACGGCCACGACGCAGGAGATCCACGCGTCGAGCCAGGAAGTCGCCGCCTCGGCGCAGCGCGCCAGTCAGGGCGCGAGCCAGGCCGCGACGCGCGTCGGCACCGCGGCACGCGAAGCCGGACAATTGAAAAACACCGCCGCTGAGCTCGCCGCGGCAGGTGATCGGACCCGCGATGCCGGGACCCAGATGGAAAAAACCGCCGATCGCGTGCGCGCTGCAACGCAGGCCGCGGTCCGGCAACTCACTGACCTCGGCGCGACCACCGAAGAAAGCGCCACGGAGGTCGGCCGGTTGCGCGACGTCGCCGCGCAGGTCGAAAAATTCTCCGAGACGATCGGCTTCGTGGCGAATCAGACCAATCTGCTCGCGCTCAACGCCACGATCGAAGCGGCGCGCGCGGGGATTCACGGCCGCGGGTTCGCGGTCGTCGCCGACGAAGTCCACAAGCTCGCCGAAGCGAGCGGCCGGGAAGCACGGAACGTCGGCAAGGCGGTGCAGGACACACGTCGAGCACTCGACCGCGCCGCCCAGCTGATCGAGCGGATCCGCGGCGACCTCGGCCAAGTCGTGCAAAGCTCGGGCGCCTGGGTCCAGGACCTCGACAAGATCGCCGAAGCGGCCGCGGAAACTGCGCGCGCCGGCAAGAACGTCGCGGAGTCCGGGCGCCAGGGGGCGGAGCTCGCGGGCAAGATCGCGGAGTCGCTCGGGCACGCGCGCGCCAGCGCCGAGGGATCGAGCCAGGAGGCAGAAGCGGTCGCCGCCGCCGCGGCGGAGCAGCTCCGGGCCATCCAGGATCTCGCGCAGGGCGCGCACGAGCTGTCGGCGCTCGCCGAGCAGCTGTCGCAGGCATTGCGATTCATCCGCGGAGGCAACGGTCATCCGTAGGCTGGCGGTCGCATCCACGGTGCTCATCGCGATGGGGTGTGGAGGAGACAGCTCGTCGCCGCTGGCGCCCGCGCGCATCGATTATGTCGCCGGCGCGATCGAGCCCATCCTCACGCGCGGCCAGCACATCCTCATCGAGGGATTTGGGTTCGGCGACTCGGCCGGAACCGTCGTGTTCACGCGGATCGGTGGCGGCACTATCGCTGTGCCGGTCGCCGATTCCGCCTGGAGCCCATTCGTCATTACCGCGGTCGTTCCCGATTCCGCGGCACTCGGCCGAGAGGCGCTCGGTGTCGCGACCGCGGCGGGCGTCACGTTGCTGGCGACGGTGCATGTCGTGCCCCGCACCACCTTCAATGCGGCGTCTCTCACCTGGGCTTTTCGAGCCGTGTATCCCGGTGCTCCCGCGGGTGTCGGACTTTCGGCCGCAGCGTTTCCCGGTTCAGGTCTCTCTCTGCAAACGACGCTCTACGCTGCGGGCGGCGCGGCGCCGCCGCAGATGGCGGCGGACTCCGGCGTCTTTCTCTCCCCGGTCACGAATGGCGGAGCCGGAGCCATTGGGGTATGGCGCACGCAGAACGTCTTGCCCGCGCCTCGTGCCTTCGCCGCGACAGCCGTGGCGACCCGCTACAATTCGCGCTTTCCCGGCGGCGCGCTCTACATCATCGGTGGCATCGATGCCGGTGGTCGCGCGCAGTCGTCGGTCCTCGCCGCCGATGTCACCGCCGACAGCGTGACCGGACATTTCGTCTTTCTCGAGCCGCTGCCGGCGCCGATCGCCGGAGCGCTCGCCGTGGTGCGGGATGGCCGCATCTACGTCATCGGCGGCACGGACGATCAGGGACGGCCACAGAGCACGGTCTATACCGGTCGCATTCGCACCGACGGACATATCGACGGATGGTTCGCACAGCCGTCGCTACCCGGCCCAAGGGCCTATGGCGCCGGTCTCATTCGTGAAGGGAGACTGCTGGCGATCGGCGGCGTCGCCGACAGCGTCCCGCCGGGCGGCGGGTTGGATACGCTCGGGACCCAGCGGCTGGTGACGGGCGATACGGCGGCGGTCAGCCTCGTTTCGGGATTCTTCACGGGTGCCTGGGGCGCCGGGCCTTCAGTATTGCCGGCGGCTCGCTCGCAATTCGCCCTCCTGGACCTCGATTCCACCGTGTTGATCGTGGGCGGGATCTACGCCGGGGCGAGAGCCAATGCCGCGGAAACGCTCGCGGGAACGGTCGAGAGTGACTCGATCGGCGCCTTCACGGGTCCTGTGGGCACGAACCGCATCGCCGACCTGACGTGCCTCTCCACTCCGGCGGGAACCCTCGTGGGACCGGCCGGAATCAGCTGGCGCGAAGCCGACGGAACGGCTCGGGGAATCGTGCTGGGAGGCGTGGATCTGGCCACCGGCGGTGGCCGGACCTGCGTCTGGGGTTTCTGAATGAGAGGCTGACTATTAGAGTGGAGTGCCGCCAACCACGGAGCGAGTCATGCGCGCGCGAATGACCCTTGGAGCGCTCGGGGTGCTCGGTCTGCTGTCAGTCCCTACGTTGTGTGCCGGGCAGCACGCCCACCAATTCGAAATCGGCGCGTTCGCGTCGTTCACGCGCTACGACCGCGCGTTCAATCTCGACAACCAAATCGGCGGCGGCGGCCGGCTCGGCTACTTCTTCGGGCCGGCGGTCAGCGTCGAGCTCGAATTGGGCTATCAGCAGCCCACGCCGCGCGCGGGCGGCGCCAACGCCACCCTGGGACTCGGCGGCGCCAGTCTCGTGCTCAACGCCGGCAGCGAGCACAACCTCTTCTATATACTCGGCGGCTACACGCGCTTGCGGTTTACGGACAATCCCGCCTACACGTTCAACGACAACGGCTTCCACGGCGCCATCGGAGACCGGATGTTCTTCGGCGAGCGCGTGGCGCTGCGGCTCGAGGGCCGGGCGATCTACTCGCCCAGCACCGGGTTCAGCGGCGGCACGTGGGCCGGTCACATCGTCGGCTCTGCCGGGCTCTCGATCTTCACCGGGCCAAGCGCGTTCCACGACACCGACCTCGATGGCGTCGCTGATCGGAAGGACACCTGTCCCGGTACGCCCTCGGGCGCCGTCGTCGACGCGAAAGGTTGCCCGAGCGATTCCGATCGCGACGGCGTCTACAACGGCCTCGATGCCTGCCCCAACACCGTAGAACGGGCTGAGGTCGATGCGCGCGGGTGCCCGAAGGATGCGGACGCCGACGGCGTATACGACGGGATCGACAAGTGCCCCGGCACACCGACCGGTGCGCGCGTCGACGCGACGGGATGCGCGACCGATGCGGATAACGACGGCGTGGTCGACGGGCCCGATCAGTGCCCCAACACGCCCGCCGGCGCGACGGTAGATGCGAATGGGTGCCCGGTGGACAGCGACCACGACGGCGTTCCCGACGGGCTCGACAAGTGTCCGAACACGCCCGCCGGCACGGAGGTCGACACGGCGGGCTGCCAGCGCGCCTCCGATAGCGATGGCGACGGCGTCGATGACACGAAGGACAAGTGCCCCGGGACGGCGGCCGGCACGCGCGTCGACGCGGCGGGATGTCCGATCCTCTTCACCGAAGCCAAGACGCCGGTCGTCCTGCGCGGCGTAACGTTCGAAACGGGACGCTCGGCGCTGAAGCCGGATTCCTACACGATTCTCGACATCGTTGCGGCGTCGCTCGTCGCGAACCCAGACATCAAGATCGAGATCGCGGGCCACACCGATAACACCGGTTCCGTGGCCACGAACACCCGGCTGTCGCAAGCGCGCGCCGACGCCGTCCGCGCGTACCTCGCGACCAAGGGTGTGGGACCCGAGCGCATGGTGTCGAAGGGCTATGGGCCGACGCAGCCGGTCGCGCCGAATACGTCGGCGGCGGGCCGCGCGCAGAACCGGCGCGTCGAGCTGCGGCAGACCAACTGAGGCGGAGGCCACCGTGAGGAAGTTCGCCCCGATACTTGTCCTGGTGCTGGCGTGCCCGCCCGCCCTCGCGGCGCAATACGCACGCCGCTACGAGGTCGGGTTGTTCGGCGCCTTCACGAAGTACGACGCGTCGTTCAATCTCGACGACAAGATCGGCGGCGGCGTGCGATTCTCGTACGCGCTGACGCCGATGATCGGTCTCGAGGTGGAAGGACTGTTCCAGTCGCCCCAGGATGTCGCGCCGTTCGTGCAGATCGAGCCGATGATCGGCAGTGGCAGCCTCGTCGTGAACGTGCTCAACGCCAGCCGCATGTCGGTGTACGCGCTCGGCGGCTATTCCCGACTCGATTTCGGAAACACGAGTCCCTATCGCTTCACCGACGGCGGCATCCACGGCGGTGCGGGCGCGAAGTTCTTCATGAGCTCGCGCTTCGCCCTCCGGGTGGAGGCGCGTGAGATCTACACGCCCACCACCAACTCGAGCTTCAGCACAAAGAATCCGAAGCACCTCGTGGCGTCCGCGGGATTGGCGTTCTTTCAGCCCGACGCGACGCCCCGTGTGGTCGAAGGAGACGCCGACCGCGACCGCGTGGTGGACAAGAACGACGCCTGCCCCGACACGCCGCTCGGCGCGACCGTGGACAAGCGCGGCTGCCCGGCCGATGAGGACAGCGACGGTGTGGCGAACGGCATCGACAAGTGCCCCGGCACGCCAGCGGGCGCGACCGTCGATGCCACCGGCTGCCCGCACGACTCCGACGGCGATCGCGTGCTCGACGGGATCGACAAGTGCCCCGATACGCCGGCCGGCGTCACGGTGGATGCCAACGGTTGCCCGCCCGCACCCGCCGCGCCGCCCGATACCGACGGCGACGGGGTGAACGATCTACTCGACAAGTGCCCCGACACGCCGCATGGCGCTACCGTCGATCCGAACGGTTGCCCGATCGATTCCGATCACGACAACGTCTGGGACGGGATCGACAAGTGTCCCGACACGCCGGTCGGTGCGACGGTCGATGCGACCGGCTGCCCGTCCGACGCCGATGGCGACAAGGTCTTCGACGGGATCGACCGCTGCCCCGACACGCCCGCCGGCACGCCGGTGGACGCGTTCGGCTGCCCCGCAGACAGCGATAAGGACGGCGTGGGCGACGGGATCGACAAGTGCCCGAACACGCCGGCCGGCACGCAGGTCGACGCGACGGGCTGCCCGATCGCGAAGGACACGGATGGCGACGGCGTCCCCGATCCGCAGGATCGCTGTCCGAATACGCCCGCCGGATCTCGGGTCGATCAGTTCGGCTGCTTGCTGCTGTTCGAGGAGCGAGCGCCGGCACCCGCGACGCCAGGGGCGCCTGCGCCGGCGCGCCCCACGCTCATCCTGCAGGGCGTGAACTTCCAGACGGGACGTTCGGTGCTCACGGCGTCGTCGTACGCAGTGCTCGATCAGGTGGCGGGGTCGCTCGTTGCGAATCCCGAGATACGGATCGAGATCGCCGGCTACACCGATTCCACCGGCCGGAAGTTGGCGAATATGCGGTTGTCGATGGCGCGTGCCGCGGCAGTGCGCGCGTATCTGGCGCGGCGCGGCGTCAGCCCCATGCGGATGTCGGCACGCGGCTTCGGTGCGTCGGGCTACATTGCGCCGAACTCCACGCCGGATGGTCGTGCGATGAATCGCCGCGTCGAGCTGCACAAGATGAACTGAGGTCATACGCGTCGAACGCTGTAACGACCCCGGTCGCGTCGCGCGGCCGGGGTCGGTAGTTTTGTGCCGTGCCGCGATCCTTCCGTCTTTCGCTGCTCGTCCCAGTGGGGGGGGCGCTGCTGCTGGTCGGTTCGCTTGCCGCGCAACGCCCCCCCCCCGCGCGTCGCACCACGACGCGGTCCCCGCGTACGCCTCCGCCGCCTTCTGCCACGCCGAACATCCCGACACCGCGGTCAGTGCTCGGCTTCGATCCCGGGGACGACCGCAAGCTCGTCGAATGGCCGGTCCTCGTCCGGTATTTCGACGCCCTCGCCAAGGCGAGCGACCGCGTGGACATCAAGGAGCTCGGCAAAACGACGCTCGGCGCGCCGTTCATCGCGCTCGCGATCTCGAGCCCGCAGAACCTGCGGCGCCTGGACTATTACCGGCAGCTCAATGCCGGGCTGGCCGATCCCCGAACGCTGCGGACCGCGAAGGCGGCACGGGACGCGGTACAGAACGGCAAGACGATCGTGCTCATCACGTCGAGCATCCACTCGACCGAGGTGGGCGGACATCTGTCTCCGGTCGCACTGGCGTATCGCCTCGCGACCGACACCGGCGCCACGACGCGCGCGATTCTGGACAACGTCATTGTCTGGCTCGTTCCGTCCCTCAATCCGGACGGCGTCACCATCGTCGCCAAGTGGTACAATCGCACGCTGGGCACGACAGCCGAGGGGACCGAGCCGCCGGAGTTGTACCACCATTACGCCGGCCACGACAACAACCGCGACTGGTACGCGTTCACGCAGGTCGAAACGCAGCTCACCGTGGACTCGCTGTACAACGTGTGGCATCCGCAGATCGTCCACGACATTCATCAGATGGACGCCAACGGCGCGCGCCTGTTCCTGCCGCCGTATCTCGATCCGATCGAGCCCAACGTCGATCCACTCTTGATCGACGGCGTCAACGCGCTCGGCGCGACGATGGCGTGGGAGCTGGGTGGTCAGGGCAAGACCGGGATCTCGATCAACTCCACGTACGACGCGTGGACGCCGGCCCGCGCATACCAGCATTACCATGGCGGCGTGCGCATCCTGTCGGAAACGGCGAGCGCCGATCTCGCTTCACCGATCGAGATCCCGTTCGACCGCCTGCAGGCGCGCGAGCGCGGCTACAACCCGCGCGAGCGGTCCTGGAATTTCACCAATCCGTGGCGCGGCGGTCGGTGGACGCTGCGCGATATCGTGTCCTATCAGACGGACGGCGCGTACGCGCTGCTCACCCAAGCGGCGCGCGAGCGCGAGCGCTGGCTCGCGAATTTCCTGACGATCGAAACACGCGCCTCGCGCGGCTGGCGCGAGTGGCCCTATGCGTATGTCATCCCGGCCCGGCAGGATTCGGTGGCGCTGAGTGCGCTGCTCGGCATCCTGCATCGCGGCGACGTCGAGATCCGTACCGCGCAGCAAGCGTTCACCGTACAGGGTCAACGCCAGGCCGCCGGCGCGTACGTCGTCGTGCTGCGGCAGCCGTACGCGTCGTTCGCGAAGACGCTGCTCGAGCCGCAACACTACCCCGATCGGCGACAATATCCGGGCGGCCCGCCCGAACGGCCGTACGATGTCACGGCGCACACGCTGCCGCTGCTCATGGGATTGCGCGCGATCGAAGTGAGCGACTCGTTGCGCGTGCCGTTGTCGGCCCCGATCGTCCCGCGCGTCGTTGCACCGATTCCTCCCATTGCGCCGACAGACTCCCACCCGCCGCGGATCGGGTTGTATCGCTCCTACAATGCGACGATGGACGAAGGGTGGACGCGCTGGGTGTTCGACACCTGGAAGGTGGCGTACACAACGCTCGTCGATTCGGTCGTGCGCGCCGGCAAGCTTCACGAGCAATTCGACGTCATCGTGTTGCCCGATCAGCCACCGGGCGAGCTCATGGAAGGTCTGCCACCGCGATATCCTGCGCCCTACCCCGGCGGCGTCGGGTCGGACGGCGCCGACGCGCTGCGCCAATTCGTCGCGGACGGCGGCACGCTCGTCGCACTCAATGAGGCGAGCCGGTTCGCGATCCAGGCGCTGCTGCTGCCGGTGCGCAACGTGTTGGAGGCCGTGAGCGACGAGGATTTCTACGCGCCGGGCTCGATCTTTCGTCTCGAGCTCGACACGGCGAACGCCGTCGCGCACGGCATGCCGCGCGAAACGATCGGCTGGTTCCAGAGCGGACCAGCGTTCGACGTGCTCGATTCGAGCGTCACGCAGGTGATCGGGCGCTGGCCCACCGACCCGGCGCGCGTCTTGTTATCCGGCTGGGTGCTGCACCCGGAACGCATCGCCGGCAAGGCGGCCATTCTGGAGGTGCAGATGGGAACAGGGCGCGTCATCCTGTTTGGGCTCAGGCCGCAGTACCGCGGCCAGAGCATCGTGACCTATCCTTTGCTGTTCAACAGCTTACGAATCAAATGAGGTGTTAATCCTTGCCCGCCGGGGGGTCATTTTCCTATGTTGGTGGCCCCTATGAGGTTGGCTCGGCAGGCAGGCGCTCTCTTGCTCTGGGCCGCGACCATGAGTCGCGGCCTTTTTGCGCAAGCGTTACCGTCCTCGGCGGACAGTATGCAGCTGCGTGGTGTCGCGCTGCGCTACGTCTTGCCCGAGCCGCTGTTCGATAACGCGCCGGCCGCGGATCCGATCAAAGCGCTGTACGTGAACGCGTGGGCGTTTGGCTCGCCGAAACTCTGGCAGCTCGTCCGCCTCGCGGATTCCACCGAGATCAACGCCTTCGTCGTCGACGTCAAGGACGACACGGGCTGTCTGCTCTATCCATCCGAAGTGAAGGTCGCGCAGGACATCGGCGCGACGAAGTGCGTCCGCACGAAAGACGTCGCATCGCGGCTCGACACCCTGCGTGCGCACAACATCTACACCATCGCGCGGATCGTCGTCGCCAAAGATCCGCTGCTCGCCGAGCGCAAGACCGCGTGGTCGGTGCAGCGGCGTGACGGCACCGGGTTGTGGCGCGACCGGATCAACATCGCGTGGGTGGACGCGTACAACGATTCAGTCTGGATCTACGCCGCACAGCTGGCTGCGGAAGCCGTGCACTTCGGGTTCAACGAGGTCCAGTTCGACTACGTGCGCTTCCCCGATGAGCCGAAGGAAGCGCTGGCCGAGGCGGAGTTTGCGGCGCGCAAGCCGGGCGAGACACAGCGCGAAGGCGTGCAGGCCGGCATCGCGATTCTGACGAATCGCCTGCAGCCGCTCGGCATTCCCGTGACGTTCGACATTTTCGGGCTGACGTCATCGGCGACCGGCGATCTCGGAATCGGTCAGGTGTGGGAAGACTTCGTCACCGTCGCCGATGTGGTGCTGCCGATGGTGTATCCAAGTCACTACTACCGCGGCAGCTACGGTCTCGCGTGGCCGAAC
Source organism: Gemmatimonadales bacterium (assembly GCA_035491815.1). GTDB lineage: Bacteria > Gemmatimonadota > Gemmatimonadetes > Gemmatimonadales > GWC2-71-9 > 20CM-2-65-7. Next base: position 4,778 of record DATJKA010000122.1, on the reverse strand, counting down.
GGCGAGCCCTACCGCGTAGTGCACGACGCGCTCAATGAGGCGATCGAGCGCTCCAAGCCGCTCGCCAAAGCAGCCATGATCCGGCCCTATCTCCAGGCGTTCACGCTGGGACGGCGCAAGCCGCGCTACACGCCTCACGAAATCCGCGAGCAGATCCGCGCGGCCGAGGAGCTGGGCATCGACACGTGGGTGCTGTGGAATCCCCGCAGTGTGTATCAGCGCGACTCGCTCCGGCCGTACCGCGGTGCCGAGCCGGCGGATACGGTTCCGGGCGGCGGCCGGTAGCAGCATATTCTCCGACATGCGAAAACTGCTCTTCCCCCTGATCGTGGTCGTCGCGGGGACGCTGGGCGCGTGCTCCGATTCGGGCGGCGTTGATGCCGACGCTATTCCCCAGAACGAGCTCGTGGCCGTCCGCATGGCGCTCGACTCTGCGTTCCTCCACGACTCCAATCTCGACTCTGGATTCACCGGAGATTCCGGACTCTACGCGCTCATGTCCGCGCTCGTGTTTCCATTCATCGATCGCGCCTCGCGAATTTCGAATGGCACCGACACGACGCGGATCGTGGGAATCGAATTCGACATCGACGCGACCCAGGGCGGCACCCATACCGTCAGCAACCTGACCGCGCTGCTCGGCTGGCGGGGGTATGAGGCGACCAGCCGCACGGTGGATACGGTGTTCTTCCTGCTCGGCTCGGGACGGGCGCCGGTGAGCGATTCGCTCTGGCCGCGTTTCACACTCGACACGGCAGGAACGGGGACTGGTTTCGTCATCCATCAGGCCACCGATTCGACGGTGACGAAGTGGTTGTCGCGGGCCGGACACCTGCGCACGACGAGCAGCCAGTATGGATCGACTCAGGGCACGTCGACGTTCAACGTCGCACGCGGCACGCTGAGCGGCGAGTTCACGATTTCCGCGACGCGGGTTCCCGACTCTAGCACCACCGTTACGTCCGCGGTCGACTTCGGCAGCGGCGCGCGAGCGGTGAAGGTGAAGATTCGCGGGACGCTGCCCTAGCGGGGCGGGACTGTCTCCAGCACCATCCCCGGCTCCCAGGCGGTGATGTAACCGGTGATCGCCGAGGCGGCGACGGTATACGGATTGGCGAGATAGAGCTGGCCGGGCCCTGAGCGTCCCGGGAAGTTGCGATTGATGGCGCTGATCGTGATTTCTTCTTTCGTCTTCGACACGCCTGGTCCCGCGTTGATGCACGCCCCGCACGATGGCTCGAGGAATGTCGCGCCCACCTGTTTGAAGACGTCCAGGTAGCCGCGCTCTTCGCAGTAGCGCTTCACGTCCTGTGAGCCGCTCTGAATGAAGAACCGCACCCATGGCGCGACGCGCTCGCCCCGGGTGGCGGCTTCCGCCAGCACGCGCGCATACATGTCCATGTCCTCTTTCTTGCCGGCGGTGCAGGAACCCGCGTAGGCGATGTCGACCTTGATCCGCTGCTGGACTTGATCGATGTAGAGCCCGTTGCCGGGATCGCCCGGAAGCGCAATCATCGGCCGGATCGCGGCGGCATCGATCTCGATGGTCTCGCAGTACTCCGCATCCGGATCGCTTACGAGTCCGGCGCACAGCCGCTCGGCTTCCCCGCGCGACATTTTCCGGTAGTCCATCAGGTACGCGACCGTCTTGTCGTCGGGGGCGACGTAGCCGGTGAAGCCGCCGACTTCCGCGGTCATGTTCGTCATGGTCGCGCGCTCGTCGACCGACAGCGCCTCGACCGCGTCGCCGCAGTACTCGACCAGCTTGCCGATCGCCTTTCCCGTCTTCACGTAGGGGTGCCGCAGCACCTCGAGCATGAAATCCTTGGCGGTCACGTTGTCCGGCTTTTGCCCCCGAATCACGACCTTCACGGTCTCGGGGACCTGGAGCCGCACATCTTTCGTGATCCAGGAGTTGAAGATCGCGGTCGTGCCGACGCCGAATGCGATGCACCCGACGGCGCCGGCGTGCGGCGTGTGGGAATCCGACCCGATGATCACCTGCCCCGGGAGCGCGTGCGACTCGAGAATCTTCGAGTGGCAGATCGCCTCCGAGCCGTGATGCCCGAGGCGCAGCTCCCCGTAGAGCTTGATCCCTTGGGCAGCCGCGAACTCGCGCTGTTTCTTCTCGAGCTGCAGCGCAACGTCGAGCAGCCCTTCCTTGATGCGCTCGGGCGTCATCGCTTCGGGCAAGAACGTCAGGTGATCGCGAAACATCAGAATCGATCCGGGATCGTTCACCTTCGCGTCTTTGCCGACCAGCTGCTCGAAGAAGATCGCCGCCATCGGCGTGACGTATTCGTGACTGAATCGAATGTCCGTCAGCACGAATCCTTCGTCGCCGGGCTTGACCGCCGGGACGCCCAACGTGCCTTTGGCCGGATCGACGACCCAACGCCGCGCCAGAATCTTTTCGCCGAGCGTCATGGGGCGGCGCTTCGTTGCCGGCGGATGTACGACGACCTCGCCTTGCAAGCGGGCCATGTTGTAGTTGAACAGGCCGCCGCGCTCGATGATGCCGCGCGTGATCTCCCCTTCGCCGGCGGTGAAAGCCGAGAGCGGGATCGCTTCGCCGCGCCGCACTTTGTCGAGGATCGAGAAGTCGGTCGTGGTGAGCACGCCGAGATTCTGGCAGTTCTCGCGGTAGATCCGCTCGATGCTTTCGGCGACCACGAGCTTGATACCGGCACACATCTCCGCGTACGGCGACTGCTCGCGCGAGGAGCCCTTGCCGCGGCGCTTACCGCTCACCGCCGCCACAAAGCCGCCCTGCTTCACCGAGCCGCGCGTGATCGGGAATTCCGTGCCGCACTTGAGGCCGAGATAGGGGAAGTCGCCCAGCGTCTCGTCGTAGTAGTAACAGATGTATGCGGGGGTGATTTCGTCTGTGGAGATGTCGTCGCGCAGCTTGATCGCAGGGTTCCATTCGGGATCATTGCCGGCGAGCTGCGCACGCACGAAGCCGGGATCCTCGGTCAGATAGAGAATCCGGCCCTGCAGGCGAACCTTCGCGTCGCGCATGGGCGTATTATCACCACTTGCCGAGGGGCCAGCAAGCGGATTTTGTTGGAGAACAGTGCTCGCCGGCGCCCTGCTGTTATTACAAGCGACCTTCCAGAGCCCCAGGCTCATCGAGAGCTCGGGCGTTGCTGCCAGCCGCGCGCATCCCGGCATTCTCTGGACGCACAACGACTCCGGCGACCGCCCGTACGTGTACGCCACGAACTCGCACGGCGACGATCTCGGCGCCTTGCTGGTGCCGGGCGCGACGGCGATCGATTGGGAAGACATGGCGCTTGGGCCCTGTCCGCTCCACTTCCCGACCGCACCGCGCGACTGCCTGTATCTCGCCGATACCGGCGACAACCTCGAGTTCCGTCCGTTCGTGACGGTGTACGCCGTGCCCGAGCCCGAGCCGCCGGAGCGCGCGAGCGACACGCTCGGCACTACCAGAGCCCCGGCGGCGGTCCGACTCCGCTATCCCGACGGCGCGCACGACGTCGAGGCGATCTACGTTTCCCCGCGCGATAGCGCGCTCTATCTCGTCAGCAAGGGCTGGCGGCGGGGCAGCGCGATTCGCTTGTACCGGATCGACCACCGCGCGTTCAGTCTCCCGGACACGGCGGGCACGCTGACGATCGCGAGTCTCGTGCAGACGCTCGACATCATTCCAAATCCGGAGTCGGGGCGTGTCGTCACCGGAGCGACGATCAGACAGGACGGGAAGCTCGTCGCCATCCGTACGTACTCGGAGATCTTCTTCTACTATCCCGGCGTCGGCGGGCGGCTGGCGCCCGCCCGCGAAGCGCCGTGCAACCTCGGCGGCCTCGAAGCGGCCGGCGAGGCGATCGATTTCTACAACGATTCTCTCTTGGTACTGACCAGCGAAGCGACCGCGCGGCGCCGGGGTACGATCGACTTCGTCCGCTGTAACTAGCCTGAGGAGATGCGCAATGCTAAGGAAATGTCTGCATGCAATCGGCATGCTGGCGCTCGTCGCGGTCACCGCAACCGCCCAGAAACCTCGGCCTGCGAGCGCAGTTCCCATCGATACGCTCACCATGGACGCGCACCTGCGCTTCCTGGCGAGCGATCTGCTCGAGGGTCGCGCACCCGCAACGCGCGGCGGACGTCTTGCGACCGAGTACATCGCCGACCAGTTCCGCGCGCTCGGACTCGAACCGGCGGGGTCAAACGGTTCTTACTTCCAACCGGTCGCGCTTGTTGGAATGACGCCGCAGCCAACTCTGGATTTCGGGTATCGAGACAGCAGGGACAGTCTCAGTTATCGCGACGACTTCGTTGCTTGGGCGGAAAGGCCGGATTCGGACATCGCCGCGAGCGGCGAGCTGGTCTTCGTCGGCTACGGCATTCGCGCGCCCGAATGGCAGTGGGACGATTACAAGGCGATGGATCTGCACGGCAAGGTCCTACTCATGCTCGTCAACGATCCCGGCCTCGTCGATTCGACGGTCTTTCTCGGCAAGATTCTGACCTACTACGGCCGGTGGACGTACAAGCTCGAGGAGGCGGCGCGCCAGGGCGCAGCCGGCGCGATTCTCGTGCACACGCCCGAGAGCGCGACCTACCCGTGGGAAGTCGTCCGGGGCTCGTGGTCGGTCGAGCAATTCAAGCTCGATGTGGCGCGTTCTCCGACTCTCGCGTTCGCCGGTTGGGTCACGGAAGGCGCCGCCCGCGCCGCGTTGGCGAAGGCCGGTCTCAATCTTGATTCATTGAGCCGCGCCGCCGCGAGGCGCGACTTCCGGCCGGTCGCCACC
>DATJKA010000121.1:0-3838 GCA_035491815.1 Gemmatimonadales bacterium | reverse complement strand
ACCGGTCTCGCCGCCCGGATCGCGCGGCGCACGTGAGGGGCATGTAATGGCCAGCAGCGCCCGGCTTGACGAGCTGAAGAAAAAATTCGACGAGAACCCGCGCCGCTACTTCGCGCCACTGGCGAACGAGCACCGCAAGTCCGGAGATCTGGACCAGGCGATCGCGCTGTGTCGGACACACCTCCCACAGCAGCCGGGTCACATCAGCGGGCACATCGTGCTCGCCCAGGCGCTCTTCGAGGCGGGCAGCCGTGATGAGTCGCGCGAGATCTTCCACTCGGCGCTCGGGCTCGATCCCGAGAACCTGATCGCGCTGCGCTACCTCGGGGACATCGCGAAGGAAGCGCGCGACCTCGACACGGCCCGCAGCTGGTATCAGCGTGTGCTCGAAGTGGATCCGCGCAACGAGGAGATCGAGCAGCTCGTTCGCGATCTCGACGCGCCACCGCCAGCGGTCGAAGAGCCAAGCGCAGACGAACCCGCGGCGGAAACGTCCTCATTCGCGCCGCCGGCGGCTGCTCCGCCAAGCCCTGTGCCGGCCGCCGCCCCCGCAGAACCCGACGCGCGATTCGCTCCGCTGTCGATCGAAGAGGTAGAGATCGACGACAGCTTTGGCGCACCGTCGTCCGTCGCGCAGCCTAACGACGGCCCGGCTGAGTCCCACGCCGCCGCACCGGCCCTCGACGTACCAGACATCGATCCGTTCGATCTCGACACAGGCGGGTCGGCCGACGCGCTGCTCGAGGAGCCAGCGGCGCCCGCCGGCGAGGATTTATTCCTCCCCGAGTTGTCCGATGTCGACGCCATCGACGACGGCACGGAGTTCGATGCGCCGCAACCGCAGGCTTCGTGGGCGCCGCCTGAAACGCAGATCGAGCCGGCTGCCGCAGTGACCGAGGACGACCTGTCGACGCTGAACGACGCGGCGTTCCAATTGGAGCCTCCGCCAGCCGAACCCAACGCGCCAGCCGAGCAGGATGTCGTCTCGACGGCGGTGCCCGAGACGGTCGCCGAGGCGACGGAGTCCGAGGATCAGCTAGCGATTCCGGGGATGGACGCGTTTGCCGCCGAGTACTCGACCGGCTCCTACGACGCGATCCCCGAACCGGAGCCTAACGAGGACGCGACGGAGCAGCTGGCGAACCAGCAAACCGCCGAATGGCAACCGCTCACGCCCATGGCGGCGGCGGACGACGGGCTTGGGCTCGAGGTGATGGAGTTCGTGCCGCCGTCGAGCGAGGCACCGGTTCCCGCGGCCTATCCGCAGGCGCCGGAGTCCGACCCGCTGTTGGGCCATACGCTCGCCCTGCCGACGAACGAGCCGAGCCAACCGCCCGCCGCGTTCGTCACCGAGACGATGGCCGAGCTGTACCTGCAGCAGGGCTTCCGCAACGAAGCGCTCGCCGTCTATCGCGAGCTGCTGTCACGGAATCCCACCGATACGAGCCTGCGCGACCGGATCGATCAGATCGAGAGCGGCTCCGTCTCGAGCATCGGGATGGCGTCGGTATCCGAGGACGTCGTGGAGTCGGCGCGCAAGCGGCAGTCCGGTCGCCCGCCGCGTTCCGTGCGGTCGTTCTTTGCGTCGCTCGCGGGCCGGCGCGCGCCTGCTCCGCGAGACCCGGTCGAAACGGAAACGACCACCCTCGACGAGCTGTCGGCGCCCCAGGCAGCGAGTAGCGCGGAACCGTTCGCGGTCGACCATGCGGGTACCGAGCCCGAGATGCCGCCCAGGGGAGAGATCGCTTCCCGGCCGCCCCGTCGGACGCCGGTGCCGTCAGCAGCCGAGACGCTGGCGAGCTTCGATCCGTTCGCGGACGCAGCAGACGCGCAGCCGTTGTCGGCGTCAGCCCTCGATGCGGTCGCGACGCCTAACGAGCCATTCGCCGAGTTCTCGTCCCGGCTGACCACGCCGTCGCGACAGACGCCGCGATCGACGCCCGCACAGACACCGGCGTCAGCGCTCGGGCATTCCGAGCCACAAGGTCGCCCGACCCGGGCGGCGAGCAACGAGCTCTCGCTGGACCACGTGTTCCGTGGCGCTCCAGAAGCAGCTCCGCCGGCGGACGGCGGCTTCTCCTTCGACCAGTTCTTCTCCGATTCTCAAGCCGCGAGTGTGGACGCCACGGCAGCTGCCACCGCGCCCGAGTCGGGCCGCGGCGGAGGGTCGGCGGATGCTCACGACATCGAGCAGTTCACGGCCTGGCTCGAAGGGCTCAAGAAGAAGTGAGGATCGCCGTCCTCAACGGACCGAACCTGAATCTGCTCGGGACCCGCGAGCCCGCGCTCTATGGCAGCACGACGCTGCCGGCGATCGAGGCCCGGCTGCGGGACGTCGCCCGCGACCTTGGCGTCGAAATCGAATGTGCACAGCATAACGGGGAAGGCGCCCTCATCGATGCCATTCAGGCGCTGCGTGGGCGCGCGGATGCGGCGATCATCAATGCCGGCGCCTACAGCCACACCAGCCTCGCCATTCGCGATGCGTTCGCGGCGGTGGACGTGCCGTACGTGGAAGTTCACCTAACGAATATCTACGCGCGCGAACCGGAACGACGTCACTCCACGCTGGCGTCCGGCGCGCGTGCTGTGCTGTGCGGGTTCGGCGCCGTGGGGTACGAGCTGGCCCTCCGAGGTCTGGCGGCGACGCTGGCGTCGCGTGTCTGACCGACGAAGCCAGCGCCTCGCGGCGCTCGTCGAGTCGCTGAGCGTGGCCCATCTCGATGGGCTCCTCGTCACCAGCTTGCCGAACATCCGCTACCTCACGGGATTCTCGGGCACGAGCGCGCTTCTCTTCGTCACGTCGCGCGACGTGTTCCTCATCACCGATTTCCGGTACCAGACTCAGGTGCGTTCGGAAGTGGGTGAGCTCGCCCGGATCGCCATCGAGTCGCAGAGTCTCTGGACGGGTCTGTGGCAGCTATTGACGCAGGCTTCGTACGTCGAGGTTGCCGGGTTCGAGTCGGCGCACATCGTCCATCGTGACTTCCAGCGTCTGCTGGAAGCCGGCCCAAGGCCGCGGTGGCGCCCGACGACCGATCTCGTCGAGACGCTTCGGGAGCGCAAGGACGCGTCCGAGGTCGCGAGCATTCGCACCGCGGCATCAATGGCAACGACCGCTCTCGAGCAGACGCTGCCCGCCATTCGAGCGGGAATGACGGAGCTCGAGGTTGCCGGTGTGCTGGAGAAATCGATCCGCGATGCAGGGAGTGAGGCGTTTCCCTTTCCGTCCATCGTGGCCTCCGGGCCGCGGTCGGCGCTTCCTCATGCGCGCTCGTCGGCGCGGAAAATCGCGAAGGGTGAGTTTCTCCTCATGGATTTTGGCGCGGCGGCGGGCGGGTATTGTGCCGATGTCACCCGCACGATCGTAGTTGGTAAGGCAAGCGACGAGCAACGTGCTGTGTACGACGTGGTGCGGCAGGCGAACGAGTTGGCTGCACGGGAGGTCCGGGTGGGGTTACGTGGGCGAGAGGCGGACGCGCTCGCGCGTGACTACATTCAGCGCTGTGGGTATGGGGAGGAGTTTGGCCACGGGCTCGGGCACGGACTCGGGATCGAAGTGCACGAAGCACCGCGGCTCGCTCGCACTGCCGATGGAATCTTGTCAGCCGGCGCGGTCGTGACGATCGAACCGGGAATCTATCGGCCGGGTTGGGGTGGCGTACGCATCGAGGATGACGTTCACCTCGCGGCGGAAGGCCCCGAGCTCCTCACGCAGTTCACCCACGAGCTCCTGGAGCTCGCGTGAACACGAAGGGGAGCCACTCGTCCATAGAGAGATATGATCGACTTACGCTACGTCAAAAAGCTCATCGAGATGATGGATGGGTCCTCGGTC
>DATJKA010000120.1:0-5103 GCA_035491815.1 Gemmatimonadales bacterium | reverse complement strand
CGCGCCGGTGATCATCAATGGCGGCTTCCGGGCGAACGTGATCCCCGGATCGGCGGAGGCGATGGTGAATCTGCGGCTGATCCCCGGGACCGATCCGGCGGCAATCGTGCGGGACATCGCGCGGGTGATCGGCGACACGACGATCCACCTGTCGATCGGCAGTCGCATCTACGAGGGCTCGCCTGAATCACCGCGCACGACGGATCTCTACAAGGCGCTCGAGCGCGCAGCGCGCGCGACGTTCCCCGGCGCCGAGGTGACGCCATACCTGTTCCAGGCCGGGACGGATGCGGGCGCATGGCGATCGAAAGGCGTGCCGGTATACGGCATCTATCCCTACCCGATCGATGCCGACGATCTCACCCGGATGCACGGCAACGACGAGCGCGTGAGCATCACGTCGCTGCAGGAGGGCACGGAGATGATTTATCGGACGCTGGTGGACGTGGCGGGAAGAAAATAGGGAAGAGGGAAGGGGGAAGAGGGAAGGGGGAGAGCGTCAAACGCGGGAACGGCGCGGTGGTCGTCGAGCCACCTCTGGCCTCTTCTCCCATCCCTGTTCCCTCACGTCACCTCTTCCGCCGTCCCTCTTCCCTCTTCCCCCTTCCCTCTTCCCTCTACTCGATTGCCGCATCCACCGCCGAAGTCGCCTGCTCGACGGCGCGTCGGGTTTGCGCGAGAAGCTGACTCGCTTCCTCGACCAGTCCGGCGCCGCGCGTTCGATCGGCCATTGATGAAACGTTGATTCGTACGTTGTAAACGGCGCCGCGGCATGCCGCTTCGGCGAGCAGCGCCGCGACGCCGGCGTCGGATACGGCGTTGGTGTTGCCCTTGGTGGCGCAGGTTGCCGCGAGCTCGGCCACTCGTGCGCAGGCGCGGGCGGTCTCGAGCGGCACTTCGGCGGCGCCGAACAGCGCGTCGGCGATCGCCGCCGTGCGCGCGGTCGCCGCGTCGGCGGGCTCCGCCGGCAGCTTGTACGCCGCCGACACCGCGCCGTACGCCTCGGCGTCCTTCTTCACGAGCGCCGAAAGCGTGTTGACGAGCGCCGCCGCGTCGAGGGCGAGCTGGCGCATCTCGGCGTCGACCGCGGCGTACTTCTTTCGGCCGGCGGTGAGGCCGGCGACCATCTGCGCAAGCGCGGCTCCGAGCGCGCCGACGTGCGCCGCGACGCTGCCGCCGCCGGGAGTGGGCGACGACGAGGCGACGGACGCGACGAAGCCGCTGAGCGACTCGCCGCCCTGCATCGCGTTCCGAACGTTGTGCTCGAGCACCATCTCCGTCTTGAAGTCGCGCAGCTGAATGTGCCGCGCCGCCGTGGCGAACAGCACGCGCTCGGGCACGAGGCCCACGATCTCGCTCCAGGTGGGCGACACGCCCTGCGCCTCGGCTTCCATCTTCACGGTGTCGAAGGCGCGATGGAGCGGCGTCTTCTCGGTGTCGACGAGATTCATCGAGACCTGCGCCTGGCCGTCGACCTCGAGGCCGAGTCCTTTGACGTAGCGCAGTCCGCCCGACGAGCCGCGCACCGCCTTGGCGACCGCCTTGGCGACCGGGAGATTGGACGCCGGTCCGAGATAGACGTTGTAGGCGACGAGGAAAGGCCGGGCGCCGATCGCGACTGCGCCGGCCGTCGGATGGATCCGCGCCGGTCCGAAATCGGGAACGCGACTGGGCGCGCCGGCGCTCATCTCGCCGCGAATGCCCTCGAACTCGCCTCGCCGAATGTCGGCGAGATTCTCGCGGTCGGGCCGCGTCGCCGCGCGCTCGTATAGGAACACCGGAATCTCGAGCTCGCGCCCCACGCGTTCGCCGAGCTGCCGCGCGAGGACGATGCAGTCTTCCATCGTCGCACCTTCGAGCGGCACGAATGGAACGACGTCGGCAGCGCCCATTCGCGGATGCTCGCCGGTGTGATGATTGAGGTCGATCAGCTCGCGAGCGGCGCGAATGCCGGCGAACGCCGCGTCGACGGCGTGCTCGATCGGCACGACGAACGTGATGACGGTGCGATTGTGCGACTGATCGGAGGAGACGTCGAGTACGGCGACGCCCTCGACGCCGGCGATGGCGTCACGGATCGCGGCGATGACGTCGGGGCGACGACCCTCGGAGAAATTCGGGACGATTTCGACTAGACGCATGACAAGGACGAGTTCGAGCGAAGGGCGTGAGGCTAACGGCGCGAGGCTGACTGCGCGAGGCTAACTGCGCGAGGCTGACTGCGCGAGTCTGACTGCGCGTACCAACGGCGGCGGCAAACTGCGAGTGCGAAGGGCGAGTGACGGAACGGAATCGCAGATGAGAAATTAAGCCGGTGATCGGCCGAAGTGCGCGCGCCATTCGGGTTTTGCCATCGCCGTTCGCCTTCGATGTTTGTCCGCGCCGTTCGCCTCGCGCCGTTCGCCTCGCGCCGTTCGCCGTTCGCTCTCGCGCGCCGTCAGCCCTTGACCCGAGAAAACAGCCATCGGTGCATCTCCGGATTCCCGGCGATGATTCCCGTGTGCTCGACCGGCGCCGGCTGGCCTTCGAGATTCGTGATCACGCCGCCCGCTTCGCGGATCAGGAGGATGCCGGCCGCGATGTCCCAGGGCGCGAGGCTCAGCTCCCAGAACGCCTCGAACCGGCCGCAAGCGACATCGGCAAGGTCGAGCGCCGCCGAACCGGGGCGACGAACCCCGGCAACGTCGCGCATGAGCTCCGGCAGCGTGGCCAGGTAGCGATCGATGTGCCGCGGATCCTTGAACGGGAACCCCGTACCGATGAGCGCCCGTTGCGGATCGGTGATCGACGAAACCGATATGGGTTCACCATTGCGGCGCGCGCCGCCGCCGGCCGTCGCGGTGAACAGCTCTCCGTTCGCGGCGTTGAGCACGACGGCTGCCCGCAGCTCGCCATCGACGAGTGCCGCGATCGACACCGCATACCATGGAAAGCCGTGCAGAAAGTTCGTCGTGCCATCGAGCGGGTCGGCCACGAACAGCAGACCGTCGCGACCGGTCAGCGCCGGTGAGTACTCCTCGCCCAGCAGCCGCGCAGCGGGATGTCGCTCGGCGATCACTGCCGCGATCGCGCGCTCCGAGTCGCGATCGACATCGCTGACGAAATCAGTGGGAGACTTGACGTCCCACGTGAGCGATTGGCGCGTCGCATCGCCTCGCCGGATGATCTCCGTGGAGCGAGCGGCCGCGGCGACGCAGGTCGCGAGCAGCGACCGATTGTCATTATGTTGAGCAGATGTCACGGATCTTCAGTGGAATCCAGCCGTCCGGGGAGCTCCACATCGGGAACTACCTCGGCGCGGTCAAGAATTGGGCGCGCTTGCAGCACGAGTACGAGGCGATCTTCTGTGTCGTCGACTACCACGCGATCACCCTGGCCTACGAGCCCGAGGAGCTCCGGAAACGACGCCGCGAGATGGCGGTGTCGCTGCTCTCGGCTGGACTCGATCCCGACGTCTGTACGCTGTTCGTGCAGTCGCGCGTGCCGGAACATACCGAGCTGGCCTGGATCTTCAACACCATTACGCCGCTCGGTGAGCTCGAGCGACAGACGCAGTTCAAGGAGAAAGCCCAGCGCCAGGAGAGCGTCGCCGCGGGGCTGCTGAACTATCCCGTGCTCCAGGCGGCGGACATTCTGCTGTATCGCGCCGACATGGTGCCGGTGGGCGAGGATCAGGTGCAACACCTCGAGCTGTCACGTGTCGTCGCCCGGCGCTGGAACGCGCTGTTCGGTCGGCCGACCGGCGAACGCGCCGCCGACGGCAGCGAGGCGCGCGAGGAATACTTCCCCGAGCCCAAGCCGCTCCTCACGCCGACACGACGCATCCTCGGCCTCGACGGCAAGAGCAAGATGTCGAAGTCGATGGGCAACACGATCGGTCTGCTCGAGCCGCCGGAGGCGATCTGGGCCAAGTTGCGGCCGGCTGCCACCGACCCCAAGCGCATCAAGCGCACGGATCCAGGCACACCGGAAGTCTGTAACATTTATCACTTGCACCGGGGGTTCAGTCCGCCCGCAACGGTCGAGCATGTCGCGCAGCAGTGCAGCACGGCCGGCTGGGGTTGCATCGACTGCAAGAAGGTGCTCGCCGAATCCATGGAGACGGAGCTCGCGCCGATCCGTACGCGTGCCGCCGAGCTTGCGGCGAACCCGCAGCGTGTGGATCAGGCGCTGGACGCCGGGGCCGAGCATTGTGGGGCGATCGCGCGTGAGACGATGGCTGGCGTGCGAGACCGAATGGGCTTCTGATCAGGCCTGCTCGGCGACGCCCGACGCGGCATGCGCCGTGCATTTCCGACAGTCAGTCTCGCCGCTGGATTCGGGGTCGCGCGCTGCCGGCGAGACGGCGCACACGGCGCGGCCCGCTGCGGTCATCGATGCAATTCTTCCGTCAACTCATCGCGCGGATCAAAGCGTGGCGGTGGCGTCGCCAGCAGCCGCCGTTCCTGATTCCGTTGCACGTGCATCTGACGAGCTACGCGCCGACAATTCATCGCGACGTGACGCCGAACGGCGTGCGAGTCTACAGCTTGTGTGCAAGCTGCGGCGCCCGGCTCGAGGCCAGCGCGACATTGTGCGACGATTGCGCGCAGAAGCGCAGTCAGACACGGCCGTACTGAGGCTTCGGCGGCGGGCGACTGCTTGGGCGACTGCTCGGGCGGCGGGCGGCGGGCGGCGGGCGGCGGGGCGGACGCCAATCGGCGCTCACGGTTCCGGGACAGACCAAACAGGATCCCGCTCAGCCGCTCAGCCGCTTTAGTCGCGCATTGAGCTTGATGAGGGCACGGCCGTCCACGTAGCCGACCGACGCCGATGGCGGGATCGGTCTCGACCTTGGCCACGGAGCCCCCGCCTCTGAGATACGCAGCGACGCGGGTCTCCATCGCCAGCCGCGACACTGGAGATCCCCGTAGGCTCGAACGACGAGCGAGTCGTCGCGATTAAGCCTGCGCATGCGCGAGGTACTTGACGCGCGACAGTTCGCCGTCACGTTCGCCCCGCCGCCCGCCGCCCGCCGCCCGCCGCCCGCCGCCCGCCGCCCGCCGCCCGCCGCCCGCCGCCCGCCGCCCGCCGCCCGCCGCCCGCCGCCCGCCGCCCGCCGCC
>DATJKA010000119.1:0-2775 GCA_035491815.1 Gemmatimonadales bacterium | reverse complement strand
TCGTGACCGGCAGCGCCACGAGCGTGCTCGCAGTGCTGGTGGTGGCGACGCCGTGCCCGCTCATCCTGGCGACCCCCGTCGCCGTGATCGCGGGCATCAGCCGCGCCGCCGACCTCGGCGTCATCGTGAAGCACGGCCGCGCGATCGAGCAGCTGGGTCGCGCGCGCGTGGTCGTGTTCGACAAGACCGGCACGCTGACGCTGGGACAACCGACGGTAGCGCATGTCGAAGGGGGCGGAGACGTGCTGCGCGCGGCCGCGGCCGTCGAAGAGTATTCCTCGCATCATTTGGCGCACGCCGTGGCCGACGCGGGCCGCGCTCGCTACGGCGCGCTGCCCGCGGTGACCGAGTTCGTGGAAAGCGCGGGCGCCGGCGTCTCCGGTTGCGTCGAAGGACGCATCGTGCACGTCGGCTCGCTCGGCTTCGTGCGCGAGGCGGGTATCACGGCGCCTGACACGACCGAGGACGGGACGACGGCGTACGTTGCGATCGACGGTCACATGGCCGGCACGATCGAGTTCGCCGACCGGCTGCGGCACCAGGTCCCCTCGCTCATGCAGCAGCTCGCCGTGCTCGGCGTGACGGAGACGGTCATGCTCACCGGCGACCGCGAGGAGCCCGCCGAGGCGATCGCGACCCAGGCGGGAATCCGGACGGTGCGGGCCAATCTGCGGCCCGCCGATAAGGTGGCGGCGGTCCGGGACCTCACGCGGCGGCACGGGAGCGTGCTCATGGTTGGCGACGGCATCAACGACGCTCCGGCGCTCGCGGCCGCGACGGTCGGCGTTGCGATGGGGGCGCACGGCACGGCCGTCTCCGCGGAGGCCGCCGACGTCGTTCTGCTCGTGGACGACATCGCGCGGCTGGGCGACGCCATGGCGATCAGCCGGCGCATGCGGCGGATCGTGTTGCAAAGCATCGGCGTCGGACTCGGCGTCAGCTTCGCGCTGATGGTGATCGCGAGTCTGGGCTACATCACGCCGCCGGCCGGCGCCATCATGCAAGAGGCGCTGGACGCGGCTGTCATTCTCAACGCTCTGAGGGTGCGATGACCAACGGTGGAAAGCTCGACGCCATTCTCAAACCGCGCTCGATCGCGGTGATCGGCGCGTCACGCATGTCGAACACGATCGGACATCAGATCTTCGCGAATCTGTTGCGCTACGGGTTCACCGGCGCCGTGTATCCGATCAATCCGAACGCGACGTCGATTCAGTCGGTGCGAGCCTACCCCAACGTGGGCGCGGTGCCCGAACCGGTGGACCTCGCCGTGATCGTCGTCCCCAAGGAGCGCGTGCTCGACGTCGCGCGCTCGTGCGGTCAGGCCGGGGTCAAGGGACTTGTCGTGATTTCGGCCGGATTCCGCGAGATCGGCGGCGTCGGCATCGACCGCGAGCGCCAGCTCGTGGACATCGTGCGCGAGTACGGCATGCGGATGGTCGGCCCCAACTGCATGGGTGTGTTGAACACCGCGGCGGACATCTCGATGAACGCGACGTTCGCGCCGGCCATGCCCCCCGGCGGCCGCGCGGCGTTCGTGTCGCAGTCGGGCGCGCTCGGCGTGAGCGTCCTCGACCACGCCGCCGAGTACGGGATCGGGATCTCGCAGTTCGTGTCGGTGGGCAACAAACCGGACGTCAGCGGCAACGATCTGCTCGAGCAGTGGGAGCATGACCCCACCGTCGCCGTGATCTTGATGTACGTCGAGAGCTTCGGGAATCCGCGCCGCTTCCTCGACCTGGCCTCGCGGATCACCCGGACGAAGCCGATCATCGCGGTGAAGTCGGGCCGGTCGAAGGTCGGGGCGCGGGCGGCGTCCTCGCACACGGGCGCGCTCGCGGCGAGCGACGTCGCGGTGACCGCGCTGCTCGCCCAGGCCGGCGTGATGCGCGCGGAGTCGATCGAAGAGCTGTTCGACATGGCGATGGCGTTCACGGGCCGCGCGCTGCCGCGCTCGCGCCGCACCGCGATCGTCACGAACTCGGGCGGGCCGGGCATTCTCGCCGCGGATGCGATGGAAACGCGTGGACTCGAGCTCGTGGAATTGCAGCCGGCGACCGTGGCGCAGCTCAAGCCGCTCTTTCCCGAGGAAGCGTCGATCCGTAACCCGCTCGACATGATCGCCTCGGCGACGCCGGCGCACTACCGGGCCGCGCTCAACGCGGTGTTGAGCGATCCCAACGTGGACTCCGCCCTGGCGGTCTTCGTGCCGCCGCTCGGCGTCCGGCAGGAGGACGTAGCGGAGTCCGTGGTCGCGGTCGCGCAGAGTCACATTCAGAAGCCGGTGCTCGCGGTCTTGATGGGGAGTGAAGGCTTACCGCAGGGACGGGCGGAGCTGCACAAGGCCGGGATTCCGGCCTACGTCTTCCCGGAATCGGCGGCGCGCGGGCTTGCGGCGCTGCGGCGTCAGAGCGAATGGATCGAGCGCCCCCTGGTGCCGGCGCCCCCGATCGCGGTGGATCGCGTGCGCGCGGCGCGCGCTCTCGCCGGTGCCTGTGCCGAGGGCACCAACAAGCTCGGCGAGCTCGACGCACTGGAGCTGCTCGGCGCCTACGGCATTCCGGTCGCCGAGGCGAAACTGGCCGCGGATCCCGACGAAGCAGCGCACCTGGCTGAGCAGCTCGGGTTCCCGGTGGTGCTGAAGGCGGTGTCGCCCGAACTGGTGCACAAGACCGACGCCGGCGGCGTCAGGGTCGGCCTCACTACGGCGGCGCAGGTCCGCGCCGCGGGCGCCGAGATGGCGATCGCGCTCACGCGCGCGTTGCCGCGGGCGCG
>DATJKA010000118.1:0-15763 GCA_035491815.1 Gemmatimonadales bacterium | reverse complement strand
ATCACCGCCTCGCTCGACGAGCCGAGCGGCGTGCTGACCGGGCGCGAGCACGTGCGGTACGTGAATCAGTCGCCCGATACGCTGCGCGACTTCTACGTCCACGACTATCTCAACGCCTTCCGCCCCGGCTCGCGCTGGGCGGCGGCCGATTCGGCCGAAGGGCGGGTGCGCTTTCAGCACATGAAGGATCCCGACTACGCGTTCGAGCGGATCGGCGACGCATCGCTCGGCAAGCCCGATTACCCGTACGCGCCCGATTCGACGATCGCGCACTGGCGCTTGCCGCGCCCGCTCGCACCCGGCGATTCGATGGACGTGGAAATCAGCTGGACGGCCCGACCATCGACGCTGCCGCGCCGTCAGGGGAGGCAAGGCCGGCGCTTCGACTTCGCGCAGTGGTATCCGAAAGTCGTCGTGTACGACAAATACGGCTGGGAGGATCACCCGCTGTATCCGGCGGGCGAGTTCTACGGGGAGTTCGCCAGCTACGACGTGACGTTGGACGTAGCCGAAGATCAGGTAGTCGGTGCGACCGGCGTGCCTGTCGAAGGCGATCCCGGCTGGGAGAAGGCGAACGCGAACCCCGGCACACCGATCGATTATCAGCGCGACTACTACGCCGCACGCCGCTCGCCGCACGCCTGCGCAGCAGTGCAAGGTCGCAAGTGCGTCCGCTTCTTCGCTGACTCCGTCCATCACTTCGCCATTTCGTTGAACCCGGACTATCGCTATGAGGAAGGCCGCTACAAGGACGTAGTCGTCCGAGTCCTGTATCAGCCACAGGACAGCGCGACCTGGGGCCACGGCATCGCGGTGCAGCGCACCGAAATGGCGCTGGGCTGGCTCGACTCGCTGTACGGCAAGTTCGCCTGGCCCCAAATCACGAACGTGCATCGCATCGAGGGCGGCGGCACCGAATTCCCGATGATGATCATGGACGGCGGCCCCGGACTCGGCCTCATCGTCCACGAGCTCGGCCACAACTACACGATGGGCATCCTCGCCAACAACGAATGGCGCGAGGGCTATCTCGACGAAGGCTTCACGAGCTTCCAGACCGGCTGGTTCTTCGAGGCGCATGGCCAGGGCTCGGAGTATCAGGGCATCGAGCCCGACATCCTGCTCTGGGACCTGGACCGCTGGAGCGAGCCGGTGTCGATGGTCAGCGAGCGCTATCGCGACTTCGACACCTACAACACGATGATCTACGAGAAGGGCCAGCTGTTCTACGAGCAGCTGCGCTACGTCGTGGGCGACGACGTGATGCGGCAGATCCTGCGTACCTACTACGCGCGCTGGCGGCTCAAGCATGTCGACGAGGATGCGTTCCGCAGCGTCGCCGAAGAAGTGTCGCATCAGGACTTGAAGTGGTTGTTCGGTCAATGGCTGCACGGCACGCCGCTGATCGATTACAAGTTCGGCAAGGTCCGTCGCAAGAAACTGCCCGACGGGCGCTGGCGCACGACGGCGGTCATCGATCGCGTGGGCGACGGGTGGATGCCGATCGAGGTTGCGATCGGGGACTCCATCGCGACGCGAATCAGCGGCCAGGCGGAGCACGAGACGGTCGAGTTCATCACGCGGAACAAGCCGAAACGGCTCGTGCTCGACCCGCGGCAGCGCGCCCACGACTGGAACGCGTTGAACAACTATTGGGGATCTGGTCGCGGGCTGCGGCGGTTCGACGACATGAAGACGGTCGCGCGTCGCGACCGCGCTGTGGGGAGCTGGCTGCCGCTCGCGTGGTCCAATGATTTCGGCGGCGCCACCGTCGGCATGCGCGTGCGGACGAATTACCTCGACCGCTTCAACAAGAACCTGATGGTGATGTCGTACGCGCTGGATCCGCATTACTCCGCGGACGCAGCGCAACGCTTCGGCCTGTACATGCGAGTCGGCAATCCCGCCAGCCATCCCGTGGCGCGGACGGACGCATGGGCGGCGGGATGGAGCCTCGAGGGCCGCGTCGGCGCCGCGGTTCACACCGACCGCTCGCTCCGCAAACACCTTGGATTCGGACCGGACGTTCACGTCGGCGTGGACGCCATCTGGATGGCCGTGCACACCGTCGGCTTCGTGGATCGCCGTCTGTGGGACAACGCGGGGACCATCGAGCTGGGGCCGTGGTGGTCGAAGACGAGCGTGAAAGGCAACCAGGTCTGGCACTACAGTGCCCGCGTCAGCGGCGGTGTGCTGTACCGCAATCCGGGCGCCGGAATCCAGTCGAAGAGTCGATTCGATTTCGAGGGATTCGCCCGCGGCACCGCAGAAGCGAGCGTGCGCACGCCCGCCCTCGGCGTCCGGCTCTTCTTCGGTATCTACGGGGCCGACACCAGCAGCCCGCCGCCTTTGCAACGGCGCATCATGCTGGCCGGTGCGGATCCGTACACGACGTTCATGAACCCGCTGGTGCGGAGCCGAGGCGCGCTGTTCGTGCGTCCGGGCTTTCATTATCAATCGCCGGGGGACGCGAACCTCCGCGGCTTCAGCCCGGATCTCGGCGGGCGCTTCGTGCTTGCCATCAACCTCGAGGGCACGAAGACGGTCTACCGGCGCCCCCGCGCCAAAGTGCTCAACGCGGTGACGCTCGAGGCCTTTGCGGATGCGGGCTTGGCCGATACGATGGCCGTGCGGTCGACGACCGGCAGCGGCCAGACGCCGCTGTACGACGCCGGCGTCGGGATCGTCACCCGGCAGCACATCAACGACCTGTCATGGACGATGCGGTTCGAAGTGCCGTTGGTCGTCAACCGCTGGGACTACGCGGCGGATGTGAAGAATCTGAAGCGTGTCGCCTTCCGCTGGCAGATAAGCCTGGAGCCGAGCTTTTGAACGACCGCCGCGCTTTCCTGCAGGAAACGATCGGCAAGGCGCTGCAGCATATCGCGCAGCACGCCGAGGAGCGCGTAGCGCCGAAGCGGTGGTTTCGGCCGCCAGGCGCGGCGCCCGAGGTGACGTTCGTCGCGGCATGCACGCGCTGCGGCGATTGCATCGACGTCTGTCCCGTGCATGCGATCGTCAAAATGCCTGCGAACGGCGGCGGCCTCGCGGCGGGGACGCCGTACATCGATCCAGCGAAGCAGGCGTGCATCGTGTGCGAGGACATGCCGTGCGCCAAGGCGTGCGAGACGGGCGCGCTGACGGCGGTGCCGTGGACGACGGTCAAGATGGGCGTACTCGAGCTCGACCCCGAGCGGTGCATCACATTCCAGGGCGCGACGTGCGGCGTCTGCGCGCGCGCCTGTCCGGTGGGCGAGCACGCGCTGGCGCTCGACGACGCCGGACGTCCCGTACTCAAGCCGGAAGGATGCGTCGGCTGCGGGGTATGTGTGACCGCATGCGTGACCCTACCGTCATCGCTGAAATTGAGGCTCGCATGAGCACCGTGCCGTACCGCGTCGAGAAGCCGTGGGGCCACGAGATCATCTGGGCCAAAGCCGACCGGTACGTCGGAAAGATCCTGCACATCGAGCCGGGGCACGTGCTGTCGCTGCAGTATCACAACAAGAAGGACGAATCGATCTACGTTCTCTCCGGGGAAATCATCCTGCGACTCGGCGACGGGAAGCAGCAGACCGAGCGCCGCGTGAAGGCCGGCGAGGCGTTCCACATTCCTCCCAAACAGATCCATCAGTTCGAGGCCGTCAGCGTCACCGACTTGCTCGAGGCCTCGACGCCGGAGCTGGACGACGTCGTGCGGCTCCAGGATCGCTACGGACGAGTCCCCAAGAAATGAAAGTCATCATGCCGATGGCCGGGAAAGGCACCCGGCTCCTGCCGCTAACCAAGCGCGTGCCCAAGCCGCTCGTGAACGTCGCCGGCCGGCCCGTGATGGACTACGTGATGGACGCGCTCAAGCGCGCGGGTCAGCTCGACGAGCTGATCATCATCACCGGCCATCTCAAGGAAAAAGTCGAGGCCTACGTCAAGAAGAACTACAAGATCCCGGCGCGCTTCATCGAGCAGAAAGTGCTCGACGGCACGGCGGGCGCCGTGAATCTCGCGCGCCCGTACGTGGACGGGCCGGTCATCGTGATCTTCGTGGACACGCTGTTCGACGCCGACCTGTCGATCGTCAAGAACAGCAAGGACGACGGCATCATCTGGACGAAGGAAGTCGAAGATTACCAGCGCTTCGGCGTCGTGGTGACGGACAAGAATGGTCACATGACGAAGATCGTCGAGAAGCCGAGCACGCCGATCTCGCGGCGCGCAAACATCGGGCTGCAGTATGTGAAGGACTGGCGCACGCTGTTCGACGGCATCGAGCATGTCATGAAGAGCCCGCCGGGGAAGGGCGGGGAGTTCTATCTGACGGATGCCTTCCAATACATGGTGGACCAGGGCAAGAAGCTGTTCGTCAGTGAAGTCGGCGGCTGGTACGACTGCGGCAAGGTGGACACGTTGCTCGAGACGAACGAGCACCTTCTCAAGCATGGCCGCGGCATGAAGCCGAAGACGGAGTCGGGAGTCAGGATTCAGGAGCCGGTCAGGATCGAGGAAGGCATCACGCTCAAGGACGCCACGATCGGCCCGAACGTGACGATCGAGGCTGGCAGCACGATTGTCGGGTCGACTGTTTCAAACAGCATCTTGGGCAGGGGTGTGCAGGTCAAAAACGCCACGGTCGCGGGCTCGGTCATCGGCGACCAGCAGGTCATCGAAGGCAAGCAGATCAAGGACTCGGTGATGGACGCCGGGGAGCTCGCCGCCGCCCGGTAGCAGGCCTTGACGTTCGCCGGCCGCTCCGTTTACTTACTGACCGTTCAGTTAGTAATCACGGAGCTCTATGCGAACCGTCACCAGACGCCCCAAACCTCGTTGGCGCCGCCGCAAAAACGCCCGCCCTGAAGAGATCATCAAGGCGGCGATGGAAGTCTTTGCCGACCGCGGGTTTGCTGCCACCAAGCTCGAGGACGTCGCCCGCAAGGCCGGCGTCACCAAGGGTACGATCTACCTCTACTTCGCCAACAAAGAGACGCTGTTCAAGGCGCTGGTCCGCGAGACGATCGTCCCCGTGATCGCGCAGGGCGAAGCGCTCGCCCAGTCGTTCACCGGCAGCGCGCGCGACCTGTTCGAGCAGCTCGTGCGGGAATACTGGCGCCTCGTCGGCGAGACGGAGCTGTCGAGCATCCCGCGGCTCATGATCGCCGAGGCGCGCAATTTCCCCGAGCTCGCCCGCTTCTATTATGAGGAAGTAGTCACGCGCGGCCACCGCTTGATGGCCGGCGTGCTGGAGCGGGGCATGAAAGCCGGCGAGTTCCGCCGGGTCAACGTCGCGGTCGCGACCAAGCTCGCCATGTCGCCGCTCATGCACGCCGTGGTGGCCCGCAAGGCCTTTGCGGCCTGCATGCCCGAAGGCTTCGACGTCGCAAGCTACCTCGACACTCACATCGACCTCTATCTCCATGGCATCAGCAAGTAGTCTTCTCATCGCGCTGCTTCTTCAGGGCCAAGGGCCTGCGCCCGCGCCGATCCGCCTGTCCTTTGCGGACGCGGTCCGACAAGCAACCGGCGCAACCGACTCGGCCCCGCCCACCGTCGCCGTTGCCGGCTTCCGAACCGACGAAGCGACCGCGCGCGTGCGGCAAGCGCGCTCCGGCTTGTTGCCGAGTCTGTCGGTCAGCGGCTCGTGGGCGAACCGCTCGTTCAGCACGAAGGCGCAGGGGTTGTCGTTCCCCGGCCTCCCGACCGTCATCGGCCCGTTCAACGCGTACGACGGCCGCGCGCAGGTCCGGCAGACGCTGCTCGACTTCTCGAACCTCGGCCGCGTGAACGCCGCGAAGAGCCAGGTACGCGCGGCGGGAGCCGAGGAATCGGCGGCCGTCGAGGCCAGCGCGCAGACTGTGGCGCTCGCGTACGCGCGCGCGACGCGCGCGCAAGCGGTCGTGAACGCGCGCCGAGCCGACTCCTCACTCGCCGCCGAGCTGGTCGGGCTCGCGGTCGCGCAGCAGCAGGCGGGTGTGAGCGCGTCGATCGACGTGACGCGCGCCAAGACGCAGCTCGCCGAAGCCGAGGGGCGGCTCGTCGTCGCGACGAATCAGGTCGACCGCGCACGCATCGATCTCGCGCGCTCGCTCGGTCTCGATCCCGAGACGCCGATCGTACTGACCGACACGCTGAGCGCGCAGTTGGGCCAGGCGAGCATTCCGGCCGATCGCGCTGCCGCGGTGACGCAGGCCATCGGCGCGCGGCCCGATCTCGCGGCCGAGCTCGCCCGCGGCGCGGCTGCACGCACCACGGCCTCGGCGATTTCCGCCGAGCGGCTGCCGCGCATCGATCTCGAAGCCGATTACGGTCTGACCGGTGTGCGCGTCCCGGACGCGGTCGGCACGCGGCAGCTGGCGGTGCAGGTGACGCTGCCGATTCTCGACGGCTTTCGCCGCGAGGGCCGGCTCGCCGAGCAGCAGGCCGTGGCACGCGAGTCGGATGTGCGCGCGCGCGACTTGCGCCAACAGGTGGCGGCCGACGTGGACGGCGCGTTGCTCGACCTGCAATCGGCCGCGGCGCAGCAGATGATCGCGACCGAGCGGTTGCAGCTCGCCGCGGAAGAGGTGTCGCAGGCGCGCCAGCGGTTCAAGGCCGGCGTGGTGGGCAACATCGAAGTGATCAACGCTCAAGCGTCGTTGCTCCGCGCGCGTGACGCGGACATCGACGCCCGGTTCGCCGCCGTGACGGCGCGGATTGCGCTAGCCCGTTCCGTGGGGACGGCGCGGACACTGCACTAACTCTGGGGACGAAGATCATGGCTACGACGTACGAACCAGAAGCCGAGGCTCCCATCCGGCCCTCCGCTCCCACTCGGCCGGCCGCGCCGGCGAAGGCGAAGAGCTCACGCCGCGTCTTCATCATCATGGGCGTGGTGCTGTTCTTCCTCGTGTTGTTCGGCGCGCGCAAATGGTGGTTCGGCCGCTCCCACGTCTCGACCGACAACGCGCAGGTGGACGGCCACATCCTGCCCATCCTGCCGAAAGTAGGCGGTTTCGTCGCCGAGGTTCGGGTCATCGAGAACCAGAACGTGAAGGCGGGCGACACGCTCGTCGTGCTCGACGATCGTGACTTGCGCGCGCGCCTCCAGCAGACCGAAGCCGATCTTGCGGCGCTGCTCGCCACGGTGAGCTCGCGCACCAGGGTCGGCCAGGCCGATGCGGCGGTCGCACAGGCCCAGGCGAACGTCGTGAAGGCTCGCGCCGATCTGGCGCGCATGGAGCCGCTTGCGATTCAGAACGTCGTGAGCCAGCAGCAGCTCGACGCGGCGCGGGCGGCGGCCTCGGCGGCGGAAGCGCAGCTTGCGTCGGCGCAGGCGGCTCTCGTCGGCGCCGATGCCCGCGTCGCGGCCGCTCGTTCCGCGCGCGATCAGGCCGCGCTGCAGCTGTCGTACACCCGGGTCATCGCGCCCTCCGGCGGCGTCGTGTCGAAGAAGGCGGTCGAAGTCGGCCAACTGGTCCAGCCGGGCCAGCCGCTGATGACCGTCGTGCCGCTCGACGACGTGTGGATCACGGCGAACCTCAAAGAAACCGAGTCGGCAGACGTGACGCCCGGCGATTCGGCGACCATCACCGTGGATGCGTACAAGGGCCGGGACTTCTGCGGTCATGTAGAGAGTCTCTCGCCCGCAACCGGCGCGAAGTTCTCTTTGCTGCCGCCCGACAACGCAACCGGCAACTACACGAAAGTCGTGCAGCGCATTCCCGTGCGGATTCGTCTCGATTGCTCGACGGTGGATGCCGCGCATCCGCTGCGGCCTGGCATGAGCGCCGTCGCCACGATCAAAACGCACTGAGCGTATGACCGCCGTTGCTTTGCCGCTCGACACGGCGCCGGATCGGTATCGCTTCAAGTACCTGATCGCCATCACGGTCTCGTTGGCGTCGGTGCTGGAGCTGCTCGACACCAGCATCGTGAACGTCGCGATCCCGCACATGATGGGGAACCTGGGTGCGACGCTCGATCAGATCGCCTGGGTCTCGACCGGCTACATCGTCGCGAACGTGATCGTGCTGCCGATCACCGGCTGGCTGTCGGCCTACTTCGGCCGGCGCAAGTACTTCGCCGGCTCGATCGCCCTGTTCACGATGGCGTCGTTTCTGTGCGGTAACGCCCATTCCCTCGACGCGCTCGTCTTCTGGCGCATCATCCAGGGACTGGGTGGCGGCGCGCTGCTATCGACCTCGCAGGCGATCCTCTACGAGGAGTTTCCGCGCGAAGAGTACGGCACCGCGATGGCGATCTTCGGCGTCGGTGTGATGGTCGGCCCCACGCTCGGCCCCACCGTCGGCGGCTGGATCACCGACACGTACGGCTGGCCGTGGATCTTCTACATCAACATCCCGTTCGGCATGCTCGCGCTCGCGCTGACGCTGTCGTTCATCAATGACTCGCTGCACCAGGCGCGCGCCAGCAAGGTCGACTGGCTCGGTCTCGGCTTGTTGGCGCTCGGGATCGGGTGCCTGCAGACGATGCTCGAGCGCGGCGAGCGGCTCGACTGGTTCTCGTCGGGATCAGTGCGACTGCTCGGCATCACCAGCGCGCTGTCGCTGGTCACGTTCATCTGGCACGAGCTGAACACCGACCATCCCGTCGTCGATCTGCGCATTCTCAAGAGCCGGCAGCTCGCGGTCGGCGTCGTGTTCGGCATGGTGCTGGGCATTTGCCTGTACGCCACGGTGTTCGTGCTGCCCGTGTACCTCCAGAACATCCGGCACTTTACCGCGAATCAAACCGGGCTCGTGATCCTGCCGGGCGCGCTCGCCAGCGCGTTCACCATGGCCGTGATGGGCCGGACCGCGGGCAAGTTCGACGCGCGCCTATCGATCCTGGCGGGAGTGTCGATCTTCGCGCTTTCAATGTGGAAGCATGCGCATTTCACGACCGAGAGCGGATTTCATGATTTCTTTTGGCCGCTCATTTTCCGCGGCGTCGGCCTCGGCCTGATCTTCGTGCCGCTCACGAATCTGGCGCTGGCGGATCTGCCGATGGCGAAGATCCCGAACGGCACCGGTCTGTTCAATCTGATGCGGCAGCTGGGCGGTAGCGTGGGCATCGCGCTGTCGGCGACGCTCGTGCAGCGCTTTACCGCGATTCATCGCGGCGATCTCATGGCATCGGTGACGCCCTACAGCGAAGCGACGCGGGAGCGGCTGGCCCAGATCACGAACGCGCTGATCGCACGCGGCGAGCTGCCGGCGATCGCGCAAACCAAAGCCGTCGGGTTCCTGAACGGCGTCGTCACACAGCAGGCGATGATGCTGTCGTTCGAGCAGCTGTTTCTAATGTTCGGGGCGGTGTTCGTCTTCTCGCTGCTTTTGCTGCCCCTCATGCACAAGTCCAAGGGAATGCCGGGCGGCGGAGCAGCCGCGCACTAGCACGCTTCCGCCATGGCGGCGGTGACGAGGAGGGCGCGCTCGATGCCGAGCGCGCCTTTGTCGTTGTCATACCACTCGGTCGGGAGATGCGCATCGCCGGCGCGGCCGCCGGCGCCGAGCGCCACCGCGGGGACGCCGAGGGCGATCGGAACATTGGCGTCGGTGGAGGCACAGGCGAGCTGGTGCTCGTGGCCGACGGCGCGCGTTGCGGCGACGGCGGCCTGGACCAGCGGATGGGTGCGCGGCGTCAGGCCCGACGGCCGGTCGCCGACGCGGTGAACGGCGAGGATGAGCGGCGCCGTGCCCTCCAGTCTTCCGCGATTCTCATCCTCGAGGGCTCGCGTGAAGATGGTTTGGACGGTCTCGTCGAGCCGTCCGAGCGTGCGCGGATCTTCGCTGCGGAGGTCGACGTCGAACCAGGCCGTCTGGGGCAGGGAATTGAGACTTGTTCCTCCTCCAAGGCGGACAACCGAGTGCGTGGTGCGTGGCGCGTCCTGCGGGGGAAGGCGGGCGATCTCGCTCACGGCACGGCCCACCGCGTTCGCAGGATTCGCGACGCCAAACGCCGCCCATGAGTGGCCGCCCGGCCCGCTGTAGGTCACCCGATAACGGCGGACGCCGAGCGCGCGATGGACGATGCGCTCGATGCCGGCGCCGTCGAGAGCGATAAAAGCGGACGGGCGGACGGGCGGATGGGCGGACGGGCCGAACAAGTGCCTCACGCCGCGCAGATCACCGGCACCTTCTTCGCCGACCGTGGCGGCGAACAAGATCGGGCGACGGGTCTGCACCCGCGCGTGCGTGAACGCTTCGCCCACGGTTATGAGCGCGGCGAGGCCGCGTGCGTTGTCGGCGATGCCCGGTCCCTGGAGGCGCGGGCCGCGCCGTGCGACGGACACGTCGAGCTCGGGGCCGAAGACCGTGTCCAGGTGAGCGGCCAGCACTACGGCTCCCGACTCCCCGCTCCCGCCTCCATACCACGCGCGCACATTCCCGACGGCATCGACTTGAACGTCGTCGAGTCCAGCGTCATCGAGCATGGCGGCGACGCGAGCGCCGCGCGCGCCTTCCGCGCCGGTCGGGGCGGGGATGGCCGACAGCGCGACTTGCCGGGCCAGCGTCGTTTCGTCGGCGCGATGGACGTGCGCACGCGCCGCGCGGACGCGATCGTGCGACAGCACCTGCTCCAGGGGTCCCGACATGGCTCGCAAAGTATGATGGCGTATGGTGCGCATGCAACTTGACCTGGCGAAGTGAGGGGGCGACACTAGACCCATGGAGGAGCGGCAGCTCATCTACGACTGGAACACCGCCGCCGGCCGGAACGGCGCGTTCGATTGGAGCCGCGCGCGCGTCGATTTGAATGACGAAACTCTGCGCGACGGCCTCCAGTCGCCGTCGGTTACCGATCCCTCGCTCGACGTCAAAAAGCATCTGCTGCACCTCATGGCCGACCTCGGCATCGTCGCCGCCGACATCGGCTTACCGGGCGCCGGCCCGCGCGTCGTCGAGCAGGTCCGCGCGCTCGCCAAAGAGATCCGCGACGCCAAGCTGCCGATCGCCCCGAATTGCGCCGCCCGCACGGTTGTGGCCGATGTGGAACCGATCGTGCGTGTGTCCGACGAGCTCGGCATCAAGATCGAGGCGGCGACATTCATCGGCTCCTCACCGATCCGCCAATACGCGGAAGACTGGACGCTGGACCGGATCCTCAAGGCTTCAGAGGAGGCGGTCACTTACGCCGTGGAGCACGGCCTCCCGGTCATGTACGTCACCGAGGACACGACGCGCGCCAAGCCTGAGACGCTGAAAGCGCTCTACGGGGCGGCGATCGATTGCGGCGCCTCGCGGATTTGCCTCGCTGATACCGTCGGGCACGCGACGCCGGACGGCGTCAGAGCGCTAGTAAAATTCGTCAAGCAGGAAATCGTCAAAGACAAAGGTGTGAAAGTCGATTGGCACGGCCACCGCGATCGCGGCATGGGGCTCATCAACTGCCTCGCCGCGATCGAGGCCGGTGTGGATCGTGTGCACGCGACCGCCCTCGGCGTGGGCGAACGGGTTGGCAACGCCGAAATGGACCTGCTGATCGTCAATCTCAAGCTGCTCGGCGCGCATCAGGGCGACATCCGCAAGCTGCCGGAGTACTGCCGGCTGGTCGCCGAGGCCGTGGGTGTGCCTATTCCGGTCAATTACCCGGTCGTGGGGACCGATGCCTTCCGCACCGGCACCGGCGTGCACGCGGCTGCGATCATCAAAGCGAAGAAGAAGGGACATACCTGGCTGGCCGATCGGGTGTATAGCTCGGTGCCGGCGGAGGAGTTCGGCTTCGAGCAGCGGATCGAGATCTCGCCGGTGTCCGGGTTGTCCAACGTGAAGTACTGGCTCGAGCATCATGGCTACGATCCCAACGACGAGACGGCGTGTAAGACATTGTTCGATGCGGCGAAGCGCACCAATCGCGTGTTGTCCGACGAGGAGTGCCACAAGTTGCTGAGCGCATGAGCTTTTCGGACATCGAGAAGTCGTTTTTCGATCTCTATTGGCACATGGACCCCGTCGCGGCGACGCAGGCGGGTGTCGCGGGTCACGACGACCGGTACGGCCGGTTCAGCGCCGCCGCGCTCGCGCCCCATCTCGCCGCCCTCAAGTCCATCGCCACCGCCCTCGAAGGAGTGAATGCCACGGATCTCGAGGAAGAGATCGATCGCACCGCGCTGCTCAACGAAGTCCGCGTTGCGATCCGGCGGTTCGAGACGCTGAAGCCGCAGTCCAAGAACCCCGAGTTCTGGCTGTCGCACCTGCTCGGAGGACTGCACCACTTGCTCCTCTCGGCCGATCGCACGCCGGCGGAAAAGGCGGCCGCAGCGGTCGGGCGGCTCGAGGACATCCCGGCGTTCCTGGACGATCTGAAAGACACGCTCGAGGAGCCGGTGCGCGTATTCGTCGAGACGGCGCAGCGCATGACGGAAGGCGGCCGGCAGCTCGTACAGGAGATGGGCGCGTCCCTCGGCGCTCAAGCGCCGATGCACGCCGCGCGGCTCAAGGCCGCCGCCGAAGCGGCCCGCGAAGCGCTGACCAAGTTCGACACGAACCTGGAACGCTGGCTGGAGCTCGGCAGCGATCAGTTCGCCATCGGTGAGGAGCAATTCAACTTCCTGCTGCACTACCAGCATGCGCTGCGCGACTCGGCGCCGGAGCTGTGGCGCTATGGCCTCAGGCTCAAGGAGGAAGTCGAAGCCGATCTCGAGCGGCTCGCCGCGCGCCTCGATGGCAAGCCGTGGCCCGCGCTCGTGGACAAGCTGCGCGCCGAGCATCCGAGTCCTGCTGAGCTCGTCGACGCGTACGCGAAGGAGATGGCCCGGGCCCGCGACTTCGTGGCCGAAAAGGCGCTGGCCCCGATTCCCCAAGCCCCGTTGGGCGTGATTCCGACGCCCCAATTCATGCGTCCTGTGATTCCGTACGCCGCGTACGACAGCCCGGGCGCTTACAGCCGCGATCGCACCGGCTGGTTCTACGTCACGGTTCCGGACTCGCGTCTGCCGGCGCAGCAACAGGAGCGGATTCTGCGCGACCACTGCCGCTATGAGCTCGCGGCGACGGCGCTCCACGAGGGCTATCCCGGCCATCACCTGCAGCTCGTGATTGCGAAGGAGCAGCGCTCGCACACGCGCAAGAATCTCTGGACCCCGCTCACGGTCGAAGGGTGGGCGTTGTACTGCGAAGACATGATGGGCGAAGAGGGATTCTATGCGTCCGTTGAGGAGCTGTTCTTCCAGCGCGTCCATCTGCTGTGGCGCGCGGTGCGGATCCTGCTGGACGTCGGGTTGCATACGCGCGGGATGACGCGGCCTCAGGCGGTCGAGCAAATGATCAACGATCTGCACATCGAACGCGGCAACGCGGAGGCGGAGGTGCGGCGCTATTGCGCGTGGCCCGCGTATCAGCTCTGCTACGCCGTGGGGCGTCGCGAGCTGCTGCGGCTGCGCGACGATTTTCGGAAGGCCAAGGGTAAGAGCTTCACGCTGCGCGGGTTTCACGACGCCGTGCTCCCGTACGGCGGCCTGCCGGTCACGTTGATTCGCTGGGGACTCGGCCTGAGTGAGTGATCGCCAGCCTCTTCCCCGGCAGGTCAAGCTCTTCGGTGCGGTTTCCCTTCTCAACGATTTTGCGAGTGAGATGGTGTACCCGCTGCTGCCGGCGTTCATCACCGGCGTGCTCGGCGGCGGGGCCCTGGCGCTCGGCGCGCTCGACGGCGCGGCCGATGCCGCCGCGGCGTTCGTAAAGCTCATCGCCGGACGGATGGCCGACCGCCGCGAGCGCCGCGGCCCGTTGATCGTCGGGGGCTACCTGCTGGCCGTGCTGGTCCGTCCGATCATCGCGATTACGGCGGCCGCGTGGCAGGTCGTTGGCCTGCGCGTCGTCGACCGGCTGGGCAAAGGGCTCCGCACACCGCCGCGCGACGCGTTGATCGCCGACGTCTCGCCGGCCGAGATCAGAGGCCGGGCGTTTGGGTTGCAGCGAGGCATGGATCATGTGGGCGCGATCATCGGCCCGCTCGTGGCGTGGGTGGTGCTGACCCGGGGCGCGGATGTGAGGACGGTGATCCTGGCGAGCATCGTGCCTGGGGTGCTGGTGGTGTTATTGGCCACGTGGGCGGTGAGGGACGGCGAGCGGCGGAGTGATGAAACGGCGGCGGAAACGCCTTTGCCGCCCTCCGCGGCCCTTCGCCGCCTTTCGCCGTCGATTATTGCTATCGCCGCCTTCTATCTCCTGCGTATGCCGGAAACCTTGATGATCCTCCGGGCGCAGAAGCTCGGCGTCGCGGTTGCGCTCGTGCCGCTGCTGTGGGCCGGCGTGCACGTCGTCAAATCGTCGACGAGCTTCCTCGGCGGCTCGCTGGCCGACCGCGTGGGGGCGTCACGCACGATGTGGCTCGGCTGGGTGGCGTACGTTTTTCTCGCGGCCGGAATGTGGCGGGCAAACAATCGAGTCACGGCATGGATTCTGTTTCTCGCGCTCGGCCTGGTCGCGGGTTTGACGGAGAGTCCGGAGCGCAAACTCGTGGCCGCGGAGACCGGCGGCGGCAAGCGGGGCAGCGCGTTCGGCGCGTACCATGCGTTGACGGGTGTCGCGGCATTAGTCGGTGGAATCACGCTTGGCGTCATTTTTCAGCGCGTGAGCGGCGCGACGGCCTTCCTCGTAAGTGCAGCAGGCACTTTGGGTTTGGTCCTCCTCTGGCCTTTCTGGAGCCGCGCGCATAAAGTCCCCCCGCAATGAGCGCCCCGGTAGTTCCCCAGAATCCCACAGCGACGAGCCACTCTCCCCAGAACCCGCAGGGTCGCTATCTCGCGCGACTGGCACTCTTGGCGCTCGGCGTCGTCTACGGGGACATCGGAACGAGCCCGCTGTACGCGATGCGCGAGGCGTTTCACGGGCAGCACGGCATCGCGGTCACGCAGAGCAGCGTGCTGGGCGTCCTGTCGCTGATCTTCTGGGCGCTCATCCTGATCGTCACGGTCAAATACCACGTGGTGATCATCCGCGCGGACAACAAGGGTGAGGGCGGCGTGCTGGCGCTGATGGCGCTCGTCAACGGCAGCCTGATCGCGCGCGGTTTGTCGCCGCGCCGGATCATGATCGTCCTGGGCATCTTCGGCGCGGCACTGCTCTACGCCGACGGCGCGCTGACCCCGGCGATTTCGGTGTTGTCGGCGGTCGAAGGCCTCGAGATCGTCACGCCGGCGCTGCAGCACTGGGTCATCTGGATCACACTGCTCATTCTGATCGGGTTATTCGCGTTCCAGAGCAAGGGGACGGCCAGCGTCGGTGCCGTTTTCGGTCCCGTGATGCTGGTTTGGTTTCTCGCGCTGGCGGTCCTGGGCCTCAACGGCATCATGCGAAATCCGTCGGTGCTCGCTGCCGTGCTGCCGACGCACGGAATCCGGTTCTTCGCGGAGGATCCGGGTCGCGGTCTGATCGTGCTTGGGGCGGTGTTCCTGGCCGTCACGGGCGGTGAAGCGCTCTACGCCGATCTTGGCCACTTCGGCCACTCTGCGATCCAGCTCGCCTGGTTCACGATCCCGCTGCCGGCGCTGATACTCAACTATTTCGGGCAGGGCGCGCTGCTCCTGTCGCAGCCGGACGCGGCTGCGAATCCTTTCTATCTTTTGGCGCCGGCCAAAGCGCTGTACTTCCTGATTCCGCTCGCGACTGCCGCGGCGATCATCGCGTCGCAGGCCATCATCTCCGGCGCCTTCTCGCTCACGCGCCAGGCCGTGCAGCTCGGCTACATCCCGCGCATGGACATCTGGCACACGTCGTCGCGCGAGATCGGGCAGATCTACGTGCCGACCGTCAACAAGATGCTCGCCGTGCTGACGATCGCGCTGGTGTTC
>DATJKA010000117.1:0-41089 GCA_035491815.1 Gemmatimonadales bacterium | reverse complement strand
AATGCGTACACCCTGACCGGATTGCAGACGATCGGACCGACCGAGGCGACGCAGTCGCCGCTCAAGATCAACCTCATTCCACCGGTCTCGACCATGTTGCAGACGTCGTTCACGCAGACGGCGACGGCGCAGCCCGGGACGCAGAACGGCAATGTCGAGTTCCCGCAAGAGCTGAGTGTCTTTTTCGGGGAGGCGATCTCGCCGCGGATCGGCACGTTCATCCAGATCACGTACGACGGCGCCGACGGATCGCTGGCGATGGACAACGTCTCACTCCGCTACGCGAAACACGGGAGGTTCGCGTCGAAGCCCGTCCTGTGGGGCGTGACTGTGAACAACAATCCGACGGTCCAGGACGTGTGGAACTCGACGCCGGTGTGGGGATATCCGTTCGCCTCCTCCGGCGTCGCGCCGACGCCTGCCGCCGCGCCGCTGATCGATGGGGGCCTCTCGCAGAACGTCGCGGGCATGGGCACATACGCGCTGTGGAACGACCATGTGTACGGCGAGCTGTCGGTGTATCGCTCGGCGCCGCAGGGCGGAGCCCATCCGCCGGATGCCACGTCGGAGTTCATCACGAAGGGTGTGGCGCCGTACTGGCGGCTCGCCTACCAGCGGACGTTCGGGACGCAGTACCTCGAGGTGGGCACGTACGGACTGTCGGCGCAGCTGTATCCGGCCGGCGTCAGCGGCCCAACCGATCGCTTCACCGACATCGGCGGCGATCTCCAGTTCGAGCGGCACGCCGGCAAGGGCGGGCAGGGGACGTTCGTAGTGCACGCGAGCTTCATGCACGAGCAGCAGAAGCTCGACGCGACGTTCGGCGCCGGCGGCTCGGCGAACGCGAAGAACAATCTCAACACCTTCCGCGCCGACGCGGCGCTGCTCACGCCGTCGCGCTGGGGCGGCACGCTCGGGTTCTTCACGACGAGTGGCACGGCGGACACGCTGCTGTACACGGCGGCGCCCGTGACCGGCAACATCGCCGGCAAGCCGAACTCGAGCGGCGTGACCGCCGAGATCCAGTACATGCCGTGGATCAACACGCGATTCTCGCTGCAGTATGTCGCCTATCAGAAGTTCAACGGGGCGAGCAGCAACTACGACGGGTCGGGCCGCAGCGCGTCGGACAATAACACGATCTATTTGCTGGCGTGGTTGATGTTCTAACGGCGGGTATCAGGTGTCGGGTGTCAGGTATTGGTCTGACACCCGACACCTGACACCTGACACCACGTACCATGAGCTTCTCTTCACGGCTCGCTGCGAAAAACGTCACTCGTCCGGGGCGAACGTAGTATTGCTATGGCGATCCCGCTGTGGTTAGTCGTGGCGAGTGCCGTGCTGCCCCAACAAATCGCGTTCTCCGATTCGATCCCGTTGGTGGCGCCGCCCGTGCTGCGCCTGAGCACGCGGCCGGCGCCGTTCACGCCGCAGCGTCCCAAGGCCGTGGAGTTGAGTGACGCCTACTACATTCGCCTGAAAATCCACCGTTACACGAGCTACGCGATCGTGCCGTTGTATGTGGCGCAGTACGCCATCGGACGCCGGCTGTACAATCAGACGACTGAGAACGAGTCCCTCAAGAGCCTGCACGGCATCGCCGCCGGCGGGATCTACGGGCTGTACGCGGTCAACACCGTGACCGGCGCGTGGAATCTGTGGGACACGCGGGCGCAGCGAGAGGGGCGAACGCGGCGGTACGTGCACTCCGCGCTCATGGTGGCGGCGGGCGCGGGGTTCGTCGCCACGAGCATGCTCGCTCCCGATGACGAAGACGGCATAGCAGGAGTGAACTCGAGTCGCCGCCGCGCACACCGCACCGTGGCGATCGCGTCGTTCAGTACCGCGCTCGCCGGGCACCTCATGATGTTGATCTGGAACAAGTGATGACGGCGGTCACGAGCTGGGCCCATCTCTACAACGACAACCACGCCGTGAACGCGGCGGTGACCTTTGCGCACTTCGCGGGGGTCCTCATCGGTGGAGGACTGGCGCTGGCGGCCGACCGTGACGCATTTCGGCCGGTGGCCGCAGCCGGCGACGCTCAGCTGCACCGATGGGTGGTGAGCGCCCTGATCGTCGTCATCGCGAGCGGCGTATTGATGATGCTCGCGGACATGGAGACCTACTTTTCCTCAACCGCGTTCTGGATCAAAATGGGCTTGTTCGTGCTGCTGGTGGGCAACGGGTATGCGCGGATTCGCGCTGAGGCGCGGGCAGACGGGGGCGCGTGGCTGCGCCGGACGTCGGCGGTGAGCGCCGCCCTGTGGCTTGCCGTGCTCCTGGTGAGCACGATGCTCACCTTTTGAATCGATGACCGATCACTCGTCGCGTGAACCGGAGTGCGAGTCGTGCCCGCTGGCCGGCAGGCGCGAGTTCCTGCGTGACGCGTTCTTCGGACTGCTCGCGGTGCGGTTCGGCGGCGCCCTCGCCAGGCGTGGCGCAGAGCTCACGTATCCGCTGCCGGCGACCGATGGCGCGACGATCGACAAGGACAACCAGCTGATCCTGGCGCGCTCCGAGGAGAAGGTCTACGCTTTCAATCTTTCCTGTCCGCATCAGAACACGGCGCTCCGCTGGTACCCGGAAGACAGCCAGTTCCAATGCCCCAAGCACCATTCACGTTACCGGCCGGATGGCGTGTTCATCTCTGGTCGCGCGACGCGCAGCATGGACCGGCTCGGCATCCGGCGCGACGGCGCCAACGTGATCGTGGACGTGAACAAGTTCTACCGTGAGGATCAGAATCCCGCCGAGTGGGCGGCGGCGGTGGTGACGCTGTAAGAGCACGGAGGAGGGGGGATTCGAACCCCCGATAGGGTTTTAAGGCCCTATAACGGTTTAGCAAACCGCCGCCTTCAGCCACTCGGCCACCCCTCCCGGGGTGTGAATTATCCCCGGACGACGCTCAACGAGCAAGGCCGCTCAGCCATCCCGCTCGAACCCGCAGCTGCGCCGGCGTCGCGTCGGGACTCGCTTCGATCCGCCACGCGGTGCTGTCGCGCACCAGCTTGAGCCCCACCCAGCCCAGCGCTGCGTCGTAGTCCTGGTCTTCCGTGCCGCCGACGTGCCGCTCGAACCAGTCGTGCATGTTCGTGCCCGCCGCGTCGCTCACCGCGCGCTCGACCTCATCCTCGGTATAGCCGTGCCCCTGCAGGTAGTACGACGCCTTCGCCGCGCCCCACGAACGCGCCTTGAGGTTGTTGAACGCATCGTCGAGCGACTTGGCGTTGCCCGTGCGATTGCGGATGAACAGATCGAGGTACAGCGCGAGGCCGGCGCCGTGCGTGTAGTAGTCGAAGAACGTGTTCTGAAAGTCCACCGGCTGCGCCTGCGGCGCGCCGTCCCAGAACGGCGCCTCGAATGACGCCATGCGCGCGGAGGTCTCCTTGCGGCCGGGGTCTGTGAGGTTGGCCCGGATCAGTCCCGCCATGCGATCGTAAAACGTCGCGGTGTCCTGAATCCCCGCCCGCTCGAGCGCCACCTGCCCGTAATACTGCGTCCATCCCTCGGCCACCCAGAGCGAGGGCTGGTACTGCTCGTGCGCGTAGTCGAAGGGGCCGAGCGCCGCGGGACGCACCCGCTTTACGTTCCAGACGTGGAAGTACTCGTGCGCGGCGGATGAAATGCCGGACAAGACCTGCGCGGTGTCGACCCACAACCGGCGGTTCTGAATCTGCGTCGAGTAGAGGTGCTCCATCCCGTCACCGCCCGGAAAGCCGATGTTGAACATGAACGTGTAGCGCTCGAGCGGCGGTGCGCCGAACACGGTGTTCTCGTAGCGCACAATGCGCTCGACATCCCGCACGAACCGATCGTGCGTGCCAGCGGGCGGCTGGCCGTTGTAGTGAATCATCACGCGGTAATTGCGGTCGTCCACGACGAACGAATCCATCGTGAACGCCCCCGCGGGCGCCACTTCGGTCGGCGTGTCGATCAGCAAGTCGTAGTTCGGGAACTCGAAATGCGTCTGCCCCGGCGCCGTGACGGCGCCGTTCATGATCGTCCAACCGTCGGGCGGGGAGACGTCCAGCGTCACGGGGTCCTGTTTGTGGCCGTCCACGTACATGAGCAGCGACGCGCCGTTCCAGTTGGCGTGCGCGCTGTCCAGCACCGAGAACGTGCCCGACATCGGCGCGTTGGCGAACACGCGGTACGATACGCGCATGCTCCGGCTCCGGCCTGGCGTGACGCGCCAGAGCGAGCCGTTGATCCGCGTATACGGCAGCGATTGTCCGGCGGAGTCGGTGATCGCGAGCTGCTGCACGTTCTTGGCGAAGTCCATGCGACCGTACCGTCCCGGCGACCATACGGGCATCTGCAGGTTCACCGGCGCCCCGCGGAGACCACTGACCGAGATCGTGATCGCATAGAGATGCGCTTTCACGTCGGGCATCGCGATCGCATAAGCGATCCGATACGGACGAGGACTGGCGGCGGGAGGCTGTTGGGTTTGGACGGCGGCGGCCAAGAGCAACACTTGCAGGAGCACGCGGTTCCTCCGGTGTCAGAGCAGGTGGATGCCTTCCGTGCGATAGCGCTGATGCAGCTGCTTGATGAACTCGTGTTGAATGAGGTGCTGGTCCACAATCTCGCGCCCGCGGAGCACGACGGTAAGCGCGACGCCGGGTTTCGCGAAGCCGTTGAACCGCAGGAACGGCTCGAAGCGGTCGAATCCCCCGGCGACGTGTTGCATCACGCTACGGGCAACCTCGAGCGAGACCTGTTCCACCCGGGCGAGATCGCTGTCGTTGGCGACGGTGATCGGCACGAGCACGGCGGTCTCCATCGCCGGCAGGTAGTAATTGGTCAGCGTCGTGCTCGCGAGCTTGGAGTTCGGGACGATCGTGAGGTTATCGGACAGCTGCCGGATCGTCGTGTAGCGCCAGGTGACGTCCTGAATGTAGCCCTCTTCGCCGCTCGCGAGCTGCACGTAGTCGCCGGGCCGCACCTGGCGCGACGAGAGGATGTGAATCCCCGCGAAGAAGTTCGCGAGCGTGTCCTGCAGCGCGAGGCCGATCGCGAGACCCCCGATGCCCAGCGCGGTGAGCGCCGGCGTGACCGAGACGCCGAACGTCTGCAAGATGATCAACACGCCCAACATCAAGACCAGCACGCGCGCGACGTTCACGAGCAGCGTCGCGGAGCCGAGGGTACCGCGGAGCGGCTTGGAGAGGTGCGCGACGATGGCGCCGGTCAGTCGCGCGACCGACCAGCTGATCGACAACACGATCAGCACGAACAGCGTGTGCCGGATGCCGAGGGCTAGCCGGCCGTCGATATCGAGGACTTCGAGGGCGAGGAAGAGGCCGGCGGCGGCGCACCACAGCACCGTCGGACCGCGCAGCACGGCGTACAGCATGTCGCCGAACCAGGGGCGGTGCTTCCGGCCCCCGGGGAAGAACAGGTATTGCAGAAGCAGGCCGATGATGCCGCCGCCGAGCGCGAACGCGGCCGGCGGCAACACGGCCTTCATGACTGCGGGTGCGAACATGGGACATGGTAGTCGGCAAGACGGCCAGCGGTTCCGCTGGCCGTTGCGGCGTGCTGCGGGCTTAACTCAATGCGTTTGGACTTCGATGACGCCGCCGGCGTGGTTGAGCCCATAGCGCGTCGTCGCGTCGGGACCGCTCAGGTGCCGCATCGTGACCACGTCGCTCGCGGGCACATCATGGAGGTGCGTCACGTCGCCGAAGTTGATGTTGTTGACGTAGACCTGCAGGGCGTCGCTGCCGGCGTTGCCGAACGACGTGGACCCCCGCGAGGCCAGCCAGTTGGGGCGATACTGCTGTACGAGCTGGTACGCGTCGGTCGCCGACGAGCCGCTGAACTCGTCCTGGTCGAGCACGTCGTTGCTGCGGCGCGATCGCGTCCGCTTGGGTTTCGCAGGCGTCGTGTCGGCGGGTTGCGCCGGTGCAGCGGTCGGCGCGGCAGCGGTCGCGGCGGGAACAGGGACGACCGGTGCCGGCTGTGCCGTGTCAACCGGCGGTGTCGCGGGCGTCGGGGGCGCCGCGGGCGGCGCGGGCGGCGCGGCGGCCGCCACAACCACCGCACTGTCCGGCAGCGGCTCGGCGCGAAACACGATCGCACCGTCGCGCCCCTTGATCTCAAACGCGCGCGCGCCGGATTCGCGGTACCCATACACGACCGGCGCGCCCACCTGGCCGGTCGGCGTCCGGCCTTCCTTCGCGAGCGGCATGCGGAGTGACCAGTCGCGCACGATCCAGGCGCCCGTCGGCACGCGCATGAACTCGAGCCGACCGCCCGCCTGCGGTGCATCGACGTGCTCAGGCAACCGCGTGTACTTGAACTCGAGATGCCGCAGCTCGGCGCTCGTGCGGTCGAGCCAGAGCGTGCCCGCAATGTCCGGCAGCTTGCGCCCGCGCGCCGGCGCGAACGCGAGGCCGACCAACCCCTCGGTCTCACCCTTGCCGATCTTCGTCTCGAAGCAATGCGTGCGCAGAAATGCATCCGAGAGCAGGGCGTCCGCGTCGGGTCCGAAGTACTTCCAGCTCTCTCCGGTGATCACGTAGCCGGTGGTGGCGAGCGATTCCGGTGGCGCACTGCGCACCGGCACCTGCTGAAAGCCGACGTAATGCCACGTCGAGTCGTGGCCGAGCTGCCGCCCGCCCGGCGAGAGGTCACGCTCGAAATAGACGATGTCGTAGCGGTACACGGGCGAGCGTGACGTCCACGCGACCGCCGCCAGCGCCGCGCGCACCTCTTCCCACAGCGCTGCCGTCGAGGCGCCCGCTTCGACGTCGCACTGCCGGTCACCGGCAACGACCACTTCGTCGAGCGCGATGGGAATGGGGTCGATCGCAGCGTTGTACGTCCGGGGTTCGGCGCCGGAGACTTGGAGCGGCGGCGACACCAGCGGACGGAAACCGATGCGCTTGGCCCGCACGTGGTAGCTCCCGGCGACGGGCGCGGTCAGCAGGTATTGTCCCGATGCGTCGCTGACGGTCTGCGCGCGCTCGGTGCCGTGCTCGTCGATCAGCGTCACGAGCGTCGCGGGCAACGGCATCCGGCTCACGCTGTCGATCAGCCGGCCCCGAACGGCCTGTGCGTCGGCGTCATGCGGCCGGGCGACGGCGATCGCGGCGGCGGCGGCCGCAAAAACCAGCAGTGCGAAGCGCTTCATCAGGGCTCCGGTTCCCACCAGCGGAACCGCTGCGGCTCGAGCTTGGCGAGCCGGTACAGATTCCGCGCAAATCGTCCGACGAAGAGCACCACCATCCCGGCGAGCAGAATGCCGAGCGTCCAGTTGGCCGCGACTTCCACGGGGAAGGGGATGAACATGAGTAACGTGTTCAACAACATCAGCAGCACGCGGACTTCGGTCGGGCCGATGCGGCCGTACGAGATCTTGAATACGCCGAAGACGGTCGACTCGAGATAGACGTTGATCGACATCGCGAGATAGACGATGACGACCCCGAGCGCGAGGCCGAGGTAGACGTACGGCGACAGTCCCAGTCCGAGGCCGA
The DNA here is from genome assembly GCA_035491815.1 of Gemmatimonadales bacterium. Lineage (GTDB taxonomy): Bacteria > Gemmatimonadota > Gemmatimonadetes > Gemmatimonadales > GWC2-71-9 > 20CM-2-65-7. The sequence goes on along the minus strand of DATJKA010000117.1, from coordinate 33,596 downwards.
TGATCGCGGTCGAGTACGCGTCCACCACGTGGTCGAGGTAATAGCCGTACTTGGGGCGCTGCGTCCCGCGCACGCGCGCGAGCGTCCCGTCGAGGCTGTCGCCGAGCCAGTTGACGAGCAGCATCAGGCTGGCGACCCAGAGCCAGTTGTGGCTGTACTTCGTGAGCGCGTACGCCATGCCGGTGCCGGTCGCGCCCAGGACGCCGAGCGCGGTGAGGTGGTTGGAGCGGATCGACCGCGGCACGCGCGCGGCCAGCCAGTGCAGGGCCGGCCGCTCGACGCCGGCGAGCAGGAACGTCATCTCCCGCTTACCGCCTCCCGTTCCGGTACCGGTGCTCGTCGTCGTCAATGCCAACCCTCCGTCTTGACCTCCGCCAGCACCGACTCGAGCGGATTGAGCTGCATCGTGGTCGGCTGGGCGGGGACGTGCATCTTGGCTTCGGTCGTCGGCCCGCGGACCAGCATGCGAATCATCGCTTCACCCTGATCGAACTTGATCAGCACCGGCACGTACATCCCGAAGTTATCGGGCACATCGCTCTGGCGCACGCGCATCTGGGCGGTGTAGCCGTTGCCCGTGCTGTCGGGTGTGGCGGTCCAGGAGAAGGTGTACGTCGGGACGTCGGTGCCGTAGACCCATTCGTCGAAGAACCAGTCCATCGGCTGGCCGAAGTGCTTCTCCACGACGTGTTGGAAGTCGAGCGTCGTGGCGCGTTTGCCGCGGTACGTCGTATAGAAATCGCGCATCATCGCGATGAAGCGGTCTTCGCTCATCGTGCGGGTGTCGATCATCATGTTACGCAGCATGTGCAGCACCCACGCGCCCTTCTGGTAGGTCTGCAGCTGGTAGTTGCCGTGCCAGCTCTCGCCGGCGCGGGTGCCGAGGCCGATGGGGACCGACTTGCCGCGCTCGCGGCGGATGTTCTGGCGCGCGTCGCGCAGCGTTTTGAAATATTTGTCGTTGTCGCGCAGGATCATCTGCATGTACCACATTCCGGAGAACTCGGCGAAGCCCTCCGAGATCCAGCGGTCGCGATAGCCGGCCGGCTCCACGCCGATGCCCCACCACTGGTGCGCCATCTCGTGCGCCCGAAAGATCTCGTCCTCACCGGTGCTGGACAGTCCGAGGAACGTCACCCACGACAGGTCGATCAATCCCGGGAACGCTTCGCCGTGGAAGTACGGCGTCTCGGTCGCTGTGTATTGATGAAAGAGCGGCGGTCCGAACATCCTCGTGAAGAACGACAGGCTGTTGGCGATGTCGGCGCCCACGAAGTCCGCCGGATTGCGCGCCGAGGGGATGATGCGGTTGATCGCGGCGTGCGCGTCGCTGTTGACGTGGACGGTGACCGGGGGAATGCGCGGGTCGCGAATGTCGAGCTGCTCGAACTTGCCGATGTTGAACGCGATGTTGCGCGCCGGCTGCTCGCTCACCCAGTGCGACGTCGTCACGTTGCCGCTCGTGCTGGAATCCACCAGCCGTCCGATGGTCGCGAACTTGTACTGCTTGGGCGTATGGAACGTGAGATCCACCGGCGCGCTCTGCGAGAAGCTGTAGCGCGGAATCCAGGTGCTCGTCGATTTGATGAACGCCCAGCTGTCGAGGAATCCCAGATCGCGCCGCGACTCGTCCCACCACGGCGGGAGAAAGTCCTCGATCGCCGAGCCGAAGCCGATGAGATTGCCGTGATAGACGACGCGCACGTCGACGGTATCGCCGGGGCCGACCGGCTTCGGGAAATGGATCCAGAGCTGCGGCTCGTGATCACGACGGTAGAACGCGAGCGGCGTCGCGCCGCTCATCACGGAGTCGACGTCGAGCTCGCTGTACAAATAAAAATCGGCCCACTGCTGGGTGCCGCCCGGCCGGCCGATCAACCGCTCGCCGACCTTCGCGGAGAATCTGTAGTTCCCGTCGATCGTCGCATCGATGGCGTAGTTGCCGAGCGTGAGCGGCTCGGGGTCTTCCGCCGCGACGGACACGCCGTTGACCAGATCTTCGGCGCGCTCGAACTGACACACCGTTTCGGTGCGCTGCCCGATCATCTTGCCCCGGCGGTACAGCGAGACCTCTTCCGCCTGACTGGGATCGTACGTCATCAAGACGCTCTCGCCCCGCGCGCGCTTGATGTAGGCCGAGAAGTACCCGGTCGTCGCGTTGTTGAGCAGCGCAGTGAGGAGCGCTTCGTCGGCGGTGTGGCTGCGGCCGTCCACGAGGTAGTCGAGCGCGTCGCCGACGGGCCCGTGCGCGTCGTCGGCGGTCCCTCGGCCGAGCGCCGGGACCGGCGGTCCGAATCTCAGCGATCGCGCGAGCTCGGCGGCGGTCGAGTCGGTGAAAATCAGGACCGCGGCGGTGATCGGGCCGTTGATCGTCGAGTCGCCCAACACGCGTCGCAGGTTGAGCTGCTCGACGAGGAGCGGCGGGATGAAGTTGACGGAGCCGTTGCCGACGATGGCGACGCCGATGGTGCGCCCGGAGACGGGCGTCAGGAGATAGGCTGCCCCGGAATCGAACCGCAGCTCCAACACATCGCGGTGCAGAACGAGACCGCGCACCGGCGCCGCCGCATCGCTGCGGGGCGCGAGGTTCTTGACTTGATCGAAGACGGTGTCGTACGGCGTTTGGACGGACGAGCAGGCGAGCAGGACGGCGACAATCGCATTCATCGAACCTCCTGCGACGGAGGATGAGGAGACGGAGGGCACAGGATTCGAACCTGTAAGGGCTTGCGCCCGCCGGTTTTCAAGACCGGTGCCTTAGCCATTCGGCCAGCCCTCCCAGCCGACATGATAACCTACTGTCGGGCATCAGCCCGCTAAAGCGAGATTTATGATGTTTTGGGCGGCTCTTGCGGGGTCTCGCGGCTTCGGTGTACGTTCGGGTCCCACCCCGAACACAAACGGGACCGACGCATGTCGATTTCCCGCGTTCTTTTTCGACGTACGAGTAGAGGAAAACTGGAACTCGCGTCGGACAGGTCCCGTTACGGTGTGGGCCGTCCGTCCGATTCACCCTCCTGGGAAACCTGTCGATGAAACTGTCTGAGACCGCGATCCGACGTCCTGTGCTGGCGAGCATGCTCTCACTCGCGCTGGTGCTGTTCGGCTTCATTGGCTACACGCGCCTCTCGGTGCGCGAGCTGCCCGACATCGATCCACCGGTCATCTCGGTGACGACGGTGCTGCCCGGCGCCAACGCGCAGGTGGTCGAGACCGCCGTGACCGACGTGCTCGAGGAAGAGCTGTCCACGATTCAAGGCATCCGCACGCTGCAGAGCACGTCGTCGGAGCAGACGAGCAACATCACGATCGAGTTCACGCTCGATCGGCCGGTCGACGTAGCGGCCCAGGACGTGCGCGACAAGGTCTCGCGCGTGCGCGGCCTCCTTCCGGTGGACGTGCTGGAGCCGGTGATCGCGAAGCAGTCGGCCGACGCGCAACCGTTCTTCTGGCTGTCGCTGGCTTCCGACAACATGGATCTGATGCAGCTGTCCGACGTGGCCGACCGGCTGGTGAAGGCGCGGCTGCAGACCCTGCCTGGTGTCGGGAGCGCCGCGATCTTCGGCGAGCGACGCTACTCGATGCGGGTGTGGGTCGAGCCGCAGGCGCTCGCGGCGCGCGGCCTCACGGTGCAGGACATCGAGAGTGCGATCGCGTCGCGCAACGTCGAAATTCCCGCCGGCCGCATCGAATCGACGCGGCGCGAATTCTCGGTCCGGTCGCTGGGCGAGCTGAAGACACCGCAGGAGTTCGGCGAGCTGGTGATCCCGGCCGCGCCCGGAGGGGCGGCGAGCACGCAGCTCATCAAGCTGAAGGACGTCGCGCGGGTGGAGCTCGGCCCCGAGGACGATCGCTCGATCTTCCGCTGGCGCGGCAGCCCGTCGGTGGCGATCGGCGTGGTGCGGCAGTCGAAGGCGAACCTGATCGACGTCGCGAAGCGCATTCGCGCCGAGCTGCCCGCGATCCAGCAGACGCTGCCCCCGGGCGTAAGGCTCGAGACGGCGTTCGACGGCTCGGTCTTCGTCACGCACTCGATCGACGATGCGAAGCTGACGCTGCTCATCGCGGCGATCCTGGTCGTGCTGATCATCTTCGTGTTCCTGCGGAATGTCCGCGCGACGATCATCCCGGGCCTCGCGATCCCCGCGTCCATCATCGCCACGTTCGCGATCATGTACTTCCTCGGCTTCTCGATCAACAACTTTACCCTGCTCGCGCTGACCATCGCGATCGGCATCGTGGTGGACGACGCGATCATCGTGCTCGAGAATGCGTTCCGCCATCAGGAAGAATTGAAGGAAGGACCGGAAGCAGCCGCGCTCAACGGCACGAACGAAATCGGCTTCGCGGTCATCGCGACCACGATCGCGCTGGTCGCGGTGTTCAGCCCGCTCGCGTTCCTGACCGGCACCGCGGGTCGGCTGCTCTCCGAGTTCGGTGTCGCCGTCGCCGGCGCCGTCGTGATCTCGGGCTTCGTGGCGCTCACGCTGACGCCGATGCTGTGCGCCAAGATCCTCCGGATGCAGCACCAGCACGGGGAGCTGTTCCAGATGTTCGAGCGCGGCTTTAACGCGCTGGCGGAGCGCTACGAACGCCTGCTGCGTGGCGCCGTGACCCACCGCGCGGCCGTTCTCCTCGGTACCGTGGCGATCGTCGCCGTCACGGTATTCCTGTTCCTGCTCTTCCCGCCGACGGCCTTGCAGAAAGAGCTGATCCCGGACGACGATCGCGGCTTTTTCCTGGTCGTGGTCCGCGGCCCGGAAGGCGCGTCGCTGCCGTATACCGACGGCTACGTTCGTCAGGTCGAGCAAATCATCGACCACACGCCGGGCGTGCACGGATATTTCACGATCATCGGCGGGTTTGCGGGCGGCGTGAATAGCGCGTTCATCGGCGTCATCATGAACGAATCGGGCAAGCGCCCGAGCGTGAAACAGACCATCGGCGGGCTGTTCCCGCAGCTCATGGGGATCTCGGGAGTGCTGGCCTTCCCCTACGCGCCCGGGGCGATCGGGTTCTCGCAGCCGATTCAATACGTCGTGCAGAACCCCGACTTCACGAAGCTCACCGACATGATGGGGCCGTTCGTCGGGCGCGCGTCGCAGATCAAGGGCCTCGCCAACGTGCAGACGGATCTGTTCGTGAACAAGCCGGAGCTGCGCGTGACGTTCGACCGCGACCGCGCGGAGGATCTCGGCATTCCGGTGCGCGACGTGGCGAGCGCGCTGCAGACATTTCTCGGCGGGCGGCGCGTCAGCACGTTCACGCAAAACGACAAGCTGTACTACGTGATGGTGCAGCTCGATCCCAAGGACCGCGCGACGCCGAGCGACATGCGCGGGATCTATCTGCGCGGGAAGGGCGGCCGGCTCGTGCAGATCGACGCCCTCGCGAACGTGCAGGAAGGCGTCGGAGCGCGGCAGATCAACCACTTCAACCGCGTCCCGTCGTTTACGCTGGGCGCGTCGCTGATGCCGGGCCTCGCGCAGGGCGCGGCGCTCGACTCGCTCGACGCGGTCGCGAAGCAAATGCTGCCGCCCCCCTTTACAACGGCACTCTCTGGAGAATCGCGCGAGTACAAGGAAAGCGGGAGCGCGATCTACTTCGCCTTCATCATCGCGATCATTGTCGTGGTCATGGTACTCGCGTCGCAGTTCGAGTCGCTGCTGCACCCCTTCACCGTGTTGCTGGCCGTGCCGCTCGCGATCACCGGGGCGCTGGCAACGCTGAAGGTCGCGGCGATCCTGGAGCCGACCTTCGTCGGAAGGTGGCTGGGCTTGACCGGCGCGACGATGAATCTCTATAGCCAGATCGGCATGATCTTGCTGATCGGGCTGGTCTGTAAGAACTCGATTCTGCTCGTCGAGTACACGAACCAACTGCGTGCGAAGGGCATGGACGTCATTTCCGCGGTGCAGGAAGCGGGCCGCATCCGGCTGCGGCCGATTCTCATGACGTCGGTCGCGACGATCATGGGCGCTCTGCCGGTCGCCATTGGCATCGGTGCCGGCTCCGACTCCCGCAAGCCGCTGGGCTACGCGATCGTCGGCGGCGTGTTCTTCTCCACTGCGCTCACGCTGTTCGTGGTGCCGGTGGCGTACGTGGTGTTCGATTCGCTCGTACGCACGCGCGCGAGCCGCGAACAGCTGGTCCCCCTGGAAGGGGAGGGCGACTGATGCTGGCGCTGTTGCTCCTATTGCAGGGACCCGTCGCGGCCGCGGCTCCCGATTCGTTGCCGCAGATCACCCTGGCCGAGGCGCTGCAGCGCGCGGCGCAGCTCGATCCGAATTACGTCTCGGCGCTCGGCCAGGTGGACAACGCGGCCTGGGCCCGCCGCAACGCGTTCGCGGCGTTCATCCTGCCGGCGGTCACGGTCAGCGTGAACGCGCAGCGCTCCAATCCGCTCGGATTCCTGTTCGCCGGCGACACGTTCTTTGTGGTGAAAACGACCTGGCAGGGACAGCTCACCGCGCGCTACGATCTGTTCCTCGGCGGCCAGAAGTTCGCGGAGCTCTCCAGGTCGGCGGCGGAGCTGGAAGGGGCGCACGCCGGCGAGCTGCGGCAGCGGTTTGCGACCGCGCTGCTCACGGAGTCGGACTATTACGCCGTGCTGCAGAACGCGGAGCTGGATCGCGTGGCCCGCGAGCGCCTGCGCCGTGCCCAGGAGCAGCTCACGGTCGCTCGTGCCCGCGTGTCCTCCGGCGCCGCGGTGCAGACGGACTCGCTCAACCTGCGGCTCGAGTTCACGCGCGCCCAGGTCGGCGTGCTGAAGCAGGAGTCGGCGCTGCGCGTCGCGCGGCTCGAGCTGGGTCGCCGCGTCGGCGCCGCCGGGCCGGTGGACGCCGCGCCGCTGGATACCGTCGCAGCGCCGGAGCTTCCGCTATCGCTCGCCGAAGCGATCTCGCAAGCGGCGCGGCAGGGGCCGGAGTATCGGACGGCGGCCGCCAACGAGCGGGCCGCCAGCGCGGCGTATCGCGCCGAGCTGGGCAATTTTCTGCCGCACGCGTCGCTGACGTTCAACGCGTTCTCGTTCGACACGGCGTTTTTTCCGAGCCTGCGCCACCAAACGAGCTTCTCGCTCGGCGTCTCGTTCCCGATCTGGAACGGCGGGCAACGGGAGCTGGCGCTCTCACGCGCCCGCGTGGCCAAGGACATTGCGAGCGCGCGGCGCGACGACCTGGACCGCGCGGTCCAGCACGACGTCTCGGCGGCGTACGATGCGTACGTGACGTCGCGGGCGAGTGCCGAGCTCGCGCAAGAAGGACTCGTCGTCGCGCGCGAGAGCTTCCGCGTGCAGCAGACGCGCTATCAGAGCGGCGCCACCACGATTCTCGACTTGCTCGATGCCGAAGTGAACCTGTCGCAGGCCGAAGCGGATTTGGTGCAGGCGCGGTACGGCACACGGCTCGCGCTCGCCGGCCTCGAAAGCATCTTGGGCAAGAGACTCTTCACCGATAAGGGACCCCAGTGATGTCGTACCGTCTATCCGTAGCGCTCATCGTCCTGGCGGCGGCCGCTGCCGGGTGCAAGAAGGCCAAAGGTGGTCCCGGGATGGCGGGAGGAGCGGGGGGCATGCCGCCCATGCCCGTCGAGGTCTCGTCCGCCCTCAAAGACACCGTCGTGGATGCGATCGCCGCCACCGGCCAGATCGAGCCGATCCAGTCGATCGAAGTGCATCCCGAGGCCATCGGCCGCATCACCGACATCCTCGTGAACGAAGGCCAGGAAGTCGGCAAGGGCGCGGCGCTGTTCAAGGTCGATGACGCCGAGCTGAGGGCGCAGGTCGATCAGGCGGATGCCGAGCGCCAGCTCGCCAACCAGGCGCTCGACCGGACCAAGCAGCTGATTGCGCAGAACGCGTCGTCGTCAGCCGATCTCGAGCAGGCGCAGGCCCGCGCGAAGGGCGCGGACGCGAACTACGATCTGCTCAAGACGCGGCTCGATCGCACGGTCGTGCGCGCGCCGTTCTCCGGCGTGGTCGGCCGGCGGCTGGTGAGCGTCGGGACGTATGTGACGTCGCAGACGTCGCTCATCACGCTGCAGTCGGTGAATCCGCAGCAGGCCGCCTTCCAGGTGCCCGAGCGCTATGCCGACCGGCTGCGCCGCGGGCAGCTCGTCAGCTTCCAGGTAGCCGCGTTGCCGGGCAAGAACTTCTCGGGTGAGGTCGTGTTCGTGGATCCCGTCGTCGAGCTGCCGGGCCGGACGATCTTGATCAAGGCCCGGGTTCCGAATCCCGAGCACCAGCTGCAGGCGGGGATGTTCCTCGAGGCGCGGCTCGCGACCGACATCCGGCCGAACGCCGTCGTCGTGCCGGAAGACGCGCTGCTGCCGGTGCAGGGCGCCACCTACGTCTGGGTGGTGAAAGACGCCAAGGCCGATCGCCGCCAAGTCACCGTGGGCGTGCGCACCGCCGGGTGGGCGGAGATCAAGAGCGGCGTCGCGGCCGGCGAGCAGGTGGTTGTCGGCGGTCTCGAGCGCCTGTTCCCGGGTGCGACCGTGATGGCGCAAGTGGTGGAGCGCCATCGCGGCGCGCCGACAGGCGCCGAGTCGACGGCAGCGACGTCGCGGCCCGCGACTGCCGCCCCGTCGCGCTAGCGGTTCCGGCGCGGCGCGGGCCGCGCCGGAGCGGGCGCCGCCGGCTGCGGCGCCGTGGGCGTCGGGCGCTCGGGCAGCGGCTGGAATTGCGAGGCCTGCTCCGTGTTGCGGAAGATGCCCTGCGCGATCTGCTGGGCGCGCGCCGCTTCCGCGCTGCTCGTCGCCTGGAGCTCCTGGGCCATCGTGTAATACGTCAGCCCGTACAGCGACAGGATCCCCTCCGACGGCTTGTCCACCCAGCCGCGCGGCCGCGGCCGCGCCGCGGCGTCGGCGTGATACACGTCGAACATCAGGCGTGCGGTGCGCGGCACGTTTACGTACCCCAGCGACTGAATCCCCTTGATGCTGTCCGACTCGACCATGGTGCGCACGCGCAGCGCGCGCGTGAAGCCGTGCCCTTCGAGATGGGCGGTGAATCCGAACTGATCGGCGTACAAGCCCACGGTGCGTGAGAAGGTGATCGGCCGCTTGCCCATCTGGTCCTTGATCGCCTGCAGCACGATGACGTCGGCGCGCTCGAGGTAGGGCCGGCCGAGCATCTGCGGGTCGAGCGTGACGCGCACGGTATCGGCGCCCGTGCCGAGCACGGCGGTGCGCTTCTGGTCGATCAGGTAGTACTGCTCCAGCGCCGCGAGCTGCTCGTCGGTGAAGCTCATCAGTTTGCCGGTCGGCATCGGCCAGGAGCGGCCGCGATAGATGGCGGGCGCGTGCAGCGAGTCGAACGGGACGACGGGCCGACGCTGCAGCTGCCGCACGTACCAGTCCGTGTTCGCGAGCGACAAGTTGACGATCGTGACGTCCTGGCGGATGTGCTCGACTTCTTGCGCGTACCAGAGCGGGAAGGTGTCGTTGTCGCCGGCAGTCACGAGCACGCCGTACGGCTCGACCGACTGTAGGATGTCGTACGCGAAGTCGCGCGCCAGCGTCTCGTTCTTGCGGGACGCGGTCAGCCGATTGCCGAGGAGCGGCACGAGCGCGACGAGGAGGAGCGGAGTCCCGTACACCCAGCGTCTCGCCGGGTCGGGCACGCGCGCGCTGAACCAGTCGCCCACGACCTCGATCGCCGCCGCGAGGCCCATCCCGATCCAGATGCCCCAAATCGCGAACGAGCAGATGAAGAAGTAGTCGCGCTGGCGCACCTCGTGCGCCGACAGCGGCGCCTCGGGATGGAGCGAGTAGCCGTACTTGAAGTTGAGATAGAAGACGAGGGCGAACGTGAACGTGACGACGAGCAGCGTCATCGCGATCGCGGTGCGGCGGTCGGCGCGCCAGTGCCGCGCGGCGCCGCCGAGGCCGAGCACGAAGAAGAATGCCGCGAGCAGCCGCTGCGCGCGATCCGCCCAGTCGTGCCCGAATTGCCACGCGAAGTACTGCGCGTAGTTCACGAGCTGCGCCCAGTAGAGCGTCAGCGTGTGCCCGGGGTTGCCGGCGCCCGGAGCTTGCGTGGGGTCGTCGAAGATCGACGGCTTGCCGTACTGCTGGCGCGACAGCACCGCCCACAGCGCCTGCCAGTTGGTCGGCTCGCCTTCATTGATCGGCGGGTAGAACGCGGCGCGGATCGGCAGGAAGGTGTAGACCGACAGTCCCACCACGACGACGCCGAGCGCGGCGAGCGCGAAGCTCGCGTTGCCCGCCATGATCGCGTAGGCGAACGCCGCGACGAAGAAGACGCCGGCGGCGACGATGAACTGCCAGTGCTCGAGCCCGAGCGTCAGCAACATAAACCACGCCGTCAGCACGACGAAGAACTGCGACCACTCGATCGTCCGCTCGGCGTCCGTGACCGGCCGCTGGGACTTGAGCGGCGGATACAGCAGCACGAGCACGACCGGCCCCACCAGCACGCCCATCATGTGGTTCGTGGCGGTGAGCGCGAGCAGGTACACGATCAGCAACAGGTAGTGGTCGTGCGCTTCCCCGGGCGGCTGATCGTCCCAGCGCACGATGAGCCAGAGGATCAGCGCGATCGACAAGAGCGACAGCGTGTAGACCTTCTCGTTGACGACCGACTGGTTCCAGACGGTGAACGACGTGGCCGAGACGAGCGCGCCCGCGAGCGCGCACAGCCGCCGCGGCAGCTTGGCGGGCACGAACGAGCGCAGCCAGCGCTCGGCGACGAGGAACCAGCAGCCGGCGGAGACGGCGCTCGTCACCGCGGCGAAGAGATTGATCCGCTCGGCGTAACCTTGCACGAACGGGATCAGGCCCCACACGTGCGCCATCAGCACGAACAGCGGGTTGCCGGGCGGATGCGGGATGCCGAGGGTGTAGGCCGCGGCGATGTACTCGGACGTGTCCCAGAACTGCGTCGTGGGCGCGAGCGTGAGGATGTAGAGGATCAGCGCGCCCAGCGACACACACGCCGCCATGAGATACGGCGGTCGCTCGATGGGCAGCGATGATGGCCGTGCGGGATTCGCACTCCGGCTCGCGGGGGTCGTTCCCCCCGCACGATTGGGATACGCGCTTGTCATGGAGCCCGAGAAATAGAGTTAGAAGTCACCGCCGCCGCCCCGTTGCGGGCGGGCGTACGTGGTGTTGGCGAGGATCGCGTCGCGCAGCGCGGCGGCGCGCGCCGCGGCATCGGGATCGCGATCGTGAACGGTGGCGGCAATCGTGTCATACACGAACACATAACCTAACAGGCTGTTCTGGGACGGCTCGTCCACCCAACCCCGCGGCCGGGGCTTGGCCGCCGCGATACCACCACGGTAAACGTCCATGCCAAGCTGCCGCGTGCGCGGCACGTTCACAAACCCGCGTCCCTGCACGACGACGATCGAATCGTTGGGCACGACGGGGGCCGGCATGAGCCGTCGGACAAGGCCTTCTTCGACCAGATAGGGTGACAGCCCGAGCTGCTCGCCGGTATTGCCCGTGGACGTCGAGAAGTAGATCGGGCGCTTGCCGAGCTGGTCCTTGATGATCTGTAGCAGCGCCATCTCGGAGCGGTCCAGGTACGGCCGGCCGAGCGCCCGCGGATCGAGTGTGACGCGGATCGGTCCGACGACCCCGGTCAACGGGTTCTCGAGGACGGCGTACGGCGGCAACGTGTCGGTCGGCGGCGGCGCCTGTCGATAAATCCGGCTCATCCACGGCTCGACCGGTGGGGCCACGCCGTCGAACCGCGCCGGCGGGCGGCGCTGCATTTGCGAGAGATACCAGTTCGTGCTGGCGAGCGAGAGCACCATCACGTTGACGTCGCGGCGAATGCCTTCGACTTCCTGGGCGTGCCACAGCGGGAACGTGTCGTTGTCGCCGGTCGTGATGATCAGCGCGTACGGATCGACGGACGCGAGCACGTCACGCGCGTAGTCGCGCGCCACCGTTTCGCCGTTCCGCGGCGCCGTCAGTCTGTTGCCGACCAGCGGGACCAGGGCGATGAGGAACACGGGCGCCGCGTAGCGCCATGCGTGAGATCCGCGCAGGCCGACGAGCGACTCGCCGATCGCGGCCAAACCGTAGCCCACCCACACGCCCCAGAGCGCGAACGACGCAATGAAGAAGTAGTCGCGCTCGCGCACCTCATGCAGGAGCCCTGGCTCGGTGTAGGACTGCGAGTAGCCCCACTTGAAGTTCATGTAGAAGACCAGGGCGACCGACAGCGTGAGCAGCAGCGCGGTCATCGCGAGCGCCGAACGGCGGTCGGCGCGCCAATGCCGCCGCGCCCCGATCACGCCTACGCCTGCGAACAGCACCGCGAGGAATCGCTGGACGGCGAGCGACCAGTCCCGTCCGAACTGCCACGTGAAGTATTGCCAGTAATTGAGCAGCTGTTGGCCCACGAGTACGAGGGAGCGTCCGGGATTCGCCTCGCGCGGGTACATGGGATTGTCGAGCAACGGCGGCTTGCCGAACTGTTCGCGCATGAGGACGGCCCGGAACGCCGGCCAGGTGAACACATCGCCCTGATTCATGTAGGGATCGAGCTGCGCACGAATCGGGATGAACAGGTTCACGCTCAGGCCGACGAGTGCGACGCACGCGCATAGGAGGACGAGGCGCGGGCGCAGCACCGCCCGCGCGTCGGTCATCACGAGATACACGAGCACGGCGGGCGCGACGAGCACGCCCATGAGCTGATTCGTGGACGTCAGCGCCAGCAGATACGCGATCAGCACCAGGCTGCGGTCGGAGCGCGACTCGGCCGGCTGGTCGGCCCAGCGGATCACGAGCCAGAGGATCAGCGCGATGGACAGAACGCTGATCATGTACACTTTCTCGTTCACGACCGACTGATTCCATACCGTGAACATCGTGGCGCCGACGAGCGCGCCGGCCAGCGCCGCCACCCGCCGCCACGGCGCGGGGATGTGCGTTTCCTGCAGCCAGCGTTCACCGATCAAGAACCAGAGTCCCGCCGCTGCCGCGCTCATCACCGCGGCAAGGAGATTTATCCGCTGCGCGTACTCGGCGCCGAAGGGGAGCAGTCCCCAGACGTGCGCCAAGATCACGAAGAACGGATTCCCGGGAGGATGCGGGATGCCGAGCGCGTGGGCGGCAGTGATGTACTCCGAGGCGTCCCAGAACTGCGTCGTCGGAGCGAGCGTCGCGATGTACAGCATCAGCGCGCCGAGCGAAACGCCGGCTGCCAATCCGTAGGGCGGGCGGGGGCGGTCGAGCACGGTCGAGGACGGAGTGATCGCCATGGGCCAGAAATCTAGTGACGGAACTGCCGCATACCGGTCAGGATCATGGCCAGGTTGTGCTCGTCGGCCGCCGCAATCACCTCGGCGTCCTTCACCGACCCGCCGGGCTGGATGATGGCGGTCACGCCCGCCGCCGCCGCCTCGTCCACGCCGTCACGGAAGGGGAAGAACGCGTCGCTCGCGAGAACGGCGCCGCGCGGGTCGTGCCCCTGCTGCTTCGCTTTGTGGGCCGCCAGGAACGACGAATCCACGCGGCTCATCTGCCCGGCGCCGATGCCGATCGCGGCCTCGTCGCGCGCGAGGACGATGGCGTTCGACTTGACCGATCCCACCACCGCCCAGGCGAACCGCAGGTCGTTCCATTGCGCATCAGTGGGGCGGCGCGCCGTCGCGATCCGCCAGTTCGACTCGTCCGACACGGCGCTGTAGCGGAAGCGGTCCTGCACGAGGAAGCCGCCGCGGATGCGTTTGAAGTCGAGCGTCGCGTCGTCGCCGAAGCGCGGCAGCTCCACCACGCGCAGGTTCTTCTTTTCTTTGAATACCGCGAGTGCGTCGTCCTCCACGCGCGGCGCCACGACCACCTCCACGAACAGCTCTCGCATCGCCTCTGCGGCGGCCCGATCGACGACGGTGTTGAACGCGATCACCGAGCCGAAGGCCGACGTCTTGTCGGTTGCCAGCGCGCGCGTGTAGGCATCCGCGGCGTTGCGGCCGAGCGCGATGCCGCACGGCGTCGTGTGCTTGATGATGACGCAGGCGGCGCGCGACTCGCGGTTTTGCCAAGGCGCGATCGCCATGACGGCGGCGTCCACGTCGAGGAGATTGTTGAACGACAGCTCCTTGCCGTGGAGCTGCCGCATGTCGCGGATGCCCGATTCGTTGGTCGTGTACAGCGCGGCGCGCTGATGGGGATTCTCGCCGTAGCGCAGCGGCTGTTGCTGCTCCAGTACGAGACTGAGCGTCGGCGGCAGCGACTCCTGCGAGCGCGACAGGTAGCCGAGGATCGCGGCGTCGTAGGCGGCGGTGTGGGCGAAGACTTTCGCCGCGAGCGCCTGCCGCTCGTTCGGCGCCACGCCGCCGTCCTTGAGGCGCGTAATGATCGTGTCGTAGTCGCCCGGATCGACCACGACGATCACCGACTGGTGGTTCTTGGCGGCCGATCGAAGCATCGAAGGTCCACCGATGTCGATGTTCTCGATTGCCTGGGCGAACGTGGTCTCGGGCTTCGCGATGGTCTGCTGGAACGGATAGAGATTGACGGCGACGAGATCGATCGGGGTGATGTCGTGCTTCTTCATCGCGGCGACGTCGTGCTGATTGTCGCGCCGCGCGAGCAGCCCGCCGTGCACCTTGGGGTGCAGCGTCTTCACTCGGCCGTCCATCATCTCGGGGAAGCCGGTGACCTGGTCGACCGGGATCACCGTCACGCCCTCGCGACGGAGGGCTTCGGCGGTCCCGCCGGTCGAGACGATGTCCCAGCCGAGGTCTACGAGCGCCCGGGCGAATTCCACGACGCCGCGTTTGTCCGAAACGGAAATCAGTGCACGCACTACCAGTCCTCCGCGACGGCCCGCACCAGGTCGGCGAGGCTCACGAGGTCCTTGAGATCGACGACTTCCGCCGGCGAATGTGAGTATCGGAGTGGCCACCCCATTGGGACGTCTACCACTCCGTAGGGCACAAACATCGAGCCGTCGTTGCCGCCGTTCGTGGTACCGATCTGCAGCGCGATGCTGCGGGCCCGCGCGAGCTGCGCGAGGGAATCGACGTATGCGGGCGGCGTGATCGACGAGTTGTCGAGCGCGCGGGCGACCGCGCCCTGGCCGAGCGGCGCGACGGCGAAGTTCTGGAGCTCGAGCGGCGAATCCGCCGAGACGAACGTGTCGATCGCGTGGACGCGCCGCGTGCCGGTGCCGAGCCGGTGGGCGACCGCGCCGGCGCCTTCGAGGCCGATTTCTTCGCGCGTCGAGAATACGAAGACGACGGCGTGCTTGAGCTTCGCGCGGTCGAGCCGGCGCAGCGCCAAGATCAGCGCGGCGCAGCCCATGCGGTCGTCGAACGAGCGGCCGGTAGCGCGCGTCCCGGCGAGCCGCACGTACTGCTTCGGCATCGTGATCGTCTGCCCGACCTTCACGCCGAGCGACTCGGCGCCGGCGCGCGAGGTGGCGCCGACGCTCACGCGCAGGGGCGGCGGCAGGCGGCGCGTGAAGCCGGAGTCCCGCGGCAGGAAGATGCCCGGAATGTCCCTGCCGTCGGTGTGAATCAGCGCCGGCTTGCCCTCAAAGAGAGAAAGGATGAAGCCGCCGCGATTGCGCAGCGCGAGCGTGCCGTCCGCGTTGATCGTGTCGACGCGAAAGCCGATCTCATCCATGTGCGCGACGATCACCACGGGCGTGTCGCCTTGTCCGACCCGTACCCAGAGGTTGCCGGCAGTGTCGGTCTCGGTCTTGGCCCACGAGGGCAGCAGGCGCTGGACCGTCGCTCGCACGGGCGCTTCCATGCCTGAAACGCCGTAGGATTCCACCAAGGCCGCGAGGACGCTCTGCGCTTCGACAATGCGACTGGTATCCTGGACGGCGAGGAGGGCGGCGAGCAGGATCATCGGCCGCCTCCGATCCATTTCACGAGATCCGCTGCCAACGCGTCGACGTCGCGCAGGCTCACCGTCTCGACGGTCGTATCGGGATACTTTGACGGCACATTGACCCCGCGGGTCTCGGCGAACGGACCCTGCGAATTCACGACCGTCTTGAGTCCCGCCGTGTCGGCGTAGAGGCTCTGCACCGTGAACGCGACGACCACCGTCCCGCGCACCGGCGGCTTCTTGAGCGCCGCCGCGGCGAGCGCGGCACACGCGGCACGACGGCCGGCGGAGGGGGCGGCGAGTAGCCGGTCACCGTACCGATGCGGGCGCTTGCTGAGCGACACCGGTGTGAGCAGCGAGAGGCCGAGCGCGAGCGCGTCGTCGCGCGAGCCAGCGCCGACGTCGACGTAGGCGTTGTCGACCGTGAACGGCGCTTCGCCCGGTTGGGGTCGACCGCGGGTCAGATGCGTAGACCGCACGGCAACGACGCCGGGAACCGGCCCCCGCGTCCCGAACAGCGTGACTCGCTGGCCCTCGATCTGCTGATCGAACAGCGGCGAGAGGCGCGCGCCACCGCCGACGCGCCGCAATGTGAGGTAGCCGTCGTCGGTGATGTTGCCGACCACGTAGCCGATCTCGTCGAGCCCGCAATACACGAGGCGCTTCGGCGCGCCGCGACCCAACGAAAGCGTGACGTTGCCCAGGCGGTCGCGCGTGGAGCCCGGCAGCAGCGCGAGGAGACTGTCGCCCATCGCCTGCTCGTAGCCGGTGATCGCCGTCATGCCGGCGAAGCGAACGCTGAGACTATCGGGACTCTGCAACGCGAGCACGAGCAACAGCACCTTCACGAAAGCCTCCGGGCAAGATCCAAAACCACGCGCGGTAACAGGCGATGTTCCGCTTCCAGAACTCGCGCCGCGAGCGCGTCGGGCGTATCGCCGGGTTTCACCGGCACGCGCTCCTGCGCGATGATTTCTCCGCGATCGAATGCTTCGTCCACGAAATGCACCGTGACGCCGGACTCCTTCGCGCCGCTCGCGAGCACCGCCTCGTGCACGTGGTGGCCGTACATCCCCGGCCCGCCGAAATCGGGCAACAACGCGGGGTGGATGTTCACCATTCGGCCGCGAAAACGCGAGACCACCGCCCGCGGCACCAACTTGAGATATCCCGCCAATACCACCAGCTGCGCGTCGCCGAGCGCCGCCAGCAGCTCATCGCCGTCGGCCGGGTGCCGGAGGACCGCGGTCGGCACGCCGGCCGCCTGGGCGCGCGCGAGCGCACCGGCATCAGACCGATTCGAGACAACCCGCGTCACGCGGGCGATGGGGGAGCTGTGAAGGGCGTCGAGGAGTGCCTGCAGGTTCGTGCCGCCGCCCGACACGAGCACGGCGACACGAACCGGCGCAGGCGTCACTGGCTAGTGCGATTGCACCGCGCGACGGACTTCGGCTTCGAGCCGCTCGTGACGCTGAGCGAGAACGCGCCGGTCCGGTAGTGCTCCTGCGTATTCACGACGATCTCGAACTCGCCGGTCTGCGGGAACGTGGCGGTGAGGCGCGCGTTGCAGTTGCCGCCCGAGTCGTCGTCCTGGAAATCGCGGCCGCCCGAGATCCCGGGCCCGCGCAGGAACAGGTACGAATCGAACGCGTCGGACTCGAGATCGATCGTGATCGTCTGGCCGGCGCGGCCCTGGATCGACCAGGCCTGCGCGTACGTGCTGTCCGAGTTCAGCAGCACGTCGCCGGTCGAGAGGTTGCCTTGCTGCGTCTGCCCGACGTCGATCGAGCGCTCGCTCGAGCCGCCGACGCTGCCGCTTCCACCCGCGCCCCCCCCGCCGGTGGTGTTGCCCTGCGGCGACTGGCAGTCCGCGTTGCCGGGGTCCTGCACCGTCTGCGTTCCCTGGGTGATCGACAGCGTAAAGCTGCCGGTCTGCCGCGCAGGCGTCGCGGTTGTGTTCACCAGGATCCGGTAGGGGCCGCGGCTCGGGAAGACGCGCGACACGCGCGACGAGCAGCCGGGGCCGCCGTCGTCGTTGATGATGGAGGAGCCGAGGTCGTCGCCGCGGATGATGAGCACCGGATCGAAGTCGTTCGACGAGAGATCGATCGTGACCGCCTGACCCGCCGGCGGCGAGAACTGATAGAACTTGAAGTAGGTGTTGTCGGCGTAGAGCGAATCGCTGCTCGAGAGCGTGCCGTTGATCGTCTGGCCGATTTGCACCATCGGGATGGCGGCGCCGCCCGACGAGACGTTCTGCTGCAGGGTCTGCGCGCCGCTCCCGCCGGCGACGGTGTTCGTGAAGCGGCAGTTGCCCTTCGTTTCGATGGTCGACTCGCCTTCGGTGACGCGCAGCGTGAAATGACCCGTCTGCAGGCGCGGCCGCGACGCCGTGTTCACGACGACGCGCAGCGGATGGTCGTCGGTGGCCGTGTAGACGAGCCGCGCGTTGCAGCTCCCGCCGCCGTCGTCGTTCTCGAGGAGCTTGTCGCCGCGGCCCTTGGTCAGAATCAGATATGCGTCGAAGTCGTTCGACTCGAGATCGACCGTAAACGACTGATTCGGCTTCACCGGCAGGATCCAGCGCTCGAAGTAGGTGGAATCGCCGGTGAACTCGGGATCGTCCGACGTCAGGTTCCCGGTGATCGTCTGCCCGACCTCGATCAGCCCCGCCACTCGCCCGAAGCCGCGGCACACGGTGTCGGCCGCGGCAGCGGCGTGCCCGCGCGCCAGCGACAGCTTGTACTCACCGAGCTCGGCCTGCGCGCTGGAGTTCGCATAGACGCGATAGTTGCCCGTCGCCGGCGGCACGAACGTGAGCCGCGCGTTGCAGCGCTCGCCCGAGTCGTCGTTTCTCGCCAGGGAATTGCCGGATGCGTCGGCGACCAGCAGGTTCGCGTCGAAGTCGTCGGAGCTGAGATCGATCGCGACGGTGTCGCCGCGGTTGCCGACGAACGCGTACATCTTGTAGCGCGACCCATCGGCAAATTTCTGATCGGTTTGAACCAGCCGTCCCGTCACGCTCTGGCCGACGCGGATCGGAATCTGCGCCGCGAGTGCGGAGGGCGCGGGGGACGTTGTCGTGATGGCGAGGGCGCCGAGTATCAGGACCGGACGCACAAAAGCTCCTTGCAGCAGGGGAAGGGAAGCCAGGCTAATCTAGCGTTTCCCGAGAATCTCATCCACCGCGCGCGCCAAGTCCGCGACGACCGTCACACCGAGCGCCCGCGCCTGTCCTTGATGAAGATTCCCTTCCCCCGTCGCGACGAGAATCGCCTGACCCCCGAGTCCCTGGGCGGGCTGGACGTCGGAGATGCGGTCCCCGACCCACCACGACTTCCCGAAGTCGATGTCGAGCGCCGCCTGCGCATCCCGAAACAGCCGGGTCCCCGGCTTCCGGCAGTCGCACGGTCCGGTGAAGCGCGGATGGTGGGGGCAGAAGTACGCGCCGTCGACGCGAGCGCCCTGCGCCTCGAGGAGTGCGGCGAGGCGTGTCTCGACGGCCTCATAGTCGGCGACGGTATAGAAGCCGCGCGCGATTCCGGATTGGTTGGTCACGACGACGACGAGATAGCCCGCGTCGTTGAGCTGCTGGATCGCCTGGGCGGCGCCGGAGAGGAGTCTGACCTTGTCGGGTTCGTGCAGATACCGCATGTCCTCGATGATCGTGCCGTCGCGATCGAGGAAGACCGCCGGCCCCCCCGGCTTAGCCACGCAGCGCTGCGATCACGATCTCGACTTGCTCGGGGAAAATCGTGCGCGCATCGAGGAGCACGCGGCTGCCCGCCACGCGCGCAATGATCGGCGGATCGTTCCCGCGCAGTCGCTCGGCCAGTGACTCGTCGGGAAAGCCCGCGAGCCAGGTCCGCAGCTTCGTGCCGGGAAACGCGCCGCCGCCGACTTCCGAATCCCCTTCGATCAGTTGGCCGCCGAGCAGCTGCGCGCGCGCGCGAATGCCCTCCTCATTTTCGGTCAGCATGTAGAGGACGGGAATCTCGCGGACCGCGCGCTCGGGATCGCGATAGATCGCGAGCGTCGCCTCGAGCGCCGCCAGCGTGAGCTTGTCCGCGCGGACCGCGCGCGCGAGCGGATCGGTGCGGCAGGCATCGATCGCCGCTTTCGTGCCGACGAGAATACCGGCCTGCGGGCCGCCGAGCAGCTTGTCGCCGCTGAAAATGACGACGTCGGCGCCGGCGGCGACACCCTCCGGCACCGTCGGCTCACCCGTCAGTCCCCAGGCCGAGAGGTTCAGTAACAGCCCGCTGCCCAGATCGTAGATGCAGCTGATCCCGCGCGCATGCGCCAGCTCAGCCAGCTCGACGAGGGCGACGTCGGTCGTGAAGCCGCTGATCTGGAAATTCGACTTGTGAACTTTGAGCAACAGCCGGGAGTCGGGCGTCAGGGCGCGCTCGTAATCGCGCGGATGGGTACGGTTGGTCGTGCCCACTTCCACGAGCTTCGCGCCCGAGCGCGCCATGATGTCCGGGATGCGGAACGCGCCGCCGATTTCCACGAGCTCGCCGCGCGAGACGATCGCCTCGCCGCCCCGCCCGAGCGCGCTCAGCGCGAGCAGCACCGCCCCGGCGGCGTTGTTCACGACCATCGCGTCCTGGGCACCGGTGAGCTCGACCAACAAGTCCCGGCAGTGCGCGTGTCGCGAGCCCCGCGTTCCTGACTCCAGGTCGTATTCGAGCGCCGCATAGCCGCCGGCGACGGCGGTCATCGCCTTGATCGCCGCGTCCGCGAGAGGCGCGCGGCCGAGGTTCGTGTGGAGCACGACGCCGGTCGCGTTGATCACCGGCGCCAGCGAGGGCACCGCCAGTCGCTCGACGGCGGAGCGCACCGCCGCGTCCCATCCTTCTTGCGGCGCAGCGCCACCGTTCGAGCGCGCAGCCTCGACGGTTGCCCGCGCGGCTTTGACGATCAGGGCGCGGGGGTGCTTGCGCAGCAGGCTGGCCACCGCCGGTCCGGCCAGCAAGGCGTCGATTGACGGTATCTGACGGCGAGGATCGGTCATCGAGGCGGGTGGCGTGCGGCGTGCGACGTATCGGTCGGCGTGCGTGGCGCGTGGTGCGTGGTGTCGGCGGCCGTCGGCTTCGGCACACTGAAGCCGATGTCGCCGTCGCCCTTCTTGTTGATCAGGTTCGTCGCGTCCTGCACGCGGACAACGTAGCGCGTCGCGGGCTTCAGCGCGCGTCCTACCTGGACCACGATCTTGTCCGAAGGAATCGGCCGGCGCGCGAGGAGTTGGCGCACGAGGGCGGTATCGACCGGCGGGCGCGTGTGCGTCGTGTCCGCGGGACGGGCGGACGGGCGGGCGGGCGGACGGGCCGTCGGTCCTGGCAATGGGGTAGGCGGAACGGTCGGATGAATGCGAGGCGGAGGCACACCCGTATCGCGCGCGGCGGCGGCCACGGAGTCCTTCACGCGCGCCGCGGCGGCGGTGACCGAGTCGTACACGCGCTCCGTGAGCACGCGCGTCACCGGCACCGGCGTGGAGTCGGGCAGCTCGAGCACGTGCACGTGCGCGGTGTCGAACGACGCGGTCGGATCGAGCGCCTGCGAGAACTCGACGCGGATCGTCAGGGAATCGATGCTCGCGGCGCCGCGCGGGCGCGGGGGATTCGTGTCGTGCGGGAAGGTGTAGAGCGCGACATTGGTGCTCGAGTCGAGGGTCACCGCCACCGAATCGTACGCCTCGCGCAGGCCGCGGCGCCGGTCGCCGTTCTCGTCCTGGAGCGCGTACACGATGTAGCGGCCCGGCGCGAGGTTCTCGAGATCGAACTGCCCGCCCGAGTCCGCGTACGTCATGTAGCCCGCGCTGTCGGGCAGCGGCACCGCTTCGATGAGCGCATGCAGCAGGATCGACTGCTCGATCCACTTGAGCGCGATGCCGCCGATCCGCGCGTGCCCGATCGCGGGGCCGGTCGAGAACAGCACCGTCTTGCCCGAATCCGTGCGGTTGCGCCGCAGGTCCACGAAGCCGGGCAGGATCTCCATCCGGTACACCCGCTTCTTCCAACCTTCCTTGGGCTTCACCGTCACGCGCGAGCGATGCCAGTCGACGTGCACGGGGCCCGACACGGGCGACAGCAGCACTTGTCCTGCCAGCCCGCCGGCCGAGCTGCGGCTCGAGCCCCCGGTGGCCATTTCGTCCACCGTTTCGTCGAACTGGATCTCGACGTCGCCGGAAAAGTTCTGGACGACGGCCCCCGACTCCGGTTTGACCTGGACGAGGTGCGGCGGCTTCGTGTCGGGCGGGCCGCCGGGCGGCGGGCCCTGCGACGCGCACGCGACCACGACACCAGCGAGCGCGGTTACGAGCAGCCGAGCGATTTGAGTTTCCCCGCGAGGACGTCGCGCTGCTCGCGCCACGCTTTTTCTTTTTCGCGCTCTTTGGCCACCACGTCCTTCGGCGCGCGCGCGACGAAGCTCTCGTTCGTCAGCCGCGCGCCCAGGCTCGTGAGCTGCTTGTCGAGTCGCTGGTACTCGTCCGTCAGCCGCTGACACTCCTGGTTGACGTCCACCAATCCTTCCAACGCGACGACGACTTCGCTGCCGTCGCCGAACACCGCATGCGCGCCAACACCCTGCGTCCCACCATTGAGCGCGAGGGCCTCGAGCTGCGCGAGCCGCACGATCGTGTCGCGCTCGCCGTCGAACGTCGCGGCTTTGTCATTGCCGCGTGGCACGATCGTCGCCTTGAGCTTCGTCTTGGGTGGCACGCGATACTCGGCCCGGATCGAGCGGACCTGCTCGATGGCCGTCTTCACGCGCCCGAACTCCTGATCGGCGCGCGGATCCTCGAGCTCGGGCCGCACGGCGGGCCACGCCGCCGCTGCGAGCAGCTCGTTCGCCTTCCGGCCCGGCAGCTTCTGCCACAGCTCTTCAGTAATGAAGGGCACGACCGGCTGCAGCAGCCGCAGCGTGAGGTCGAAGCAGTAGGTGAGCACGGCTTTCGCGGCAGGATCGTCGAGTCTGGGCTTCACGGCCTCGATATACCAATCCGCGAGCTCATTCCAGGCAAACTCAAAGCATCGCTTTGCCGCTTCGTCCAGACGGAAGTCGCTGAGCGAGTGCGTCGCCTCGCGGATCACCGCCTGCGCCCGCGAGAGAATCCAGCGGTCGGCGAGCGTGAGCGTGCGCCGATCCACCTCGTCGATCGTCGCGGCACGCTGCGACAGCTGCGCGAGGACGAACTGGCCGATGTTCCAGAGCTTGTTGGCGAAGTTGCGGCCCGGCGCGAACGTGGTCTCGAGATCGTTGGGGTCGAGAATGACGTCGGCGCCGATCGAGCTGCCGGCGATCAGCGTCCAGCGCAGCGCGTCCGCGCCGTACAGCTTCACCACTTCGCGCGGATCGATGCCGTTGCCGAGCGACTTCGACATCTTGCGGTGCTTCATGTCGCGCACCGTGCCGGTCAGGTAGACCATGCGAAACGGACGCTGCCCCATGAAGTGGTAGCCCGACATCAGCATGCGCGCGACCCAGAAGAACAGGATCTCGGGCGCGGTGACGAGCGTGTGCCCGGGATAGAATCGCTCGAGGTCGGGCGTTTTGTCGGGCCAGCCGAACGTCGCGAACGGCCACAGCCAGGAGGAAAACCAGGTGTCGAGCACGTCCGGGTCCTGCTCGACCGTGGCGCCGCACTTGGGGCACGACGTCGGGTCCTTGCGGTCGGCCCACTGGTGGCCGTTCGCGCAGGTGAAGACCGGAATCCGGTGGCCCCACCACAGCTGGCGCGAGATGTTCCAGTCGCGGATCCCTTCCATCCAGTTCTCGTACGTCGCGCGCCAGCGCTCCGGCACGAAACCGTATTCGCCTTTGCGATACGCCGCGAGCACCGGCTCGGCGAGCGGCTTCATTTTCACGAACCACTGATCGCTGAGCCGCGGCTCGACGACCGTGTCGCACCGATAGCAGCGCCGCACGGAATGGTTGTGCTGCTCGACCTTCACGAGCAGCCCCTCTGTTTCCAGCTGCGTGACGAGTTTTTTCCGGGCTTCGAACCGATCCAGGCCTTGGAGGTCCGTTGGGATCCGCCCGTCTGCCCGTCCGCCCATCCGCCCGTCTTCCGTCATGATCAGCGGCATCTCAGAGTTCGGCCACACTCTCCGCGCAATGTCGAAATCATTCGCGTCATGCGCCGGCGTCACCTTGAGCAATCCCGTGCCGAAGCCTTGCTCGACCGCTGCGTCCGTGGCGATCGGGATCGCGATTTCGGTGAGCGGAATCCGCACGCGCTTGCCTGTGAGCTGCGCGTAGCGGCTGTCCTTCGGGTTGAACACGAGGCCGATGTCGCCGAACATCGTCTCGGGGCGCGTCGTCGCGACCGTCACGAACGCCGAGCTGTCCTCGAGCGGATAGCGGATGTGGTAGAGATTGCCCTGCGTCTCGTGGTGCTCGGCTTCTTCGTCCGAGAGCGCGGTGAGGCAGTGCGGGCACCAGTGGATCACGCGGTGGCCGCGGTAGATCAGCCCTTCATCCCACAGGCGCACGAACACTTCGCGGACGGAGCGCGAATACGCGTCGTCGAGCGTGAAGCGGGTGCGGCTCCAGTCGCAGGAGCAGCCGATCGTCTTGAGCTGCTCGAGGATGGTGTTCCCGGTCGCGCGGACGAATTGCCACACGCGCGCCACGAACGCTTCCCGGCCCAGGTCGAAGCGCGTCTTCCCCTCGGCCGCGAGCTGCTTCTCGATCACGTTCTGCGTCGCGATGCCGGCGTGATCGGTCCCCGGGAGCCACTCGACCGCGCGGCCGCGCATGCGCTCGAAGCGGACCAGCACGTCCTGCACCACGTTGTTCAACGCGTGCCCGACGTGCAGCTCGGCGGTCACATTGGGCGGAGGAATCACGATGACATACGGCTCCCCCCCGCCGGCCGGCGTGGGCTGGAAGATCCCGGCCTCGAGCCAGCGCTTGTAGATGGCGGGTTCTATCGGCCGTGGATCGTATGCCATTCCTTAATATAGAAGGCGCCGCTAGAATATCGTCCAATGACTCCGCCTCCTCAGCCGTCGGATGATTCGCTGCCCACGAGCCGCGTCGTGCGCTGGATGGTGCTCGGCGGGATCGTGCTGTTTTCGGTTGGATTGTATTTCCGGTTCGGCCTGCATCTGCCGCGCATCGGCACCCCGACTCCTTAAGCCATGTCCCCTTCCGAGATCCACGTCGTCCTGCCGGATGGGAGCAACAAGACTCTACCGGCCGGCGCGACCGGAGCCGACCTCGCCAAGGCGATCGGCCCCGGCCTGGCCAAGGCGGCGCTCGCGATCCGCGTCGACGGCGAAGTGCGCGACTTGCAGCGTCCGCTGCCCGACGGCGCCAAAGTCTCGATCCTGACGAACAAGGATCCGCAGGCGCTCGACGTGCTGCGCCATTCGTCGGCGCACGTCCTGGCGACGGCGGTCCGGCAGATTTTCCCGAAGGCGCAGATCGGCTTCGGCCCGCCGATCGAGGACGGGTTCTACTACGACTTCGATATCGGCCGGCCGTTCACGCCGGAAGATCTCGCGGCGATCGAGCAGAAGATGGCGGAAGTCACGAAAGCCGATTACGCGTTCACACGCGAGGAAGTCTCGCGGGCCGAGGCGCAGAAGCGCTTCACCGACGATCCGCTCAAGCTCGAGCGGATTCAGGACCTCGGGCCGGACGAGGTGATCTCCGTGTACACGGACGGGCCCTTCGTGGATCTGTGCCGCGGGCCGCACGTGCCGAGCACGGGGAAGATCCAGTATTTCAAGCTGCTGCACGCGGCGGGCGCGTATTGGCGCGGCGACGAGCGGCGCCAGATGCTGCAGCGGATCTACGGCACGGCGTGGTTCAGTAAGCAGGACCTCGACCAGTACATCACGCGGCTCGAGGAGGCGCGCAAGCGCGACCACCGTGTCATCGGCAAGCAGCTGGACCTCTTTTCGATTCAGGAGGACGTCGGGCCCGGTCTCGTGATGTGGCACCCGAACGGCGCCATCCTGAACTTCGAGCTGCGCCGCTTCATCGAGGACGTCATTCTCGAGCGCGGCTATCAGCTCGTGTACACGCCGAACGTGACGCGCGAGCAGCTGTTCCTGCGCTCGGGGCACCTGCCGCTCTACGCGGCCAATCAGTTTCCGCCGATGGCGGCGGGCGAGGGCGAGTCCGAGGACGTGCGCTATCGCGTGAAGCCGATGAACTGCCCCATGCACATCCTCATCTACGCGAGCCAGCAGCGCAGCTACCGCGATCTGCCCATCCGGCTGGCGGAGATTGCGAACGTCTATCGCAACGAGCGCTCGGGCACGCTGCACGGCATGCTGCGCGTGCGCGGCCTGTCGATGGACGACGCGCACATCTTCCTGCGTGAAGATCAGATTGAGGAAGAGATCTTCAACATGCTGGACATCGTCGAGCTGGTGATGGGGAAGACGTTCGGCCTGAATTACCGGCTGGATCTGGCGACGCGGCCCGACAAGATGCTCGGCACGCCCGCGATGTGGGACGTCGCGGAACGGGCGCTCGAGAGCGCGCTGAAGCGCCGCGGGCTGACCTACCGGATCGATGCGGGGGGCGGCGCGTTCTACGGTCCCAAGATCGACGTCAAGTTCAACGACGCGATCGGCCGCGAGTGGCAGGGCGCGACGATCCAGCTCGACTATCAGCTGCCCGAGCGCTTCAACCTCGAGTACACGGGGGCGGACAACAAGCCGCACCGCACGCTCATGATGCACCGCGCGATCTTCGGCACGATCGAGCGGTTCACGGGCTTCTTGATCGAGCACTTCGCCGGCGCGTTCCCGCTCTGGCTGTCACCGGTGCAGGTGCGCGTGCTGCCGATCGCCGAGGGGCAGGTCGAGGCGGCACGGGCGGTTCATCAGGAGCTGCGCCGCGCGGGGATTCGCTCGCATCTCGACGAGCGCTCCGACACGCTGAACTACAAGATCCGCGACGCCGAGCTGCACAAGATTCCGTACATGGCGGTCGTGGGGCAGCGCGAGGCGGAGGCGCACTCGGTCGCGGTGCGCGGGCGCGGGGCCGGAAACAAGCAGGTCGTGCTGCCGGTTGCGGAGTTTGTGGAGAAGCTCACGTCGGAGATTCACACGAAGAGTCTCAAGCCGCTAGTTTCTTGATGATGAACGACGCGACAACGCCCGTCATCCTCTCAGCCTGCCGGACGCCGATCGGCAAATACCTGGGCGGCCTCTCGCCGCTGCCAGGGCCGAGGCTCGGCGCCATCGTCGCGCGCGAAGCCGTGCGCCGCGCTCGGGTTCCCGACACCGCCGTCGACGAAGTGATCATGGGCAATGTGCTGCAGGGCGGCGAAGGGCAGGCGCCCGGGCGCCAGGCGGCGATTCACGCCGGACTGCCGGGGACGATTCCCGCGCTGACGATCAACAAGGTCTGCGGCTCGGGGCTCAAGGCGGTGATGCTCGCCGCGCAGGCGATCAAGGCGGGCGACGCGCAATGCATCGTCGCGGGCGGGTTCGAGTCGATGTCGAATGCGCCGCACTACGTCTACGGCATGCGCGGCGGCATCAAGGCCGGCAATTCCGAGCTCGTGGACGGAATGATCAAGGACGGGCTGTGGGATTCGTTCTCCGAGTCGCACATGGGCGCTTTGGCTGAGTACACCGCGAGGAAGGCCGGCATCTCCCGCGAGGCGCAGGACAAGTTTGCGCTCGAGAGCCATCGCAAGGCGGTCACAGCGATGGAGGCCTGCTTCTTCAAGGCGGAGATCGTTCCGGTCGACAAGATCGAGAAGGACGAAGGCCCGCGCGCCGATACGTCGCTCGAAAAGCTCGCTTCGCTCAAGCCGGTGTTCGAAAAAGGTGGGACCGTCACGGCGGGCAACGCGCCTGGACTAAATGATGGCGCCAGCGCGCTGGTGGTCAGCTCGCTGGCCTTCGCGAAGACGCACGGCATCGAGCCGCTGGCGAAGATCACCGGTTACGCGGGCGGCGGCGGCGAGCCGAAAGATCTGTTCTTCGCGCCGATCGTGGCGGTGAGGAATCTGATGGCGAAGACGCAGGCGAAGATTTCCGACTACGATCTGATCGAAGCGAACGAAGCCTTCGCCGTCCAGGCACTCGCCGACGGCCAGGCGCTCGGCTGGGATTGGGGCCGAGTGAACGTGCACGGCGGCGCGATCGCGCTCGGCCATCCGATCGGCGCCTCGGGCGCGCGCGTGCTCACGACGTTGCTGTATGCACTGAAGCGGTACGGCAAACGAACCGGACTCGCCACCCTGTGTCTCGGTGGCGGTAACGCAGTTGCTCTCTCTGTGGAGATGCTATGACAGATCTTGCGTTAGGCGTGCGGCGTGCGGCGTGGGGCGTGCGAGTGCTCGCGATCGTGCTGGGCGCGCTGTTCGTCGCGCTCGCGGCGCAGGTTTCTGTGCCGCTACCAGGAACCCCCGTTCCGATGACGCTGCAGCCGCTCGCCGTGCTGCTGGTCGGCGGCCTGCTCGGCGGCCCGCTCGGCGCCGCCAGCATGATCCTCTATCTCGCCATGGGCGCCGCCGGCTTGCCGGTGTTCACGCCGACCGTGCCGCTCGTCGGCATCGCGCGACTGTTCGGCCCGACGGGCGGGTATCTGCTGGCGTATCCAGTGGCGGCGTGGGCCGTGGGGGCCCTGTTATCCCCGCGGTGGCAGCGCGGGGGTAACTGGGCCCCTCCAGCCGCGCCTTGGCTTCGTGCAGCTTGCGCCGTGCTTGTTGGTCTGGTCCTCATCCACCTCGGCGGCCTGGCTCAGCTCGCTATTCTCACGGGCGACCTGCGGGCCGCCGCGCAGTTCGGCACGCTGCCGTTCCTGCTGGGCGACTTACTGAAGCTGGTGATCGCCGTCCCGGTCCTGATCAAGCTCACCCCAACGATTCGCGCGCGCCTCTGATGGCGCGCGTTTCGTTTGCGGATGTGAAGCGCGTCGCCATCGCGCTTGGTTGGGTGTTGCTCTGCTTCGCCACCGGCATCGGGATTACGATCGGCCTCGCGGAGCTGGTGCCGGGGTGGGGCGGCGCCGATTGGTGGATCGCGCGCAACGGCACGTACGAGGTGGTCGGCTTCGCGCTGGCGACGTGGATCGTCGGACGGCTGCTGACGAAGTCCTCGTGGTCGCAGCTCGGCTGGCGGCGGCCCGCGCTGACCCCCTGGCTGCTCGGCCTCGGGCTCGGCGCGGTCATGGCGGCGGTCGCGATCGGCCTGGCCGTCGTGCTCGACGGCGCGCGCGTGCATTTCACCGGCGACTGGAGCATCTGGCCCCGAATCGCGTTGCCACTGCTGTTGGGACTGATTTTCGCGGCGCTCGCCGAGGAGCTGATGTTCCGCGGGTTTCCGCTGCGACGCTTGAGCGATGCCTTCGGCGTGGTTCCCGCCACGGTGTTGCTCGCGCTCCTGTTCGGCCTCGCCCACGCCCGCAATCCGAACGCGACGGCGTTCAGCACGATCAACGTCGCGCTCGCCGCGATCTGGTTGTCGCTCGCTTTCTTCTCGAACGGCGGCATGCAGCTTGCCTGGGGGGCGCACTTCGGCTGGAACGCCGGGCTGGCAATCCTGTTCGATGCGCCCGTCAGCGGCGTGACGTTTCACGTTCCCGTCGTCGAGTACGCACCCGGCCTGCACGCTTGGGTAGACGGCGGGGCATTCGGGCCCGAGGGCGGAATCGTCGCGACGATCGTACTGACTGCAGGTACGCTGTTTCTCCTGATGAGAGCGAACGCCTTCACCGCGCACCGCGCGCCGCTCGCCGAAGCTGAGGCGGCATGAGCAAGGTCGCCGTCGTGGGCGCCGGTACAATGGGCAACGGCATCGCCCACGTGTTTGCACAACATGGATGGGACGTCGCGCTGGTGGACGTTTCTCAGGACGCGCTTGGCCGGGCGGTTGGGACGATCAAGAAGAATCTGGAGCGCATGGAGAAGAAAGGCGTCATCAGTCATCAGTCGTCGGTAGATACGCTCGGTCGGATCACGACCAACACTGCGCTCGACGCCGCGAAGAATGTCGAGTTGATCGTCGAGGCAGTGTCGGAGAACCCGGACATCAAGTTTCAGATCTTCGAGGATCTGGATCATTTATCGCCCACGGGCATCCTCGCGTCGAACACGTCTTCGATCTCGATCGCGGAAATCGCCAAGCAGACCATGCGGCCGGAGCGGGTCATCGGGATGCATTTCATGAATCCCGTCCCCCTCATGCCGCTCGTCGAAATCGTCAAGGGACCTAAGACATCACTCGAGACGACCTCGAAAGTGGTTGAGGTCGCAAAGCAGCTCGGCAAGACGCCGGTCGAGGTGAACGACAGCCCCGGCTTTGTCTCGAATCGGGTTCTGATGCCGATGATCAACGAGGCGATCTTCTGCGTGGACGAAGGCGTCGCGACGCCCGCAGCGGTCGATCAGGTCATGAAGCTCGGCATGAACCATCCGCTGGGACCGCTCGCGTTGGCCGATCTCATCGGTCTCGATGTGTGCCTGGCGATCATGCGGGTGCTGCAGAACGGGCTCGACAAGCGCAAGTACCGCCCCGCGCCGTTGCTCAAGAAAATGGTCGCCGAAGGAAAGCTGGGTCGGAAATCGGGTGTGGGGTTCTATGTCTACCGCGACTGACATTCGCGAGCAGGTCGTCGAGCTCGCGCGCGAGTTCGCCAAAGAAAAGATCGAGCCGTTCGCCGCGGAGTGGGACCGGACGCACTTCTTCCCGCGCGGCGTCATCGACGAATTCGGCCGGCTCGGCTTCCTGGGCATGTGTACGCCGGAGGAATTCGACGGGATGGCGCTCGACACCGTCACCTATCTGATGGTGCTCGAAGAGCTCTCCGCCGCCGACGCCGCGTTCGCCGTCTCGATCGGCATTCACAACGCCATTCCCATGACGATGCTCGTGAAGCACGGCACGCCGGAGCAGAAAGAGCGCTGGCTGAAACCGATGGCGCGCGGCGAATTGCTCGCGGGCTTCGCACTGTCCGAGCCGGAAGCGGGCTCGGACGCCGCCGGTTTGCGCGCGCAGGCCGTGAAGGACGGCAAGGACTGGGTGCTGAACGGCGCGAAAGCGTGGGCCACGAATGCCGGCACCGCCGATCTCATGATGATCATGGTGCGCACCGACCAGCCGAACGCGCGGCGCGGCGCGAAAGGGATCTCGACGTTCATCGTGCCGACCGACACGAAGGGGTACACGCCCGCGAAGCCCGAAGACAAAATGGGGTTGCGCTCGTCCAACACCGCCGGCATCGAGCTCAACGATCTGCGCCTCCCCGTCGATCAGATGCTCGGCGACGAAGGCATGGGCTTCGTGTACGCGATGGAAGGGCTCGACGCCGGACGCCTCGGCATCGGCGCGCAGGGCGTGGGCATCGCGCGGCGCGCGCTCGAGCACTGCCTCCAATACACGAACGAGCGCAAGCAATTCGAGAAGCCGATCGGCGAGTTCCAGGCGGTGCAGTTCAAGCTCGCCGACATGGCGACGCGCATCGAAGCGGCGCGCGCGCTGACGCACCGCGCCGCCGCGCGCAAAGACGCGGGCGAAGACATTTCGCACTACGCCAGCATGGCGAAGCTGTTCGCGTCCGAAACGGCGATGTGGGTCACGACGCAGGCCGTGCAGCTCTTCGGGGGATACGGCTACATGCGGGACTTCCCCGTTGAGAAACTCTTCCGCGACGCAAAGGTCACCGAGATTTATGAAGGCACCAGTGAAATCCAGCGAATCGTCATCGCCCGCGCGCTCCGTCAGCGCTAGGAAGGAAGAAGCGACGGCGCTGTTCGCGCTGCTCGAGGAGCACGCGCACGAACAGGTGTCGCTCGTGTACGAGCCGTCCTCGGGCTACCGCGGCATCATCGCCATTCACGACACGACGCTGGGCCCCGCGCTCGGCGGCACACGGTTCTGGAATTACGCGACCGATCGTGAGGCGCTGATCGACTGCCTCCGGCTCGCGCGCGGCATGACGTACAAGGCCGCGGTCGCTGGTCTCAATCTCGGCGGCGGCAAGAGCGTCATCATCGGCGACAACAAGATCCGCAATCGCGAGCCGATCTTTCGCATGCACGGCCGCCATGTCGAGGCGCTGGGCGGCCGCTACATCACGGCCGAGGACGTCGGCACGTCGGTGAACGATATGGAGTTCATCAAGGCCGAGACGAATCACGTGACGGGAGTGATCGGCAAGTCGGGCGATCCGTCGCCGGTGACGGCGTTCGGCGTGTATCGCGGCATCAAGGCGTGCGCCAAGCATCGGTATGGGGATGACGCGCTCAAGGGTAAGAAGATCGCGGTGCAGGGCTGCGGCCACGTCGGCTACTACCTGGCCGATCTTCTCAATAAGGAAGGGGCGCAGCTCGTCGTCACGGATATCGATGCCGCGCGGGTCAAGCACGTCGTGGAGGACTTCCGGGCGAGCGCAGTCAAACCGGACGAGATTTACGGGGTGCCGGCCGACATCTTCGCGCCGTGCGCGCTCGGCGGGATCATCAACGATCAGACGATCGCGCAGCTCAAGTGCGAGATCGTGGCGGGCGCGGCGAACAATCAGCTCGCCGAGGAGCGCCACGGCGACATGCTGGAGCAGCGCGAGATCACGTACGCGCCCGATTATGTGATCAACGCCGGCGGGCTCGTGAACGTGAACGCCGAGCTCGAGGGCTGGACGATGGAGCGCGCGCGCAACAAAGCGGGCGAGATTTACGACACGATATTGATGGTGTTCGATATCGCGGCCGAGGAGCGGATGCCGAGCTACAAGGCGGCGGATCGGCTGGCGGAGCGGCGGATTGCGTCGATTGCGAAGGTGAGGCAGAACTTTGTCTGAGAAGATTTTTATCGGCGCCGATCACGTCGGCTATAAGCTCAAGAACCGCCTGGTCGACGAATTGAAGAAAATGGGCTACGAGCCGATCGACGTCGGCCCGAAGGCGCTCGATCCGGCCGACGACTATCCCGACTACGCGAAGCCGGTCGCGAAGGCGGTGAGCAGCGGGGAAGCGCAGCGCGGCGTGCTCACTTGTGGTACAGGTTTGGGCATGTCGTATACAGCGAACCGCTTTCGCGGCGTGCGGGCGGCGCTCGCGTGGAACGAGCAAGTGGCGGCGCTGTCGCGACAACACGGCAATTCCAACGTGCTGGTGTTACCGGCACAATTCGTGAATGAGGAGCAGGGCGTGAGCATCCTCCACAAGTGGCTGGAAACGAACTTCGAGGGCGGCCGTCACGAGCGCCGGATCGAGAAAATCGAGAAATGACCGACCGTCAGGCACCGCTCGGCGACATCGACCCCAAGATCGCGGCGCTCATCAAGCAGGAGGTCGCGCGGCAGGAGCACGGCCTCGAGCTGATCGCGAGCGAGAACTTCGTGTCCGTCGCAGTGCTGGAGGCGATGGGGACGGCGCTCACGAACAAGTACGCCGAGGGGCTGCCGGGCAAGCGCTACTACGGCGGCTGCGAAATTGTCGATCAGGTCGAGCAACTCGCGATCGACCGGGCGAAGCAGCTGTTCGGTGCCGAGCATGCGAACGTCCAGCCGCATTCGGGTGCGCAGGCGAACATGGCGGCCTATCTCGCCGTCGCCAAGTTCGGCGACACGCTGCTCGGCCTCGCGCTGCCGCACGGCGGCCATTTGACCCACGGCTCGCCGGTGAATTTCTCCGGCACGCTGTTCAAGGCGACGGCGTATCAGGTGAACGAGCAGACGGGGCGGATCGATTACGACCAGGTCCGCGAGGTGGCGAAGAAGGAGAAGCCGCGGATCATCATCGGCGGCGGCAGCGCGTACGCGCGGATCGTCGATTTCCCGGCGCTGCG
>DATJKA010000116.1:0-3557 GCA_035491815.1 Gemmatimonadales bacterium | reverse complement strand
GCCGTGGCGGGTCATGCGGAAGGCGTTGCCGCTCTCGACCGCGCTCTCCTCGAGCAGATCGAGGCTGTGCGAGACGAGTCGGAACATCGTGGCATCGGGTCCGGGC
The DNA here is from genome assembly GCA_035491815.1 of Gemmatimonadales bacterium. Lineage (GTDB taxonomy): Bacteria > Gemmatimonadota > Gemmatimonadetes > Gemmatimonadales > GWC2-71-9 > 20CM-2-65-7. Next base: position 3,451 of record DATJKA010000116.1, on the reverse strand, counting down.
CACCAATTCCGGTAGCCCTGCGTGCCCTTGTCGCTCGTCAGCGTCAGCGGGTCGCGTTCATCGATCAGCACCACGCGTGAGACGCCGAATCGGGCGGCCAGGTGATAGGCTGCGGCAACGCCGGCGATTCCGGCACCGCACACGACGACGTCGGCGGTGGAGCGCATCGAGGTCGGGAAGAGGAGGACGATTGTTCGGAGCGGTCGACGGGAGAAACTAAGCGGCAGGGCCAGCCGGCGAACAGCGCAGTCTGGCCGTTGTGCGGGGCGAGCGGCAAATTCGGCGCATGACGGCGTCGTCGCAATCCGCCATGTCGATCCTCACGGCTGCATTGGCCGGCCGATACACGATCCAGGGCGAGCTCGGTCGTGGTGGCATGGCGCGCGTGTACCTGGCGCACGATACGCGACACGATAGAGATGTGGCGATCAAAGTCTTCGATCCGCAGTTGAGCGCGATGCTCGGCGGCGAGCGATTTCTGCGGGAGATCCGGATAACGGCACAGCTCACGCATCCGAACATCATTCCGCTGCTCGACTCGGGTCAGGCGCAGGATCTCCTCTTCTACGTCACGCCGTATGCGCCGGACGGCTCGCTGCGCGCCCGGCTCACCCGCGAGCGTCAGCTGCCGTTGCGCGATGCGCTCCGCATCGCGCGCGAGGTGGCCGATGCACTGGATGCAGCGCATCGCGCGGGAATCCTGCACCGCGACATCAAGCCGGAGAACGTGCTGTTCATCTCGGGCCACGCGGTGCTTTGCGATTTTGGCATCGCGCGCGCGCTTGCCACGACGGCGAACGATTCGCTCACCCAGACCGGGATCTCGCTCGGCACGCCGGCCTACATGAGTCCGGAACAGGCGCTGGCGATGCCGAACGTCGACGCCCGCACCGACATTTACGCTTTGGGGTGCGTGCTCTACGAGATGCTGTCCGGCGACCCGCCGTTCACCGGATCGAACCCGCAACGCGTGATCGCGCAGCATGCGTCGAGCGCCGTGCCGTCAATTCGGCTTGCCCGAGCCGTCGTGCCAGATTCGGTTGAGCGCGTGGTGGAGCGCGCGCTCGCCAAATCGCCCGCCGATCGATTCGCCTCCGCGGCCGACTTGCGCGATGCGATCGACCGCGTGCTCGAACCAGTCGACGACTCTGCCGTTGGCGTTGGAAACCACCGGCGCGGATCGCAACACCTGCTGGTAGCGGCGGCGTGCGTCGCATCGTTGATCGCCGGCGGCGCCTGGGCGTGGCACCATCGCGGCCCGACGATCGGCCGGGATGCGTCGATCGCGACCCGCGTTGCCGTGCTGCCGATGGCGACGCTCGGCGCCGATCCGCAGGATCGCTATTTCTCGGAAGCGATGACGGACGAGTTGATCTCGACGCTGTCCAACATCGCTGGCTTGCGCGTGATCGCGCGCAGCTCCGTGCTCGCGTACGCGGACGGGAAGCGATCGGTCAAGGAGATCGCGAGCCGGCTGAACGTCGGCAGCGTCATCGAGAGCACGAGTCAGAAGGCTGGCGATCGATTGCACATCACGATACGACTCGTCGACGCCAGCTCCGAGGAGGAACGGTGGAGCGAGCGCTATGATCGCGTGGCCAGTGTCGCGAACGTCGTCGACGTCGAGCGCGACGTCTCGATGCGCGTCGCCCAAGCCCTGCGAATCAAGCTTTTCCCGCAAGAGTGGCAGCGCGTGGCGAAGCGGCCTACCGAGAACTACGATGCGTACGAGCTCTACGTGCGCGGTCGCGCCCTGTGGAACGAGCGGAGAAACCAGCCGGGCGAAGCGGCCGCGTACGATACCCTGGCGAAGATGTTTCGGCGCTCCATCGCGCTGGATTCGACATTCGCCGAAGCACACGCGGCGCTGGCGCGCGTCTACATCGCGCAGGTGTTCAACGCCGGACCGAGCACGGAGCTTCGCGAGCACGCGGCGGCGGAGATCGCGCGGGCTTTGGCGCTGGACTCCGGTTCGGCCGAAGCGTACTACGCGCGCGGCGACCTGGCGTATACGCGCGAGGAAGGCTGGCGACTCGAAGACGCGTTGCGTGATTACCGCCGCGCGCTGGCGCTCAAGCCGAACGACGCGGATGTGCACGGTGCATTAGGCACGCTGCTGTTCCACGTCGGTTTGCTGGAGCAAGCGCGGCGAGAACTGGAAACCACGCTGACGCTGGATCCGGCGAACCGGTTCGTGCCGCCGCGGATCGGACGAGTGATGTGGTATGGGCAGCGCTATGACAGCGCGCTCGCTCTCGACCAGCGCCGGCCCGGGTCGCTGTTTCCCTATGAGCGCGCGCTCGTGCTCGGCTACATTGGTCGCGCTCGGGACGGGCTCGCGGTGCTCGACAGCATCGGGCGCGGCGAGGATGGATCCGATGCCGCGGCCGCGCGCGCCGTCCTGCTGGCGAGGCTCGGGCAGTCGGCGGACACATCGATCCAGCGCGCGATCACGGCCGGGCAGGCCGCGTCACACTTTCATCATGCCGAGTTCGCAATCGCATCGGCGAGCGCACTGCTCGGCCGCCGCGACGACGCGCTGCATTGGCTGGAGCGAATGGCGAACGATGGCATGCCGTGCTACGACCTGATCGCCGGCGACCCGAGCTTTTCAGCACTGCGCGCAGACCCGCGATTCAAGGCGTTCATGGACGCCGAGCGGCTGCGTCACGAGCGGTTGCGTGCCATTCTCGACGAGAGCTGAGGCCCCGACGCGGTGACCGCGGCCCGGCGGCTTCGAGCCCCGGGCGAAGCCCGCTGGTTTAGAGATTGCTGCTGTCTCCGGCACGGGGGAGGAGCACACATATGCCAATCATCGAAGACCCGGATTTCCTGACGAACCGAACCAAGCAGCTCGCTGCCGTGCAGGAGCTCGCGCATCTCCGCAGCCGGCTGGTGGACCTGCAAACCGAGTTGCTCAACCGCATGCAGGAGCGGCGGCAGATCATCCAGCGCGTCGCCGAGCAGGATTTGGCGCGACAGCGTGAGAGTGGGCGATCGAGCCGCACGGCGGCGGCGCAGCGCGCGCGCGCCAGCGACGAGGTCCGCTCGTTCGACCAGAACGTCAGCTCGCTGCGCGAAAAGATCCGGCGTCTCGAGATCGAGGTCGAGCGCACGCGGCTGAGCATCGAGGTGGCGGTGACCGGGGGCGCCGAGCGCACGATCGGCCTGGTCACGCAGCGCGGCGCGGCCTGACCTGGGGCGGGGCGGGTTCACGCCCGCCTCGCCTTGCGTTGTCCGTAGATCGCACGCATAGTCTCCGCCGGTCCGTTCCGCCCCAACCCGACCTGCCACCGCCGGAGCCCTCTGTGAGCGATGTGTCACGCCTGTTCAACGCCTACGATCACGGAACCATCTCACGCCGTCAGCTCCTGCAGGCACTCGGCCTTGCGGCCGTCGGCATGCCGCTCGCCCGTGCGTTCGGGCAGGGTCAGTGCGCGGGTCGCGATCG
>DATJKA010000115.1:0-42698 GCA_035491815.1 Gemmatimonadales bacterium | reverse complement strand
GACAGCGTCCCAGGTCACGAGCGCACCCCGTAAGGGCGCTCCGTCAGGATCTTTGATGCGGATCGCAACGCCCGTTGGGAGCGGCTCACCCGGCGCTCCCGACCAGACCGTGTCGATGATTCCACCGATAGGGGCAACGTTCAGGACGCCAGGACCGGTCAGGTCACTGGCGCACGCGGTGGCCGCGAATACGACAACGAGGGCGCGAAGTCGGATGAGAGTTACCTGCGAGGCGGTACTAGTGCGCGCCGTTCATGCTGAGAACGACCCACGCTGTCCGAAACAGAATGCCGATGTCCGAGAGCAGCGACCACTCGCGGATGTAATGCGTCTCGAGCGCCACGATCTGCTCGAAATCCGTCACCTTGTTCCGGCCGTTCACCTGCCACGGCCCCGTGATCCCCGGCTTCACGTCGAACCGCGCATAATGATGCGCCTCGTACAGCTCGACCTCCGACGGAATCGGCGGCCGCGGACCCACCAGCGACATCTCACCCTTGAGCACGTTGAACAGCTGCGGCAGCTCGTCGAGACTCGTCTTGCGCAGCCACCCGCCGATCCGCGTCAGCCGCGGATCATCCAGAATCTTGAACAGCCGGCGATCGGGATAAATGCTCTGCGTGAGCAGCGCGTCGCGGCGCTCCTCGGCCCCCGCCACCATCGTGCGGAACTTGAAAATCTTGAACAGCCGCCCGCCCCGCCCCACACGCCTCTGCCGGAAGAACACCGGGCCCGCGGACTCGAGCCTCACGAGCAACGCGATCAGCACCATCACGGGACTCGCGACGAGCAAACCCACCGCCGCGCCCACGAGATCGACACAGCGTTTCGCCACGAGCTGCCCACCGCGCAGCGTCGGCGTCGTCAGCTCGACCAGCGGCTGATCGCGCCGCCACACGAGCTTCGGCTCCACTCCCGCGATCTCGATGGTGCGCGGCACCGCCAGCACTTTGCATCCGCACGTCAACGCGGCATCCACGACGTCATGAAACCGCGCATCCGTCAGATACCCGCACACCACCACCGCCTCGGCGTGCGTGTCGTGCAGCACTCCCGCGAAATCCACGATGTGCCCCAGCGCGGTCTGCGCCGGCGGAATGTGCGTGTCCACGAACCCGATCGGCTGATACTCGGAATCGTTGTCGAACGCCGAGCTCTCCGTCGTCGCCCGGCACGCCTCGGCCGGCCCCACGAACAGCGTGCGCAGCGTGTCGTGCGGATGCGGCCGCACCCACGCCACCACCCGGTCCAGCACCCGCCGCTCGAGCACGATGCCGAGCCAGACGAGCGCCGTCGTCAGGACGTACTGCACCGCCACGACCTCGACGCCGCGCGTCCAGATCGTCATCCACAACGGCAGCGCCGTCGCCAGCGCGCACGCCAGGAAAAGCTGCTTGGTGCTGCGCCGCTGATCGCCCGGCCCGTAATTGCCCAAGACGAGCAGCCCGACGAACAGCGCAGCCGCGTACTGCCAGCCGTTCAGGATCCCGGCCGGCAGCCAGCGCTGCATCGAGCCGGAGACCGCCTGGCCGAGCGCCGCGGAGTCGCGCAGCGCGCGGACCAGCGCGCGCATCATATAGAAGGAGGCGAGATCGGCGACGAGCAGCGTGCCAAAACGGCGCAAGCCGCGCAGGAAGTGGCGGCGGAAATTCGACTGCGCCCGCCGTTGCAGGCTGAGCCGCACCGGCGTCGTGGCCTCGCGCCGCTCCCTGACCGGCGCGCGTGAACTCGCGCGCGAGCTTGTGGGAATCTCGGGCGAAACGCTGTCGATGTGCGGATTTGTGATGTGGAAAGACTCTGCTTCCACGACCCCTACACTCCCGACAAAAATGGGCGCTCTAACGCACTCCTGGCTCGGTTCTACGACCAAGGGACCGGCAATATGTTGCCCCGTCTCACCATTGGCTAGGTCGCAGCGCACAAACGGGCATAATAGAGGGCGCCGAGGACGCTTTGGGCCCCCCGCGGTCCCACTTTGTGAAGCGGACGACGCTCACGGCGGGTCGCGCTCCTCCCTACGTCGATCGGACAACGCTTACGGCGCCGCGCGCTCCTCGCTACGTCGCACGGACGACGCCCACGGCGCCGCGCCCTGCTCGCTAGGTCGATCGGACAACACTCACGGCGCCGCGCGCTGCTCGCTACGTCGATCGGACGACGCTCACGGCGCCGCACGCTCCCCGCTACGTCGATTGGACAACGCGCACGGCGCCGCGCGCTCCTCTCTACGTCGATCGGACAACGCTCGTGCTCAATCGCACGACGCTGGAGGTCGCATTCCCGACGCTGGAGGTCGCATTCCCGACGCTGGAGGTCCTTCGCGCGCGCGCAGCGCCCTGGAGGCCAGCGCCTAGCGACTCAAGCTCGTAGCTTTCTCGGCCATGAATCGCCGCCTTGCCTGGATCGGCGTCGCGCTCTCCGCCCTCGCCATCATCCGCGCCACCACCTTCGCCTCCGGCACGAGCACCCACGGCTGGTCCTTCAGCCTCGCCTCCGGCGACGCCGCCGTCGGCGAGATCATCCAGAACCTCCTGCTCTTCCTGCCGCTCGGCATCTGCCTCACGCTCGCCGGCGTCCGCCCCCTCATCGCCATACCGCTCGGCGCCGCGCTGTCGTTCAGCGTCGAGTTCTCGCAGCAATGGATCCCCGGCCGAGACCCGAGCGTCGGCGATATCGTCTGCAACACGGCCAGCACCGCCTTCGGCGTCGCGCTCACCCGCACCGCCCCGCGCTGGCTGTTCGCCTCACCAGCTCGCGCCGCCTGGCAAACGCTCGGCGCCGCCATCGTCGCCATCCTCGCGTGGACCGGCACCGGCATCGCCCTGCACCCCGTCGTGCCCGCCGGACCGTTTCAAACGATCGTGCGACCGGACTTCAACTACTACAGTCTCTATCAGGGCACCGTGCTGCGCGCGCGCGTGCTCTACGGCTCGCTCGCCGTGCGCGCCACCCTCCCCGACCCGCCGTCCTATCGCAGCGCGCCGCTCGCCGCGCTGATCGACGCCGAGGGCCACCGCGCCATCGTCCTGTCGGTCGACCGCCACGACCTCGCGCTGCGCTACGACATGCTCGCCGTCCGCGCACGCCTCGAGCAACCCGACCTGCGCTGGCGCAACGCGCTCGCTCCCCCCTCCATCGCCCCCGGCGATACCTTCAACGCCGGCACGTGGCACGACGGCAAGACCGTCTGCCTCGGCGTCAACAACCATTCGCGCTGCAACCTCGGCTACACCGTCGGCGACGGCTGGAAACTCATCTTCTTCCCCGAACACTTCTCCGGTTGGCTCACCGACACGATCGACGGACTGTGGGTGCTCGGGTGCGTGTTCTTTGTCGGATTGTGGGCGGCGCGAGCAGCGAGTGAAACGACGGCGCCGGACCGCGCAGCGCGGCGCAGGGCGGCAACGGCGCGTATCGCGGTCGCGATGCTTCTCATCGGACTGATCGTCGTTCCCTGGATCACGGGACTGAAAGGCACAACACTCGTGGAGTGGGTGTGTGCCCTACTGGGAATTGAGTTTGGATTGATAGTCGGTACTAGAAGCTTGCAGCTTGGCGTCTTGGCGTCCTGGTAGTTATGGCATCGGCACAATCCTATAGACGCCCCCACCGAGCAAGACCACGTAGAGCTCTCCAGCGGCGTCCTCTCCAAACGAGCTGATGTTCGCCCCCGGCGATATGTACTGCGTCCAATCGAGCTGCGTGGGTCCCTGGCCGTACTTGATCGAGCGGACGAACCCGGTGCAGTAGTCGGCGAAGAAATAGTAGCCCGCCATCAGAGAGACTTTGCTGCCGCGGTACACGTAGCCGCCCGTGATCGCGCACGTGCCGCCGCCATGCGCGTATTCGGCATACGGCAGCAGCAGGCCCACCTGGTTGCACGTCCCGGTCGCATTGGGATAGCAGTGCGCGCCTTCCATGCGATTCCACCCGAAGTTCGCGCCGCGGCCCATCTGCACCGCCGTGGGTGAGACGTCGATTTCCTCGAACGCGTCCTGGCCGACGTCGGCGATGTAGAGATCGCCGGTCCCGCGATCGAACGAAAAGCGCCACGGATTGCGCAGCCCGTACGACCACACCTCGGGCGCGAACGACGTATCGCTCCCGCCGGGATTGCCCGCGGGAATCGTGTACCCGCTCGCGCCGCTCACATCCAGTCGCAGCAACTTGCCGAGCAGCGTGTGCTTGTCCTGTCCGTTGTTGTCGGGATCGCCCCCTCCTCCCCCGTCTCCCGTTCCCATCCAGAGCATGCCGTCCGGGCCGAACTGGAGCTGCCCGCCGTTGTGATTCGACTGCCCGGGATGGGGAATGGCGATCACCGTGTCGGCGCTCGCTTCGATCGCGCTGTCGGGATCGCTCGAGACGTTGTAGCGCACGACGCGGATGTCGCCGGCCGGATTGGTGAAGTACACGTAGAACCGGCCGTTCGATGCGTACTGCGGGTGGAACGCGATGCTGAGCAGCCCGCGCTCCCCACCCGTCGAGATCTTCCCCGTAATGTCGAGGAACGGCCGGCTGAGGGTCGTGTCGTGCCGGACGACGATGACGCGGCCGCCCTGCTCCACCACGAACAGGCGCGCGGAGTCCGCGGGCGGTGCGGCAACGTAGGTGGGCGCGTTGAAGTTGCCCACCAGCTGCGGCGTCGGCGTGCCCGGCGGCGGCGGGGGCGGCGGCTCGACGTTGAGGAAGCCGCACGCGCCGAGCGCGAACGGAAGCACCAGGAGCCACTTCATCCGAGCACCACCTCGACTCCCTCGTGCCGCAGGCGACCGAGCAGCCGTGCCTCGATGCGCGCCCGCAACGTCACCACGCCGTTCGTCTGTTCTTGATGCAGGATCTCGGCGTCCCGATGGAGTGTGGCGAGCAACTTTCCGTTGGTCAATGGAACCCGGATCTCCGCAATCGGCCGCAGCGCCTGGGCCGACGTCCGTAGCGCGTGCCGCAAATCATCGACACCGAACGTGCGGCGTGCGGCGTGCGGCGCGACGGACGTGAGAATCGCGTGCGGGTAGTGCTCGCGGACAAGGGCGAGAAACGCATCCGGATCCGGCAGCAAGTCGGCTTTATTGAACACGTAGATCGTTCGCTTGCGCTCGACGCTTGCTTCGCCGCGCCGCACGCCGAACGCCGCACGCGTTTCATTCTCCACAACATCCACGTGCTCCTCCCAATTCTGGTCGGACGCGTCGATGACGTGCAGGATCAAATCGGCCTCCTGCGCTTCCTCGATCGTCGCCCGGAACGACGCCACCAGATGATGCGGAAGCTTGCGGATGAAGCCGACCGTGTCTGTGACGCGAAACCTGTAGCCTTCGCCCACATCCACTTCGCGGGCGAGCGTGTCGAGCGTGGCGAACAGCCGATCTTCGATGAAGACGTCCGCGCCCGACAGCGCCTTGAGGAGACTGGACTTGCCGGCGTTGGTGTAGCCGACGAGCGCGGCGGTCGGGATGTCGCGCCGGCCCTGCCGCAGGTTGGCCCGATGCTCGGCGACGTCCTTCAGCCGCTTCTTGAGCACGGAGATCTTGTGGCGGATGACCCGCCGGTCGGTTTCGAGCTGCGTTTCGCCGGGGCCCCGCAGCCCGATGCCGCCGCGAATACGCGACAGGTGTGTCCACATGCGTGTGAGGCGCGGCAGCAGATACTCGAGCTGCGCGAGCTCGACCTGCAGCTTCGCTTCGTGGCTGCGCGCGCGGGTTGCGAAGATGTCGAGAATGACCTCGGTGCGATCCATGACCCGCACGCCGAGGCTTTTTTCGAGCTTGACGCCCTGGACCGGCGTGAGCGATTCGTCGAACAGCATCAGCGTCGCCCCGGCGGCTGCCATCTCGCCTTTCAGGGATTCGACCTTCCCCTGGCCGATGTAGAAGTTGGGCGTGGGCGCATCGATACGCTGGATGGTCCTGCCGATGACCTGCGCCCCGGCGGTATCGGCGAGCCGCTCGAGCTCCTCCAGGTGTTCATCGACGTGCACCGCGTCGTCAGAGCCTTTGCGGGGTGCCCCAACGAGATAGGCGCGCTCGATGGGGTCCTGGATGTCGATTAAGCGTCGAATGGTACCTCTCCCCTCTCCCTTCTCCCCTGCCTTACTGGATCAACTTGCGCAACGGCACTGTGCCTGAATTCTTGAGTTGTACCCTGCGTTCTCCTATCGGTGTATCCAGTATCACAGCCCCGGTGAGTCCATAGGGCAATTCTTGCGATTGCAGCAGTGAGCGGGCCGCGGCGCCCACCCCCGCCCACGTGAATCGAACCGGCATCACGACTTGGCTGTGATTTTGCGGAGACAGATCCAGGGGTTTGTCTATAAGGGCTTCCCCGAAATCCGTCTGCGCGAGTTGCAGTTCAACTTCGAGCCGCGTACTGCGCAGCCGGTACTGGTTCGGATTGTACACGTCGAACACGAGGTCCAGGGTGCCGCCAGTGAGACCGATGCCCGTGACGTTGATCTGCTGGAGCGCGACGTCCGGCTTCTCGAACGTCAGCGCGTTCTTGAGCGTGGCGCAAGCGCCTGCCAGGCCAAGCAGCGCGATGCTAGCGGCTTTCTTCATACCCGCTAACATAACGCACCCATGAGCCTTCAGCCGCAAATTCTCCTCGCCAACGCCGACAAGTGGTTGACCGAGTCGCTCGAGAGCGTCCTCATGCAGGGCGGCTACCAGGTCCTCATCACGGCCAAGCGCCAGCAGGTGCAGGAGCTCGCCCGCCGGCATCTGCCCGACGGCATTCTGCTCGACATGGCGCTCGACGCGCGCGTGACCGACAGCCTCTCGCTCTGCCGCTCGCTCCGCGCCGACCCGAGCATTTCGCGCGCGACGCCGATCATCCTGACCACGGCCGGCCCCGCGCTGCGCGCGCAGCAGCTCGAGGCGTTGCGCGCCGGCGCCTGGGAGCTGCGCGGCGATCCGCTCGACATGGAAGAGCTGGTCCTGCGGCTCAGCGTCTACGTCCAGGGCAAGCTCGAGGTGGACCGGCTGGGCGCCGAAGGCATGGTCGATCGCGTGAGCGGGCTGTACAACGACGCCGGCATGTCGCGCCGCTCGGCGGAGATCGCCGCGTTCACCGCGCGCCAGGGCCTGCCGCTCGCCTGCGCCGTCTTCCAACCGGCCGACGGCGTGCTGACCGCGGGCGCGGCCGACCGTCTCGCGCTGGCGATGCGGCGCGCGGCGCGCATCTCCGATGCCGTCGGCCGCACCGGCCCCGCGGAGTTCACGGTCTTTGCGCCGGCGACCGACGCCGAGGGGGCGGAGGGATTGGCGCAGCGGATTCTCGACGCGATCGCGAGCAGCACGCAGATCAAGCTGCGCGCCGGCATGAGCACGGCGCCGGCAGTCCCACGGCGGCCGTCGGGCGCGCGCGGCTCGGGCACCGGCACGCCGCAGTTAAACTCTCCGCCATCCACGAGCGAGCTGGTCGCCCGCGCGCGCGAATCGATCAGTTAGGGAGTGCGACGCTGCGGCCCGCTGGTGCGGGGGCCGGGAGATCCATTGGAGTGCGGGGCGCTGGGGCGCGGCGTGTGCGAGCCGCTGTTCCGGACCGGATGCGTCGCCGGACGGGGCGCGGCGCGCGGCCCTGAGCGGCGCGCCGGCGCAATCGGCAGGTCGATCTCGAAGTAGAAGCGCGTCCCCCACCCGATCCGCGACTCCACCTTCAGCTCCGACTTCATCGCCGTCGCGAGCTTGCGGCAAATCGTGAGACCGAGCCCCGTCTGCGAGAAGAGCTGGCCGCGCCGTCCCGACTCCTTGCGCAGCGGCTGGAACAGCGTCGTGATCTTGTCCGTCGGAATGCCGCGGCCCGAGTCCCGGACCGCGAACTCGACGCGATTGCGGTTCCCCGCGATCTCCTGCGCGATGATTTCGACGTAGCCCTCGTCGGTGAACTTGAGGGCGTTCGTCGTGAGGTTCAGCAGAATCCGGCTGAGCGCGACGGGATGGCCCAGACGCTCGTCGGTGGTCGGCGCGAGCAGGCGCATCTTGAGGCGCTTTTCTTCCGCGATGGGCCGCACGATGTCGTGCACCGACTCGAGCATCGCGGTGATCGAGAAGGCCGACGGCTCCTGCTCGACGAGCTGGTCGCCGCCCTGCGTGAACTCGATGATGTCGCTCGCCACCGACGACAGGCCGAGCGCGGCCGTATAGATCAGGCCGAGCTGGCGGCGCTGCACGTCGTTCACGTCGCCGCTCTGGCCGCGCTGCAACGTCTCCGCGAGCACGAGGATCGACGTGAGCGGCGAGCGGAGGTCGTGCGCGACGTCCATGAGCAGCGCCAGCCCGTCGCTGCCCGACAGCTGTTGCGCGAACGTCTGCGTCCAGTTGGGCTGGATCGTGACGCGCACGCGCTCCATCGCGACGAGCAGCGGCAGCAGCGCGCCGTCCGCCACGTCGAAGTCGTGCCAGCCCTCGACCACGTCGCTGCGCAGCAGCTCGAGCAGCCGGCGACCGAGCGACGAATGGATTCTGGGATCGACCTTGGGACGCACCGGCACCGCCGGCAACGCCGAGCACCACGCCTGGTGGATCGCCGACGCGACCAGCGCGATCAGCTCGGAGAACTCGTCCGAGCTCGTCGAGCGCTGGCGTTTGCCGGCCTGCGTGAGAATGTGACGGATGGCGTGCTTCAACACCTTGCACGCGACGCAACGCGCGTCCATGCCGAACGCGTGCGGCGGCGGCAACGTGTTCCGCGCCTGTAGTGGAATGAGCGTCGAAGGGGGCGAGACCCGCTGGGACGGCATCAGAATTCTTACCCTGGGGGATTAACCAGGTTTCAGTCGGGGCTTTGCCCTACAGCGCGATCCAGCCCTCGCGAATCGCGTAGCGCACCAGGTTGGCGGTGTCGTGCACGTTCAGCTTCTTCATCAGTCGGCCGCGATGGAATTCGGCGGTCTTGACGCTGATGTGCAGGACCTCGGCGATCTGCTTGGTGGACTTCCCTTCACCGACGAGTTGCAGAACTTGACGCTCCCGCGGCGTCAACGCCGTGCCCTCACTGCCGTCCGTCCCCGTCGCGCAAGCGTCGACGATTGCCCGCGAGGCGCCGGGACTGACGTAGAGGCGTCCGTCGCGCACCTCTTCGATCGCATGGACGAGCTCGTCACACCCCTGGCTCTTCTGGACGAAGCCTCTCACCCCAACCTTGAGCGCCTCGCGCACGAAGCGGCTGTCGTCGACACCGGACAGGAGGATCACCGGACACGCCGGTGCGACGCGAGCGATTTCGCGCGCCGCATCCACGCCGTTGAGCACCGGCATGGCCACGTCGAGTACCGCGACATCGGGGGAATGGCGTTGGACGGCGTCGACCGCCGCCCGGCCGTCCGGCTCGTCGGCCACGACCTCGAGGCCGCGCTGCTCCAACAACGCGCGCAGCGCCTGCCTGAGCACGAGATGATCGTCCGCCAGGACGACGCGGACGGCGTGAGTATCGGAACGAGGAGCGGCGGACGGCGACATCATACCCAATCTGGTGATTCGTGCCCTGCTCGGCCAGAGCGCGTCAGGACCGCTCGCGCTTGGGCATCTTGCGTTCGAGCAGGGGGCGCCGCGTCGTCCCGAGGCCGAAGCGCGCCAGCTGCGACTGCTTCGCCTGGACGCGTTGGTCCATGTGAGCCGAGCCAAGCAGGTGCCCGCAGCGCGAGCAGAGCTGATCCCGGCCGACATTGACTGCTCGGGAGCGCCTCCCCACGTACCCTCGGGATTTTTCCTGACAGCTTCGGCAAAGCATGGCTTAGTCCTTTCACTCTCGCATCGCTCGACAACTCTCGTCTCAAGTTTTGGGCCTCTAGAACGTCCCCGAAATGCTGGTCCTTCGTTCCCGGTTTGTCGTTCCATCGCAGCACGTCCGTGGAAGGCGCGCCGCGCAACAGGCTGCTGTGGCGCTCGTGCAACATGAGCCTTTCGTGGGGGTAGATGTTGTCGCAGCGGCGCAACAGCATCGAACGGGCCGAATTGCAAGTCGTTGTGGCAATGCAACTTTTGTCCAGCCGCCGAACCGGCCCGTTCCCTGCTTATGCGCTTCGCGGAGTCTTAGGCCGGACCTTTCCCCAGGGGGTCATTGCCCAATGGCTACACCGACGACGCAGCACCGCGCTCCGCATTTCCATAATCCGCCCGCTGCCCAAGAGGTTATCGGCCTGCCGCCGCTGACCTCTCAGGTCAAAGCGAACATCCGTTTCCTCATCGTTGACGACGATCGCACGCTGCGCGAGAGCTGCGCCAATCTCCTGCAGCTCGACGGCTATCAGGTCACCGCGATCGGCCGCGGTCAGGAGGCGCTGGAGCTCGTCCGCCACCGCCGCTTCGACATTGTGTTGCTCGATCTCTACATGAGCGAGGTGTCGGGATTCGAGCTGCTGCGTGCCGTGCTCGAAACGCACAGCGAGACGCTCGTCATCGTCATGACGGGGAACCCGAGCGTGGCCTCGAGTGTCGAGGCGCTGCGAATCGGTGCCTGGGATTACATGCCGAAGCCCTTTTCGGCGACCCATTTCCAGATCCTGGTCGGCCGCGCGGTCCACACCGTCAGCGTCGCCGCCGAGTCGAAACAGCAACAGGCCGACTTCGCGCGCGACCACGGCAACTCGGATCGCATCCAGGTGCTCGGCGTCGCGCCGATCTTCCGCCGCGCGATCGACCTGGCGCGCCGCGTCGCCCCGACGGACGCGTCGGTGTTCATCACGGGCGCGAGCGGCTCGGGCAAAGAGCTGATCGCGCAATTCATCCATGCGCACAGCCGGCGCTGCAGCAAGCCGCTGGTCGCGGTGAACTGCGCCGCGCTCCCCGAGGCGCTGCTCGAATCGGAGATGTTCGGCCACGTGAAAGGCGCGTTTACGGGCGCCGTCCGCGACAAGGCCGGCCTGCTCGAGACGGCGAACGGCGGCACGCTGTTCCTGGACGAGCTGCTCGAGATGTCGAAGCCGACGCAGGCCAAGCTGCTGCGCGTCATTCAGGACGGCGTCGTGCGCCGCGTCGGCAGCGAGACGACGGACGCGGTCGTCAACGTGCGCTTCATCGCCGCGACGAACGGCGACCCCGAAGAAGCGGTCAAGTCGGGCGCGCTGCGCGAAGATCTCTACTACCGGCTGCGTGTCGTCCCCATTGGCGTCCCCGGCCTCAAGAACCGGCAGGAAGACATACCGCTGCTCGCCAATCATTTCCTCAACTACTACTGGCGCGCGCACCGCGGCGTGGACGCGAAGAACGCCGTCCCGACGCTGTCCGAGAGCGCGATCCGCGCGCTCCGCGCGCATGCCTGGCCCGGCAATGTCCGCGAGCTCCAGAACGTGGTCGAGCATGCCGTCGTGCTGCTCGAGCCCGGCGCCGAGCTGCGGGCGGAGGACCTGCCGTTCTCCCGCACCGAGACGAACGGGGGCAGCGCAAGCGGCTCCGCGTCGGTCTCGATGCCGGTGCCACAGTCGTTCGCGCAGACCGTGCCGATGCCGCTCGAGGAGACATATCACGTGGCCCGCGAGCGGCTGCTCGCGGAATTCGAGCGACGCTATCTCACGTGGCTGGTCGCGCAGGCCGGCAATAACATCTCGCGCGCGGCGCGTATCGCCGCGGTGGATCGGACTACGCTGTATCGCCTGATGGAGCGGCACGGCTTGCAGCGCGTGCTGGCGGTGAACGGCGATGCCGTGGGCGAGTCCGTCAGTCCTGCACGATGAAGATCATGTCGAAGCGGGCGGGGAGCTCGGCTTCACCGCGCAGCATAAGGCACGGCCGGGGATAGCACACGCCGTAGCGATCGCTCGCGAGCGATTCACCGACCTCGAGCGCGAAGCCCGCGGGATGCGCCAGCGTGAGCCGCACGATCGGATCGCCCGCGAGCTCGAGCTCCTGGCGCGTCGCGCCGCCAGCCAGGTGACTCACCGCCGTCGGCGCCAAATGCAACCGCCACGTCACGGGCTCGGCGCCCGTCCCGATCAGCTCGTCGGTGATCTGCCAGCTCCGGCGCGCGCTCCCCACCTGAGCGGTGAAGCGGCGACGGCACACCAGCCCCGATGGCCGGTGCGCGAAGCCGTGGTGTTGCCCCTCGAATAACAGACGGTCGGGCGCGATCTCCCAGCGGAGCGAGCGCGAGCGCGTGCGATCGGCGAGCACGCGCCACGGCCGTTCGCGCACGATCGGATTCTGCTCCGCCCGGTCCACTTGGATGACGCTGTGGGCGGCCGTCCCGCGAAACGCGAAGCGCTGCTCCAGATCCCGCGTGTACGCGTAGGTGCCGCTGTCGGACACGACGCGCCGGCCGCCGAGCACGAGCTCGAACGAGAGGTGGTCGTTGTGATCGTGCCGGCCGACGCCGCCCGAGCCGACCGCGCCGCAGCGCGTGATCAGATGATCGCGCCCGGCACGGAGCACGTAGAACCCGCCGTCCGTGAATGCGGCGGGCGTCGCAACGGTGGGCGCCGGGAGCGGCAGTCCGAGCGCATGCAGCCGCGGCGACAGCCAGCCCTCGGCGGAGACGGCGTGGAGCCGGCTGTCGTCGGCGTCGCCCAGCATCGGCGCTTCACCTGAGGCCGGCAGGTACGCGCCGATGAATTCATGCATGCGCGCCAGGCGCCGGTCGTAATCGGTCGAGAGCGCATTCGGAAGATTGCGGCGCACGAGGTCGCGGCCGTAGCCAAACAGCTCCGTGACGAGGCGGTGGAGTCCGAGCGACGCCTCGACCGACGTGCCGTCGGCGTGCACCTGACGCGGCATCTCCGCGGCCAACATGCGCGCGCCCCGCCGCAGCCAGCGCTGGCCCTCGAGACTGTCCAGAAACAGCGCGCCGAGATACACCAGCCCGACCGCATTGGCGATGAGCTCGGGCGCGCTGCCGCGCTTTGCCGGCTGCGCGGCGGGATGGCGCTCGAGGAAGAGACCGGTCGTGAAGAGATTGGCGAGCATCCCTTCCCAGAACTCGAGGCTCAAGCCGTCGGCGGGGGCGAACACGAGGAGCGCGAGCACCCAGTTCGCCGCGCGAATCGCCGACTCCATCGGCGAGCTCCAGTTGGGGCCCTTGCCGACCGGATTGGCGTCCGGCCACGACGCGATGTGCCGGACGAAGGTGTCGCGGTAGCGCACGTCGCCCGAGTGCCAGAACGTTCGGCCCAACGGGAGGAAGTACGCGCCGCGCGACATCTCCCACACGGTCCGGATGTCCGAGCCATCGCCGCGCGAGCGCGCGCCGCTCAACCGAAACGCGTTGCGCAGCGGCCACTCGCGTCCCGTGTACAGATCGCGGCGCCACGCGGGCGTCGCACCGACCTTCACCGGCCCCGAGCCCAGCAGATCGATGACGCCCCACGCCACGCCGTCGGCGATGCGCTTGTCGGCGGGTGTCCACGTGTCGCGCGCCCAGTCGGCCGCCGCGGCCCGCGGCAGCCAGAACTCTCCGCCCTGCTCGCGCGCGACCCACTGCCCCATCGCGGCAGCGACGTTGTCGGTGTCGCCGAGCGACGCGCGCCAGCGCGACGCCCACCGGCGTCCGCGCGCTTCGAGGCGCGTGAAGCCGCCGAGGGTGTCGACGATCTGACGGGAGCGCTGCCGGGCCTTCCACCCGGCCACTCGCAGTAGGCCCATGTGGCTTGTCTACCCCGCGAGGTTCGAGCCACGCTGGAGGATTAACGACACAGTTATGTACCGCGACTGCTCACGCGGCGTGGAACTCCGCTATGGCCTCTCTGCTAAGCCATTTTCTCTCAAGGAGTTCAGGGCCTGCGCACCGCCTTGAGGCGGGCATGGCGCTTGCCCAACCACGTGAGTTCGGCACCCAGGAGATGGAGAGGCATGCGGCAGAACGATTCATCGAGCGACGTGGTCATTATCGGGGCTGGTCCCTACGGGCTGGCCAGCGCCGCGCACTTACGCGCGAAGGGCGTGGAGACGCGCGTGTTCGGCGAACCGATGTCGTTTTGGGAGCGGCATATGCCGCGCGGCATGTTTCTCCGCTCGGCGCCGAGCGCCTCGAGTCTCGGCGATCCGACGGGACGGCTCGGGCTCAGCCAGTTCCGCAGCGCGCACGACCTGCCGGCGGCCAAGCCTGTGCCGATCGATCACTTCGTTCGCTACGGGCATTGGTTCCAGCAGCAGGCGGTCCCGCACGTCGAGCGTCGCACGATCACGCGCGTGTCGACGAATGCGCGGGGCTTTCACGTGCGCGTCGCGGACGGCGAAGAGTTCCATGCGCGGCGCGTCGTCGTGGCGACCGGCATCAGCAACTTCGCGCATCGCCCGCCGGAGTTCGAGCACCTGCCGCTGATGCTCGCGTCCCATTCGTTCGATCAAGACGATCTGGGTCGCTTTGCCCGCAAGAGCGTGGTGGTCGTCGGTGCCGGGCAGAGCGCGCTGGAATCCGCGGCGTTGCTGCATGAGGCGGGCGCCACCGTCGAAGTGCTCGTGCGCCGTCCCGCGACGTTCATGATTCCGGACGTGAAGGTGACCGGGGTGATGAAGGCCGTGCGGAAAGCGCTCAGTCCGATCGCGCGCCCGCCGTTCGACATCATGGGGCCGCGCTTCATCAGTTGGTTGATCGCGTGGCCGCGCATGTATCGCCACGCGCCGCTGTCGTTGCAGCGGTTCTTGACCTGGAAGGCCGTGCGGCCCGGCGGCTCCGGCTGGCTCGCACCGCGCCTGCAGTCTGTCGCGATCACCACCGCCTGCCACGTCGTCGCCGCCACCGCGACGCCGGACGGCTCGCGCGTGCGGCTGCAGCTCAGCAACGGCACGGACCGCGTGGTGGACCACGTGCTGCTCGCGACCGGCTATCGCGTCGACGTGAACCGGTATCCGTTCCTCGCGCCGGCGCTGCGCGAGGGCATTCGCACGCGCAACGGCTATCCCGCGCTCGCGGCCGGGTTCGAATCGTCGGTGCCGGGCCTGCACTTTCTCGGAACGCCCGCCGCCGATACCTTTGGCCCGCTTTGTCGCTTCGTCGCGGGCACGCCGTACATGGCCCGCGCGCTCACACGCTTCATCACCAGTTTGAACGGGGAACGAGCAGATCGATCCGAGCCGGTGTTGAATGACGCCCTTGCGTAACAACGGCAAGACGCGCAGTCCGTTGGCCGTCGTCCTCAGCTCCGATGCCGTCGGTCTCGGGGCGGTTCGGAGTTTACGCCTCGGCGGCGTGCCCACGGCCGTCGTCATGATGGATCCCTGGGAGCCGGTCCGTGCGTCGCGTTACGGCACGAAATTCCTCGTTCCCAAGACGACCGATCCCGACGCGGCCATTCTCGAGGTGCTGTCCAAGATCGATGACGGCGAGCGTCCGGTGCTCATTCCGACGTCCGACCATCTGACCTACTTCGTTTCGAAGCACCGCGGCCAGCTCGAGAAACGGTTTCGCTGCTGCATCCCGCCCGATCACGCGATTCAGATCGTGCTCGACAAGGCCAAGGACACGGCGCTGCTCGCGGGCACCGGGATTCCCTTGCCGCGCACCGTGCAGAACCTGCCCAGCTCGCCTGCCGACCTCATCAAAGAGCTCGGTCTGCCGCTCATCATCAAGCCGCGCACCTTCGTGGACAAGGAAAACCTCGGCTGGCGGAACGTGATCGTGCGCAGCCAGCACGATGCCGAAGAGTTCTATCGCGAGAGTCGCGCGCAGTTCGGGAGTGTGATCGCCCAGGAGCTGATCGCCGGCCCCGACGACACGCTGTGGGAGTGCATCTGCCTGTTCGACGAGCGCCAGGAGATCGTGCGCGCCTTCACGTTCCAGAAGCGCTCGACGATGCCGGCGCATTACGGCGCCACAGCGCGCGGCGTGAGCAAGCGCAGCGACGCATTGATCGGCCTGTCGGCGTCAGTCGGGAAGCTGCTCAAGTATTCGGGAATCGCGGATATCGACGTGAAGTACGACGCGCGCGACGGGCAGTTCAAGTATCTCGAGCTCAACCCGCGACTTGGCCTGTGTCACTATTTCGGCACGCGGTGCGGTGTCAATCTGACGCTCGACGCCTATCGCCAGACCTGCGGGGAGCGACTGCCTCAGGACGCGGGCCAGATCGACGGCCGCACCTTCCTGGCCGTGCTCGAGGAGACCGGAGCGCGGCTGCAAAGCGGTGACTCGTTCCTTGCCGTGGCGGGCGGGGTGCTGAAATCGCTGGCGGCGTGGCCCGTTCCGGTGGGCCCCTATTTCGCCGCGAATGACGTGCTGCCGGGCCCGTTCGCGGTGGCGCGCGTGGGCTACCGGCTGGCAACCAAGGCCTGGCGCGGCCAGCTCGGAACGGTCTTTACAAAGCAGTATGAGCAGGGGGTGTAGCCTCACGCCCTGAAGTTTCGTATTTTAGCGGCCCCCATGAGTCGACCTTCACCCGCGCCCGGGTCTGTCCGACCACGCAACTCCGATCCAACGATAGCGCCCGCCCCCGTTCCGGGCGTGAGCAGCAGCCTGCTCACCCGCGCGATTCGGCGCGTCGAGGCGCGGTGGCGCGAGCTGTACGGCCCGACGACCGACATCGCCGACATTCCGCGCATTCTCGCCGCGTCGGCGCTCGCCGCCGATCGGGGCGACGCGTCGTTCATCGATTCGCTCACCCCGCGCCCGTCGCTGCGGCTCAGCCTGCACCTCGTGGATCTGCTCGAGGACGAGCTGCTCGCGGTCTGGCGCTCGAGCGAGACCTCGGCGACGCAGGTGCTGCAGACGCTCGGCCGGCTGCGCATCGTGCGCGCGGCCATTGAACGGCGCTTCCAGCAGCTGCCCGGCGCTCCGCTCGTCGGGATCGACGGCCTCGAATTCCTGATCGAATTCGTGCACGATATGCGCTCGCCGCTCAATTCCCTGCTCCTGCTCGCCGACCGGCTGCAACAAGGCTGGAGCGGCCCGCTGACGCCGCTGCAGCTCCGGCAGCTGCGGCTGATCTATGCCGCGGCGCATGCCCTTAATACGGTGACCAGCAACGCGTTACAGATGACGCGCGAGTACGACCAGCTGGAGGAGCCGGAGACGAGGCCCTTCTCGATCACCAAACTGCTGTCCGAGGTTCAGGATGTGATCCGGACCCTCGCGGCTCAAAAGGGGCTGGAAGTAAACTTTATCCGGCCCAACATGGATCGCCGCTTGGGCCATCCGATCGAGATCCAACGCATTCTGCTGAATCTGGTGACGAACGGTTTGAAGTTCACCCGTGCCGGGAGTATTACGGTCAGGGTCACCGATCGTGACGAGAGTCACGTCGAATTCGCCGTGGAGGATACAGGCCCTGGGATCCACGCGTCGGCGCAGGAGACATTGTTCCAGCCATTCCGTCGCAGCGGAAGCAACCGCGCGACGTTTTCGTCCACTGGTCTCGGTCTCGCCATCACGCAGCGCCTCGTCGGGGCGCTCGGCGGCGAGCTCAAGTACGACACCGTCGCCGGTAAGGGCACTCGCTTTTATTTCACGCTTCCGCTCGCGCCCACCTGAGTCGTCGTCGCGCACGGCCCTGCTTGACAGCCTTGCCGATCAGTGGTATCTCCTAGCGCGTTCTGCACGACCGAGCGGCGTTATGCCACGTCGCGACACTTGGCCCAAGGTGGTATGACCCAGCTCACTCTCTCGTCGACCGACCGGCCCGCATTGCGTCCGGAATATTCGCAGACAGACCGGCCCGAGTCCGCGGGCTCCATTCGTGTCCTCGTCATCGAAGATGAGGAGACGCTGCGCGAAAGCTGCGCGAGCGTGCTCACGCACGATGGCTACGACGTCACGATGTGCGGCGTCGCACGCGAGGCACAGGCGCTGCTGCGGCAGAAGGTCTTCGACGTCGTGTTGATGGACTGGTACATGAGCGACATCCCCGGATGCGAGCTGCTCCCGCTCGCGCTCGCGTCGAATCCGCTCACGCGGGTCATCGCCGTCACCGGGAAGCCGACGCTCGCGTCGAGTCTCGAGGCGATACGCATCGGCGCGTGGGCCTATCTGCCCAAGCCGTTCTCCGCCGTGCAGCTCGGCATTCTCGTCGGCCAAGCCGCGCACGCCACGATCACGGCGCGCGAGTCGTTGCAGCGCTCGCAGGAGCTCGAGCAGCAGGGTGAGAACAGCGACAAGCTCCGCATCCTCGGCCTGTCGCCCGCCTTCCGCGGCGCCATCTCGCGCGCGCGCAAGGTCGCGCCGACCGACGCCTCGGTGCTCTTGACCGGCGAGAGCGGCGCGGGCAAGGAGCTGTTCGCGCAGTTCATCCATCATCACAGCCGCCGTGCGGCGCGTCCGTTCCTCGCCGTCAACTGCGCCGCGCTGCCCGAGCCGCTGCTCGAGTCGGAGATGTTCGGCCATCGCCGCGGCGCGTTCACGGGCGCGGTGCGCGACAAACCCGGCCTGCTGGAAGCCGCCGACGGCGGCACGCTGATGCTCGACGAGCTGGTCGAGATGCCGAAGACGATTCAGGCGAAGCTGCTGCGCGCGATTCAGGACGGCGTGGTGCGGCGCGTCGGCAGCGAGACCGCCGACGCCGTGGTCAACGTGCGGTTCATCGCCGCGACGAATCGGGAGCCGGACCGGGCGGTCACGGAAGGCATACTGCGCGAGGATCTGTACTACCGGCTGAGCGTCGTGCCCATCAACGTGCCGTCGTTGCGCGATCGCGTCGAGGACATCGATCTGCTCGCCAATTCGTTCCTCAGCCACTATTGGCGCAAGTACCGCGGCGTCGATCTGCCGGTGCCGCTCCTCGGCAAGAGCGCGCTGAGCGCGCTGCGCGCGCATCCCTGGCCGGGCAACGTGCGCGAGCTGCAGAACATCATCGAGCACGCGGTCGTGCTGCTCGAGCCATCGGCCGAAATCCAGGCCGAGGACCTGCCTTTCCTTACTATGCCGACCCCGCCCGGCGAGGGCGGCTACTCCCCGGAGCTGACGACCGCGGACGCGAGCTACTACGACGCGCGCGATCGGCTGCTCGCCAAGTTCGATCGCCAGTTCCTGACGCGCGTGATCGCGCACGCCGGCGGCAATCTGTCGAAGGCGGCGCGGCGCGCGGGGATCGATCGGACCACGTTCTATCGCCTGATGGAGCGGCACGGACTGCAGCGCGACGTGTCCTGACCAACGCGGTTGGTCAGGTGTCACAGCGCGCGTGCGGAGTTGTAAGGTCACCGTGTCAGGAATGACCGAATCGGGCGGTGTGAGGAACACGTAACCGCAGTCCCACACACAACTTAGATAGTCAGTACCCCCCAGCATAACTCCTGCTTCAGCGGGGAGTATGCGTTGGCGAATTCCCCTGGATTTGTCGCCGGACCTGGTGTCCTACCGCCGGGTCCTCATTGTTGGCGCGCACATCCTCCTCGTGCCCCTCGGCTATTACGCCGCGTACGCGATCCGCTTCGACTTCCAGGTGCCGCCTGCGGAGCTGCGCGTCTTTTGGGCCACCCTCCCCTATCTCCTCGCCATCCGCCTGGCCGTCTTCGCGCGTTACGGCCTGTTCCGCGGGTATTGGCGGCACGTCGGTCTGCGTGACCTGGTGGACCTCGGTGTAGCGACGACGCTGTCCACTGCGCTGTTCGTCGCCTTCCTCTTTGTGTTCGGCTGGCCCGGGGCGCTGCCGCGGTCGGTTTTCGTGCTCGACTGGCTCAGCGTCGTCTTCCTGTCGGGCGGGCTGCGCTTCGCCGCGCGCGCGTTCCGGGAAGGTCAGCTGCCGATGCAGGGACTGCGCGGACGCCGTCGCACGCTGCTCATCGGCGCCGGTGAAGCGGCCGAGATGCTGCTGCGCCAGCTGCTGCACGACTCGGGTGGCCGCGACTCGATCGGCATCGTGGGACTGGTGGACGACAATCCCGAGACGCACGGGCGCGCGCTGCACGGCGTTCCGGTGCTCGGCGGGACCGCGGCGCTGGAGCAGCTGGTCCACCAGCACCGTATCCAGCTGATCGTCATCGCGATCCGCTCGGCAACCGCCGAGCAGATGCGGCGCATCGTGCAGCGCTGCACCGCGACGGGGACCGAGTTCAAGATCATTCCGTCGCTGCAGGACATGCTCGACGGGCGCGCGCGCATCGGCCAGCTGCGTGAAGTGCAGATCGAAGACCTCTTGAACCGCGAGCCGGTGCACCTCGACCTCGCGCAGGTGCGCGCGGATCTCGAGGGCCGCTGCGTGTTGATCACCGGCGCGGGCGGCTCCATCGGCTCGGAGCTCGCCCGGCAGATCGCCCGGTTCCGCCCCGCGCGCATCGTGCTGCTCGAGCGCGCCGAAAGCCCGCTGTACTTCGTGCATCTCGAAGTCACGGCCAGTGCGGTCGGCACCGAGGTGGTGCCGCTCATCGGCAACATCACCAACGCCGAGCGGCTCAACGAGGTGTTCGCGTTCTACCAGCCCGACTACGTCTTCCACGCGGCGGCCTACAAGCACGTGCCGCTGATGGAAGAGAGCGTGATGGAAGCGGCGTGGAACAACGTGATCGGCACGCTGCGCGTCGCGCACGCGTCGGTGCGCTATGGCGCGTCGAAGTTCGTGCTCATCTCGACCGACAAAGCGGTCAATCCGACGAGCATGATGGGCGCATCCAAGCGGATCGCGGAGCGCATCGTGCTCGAGCTGCCGTCGCTGCGCGATGCGACCGATTTCCGCGTCGTGCGGTTCGGCAACGTGCTCGGCTCCGACGGCAGCGTGGTGCCGCTGTTCAAGCGCCAGCTCGCCGCGGGCGGCCCGATCACCGTCACGCATCCGCGCGTGCAGCGCTACTTCATGACCATCCCCGAGGCCGTCGAGCTCGTGCTCACGGCCGCCGCGCTGCCGGCCGCGGCGGGCCGCATTTCCATCCTCGAGATGGGCGAGCCGGTTCGCATCCTCGACCTCGCCGAGCAGCTGATCCGGTTGTGCGGCATGGAACCCTACAAGGACGTGCAAATCGTGTTTACCGGCCTTAGACCGGGCGAAAAGCTCAACGAAGAGCTCTCGGGCGATGGCGAAGAGACCATTCCCACGAGCGCCGAGAAGATCCGGCTGATCCAGCGGAACGGGCGGGACGGCGAAGCCGTGGCTGCGGCCCTGGAAACCTTGATGACCGCACTCACTATGAACGCGACCGACGACCTGCTCGCGGCGGTGGCGACGCTCGTCCCCGAGTACACGCCCGAGCGCGCGCGGCGGCATTCGCCGCCGCTCGGTATCGCTCGTCCCTCGCTCACGGCCGCCGGTCCGAAGGCGGTGCCGGCGCGCACGCGCCACGGCGCTCTCGTTGCCCCGCGTCCGATCCTCGGCGACGCTCCCGGCGTATGAACCGGCGCTTTCTGCTTGGCGCGCTGCTCCTCGCGGCGAGCATCCCCGCGGCAGCCCAGACGACTCGCGACGCGCCGATGCTTCAGCCGGGCGACGAAGTGCGGATTCGCGTGTGGCGGGATTCCGAGATGTCGGGCGAGATCGGGATCGCGCCCGACGGCACGCTCATTCATCCCGTGTACCGGACGCTGCGCGTCACCGGCTTGCCCTTGGCCGACGTCGAGGCGCGGATTCGGACGTTCCTGCAGCGCTACCAGACGGAGCCGCAGTTCGTCGCCGAGCCGCTGTTTCGCGTCACGGTCGGCGGCGAGGTCGAAAAGCCGTCGCTGTACTTCTTGCCCCCGGACGTCACCGTGCGCCAGGTGGTGGCGATCGCCGGTGGGGCCACCGAGCGGGGTCGCTCCGACCGGGTGCGACTGCTGAGCGGTGGCCGTCAGCGGACGATCTCACTCAAAGGCGACGATCCGGAGGGCAATCTGCCCATCCGCTCCGGCGATCAATTCATCGTCGAGAGTCGCGGCAGCGTGTTCCGCGACATCCTCGCCCCACTCATCGCCATCGCCGGTTCGGCGGCGGCGATCATCAACGTCTCCAGGCCACGTCGATGACCGGTAACGGAAACGGCAACGGGCACGGGCCGAATATTGGCGCCGCGCCTTTAGTCTCCGGCACGCAACCGCCGCAGTTCGTTCACTGGCGCGCGATTTGGATTCTCGCGCGCCGTTCGTGGTGGCTGGTCGGCGGACTGCCGGCCTTCACGGTCCTGGCGATGCTCGCCTGGCTGTGGCTCTCGCCGCCGAGCTACAAGGCCACGGTGGTGCTCCGCATGGCCGACGCGCGCCGCACGCTCACCCGCGGCGTGGAGCAGACGACCGAGGAGCCCGAGCGCTCGACGGAAGATCTGCTGTCGCAAGTGCAGATGCTGCACAGCCGCTCGATTGCCGAAGCCATCATCGACTCCACGGGCCTCCGCCTGCAGCCGAAGTTCGGCGGCTTTGCCCCGGCGCTGCTGACGGCGGTCCACGTGGACTCCGACGCGCCGGTCGACACGCTCCAGCTCGATTTCCAGGCAACCGGATACACGGTCAAGAACCACGCGGGCGTGACGGTCAACGGCACGTACGACACGCCGCTCCGCATCGGCGGCGTGGGGTTCACCATCAAGGGGCAGCCGGAGATCAAGAGCACGCGGTGGACCGTGTTGCCGACGGAAGCGGCGATCGATCGCTTCATCGCACAGATCAAGACCGCTCGACGCCCCGGTACCAACATCGTCGACGTGAGCTATACCGCGCGGCAGCCGGCACTGGCACAGGCGGTGGTCAACATGCTGGGCACCGTGTTCCAGAACCTCGAGGCGGAAAGCGCGCAGAACCAGTCGAAGCGCCGCCGCATCTTCCTCGACGAGCAGCTGCGCCGCACCGATTCGCTGCTCACCGAGGCGCAGCAGGCGCTCAGCGCGTTCCGCAGCCGTCAGGAGGTCTACAGCTCGCGCGACAAGATGGCCTCGCAGCAGGTCGCGCTGCTCGATCTCGAGACGCGCCGCATCGCGCTCGACGCCAATCGCGACGGCTACAAGAGCCTCTTGGGCCAGCTCGAGCAGGGCGACTCCACGGTCCGCCGTGCCGCGCTGCGCATGCTTGCCGGCAACGCCGAGCTCGCGGCGAATCCGGTCGTGGTCTCGCTCTACAACCAGCTGCTCTCGCAGCAGCGGGCGCTCGATTCGCTGCGGCAGATCGCGCCGGAAGAGAATCCGGACGTGCGCCGTCTCGCGCAGCTCACGACGGGCACGGAGAACGACTTGAAGGCGGCGATGCGCAGCCACGCGGCGACGCTCGATCAACAGGCCGCGGCGCTGGGCACGCAGACCACGCGCATCGCGCAAGGCGTGCGCGAGCTCCCGACCGTCGAGGCGCAGGAAGTCCGCCTCGTGCAACAGGTCGAGACCATCAAGAATCTCGGCAACCAGCTGCGCGATGAGCGCCAGCGGGCCGCGATGGCGGAGGCGATTGCGGTCGGCGAGGTCGAAATCGTCGATGCCGCCCGCCTGCCCTATAAGCCCGTGCAGACGTTCGCATCGCTCAAGCTGCTGCTCGCACTCATTCTTGGTGTGGGTGCGGGCATCGGCCTCGCCATGGTCCGCGAGCGCTGGGACCTCTCGATCCGCAATCCCGAAGAAATGGTCGAACAGCTGCAGCTCAGCTCGCTCGGCTTGATTCCGAAAGTCGATCCGGCGCAGGTCGAGGGGATGGAGGCGTACCGCGTGCTGCGGACGCGCTTGCTCCTGACCCCGGAGGTCGCCAAGGCCCGGTCCGTCGTCATCACCAGCGCGATCGCCGGCGAGGGCAAGAGCACCACCGCGGCCAATCTTGCCGCCGCGTTTGCCTGGGAGGGCCGGCGCGTCCTGCTGATCGACGCCGACCTCTGGCGCGGCCGGCTGCACCGCCTGTTCGCGACGCGGCGCAGCCCCGGCCTGGCCGACTGCCTCATGCAAGACAAGCCGATGGCCGAGGCCATTCGCACGACCGACATCAAGACCCTGTGGTTCATGCCGGGCGGGAAGACCGGCGGTCCGCCATCGGATCTGCTGACGCGCGGGCGGATGCCTCGACTGCTCGAACAGCTGCGCGAGCACTTCGATCTCGTGCTGATCGACACGCCGCCCGTCCTGACAGCGGCAGAGACCGCCGTGCTCTCGACCAGCGTCGACGGCGTGGTGCTCGTCGTGCGCGCCGGCCACACCGACCGCGAGGCGGTGCAGCATGCGGTGCGCGAGATCGGCGCAGTCGGGGCGCGGCTCGTCGGTGCAGTGCTGAATGACCCGAAGGAGCTGACGCGGAAGTACGGGCCTTCGTACTACAAGAGCTACTACTCGTACGCGCGGGAAGAGGGATGACGCTCGCCCAGCGCCTTCCGGCTCCGGACTCGACACCGCAGCGGCAGCAGTTCCTGCCGTTCTCGCCGCCGGCCATCGGGGAAGAAGAGATCGCCGAAGTGGTGGATACGCTGCGGTCGCAGTGGATCACCACGGGGCCGAAGACCAAGCGGTTCGAAGCGGAGTTCGCAGCGGCGATCGGCGCGCCCGGCGCGCTCGCGCTGAACTCCTGCACCGCCGGATTGCACACGGCGCTCGCGACGCTGGGCATCGGTCCCGGGGACGAAGTCATCACGACGCCGCTCACGTTTGCCGCTTCCGTGAACGTCATCGAGCACGTGCGCGCGCGTCCGGTGCTCGTCGACGTCGAGCCCGACACGCTGAACATCGATCCGCTGGGCGTCGCGCGCGCAATCACGCCGCGCACCAAGGCGATTCTGCCGGTGCACTTCGCGGGCCATCCGGCCGACCTCGACAGTCTCGTGGCGCTGGCCGAGCCGCGTCGACTGACCGTCGTCGAAGACGCGGCGCATGCGCTGCCCGCGACGTTCCGCGGCCGGAAGATCGGCAGCGGGAAGAACCCCGTCGCGTTCAGCTTCTACGCAACCAAGAACCTGACGACCGCCGAAGGCGGGATGCTCACCGGCGATCAGGAATTCCTCGATCGCGCGCGTGTGCTGAGCCTGCACGGCATGAGCCGCGACGCGTGGAAGCGCTACGATCGGGGCGGCTCCTGGCGCTACGACATTCTCGCGCCCGGCTTCAAGTACAACATGACGGACATCCAGGCGTCGCTCGGCCTGGTGCAGCTCAAGAAGCTCGCGGGCTTCGACGTGCGCCGGCGGCAGATCGCCGCGCGGTACACCGACGCGTTCGAAGCGGATGGCGCTTTCGAGTGCCCGGTCGAGCGCGGCGACGTCACGCATGCGTGGCATCTCTATGTGCTGCGACTCCGGCCGGATGCCCTGACTATCGGCCGCGACCGGTTCGTGGAGGAGCTGACGCGCCGCAACATCGGAACGTCGGTGCACTTCATTCCGGTCCACACGCACCCATACTACCGCGACACCTACGGCTACACGCCGGAGGATCTGCCTGTCGCCTACCAGGCGTTCCAGCGGCTGTTCAGCCTGCCGCTGCATCCGCGCCTCACCGACGACGACGTCGCTGACGTGATCGACGCCGTCCTCGATGTCGCCGCCACCTTCCGCCGCTAGCACGATGCGTTGCGCCTGGGTGGGAAGTCATCGCGAGGGGTTGCCGGCGCTCGAGGCGTTGCTCGACGCCGGGGCCAACGTCGTCGCGGCCGTCACGCTGACGCCCGACGCCGCCGCGCGCCGCAGCGGCGTCGCCGACTACGAGCCGCTGTGCCGCCGCTTCGCGGTGCCGCTGCACCGCGTGGCGGACATCAACAGCCCCGAGGCGGTCGCGCTGCTGCGCTCGCTCGACCTCGACGTGCTGTTCGTGATCGGCTGGAGTCAGATCCTGCGGCCGGCGGCGCTCGGGGCGGCGCGCGTCGGCGTCGTCGGGGCCCACGCGTCGCTGCTCCCCAAGAATCGCGGGAGCGCGCCGATCAACTGGGCGCTGATTCACGGTGAGCACCAGACCGGCAACTCGCTCATGTGGCTCGCCGACGGCGTGGATACCGGCGCGCTCATCGATCAGACCGTCATCGCGATCACGCCGTTCGATACCTGCGCGAGCCTCTACGACCAGGTCGCGATCACCAACCGCGAGATGCTGGTGAAGCTGTGGCGTCGGTTGCTGAGCGGACAGCGCCCCGGAACGCCGCAGCCCGAATCGGGCGAGCCGGTGCTGCCGCGGCGCCGCCCGGCCGACGGCTTGCTCGATTGGACCGCGCCGAGCGCGCGCATCTATGACTTCGTGCGCGCGCTGACGCGACCCTACCCCGGGGCCTTCGGCCATCTCGATGGCCAGCGGTGGACCGTATGGCAGGCGGCGTTGCCGCCTCTGGACCACGCGCGCATCGCCGCGCCGGGCACCTGCCTCGGGCCGGTCGTCAGCTCGCTCGACGACGCCTGCGGCCAGCTCGTCGCCTGTGGACAGGGCGCGGTCATGCTGCTCGAAATCGAATCCGAATCCGGCCGCGTGCTGAAAGGTCGCGACCTCGGCACCGTCGATTGGCACGGCAAGGTCTGGGAGACGGTCAATGACTGACTCCGTGCTCGTCATCGCCGCGCACCCCGACGACGAGATCCTCGGCTGCGGGGGGACGGTCGCGCTGCACACCGAGCGCGGCGACCGCGTGACCGCGGTGATCGCGTGCGAGGGCGAGTCGCTGCGGTACGGGCCCGGCGGCGTCGGCCAGCCGCAGCACATGATCCGCGCCGCCGAGGAGCTGGGCGTCGAAGACATCCGGCCGCTCGGCTTCGCCGACCAGCGGCTCGACACGCTGCCGCTGACCGACATCATCACGCCGCTCGAGCGCGTCGTGGCCGAGGTGCAGCCGCGCACCGTCTACTGCCAGTGGGGCGGTGACGTCAACCGCGATCACGAGCTGCTCTTCAAAGCGGCGCTGGTCGCGACGCGACCGACCGTTGCCAGCATTGCCACCGTGTTTGCCTTCGACACGGCCAGCAGCACCGAATGGGCGTACCCCCGCTCGTTCGTCCCGGACACCTGGGTTGAGATCACCAAGACGCTCGACCGCAAGATCGCGGCGATGCGCTGCTACGAGAGCGAAGTGCGCGAGTATCCGCACCCGCGCTCGCTCGAGGCGTTGCGCACCCGCGCGATCGCGTGGGGCAACCAACACTGTCTGCCGGCGGCCGAGGTCTTCATGACCATTCGCCGCACGATGCGCTGTGGTCAAACGCCTGTTTGATATCGCTCTGACCGCCCTGGCGCTCGTCGCCTGCGTCCCCATTCTGATCGTGGCGGCACTGGGGATTCGTCTGTCGAGTCCCGGCCCGGTGCTCTATCGCGCGATTCGCGCGGGCCGTCGCGGCCGCTTGTTCACGATGTACAAGCTGCGGACGATGGAAAACCGCGTTGCGGGGGCGAGCGCGCCGGAGCCGAAGGAAAGCGTCATCACCGCCGCCAACGACTCGCGCGTCTTCCCGTTCGGCGCGCTGCTGCGGCGGGCGAAGGTCGACGAGCTGCCGCAGCTGTTCAACATCCTGCGCGGCGACATGGCGTTCGTCGGACCGCGACCCGAAGACCCCAAAGTCGTGGCGCAGCACTACACGCCGGAGCAGTGGGAAACGTTGGACGTCGCTCCCGGCCTGACGAGTCCCGGCGCGCTGTACAGCACGACGCACGGAGAGCGCTGGCTCACGGAGGAAGAGGCCGAGCGCAACTACTACGAGCATCTGTTGCCGCTCAAGCTGGCGCTCGATCGCGTCTACGTCCGGCACGCGTCGATGAGCTATGACCTGGGCGTCATCGCCCGCACGGTGACGATCGTCGCGGGTCGCGCACTCGGGCGGCGTCACTTCCCCGAGCCGCCGGAAATGGACGAAGCGCGGCGGCTCCTGCTTCCGGCGTCGGTCCAATGACGGTCGTGGCTCGGCCTCCCGCGTCGATCTCCCCGGTTCCCGCGCCGCTGCTCGGTCGCATCGCGGAGGCGCTCACCGGTGCGCGCGTGCGCTACTGCCAGTGGAAGGGGCACTTCAAGCAGGCGCGCTGGATGGCCGGCGAAGGCGACATCGACCTGTTGGTCGAGCAGCGGTCGTTCAGCCGCTTCGTGGGCGTCCTCGGCGAGCTCGGCCTGAAGCGCACGACGACCGACAGTTTCTGGGGCTACGACGCCGGCAGCGCCACGCTCTATCACCTTCACGCGACGACCCGCGTCCTCATTCCCGACATGATCGGCAACATCTACCGGTTGCCGATCGAAGAGGCGCTGCTGGTCGCGCGCCGCGGCGCGCCATTCCCCGTGCCGCCGCCGGCCGTGGAGCTGTTCGTGTTCGTGCTCCGCGCCACGCTGCGGCATTCGTGGCGGGACGTTCGCCCCGACGGACTGCACGGCTGGATGCCGATCGCGCGTGCGGAGCTCGCGCATCTCGAGGCGCGAGCCCGGGCCGCCGGCGCCGACGTGCACGCGGTGCGCAAGCTCGAGCTGCCGTACATCGACGCAGCGCTGTTCGACGCGTGCCGGGCTGCGCTGGAGCCCGGCGTTCCGCTGACTCGCCGCTTGGCGGTGCGTCGCGCGCTCGCGCGCCGGCTCCAGGGCGCACAGCAACCGCACCGCCGTCTCGCGCTGGCGCGGCGGGCGCTCGGCTGGGTGGCGCGCCGCCTCGGTGCTCCCGATCGCGGCAGTCCCGCGGCCTTTGCCGCCGGCGGCAAGGTCTTCGCGCTGTCGGGCACGGACGGGAGCGGCAAGTCGACGTGCAACCGCGCGCTCGCCAGCTGGCTCCGGCCGCATTTCCGCGTCATGACGGCTCACGTCGGCCGCCCGCCGCGCTCGCTCCGCACGTTAGTGATTGGCGGGTTGCTGCGCGTCGCGCCGCTGCCGTTGCTGCAGTGGCTCTGGCATCTCTGCATCGCGCGTGATCGCTATCGCTTGACGTCACGGGCGTGGCGGTTCGCCCTGGCGGGCGGGATCTCGCTCACGGAGCGCTATCCCATGGCGCCGAGTCGCGCGCTGGTCGGCCCGCGGATCCGCGAGCTCTCCACGTCCGCGCTCGCGCGCCGCCTCGCCGCCGTCGAGGAATCGTACTACCAGCGGATGCCGCATCCGGATCAAGTCTTCGTGCTGGACGTCGATCCCGAGCTCGCGGTGCGCCGCAAGACCGACGAGCCGTCCGACTACGTGCGGGCGCGCGCGGAAACGATGAAGCGCGCCGACTGGCGCGGCACGCCCGCCAAGCACATCGACGCGGGCCGGCCGCTCGCCGCCGTGCTCGCCGAGCTGCGGGAGCTGGTGTGGGAAGCATTGTAGCCATGCCGACGCATCGGCCGCGCATCATCGAGCTGATCGGGCCCGCGGGCGCCGGTAAGTCGGCCGTCGCCGACGAGCTCGGGCGCTTGCCCGGCGTCTTGTGCACGTCGATCTGGCGCGTGCCGGTCGCGGAGCTCGCGTGGGCGACGGTCTGCACGATTCCGTCCGCCGCGATGCTGGTGCGGCGCGCCCGTGCGCCGCTGTCGCGCGAGCTGCGGCACATCGCGCGGCTGCGCGCCCTGCTGAACTTTCTCGACCGCGACGGGCTGAGCGCCTACAGCCACGTCGTGCTGGACGAAGGCGCCATCTACACGCTGGCCTGGCTGCAGGTCATCGGGCATCACGCGTTCAGCGATCAGCGCACGCAGTCCTGGCGCCATTACGTCGCCGCGCTGTGGGCCGCGCAGCTCGACGAGGTCGTGCGGTTGGACGCGCCCGACACCGTGCTCGGGCAGCGGCTGCGCAGCCGCGCGAAGCTCCACGTGCTGTCGCACGCGCCCGACCGCGCCGTCACCGCGTTCAGCATGCGCTACCGCTCCGCCTTTGCCGCCACGCTCGGCCTGGTGCAGCGGCATGGACGGTTCGCGCTGCGCGACTTCCGGACCGACCGTTGGTCGCCCGCGGAAATCGCCCAGCAGATCATCAGCGGAGCGGCCACCGAGCCGCTGCCGGTCCGCGAGGTGGCGCATGGTTAGCGCGACCGTTCCCGTCACGCAGACCGCCGCCGCGCCCAACCTCACGCGCCGCGCCTCTCTCAACGCGGCGCAGGCGCTGCTCGACTACACCGCGCGGCTGGCTGTCGGCCTGGTGACCATGCCGATCCTGGTGCGCGGGCTCGGGCAGTCGCTGTTCGGCACGTGGCAGGTGCTCGGCCAGCTGCTCGGCTATCTCTCGGCGACGGACGGCCGGCCCACCGACGCGCTGCGGCTCGTGGTCGCCAATCGCTCGGCGGTCGACGATGAAGCGACGATGCGCCGCCACGTCGGCAGCGCGCTGGTCGTGTGGCTCCTCTTCCTGCCGATCGCGGCGACCGCGGGCAGCATCCTCATCTGGCTCGCGCCACGGTTGACCAAGGTCGGGCCGGACCTCGTCGTGGTCGTGCGGCTCGCAGCGGGCCTCTTGTTCCTGCAGTTCATGCTGGCGACGCTGTCGGCAGTGCCGGAGTCGGTACTGCGCGGCGCCAACCTCGGCTATAAGCGGATGGGGTTGCAGTCCGGCCTGCAGATTCTGGGCGGCCTGCTCGCGGTCGGCGCCGTGACCTTCGGGCTGGGACTGATCGGCCTCGGGGCTGCACAGGTCCTGCTCGCCACGGTCACGGCGCTCTGTTATTGGCTGCTCGCCAGCCGCTACGTCCAATGGTTCGGCGTGGCGCGTCCCGGCCGGCCGGAAGTGCGCGGCATGATTCGCACGAGCGGCTGGCTCGCCGTCGGCGATCTCATCGCCAAGCTCCTCGTCGCGAGCGACGTCGTGATTCTCAGTGCCGTACTGTCGCCGGCCGCCGCCACGCCCTACGTGCTGACCGGTTACGCATCGCGGACGGCGATGGGCGTTCTCGTGCTGGCCACGATGGGCGCGATGCCCGGCCTGGGAAGCGTCATCGGCAAAGGCGATCACGACCGCGCCACGTCGCTGCGGGCCGAGCTGCTCTGGCTCACCTGGCTCGCCGCAACGGTGCTCGGCGTCGCGATGCTCGTCTGGAACCGCAGCTTCGTCCGGCTGTGGGTCGGCGCCGAACAGTACGCCGGCATCGTCCCGAACGTGCTGCTCGTCGTCGCGACGGTGCAGACCGCCTTCATTCGGTGCGACTCCTACATCATCGACGCGGCGCTACGGCCGAGGCTCCGCGTGGTGGTGGGGGCCATCGCGGCCGTGACGACGACGGTCGCCTGCGTGCTGCTCACGCGGATGTACGGACTCGTGGGGCTGTGCATCGGCGTCGTGGCCGGCCGGCTGGTGCAGACCGTCGTCTATCCGGTGATGGCAGCGCGCTCGTTGGCCCGTCCGGACGAGCCGTCGAAGGGCTCGTGGTGGGCACTCCTGCGTCCCACCATCGCCATGAGCGGGCTATTCGCCATCGCCGCGTTCCTCGGAGAGCGCAACGTGGCTCCGGGTTGGCCCCTGTGGGGCCTCGGCGTCGTGCTGACGACCGGCATCGCGCTCGCGCTCGCCTACACGCTGGGTCTGCCGCCGGACATCCGGCGCATGACGGCCGGTCGCATGCGCGCCGTGTTGGGAGGCTCGCGTGCGTAATGCCTCCGAGGTCAGAATCCATCCGATCATCGTGGCGGCGTTCTGCCTCTGCCTCGCGTCGTTCCCGTTCGAGTTTCCCGACCGGACGTTCCGGTACGAGATCCCGACGCTGACGACGTCGCTGTTCCTGTTCACGACGCTGTTCCAGCCGCGCGCCTGCTATTTCAACTACATCCCGGGCAGCATCTGGTGGCTCGGCGTCTATCTCTATTGCGACGCGGTGTCGCTGGCCTTGAACGGCTGGTTCGCCTTTGCCGAGATGGCGCAGGAAGTCCTGCTGTTCATCCAGGCAATCATTTTCTTCTGGGCCTGCATCAACCTCCTGCGCCACGATCGCATTGCTCGCGCGGCGCTGTGGAGCTTCGTGATCGCGTGTACGGTCCGCGCGGCACTGCCGTTCATCGGCGTCGGCCGCACCGGCGAGACGGTCTGGACGGGCGGCGAGCGCATCACCGCGTTCGGTCAGAACGCCAACTGGAGCGCCAAGCTGCTCGCGATGGGCGTCATCCTTCTCGTCGGGCTGATGTACGTGCACCCGCGGGCCCCCAAGAAGCTGCGCTGGCTTGGCATCGCGGCGATCGCCGGCATGGGCGTCGCGATCGTCGACACCGGCTCGCGCGGCGGCCTCCTGGCGCTCGCGATCGCGCTGCTTGCGTTCGCGTTCGGTCCCGGGTCCGGACGGAGCGCGTGGACCATCGTGCGCAATGCATTCATCGGCGTCGCGAGCATCGCGTTCCTCGTCGGGGCGTCGATGCGCTCGGAGCTGATGCGGAACCGGTTCGAGGATACGGCGGAAACCGGCACGATGGCGGGACGCGAAGTCCTGTGGCCGACGCTCTGGGGGATGTTCCTCGAGAAGCCGTGGACCGGTTGGGGCACGGTCAACAATCAGTTCGAGCTCGCCGATCGCATCTCCGAGCAGGAGCACTTGAAGCGCGACTCGCACAATCTCGTGCTCGAGGTGCTGACCACCACCGGGATCGTGGGAGCCGTGCCGTTCTTCATCGCCATGGCGCTCATCGTTCGCGCCGGCTGGCGCGCGCGACTGGGATTGCACGGCGTCACACCGATCGCGCTGCTCGTGCTCCATGGCGTGGGCGCGATGAGCGGCAATCCCATAACCGTGAAGCTGTTCTGGGTGACGCTCGCGTATGCGGTGGCGGCAGCCGTGCCGATCGTCCGAGAATCGCGCGCGCCGGCGACCACGCCGCTGCGGTCCTCCCCCCCGTTGCCCATGGTGCGCGCGTGAGCCTGCCCTTTGTGACCGTGATCGTCCCCTGCCGGAACGAGGCCCGCCATCTCGCCGCATGCCTCGATTCGATCGTGGCAACGGCGTATCCGCGAAATCAGGTCGAGATCGTGGTGGTGGACGGCATGAGTACCGACAGCACCCGCCTCATCGCCGAGGCGTATGCCGGCAGCGTGACGCGATGCAACGGGATCGCGCTCAAGGTGATCGCCAACCCGGCACAGACCGCGCCGGCAGCCTTGAACATCGGGATTCGCCAGGCGAAGGGCGACGTCATTGCACGGATGGATGCGCACGCGCTCTATCCTGCGGACTACCTGCCCCGTCTCGTCGAAGCCCTCGATGCGACCGGCGCGGACAACGTGGGCGGCGTGCTCGACACCCGGCCGGCGTCCGATGCCGTCGTCGCCCGCGCGATTGCCGCAGCCTGCTCGCATCCGTTCGGCGTGGGGAATTCTCGCTTCCGGATCGGCGCGCAGACGAACCAGTGGGTCGATACCGTTCCCTTCGGCTGCTGGCGGCGGAAGCTGTTCACCTGGCTCGGCATGTTCGACGAGGAGCTGGTGCGCAATCAGGACGACGAGCTGAATCACCGGCTCCTGGCGCGCGGCGGCCGCATCCTGCTCGTCGCGAATGTGACCGCACAGTACTTCGCCCGCGAGCGGCTCGGCCAGGTCGCCCGGATGTTCTACCAGTACGGGCTCTTCAAGCCGCTCGTCGTGCGCAAGATCGGCCGCGTCATGACGGGCCGGCAGCTCGTGCCGCCGGCGCTGACGCTGGGATTACTGTTCACCGCGCTGCTCGCCCCCGGGCTTGTTGCGGCGCGCTGGCTCGGTGCCGCGCTCGCCCTGGTCTATGGCGGCGCCATCGTCGTGACGGCCGCGCGTCTCCTGCCGAAGCTCGGCGTGCGCGCAGCCCTCGTGGCCGCGGTCGTGTTCCCGATCATGCATCTGAGCTATGGCTGGGGCTTCCTCGCCGGCATCGTGCGGTGGAGCCGCCATCCTCGGACGTCGCCGGATGGTCAGGCGGCGGCCGCACCCATTCGCGCAGTCCCACTGTCCCGTTGATGGCCACGCCCACCGTCGCCGCGCTCGGATATCACGACGTCGCCGACGATCGCACGACGTCCGGCTTCCAGCGGGCCGGAGCCTGGCCGTACAAGCTCACGCGGCGGGCGTTCGACGATCATCTGTGGGCGATCGCGTCGGTCACGTGCCTGCCGACGCTCGTGCACGACGTCGCTTGGGATACGCCGAGCAAGCACGTCATGCTGACGTTCGACGACGGCGGCGCCAGTGCGCCGTACATCGGCGAGACGCTGCTGCGCCACGGCTGGCGCGCGCACTTTTTCATCGTCACCGGCTTGCTCAACACGCCCGGCTTCGTGGACGTCGCCGGCGTGCGGGCGCTGCAACAGCAGGGCCACGTGGTCGGCAGCCATTCGCATTCGCACCCCGACATCTTCCGCGACCTGTCGCCGGACCGCATGGCGGCGGAATGGCGCGACAGTCGCAAGCGGCTCAGCGATCTCCTCGGCGAGCCCTGCACGACGGCATCGGTCCCCGGCGGCGACGTGTCGAGCGCCGTCCTCCGCGCCGCCGCCGGTGCGGGATACGCCTACGTCTTCACGTCCGATCCCGATCCCCGTCCCGTGCTCCACGGTCATTGCCGGGTGCTCGGGCGCTTCGTCGTGAAATCGGCCCATACGGCCGACCAGGTGAGCCGGCTCGCCCGCGGCGAGGGATGGCAGCAGGCGCTCTTGCTGCGCCGCCTGCGCGTCGCCGCGACCTGGGCACTGCCCGGTCTCTACCGCCAATACGTCGCCTTCCGGACACAGAACCATGAATCTTGAAATCCGGGAAGCGACGGCGGCTGAACGTGCGAACTGGAATGCGCTGGTGCGCCGTTTCCCGCAGCGCCGCGTCGAGCACATGCAGGCGTGGATCGATTCCCTCGTCGCGACCGGGCTCGGCCGCCCGCTGTACCTCGTGTGGACGGTGGACGGCGAGATCGTCGGCTGCCTCACGGGCCTGCTCAAGCAGACCGGCCCGTTCAGGCTGTTCGGATCCCCGCTGCCCGGCTGGCAGACGGGCGGGATGGGGCCACTGTTCGATCCCGCTCGCGTGACCACCGGCCAGCTCATCGGCGCGCTCCTCCCGGCGCTCGAGCAGCGCTACGGCGTCGCACATGTCGAGCTGCTGACGGCCGGGCTCGATGCCGCGGCCATGACGGCGCTGGGCTTCCGCCCGGAAGAGACGCCGACCTGGCGTGCGCCGCTCTATCCGAACGACGAGGCGAAGCAGCTGCAGCTGCTCAAGGACAGCGCACGCCGCAATCTCAAGCGCGCCCAGCGGCTCGGCCTTCAGGTGCGGGTCGAGACCGACGAGTCGTTCGTCGAACCGCACTACGCACAGCTCTGCGACGTCTACCTGCGCGGCGGCAACACGATCTCGTTCAGCCTCGAGCGCACGCGCGAAGCGTTCCGCCACATGCGCGACGCCGGTGCCTTGGTCGCCGCATCGGTCTGGCTGCCCGACGGCAAGACGATGATCGCGTCCGGCATGTTCTTCGTGGAAGGCCGAGAGCTGCTGCTCTGGAGCTGGGCGCACAGCACGCGCTATCGCTGGTATCGCGCCACGGAGCTCTTGACCTGGTCCATCATGACGCGCGCGATGGCGATGGGGTGCGAGACGTTCGACCTCATGGGGCTCGGCGACTTCAAGGCGAAGTTCGGCGCCACGCTCGACTGCAGCAAGACGCGGTGGGTGCGCAGCCGCACGCGCACGATCACGCGGCTGCGCGACCTGGCGGGCCGCGCGTACGGATGGCAACAGAAGCTCCGCGGTAAGATGACGCGGCCGGCGGACCCGCGTGTGGAGCGGCCGCTCGCCTTCGTCATGGGCGACATCGACCTCGTGCGCGCGCTCGGACTCGCGAAAGTGCCGTGCGCCGTGATGGCGCGCTCGATTTCGCCCGAGCGGTTCTCGCGCTTCACGCGCGAGTGGCTGCCCGAAGCCGATGCGTGGAAGCATCCCGAGCTGTTGCTCGAGCGCCTCTGTCAGTTCGGGTGGGCGCAGCCCGAGCCGCCGGTCTTGTTCTACGACACGGACGGCCAGCTGCTGTTCGTCTCGCGCAACCGCGAGCGCTTGAGCCAGGCCTTCCGGTTCGTCGTGCCGGACCCGACGCTCGTCGAGGACCTGGTGGACAAGGAACGCTTCCAGGCACTCGCCAAGCGTCTGAACCTTCCCGTGCCGGCTGCCCGGGCGCTCCGACCTGCGGAACAGCCGATGCCCGCCGATCTCGGCATCGAGTACCCGCTCATGGTGAAGCCACTTACGCGTCGCACGTCGTTGTGGGGACATCTCGGCGGCAAGGCGAAGGCGATCGAAGTCACGTCGCCCGCCGAGCTTCGCGCGCTGTGGCCGCGCATGGCAGCGGAGCGCATGGTCGTCATCGCGCAGCAGCTGATCAAGGGCCCGGAGACCGCGATCGAGAGCTATCACGTGTACGTCGATAGCCAGGGCCGCATTGCCGGCGAATTCGCGGGCCGGAAGATCCGCACGTGGCCTGTGCAGTACGGGCACAGCTGCGCGCTGGAGACCACGGATGCCGCCGACGTGCTCGCGCTCGGCCGCTCGCTCGTGCAGAAACTGAAGCTCAAAGGCGTCGCCAAGTTCGACTTCAAGCGCGGTGAGGACGGGCGGCTCTATCTGCTCGAGATCAACGCCCGGTTCAATCTCTGGCATCACCTCGGCGCGCGCGCGGGTGTCAACCTGCCCGCGCTGGTCTACGGCGATCTCGCCGGCATCGAGCGCGCACCGGGGAAACCCGCCACGGCGATCGCGGGCAAGCAGTGGTGCAAGCCGTGGAGCGACGTGCGAGCCGCGCGCGCGGCCGGTATGCCGTTCTTCGAATGGCTGCTCTGGTTCTTCGGCACGGACGCCAAGCGCGCGGTCGCACTCGACGATCCCTGGCCGATCATGGCCGGCGCGGGTTGGGACATCTCGCAGCGCATTCGGTCGATGTTGGCGACGCCTGCGCACGCGGCCCCGCAGTCGTCATCCGGCACACCGGCGCCCACGACGCGATCGGTGGAAGCATGACGATGTTCTTCAGCGCCTACCTGGGGCCGATCGCCGGGGCAACGCGGTGGGAAGCGGCGATCACTGAACACGCGCGCTGGCTGGGGTGCGTCGCGCACGTGCAGCGAGATCATGCGCCTACGGCGTCGGGCGTCGTGCGAGCCCATGCGTCGCTCGCTCCGGCGGCCGTTCCGGAAAGTGGCAGGCCCTCGGTCTCCCTGAACGCCGTCACCGTCGCGCCCAATGACAGCGGGTTCACGGTGCAAGTCCCGCTGGCGACGCCGCAGCCGTGCTATGTGCTCGACGCATTCGGCGGCCGCGTGCTCAGCGACGATCTGCGGTTCTGCGCCTCGCTGACCGGCGGCGCGCTCGATGCCGTCGGCGTCTACGCGTTGCTGCTGTACGGTCAGTCGCCCGCACCGCTCACGCTGCTCAGAGGCGTGACCCGTCTCGCGGGCGGCCATGAATTCCGCGTGGACGTGAAGGGAATGACGGCCACCCGCGACTTCGCGCCCACGCCCGAGCCTACGACCGATATCGCCGTTGCCGAGCGGCGCGTTCTGGGCGTCGTCGATCGCATCATCGCGGGCATGCCCGCGCATTCGGTGCTGTTCTTCAGCGGCGGCGTCGATTCGAGCCTGCTCGCTGCGCGCGCCGCCGTGCTGGGCCGTAGCGACGTCCAGCTGGTGAACTACGCCTTCGGCCCCGACGATCCCGAGGCCGCTCACGCGCTACGCGTCGCCGCCGCGCTCAACCTTGCCTGTGAGCGCATCACCCACGAGGAGCGATTCGGGACGCAGGTGCTCGACCGGCTGGGGCGCGATTATGCGTTCCCCTTCGGCGATTTGTCGACGTTGCCGACCAACCTGCTCGTTCACGCCGCGTTCGCGGGGTGCACGACGCCACCGGTCGCGGTCGTGGAGGGCACGGGCGCCGACGGCGCGTTCGGGCTGGCCGCAACCTACGGACGTTGGAGGGCCGTCTTCGCCCTGCCCGCCCCGCTGCGCACGGCGGGCACCGCGGCCTACGACTGGCTGCGGCTCTGGCGCTTCAACTTTTATCTCGAGCGCGTGCTGCGCTTCGTCCGCAAGAGCACCCGCCTGGGCATTCGCCCGGCCGTGATGGCGCAGCATTCGCTCGACGGCATCGCATTCGACTTGCCGCGCGGCGTGAGCGCCGACGTCCCGGAGCCGAGTGAGATCGCGTCGCCGGAAGAGCGGCTGAGCCTGCTGGATCTCGCGTGGGTCTGCG
Source organism: Gemmatimonadales bacterium (assembly GCA_035491815.1). GTDB lineage: Bacteria > Gemmatimonadota > Gemmatimonadetes > Gemmatimonadales > GWC2-71-9 > 20CM-2-65-7. The sequence continues at coordinate 4,913 of DATJKA010000115.1, read as the reverse complement.
CCGGCCGGATGGCGCCGAAGAGCTTCGATCCGCTGCGCGCACGCGGCGTGCAGCCGATCTATCCGTATCTCGAGCCCGACATGATCCGGGCGTCGAGCTCGGTCGCTTGGAGTGTGAAGAGCGCCGGTGGTGAAGAGAAATCGCTGCTCAAGGCACTGACGGCGCGCCATCTGCCCGGCGACCTCGTGTACCGCCGCAAGAGCGGCTTCACGCCGCCGTATCGCGCGACGCTCGCGTCGGCGCCGCTGCAGGAATTCCTGCACGACGTCGTGCTCGTGCCGCACAATCCGTTGCTCGAGTGGTGCGACCTCCCCACGATCCGCGGGCTCGTCACCCGGGCGGGCAGCGGCGCGCACCTGAGCGCCGGGGCCATCGACTTCCTGTGGACGCTCGTGTTCGCCACGGGTTGGCTGCGCCAGCTGCCCTCCGCCCAGTCGGTCGCAAGCCGGAGCGTCGCGTGAAGGTGCTCATGGTCACGTGCGAATGGCCGCGCGACACCTGGGGCGGTACGGCGCACTTCATCGTCCGGCAGGCCGAGTTCCTGCGCGCGGCCGGCATCGAGGTCGACGTTCACGACTTCGTGGGCGCGCGCGATCCCCGCAACTACCTCCGGGCGTGGCGCGACGTGCGGCGGCGCCTCAAGACCGGCCGGTACGACATCGTGCACGCGCAGTTCGGCCAGAGCGCGCTCGCCGCGCTGCCCTGCCCGCTGCCACTCGTGGTCACGCTGCGGGGTGACGATCTGCTCGGCGCGCTGCACGACACCGAGGGGCACATGACGCCCGCCGGCCGGCTGCTGTCGATGGTGACGAAGTTCACCGCCCGGCGCGCCGATGCCGTCATCGTCGTCGCCGAGCACATGAAGTCCAAGCTGGCCGATGTGAATGCGGACGTCATTCCGTCGGGACTCAACCTCGAGCTGTTCCGGCCGATGCCGCAGGCCGAGGCGCGCCGCGCCGCTGATCTCCCGCTCGACAAAAAGCTCGTGCTGTTCGTCGGCGCGCCCGACCTCGCCCGCAAGCGGTACGGCCTCGCGCGCGAAGCGGTCAATCGCGTCGCGCAACGCATGCCGGTCGAGCTGCTGCTCGGCTGGGGTGTGCCGCACGCGCGCATGCCGCTGCTCATGAACGCCTGTGACGCGCTGATCTTCACGTCCCTGCAGGAGGGCTCGCCGAACGCGGTCAAGGAGGCGCTCGCCTGCAACCTGCCGGTCGTCTCCGTCCCCGTGGGAGACGTGGCCGAGCGGCTCGGCGGCGTCGACGGCTGCGAGCTCTGCGCCGACGACAAGCCGGACACGATTGCCGCGTCGCTCGAGCGCGTGCTCAAGCGCGGCGGGCGCGCCACCAGCCGCCAAGCCGTCGCCCATCTCGACGAAAAGCTGATCGCTCAGAAGGTCATCGGCGTCTACACGCGCGCGCTCGAGCGTCGCGGCCACGCCAACGGCAACGGGAAAGGGACCTAGCGCCATGTGCGGCATCACCGGCATTGTCGCGCCAGCGGGCGCGCGCGTCCCGACCGACCGGCTTCAGCAGATGACGGATCTCATCGCGCATCGCGGTCCGGACGGCGAAGGCTTCGTGCTCGGCTCCCGGTTCGTGCGCAAGGCCGCAGAGGCCGAGCCGGCGCAGGTGGGGCTGGGCCACCGGCGGCTCGCGATCATCGATCTCTCCGAGCGCGGCATTCAACCGCTCAGCGTCGATGGCGGCCGCACCTGGATCGCGTTCAACGGCGAGATCTACAACTATCGCGATCTCAAGGAAGAGCTCGCGGCTCGCGGCCGGCGGTTCAAGACCGCGACCGATACGGAAGTGCTGCTCCACGCCTATCTCGAGTGGGGAGAAAGCTGTCTCGAGCGCGTGCAAGGCATGTTCGCGTTTGCCATTTGGGACGAGCCCCGCGGCGTGCTGTTCTGCGCACGCGATCGCCTCGGCATCAAGCCGTTCTACTATACGATGCACGAGGGCTGGTTCAGCTTCGCCTCCGAGATCAAGGCGCTGGTCTCGCTGCCCGGCCAGCCGCGGACGCTGGACGATGACGCAGCGCTCGCGTTCCTGATTCACACCAACTGCGACTACGGCGAGCGCACGATGTTCCGCGAGGTCAAAGCGCTCCCCGGCGGGCACAGCCTCACGTTGGACGTGCGCAGCGGGGCGGGCCGCTACGCCGTGCGCCGCTACTGGGAGCTGACGCCGCACGGCACGAACGGCACCGGCGACGCCAGCAAGATTGCGGACCTGCGCGAGCTCCTGACGGACGCGATGCGGCGCCACCTGATCAGCGACGTGCGCGCCGGCAGCTGTCTCTCCGGCGGCATCGATTCCTCGGTCGTCGTCGGACTCGTTGGGAAGGTGTGGCGCGAGCATCCCGAAGCAGCGACGGCGCTGGGCGATCGCTTCTACACGTTCACGTCGTGCTGGGATGTGCCGGAGTGCGACGAGCGCCAGTATGCCCTCGCCGCGGCAACCGCAGCCGGCGCCACACCGCACCTCATCTTCCCGACACCGGAAGACTTCTGGGAGACGTTCCCGAAGATGGCCTGGCACCAGGACATGCCCTTCGGGTCATTCAGCTATTACGCGCAATGGAGCGTGATGCGCGCCGCCCGCGCAGCCGGCGTGAAAGTGCTGCTCGACGGTCAGGGCGGCGACGAGGTCTTCGGCGGTTACGCCAAGTTCCGTTACGCCTACTTCGCCTCGCTGCTGCGCTCGGGACGACTGCCGTCGCTCGCGCGCGAGGTCGCCGCAGCGGTTCTGCAGAGCGACAACTACGTGCTCGACCTGCGCAAGGGCTTTCGCTATCTCCCCGCTCCCCTCCGCCGCCTGATGGGCGTCGATACGCTGCTCAAGGATGTGCTGCGGGCCGACTGGGGGAGCACGGTTGGCGCCGAAAGCACTCCCGCGACGCGCTGGTGGCGCTACGCCGCGAGCGGAGCAGCCAACGGGAACGGCAACGGTCACGGTCCGACGCTGATGCAGCGGGTCCAGATGGACGACATCGTCATGGATACGCTGCCGATGCTGTTGCGGATGGAGGACCGTTCCTCCATGGCGTTCTCACTCGAAGCCCGCGTGCCGCTCCTCGACCACCGCGTCGTCGAGCTCGGCATCTCCCTGCCCGACCATCTGAAGGTGCGGCGCGGCTGGAGCAAGTACGCGATGCGGGAAGCCGTGGGACCGGAGCTCCCCGCGATGATTCGCAACCGCACCACGAAGCTCGGCTTCGCGGCGCCCGATCGGGCGTGGCTCGGCCGCGACCTGCGGCCGCAGATCACGGCGATGCTCGATGGCTCGATGCGCGTGGAGCGGTTCGTGGATACGAAAGCGCTGCGGCGCGCGTACGATGCGCCGCAGGGCAGCGCGGAAGCCTACCTGGGACTCTTCCGAATCCTGGCGCTCGAGATGTGGATGCGGGCGTTCGACATCAGCTGAGAGCTCGAAGGCGACCGGGTGTTGACCCCTAGTTCGTTTTGACCAACAGAAAGGCGTTGAACGCCGGCCCCGTCTGCACCGGCGCTGCCGGCGAGCCGCCGATCGGCGGTGTCGGGGTGACGCCGGCCAGCGGCACACTGATCGTCCCGCCCCCGTTGTAGGTCCCGCTGGCCACCGGCGACCCGAAGATCGCCTGCACGTTCCGCACCTCGTACTGATCGCCCGACGTCAGGATGCCGCCGACACTGACGGCGACGCTGCTGAGACTGCCCCAGTTGTACACGACGATGTTCGCGCGACCCGGCTCGTAGCTGTTGGGAATGACGGCGACGGCTGTCGTCGTCGGCACGGAGGCGCCGTGATCGCCGCTGCCGAGCGACGTCTGGGTCTTCCAGTTGGGGAGCGAGTACGAGCTGCCGAGGAATTTCCAGGCGCTCGCGGTCGAGTCGCGGAAGTAGGTGTTGTTCTTCCACGTGTAGCCGTTCGTCGAGTCGCGGAAGTCGACCATCGTGCCCGAGCCCGACAACGTGTTGCCCTGCACGTTCGCTGAATTCCAGAACCGCTGCTCCACCACCGGGCCGGCACCGACGAGGTAGTTGCCGCTGAACGTGATGCTGCCGTTTAACGTGCTCGTGTAGCCCAACCGCACGTTGTAGGCGCCGAGACCGGGCGAGAAATAGGTGTAATTGTTCTGGACGGTGATATTGTCGGCCGCGTCCTCGCCGCCGATCAGGATATTCGAGCTCGTGTAGATGTCGCTCAGCGTGCCGCTATTGAAGATGATGTTGCCTTCGACCGTCATGTTGTCGACCGGGCCGGTGCCGGCGTCCGCATAGGCATGGAAGCCGAGGCCGAACGTGTCGAACATGATGTTGTTGCGGATGATCTTCTGGCCCCCGGCGTCTTCCTTCATATACATGCTGTGACCGTTGGAGCGCGTCGCGGTCTGCCAGCCGCCGTTGAAGATGATGTTGCCGTACATCTCGCAGTTGTGCGCGCCGGGCTCGCCGAAGATGCCCATGCCCGTGTCGTGGATGATGTTGTTGACGAGCTTGATGTCATGGCCGTCGCGCAGGTAGATGCCCGAGTGCCGGGTATCGGTTCGCTGCGTGATGCTGTTCGTGATCTCGAGCCCCCAGAAGATCGTGTAGGCCCCATCCACGGTGAGAATCTCGGTTCCGTTGCTCGGCACGTTGACGCCGTCGATGATCGCGCGCTCGCCCGGATAGGCGCGGACGACGATCGACGCGGCGGCGGAGCCCGTCAGGCTGCTGGTAAAGGGCGCGAGGTAGGTTCCTCCGCGAATCCACACCGTGTCGCCGGCGTGGATCGCGCCGTTCCCTCCGCTCAGCGCCGTCGGCATGTCCCAGGGACTGCCGGTGCTGCCGTCGCCGGACGAGCTGCCGCCCGTCGTGACATAGAACCCGACGTGCGATCCGGGAGGCGGCGGACCTTCCGTCGCCCGTTTGCAGGATGCGATCGCCA
>DATJKA010000114.1:0-2583 GCA_035491815.1 Gemmatimonadales bacterium | reverse complement strand
GGCGTCGGGCGCCGGCAGCGAGATCTTCGTGGGCGTTATCTGATGCGAACCGGTCACGTGCAACTCGCTCAGCCGATGCATCAGCCGGGCAATCGCACCATGCGGCTCCTCTTCGTACTCTCGCCGGATCAACTCCGCGTGTGCGCGACCGTGGGCAAGCGCCGCGGCGCGGTCCCCAAGCGCGGCCAGCGTTTCCATATACGAAGCGGCCAACCGCGGATCGGCTGGTTCGAGCCGAGTCAGCCGGTGCCAATGTTCGGCAGCCACCTCGAGCTCGCCGGCCTCGGCGGCGCTCTTGGCAAGAATCTCGATCGCGCGTATCCCGGCGGTGGCAAAGGTGGCGCGCTGCGACTCGGCCCACCGCTCGAATTCCGGAGCGTCGCTGAGGTGAAAGCCGTCGAGAAACGGGCCGGTGTAGAGGGTGGCCGCCGTCTTCCATGCTTTGGCGGCGACCGCGGCGCGGAACTCAGCGACGTCGCTGGATATTCGCGTGGGATCGAGTCGAAGCGCCGGCGTCGTGAGGACCACGTCGTCGCCCAGATCGCGACGGAGGTTGTAGAGCGCCTGCGAGAGCCCGTGACGCGCGCGATCCTCGTCCACCTCGGACCAGAGCACGGCCATTACGCGCTCGCGGGGAATCCCTGCCGCGTCGGCGGTGGCCAGGATCGCGAGCAGTGCCAGCGTACGAGGGCGCTGCGTCGCCTCGGAACCGGCTGCCGGCCGGTCGATCCACAAGCCGCCGAAAGTCCTGAGCCGCAATGCTTTAAAGGCTGTTGATGCGCTGGTGAAGCACTCGTGAGGCGACGGTGACGCCTCGCGCCGAAATTGGCGCTCCGAATGTAGCCGGCGCTCTCAGGAGCAACAAGCACGGCGCGCTCGCCGGCGCGTGTCGTGTCCCCATCTGAACACGCTGAGGAGTGTCGATATGTCTGGCTGTTCTTTCACCCGCGGTGCCTTCGGTTGCACCCTATTGTCCCTGGTCTTCGCCGCCGCCTGTCGCGATGTCTCCGCGCCCGCCGCCGCGACGCGCGGCCTCACGCCGCGCGCTGGCGCGCTCGCCGCCGCGGTCACCAGGGACGTCCTGCCGACCGGTAAAGGCATGGACGTCAAGGACGATCCGAATCCGCCGCCGCGCACCCGTTATCGCATGGAGTATCACCGGGAACGCGTGCTCACCGGGAGCCAAGACGTCTACTTCATTTGGTATGGCGATTGGGCAAATCGCACGGTGGATCGGACCATCCTGACCGACCTTGCATCGACCATCGGTAACACACCCTACCTCAATACCGTGCAGCTGTACGCTGACTCGTCGGGCAGCCGCACCACCAGCTCGGTGATTTACGGCGGCAGCGTAACCGACGCGTTCTCCCATGGAGTGGTGCTGTCCGACGCCGACATCGTGGACATCATCGCTCAGCAACTCGGCAGCTACACGCTGCCGCCCGATCCAGATGGGATTTTCGTCGTGTTCGCTTCGCCCGGAGTCGCGGCGAGCTCCGGACAGGATGTGTCCTACTGCGCGATGCACGGCGCGAGCGTCGTCTTTGGCCAACGCACGCGGTTCATCTACGTGCCCGCCATTTCGCAGGCGCAGCAGAAATGCTCGCCGCAGCCGATCGGACCGAGTGGCACGATCGATGGCGACGGCATGGCGTATCTCTTCGCGGCGGAGCTCGCGAACGTTCTGACGGACCCGTTGCTGGTCGCCTGGTACGACCGCCTCGGCCTCGAGGTCGCGGACAAGTGCGCCTGGAACTATGGCGCGACGTACAGCGCCGCGAACGGCTCTCTGGCCAATGTGCATCTCGGCGTGCGCGATTACCTGCTCCCGCAACTCTGGGTGCCGAGTAAGAATGGCGGCACCTGCGGGTTGCACGGGTGAGATCTGCAGTCCAAACCCAACGGGCTCATGCCGCCCTTCACCGCTCCGTCACCCAAATATCCTCGAGCACCGTCACGGGGCTTGATGTACTCCCGACCGGAACACGTCATGTACCAGGGCTACCGCCGCGACACCATCCGCGTCGCAATCAATAGCGCCCCCGCGAGGGCGACGACAAAGATCATCAGCACGACCGCCAAGCGGCGGCGCCTTTGCCGGAGCGCGACCCAGGTTGGTTCGTCGAAATAGTACTTTCCCGGCGCCGCTTCCCGAATCACTCCGCGCTCGACGAGGCGGATCCAGGCGAATCGCTCGTGGACGCCAAGATCGCTCGATGACCTGGCGCTCGACGGCGACACGGCGCCGGCCTCCGCGAAGTGCTCGACGAGCTCGCGCTCTTTGCGAATGATCACGGCGGCAGCAACGGACGCACCCATGGCAATCGCTCCCTAATTGAACGCTGTCGCGCAGCGCGCTCATGCGCGACTAAGGTCGCGCGCGGCCAGCGGCTTGGCCAGCCGAGGCTCCAGTTGGTGTCAGCTGTTCGAGCGTAGATACTGTGCCACCTCCGCCCCCCCCGACAGCCTTTCTCACTTTGGATCGCTACAAGGCATGAGGGTTGCTCACGAAAGCGACGGATACCCGGCCCTATGCCAAAAGCCGAATCGAAGCAATCGGGAACGTCTCAGCCCCTCGAC
>DATJKA010000113.1:0-80825 GCA_035491815.1 Gemmatimonadales bacterium | reverse complement strand
AGTCGTCTCGGAACTTAAGGAGGGGATGCGCCGCCCTTGCTGTTGGTATGGTTGCGTGCACCGGAAGGATAAGGCACTAAGCCGTTCGCAGAAGTTTGTCCTCAGTAGGCGATCAAGAAAATAACCGCCTTCAGTCGCGCTGCGGCACTTGGACCACCTTCGCCGTCGTCACCAGTTGTCCCACATGTCGCGCCGTGTGCTCGGCCGCGTGCACCAGCAAGCCGATCGTGTTCGACGGGAGCTTCGCGCGCCCGACTAGCCGCACCGTCAACAGCTCCGATTCCTTCGTCGCGCGAAGCTGCTCGTGCGCGCGTTCGATCGCGGCGCTGAACTCCGCCGCCAAGCCCCTAGGCTCGAAAGTCCGCTCGTGCATCGTCCTTTCGGCCACCAGCGCCGCCGTCTGCTCCGCGCTCAACGTCTCGCCGCGCGCATAGGTGTACAGCCGATCGAGGCTGCCCATCGCGTGCTTCACGTGATAGGCCGCTGACGCGGCAGACCCAGGTCGCCGGTTGAGCTGCTCCGCCGTCAGGCCCGCGAGCGCCTTGCGCGTGTCTTCGTCGGCATCGACGAGCGCGTGGGCGACCGGCTGCAACAGGGCGGGGATTCCGGCAATCGGTCCGCGCAACCACGGCGGCTGTGGTGTCGAAGGTGAATTGGGCATGCTAGAACATTATAGGGGTGGACGTCGCGATGAATCGCTACCTGTCCAACACCTCTCGAACCTTCGCGACAAGTGCCTCGGCCGAAAACGGCTTGCCAAGGAACGGCACGTCGGACGCCAGAGCGCCGCGGTGCACGATGGCGTCCTCCGTGTACCCCGACATGAACAACGTCCTCAAATCCGGCCGCTGTCTCCGCAACCCGTCGGCGAGCTCGCGGCTACTCCCTCCCGGCAGCACCACGTCGGCCAGCAGCAGGTGGATGACCCCGACGTAGTCTCGCGCCAGCGTTTCCGCGGCGCCGACCGTCGCGGCTTCGAGCACGGTATACCCATGCTTCTCGAGCACGCGGCGCGCCAGCGCCCGGAGAGCGGCCTCGTCCTCCAGGACCAGCACCGTCTCGGACCCGCGTGCGGCCCGCGGGGGTGCGCCTACGAGTAACCGATCAGCCGGGTCATCGATCCGCGGCAGGTAGATCTTGAACGTCGTGCCGTGGCCTAGTTCGCTGTAGCACCACACGTAGCCACCACTCTGCTTGACGATTCCGTAGGCCGTCGCGAGGCCGAGGCCCGTCCCCTTGCCGGCTTCCTTGGTCGTAAAGAACGGCTCGAACATGTGCGACATCGTCTCGGCCGACATCCCCGTGCCCGTGTCGCTGATCGCCACCATCACGTAGCGGCCCGGTTGCACCGGCACGTGCGCCCGCGCGTAGGCGTCATCGAGCTCCGCGTTCGTGGTCTCGATCGTGAGCTGCCCGCCGTTCGGCATCGCGTCGCGCGCATTCACGGCGAGATTCATGACGACTTGCTCCAGCTGTCCGACGTCTGCCCGCACCGTGCCGAGGCCGGGGGCCAGCTTCGTCAGCAGCTCGATGTCCTCGCCGAGCAATCGTCGCAGCAACTTGTCCAGGTCCGTGAGGAGCGCATTGAGATCGAGCGCGCGCGTCTGCTGCACCTGCTTGCGGCTGAACGCCAGGAGTTGCCCCGTGAGCGCTGCGGCGCGATCGGTTGCCGTGCGGATTTCCTCGAGATCGGGTCGCAACGGCGACAGCGTGGGAAGACCCTCGAGCAGCAAGTCGACATAGCCGAAGATCGCGGTGAGGATGTTGTTGAAATCGTGCGCGATGCCGCCCGCGAGGCGTCCCACCGCTTCCATCTTCTGCGCCTGCAGCAGCTGGCGTTCGAGCGAGCGGCGCTCGGTCACATCGCGCGCGTTGACCACCACGCCGTGCACGACGGGATCGTCGAGGAGGTAGCGCCCGATGGCTTCGAGGCTGCGGTACGTGCCGTCCTTGTGGCGGACGCGCACCGGAAGCAGCCGGCCGCCGACGCGCGTCGCCACGCCGTCCCGGAAGACGTGCAGCGCTTCCGCGACGTCGTCGGGATGCAGCAGCGTGAACACGTCGTGGCCGACGAGCTCCCCGGGCCCATAGCCCAGTAGTGGGAGCACCGAGGGGCTCGCGTAGTGGATGATGCCGCCGGCGTCGAGCACCGCGATGACGTCCATCGCCTGCTCGATCAGCGACCGGAAGTACTGCTCGCGCTCCGCCATGGCGCAAGCCTACCAGCGCACAACCGGCGGCGGAGTCGGGAGAAGCCCGGAGTTGGGCGGGGACGACTACCTAGGCGTCGGAGCGCACGAGTCCCACCTGGATGGCGTACCGGACCAGGCCGGCGACGCCATGGATGCCGAGGCGTTCCATCAGCTCGGTGCGGTGCGTCTCCACCGTCTTGAGCGCGACGTTGAGGCGGCTGGCGATTTCCTTATTCGAGTGTCCTTCCGCGACGAGCTGCAAGACCTCCCGCTGTCGCGGGGTGAGCACGGCGAACGGTTTCTCGGGGGACGCCGGCGCGCCCTGGGTGTACGCGGCGATGACGCGCTTGGTCAAAGCGGGGCTGAGCCACGTATCGCCGCGGGCGACCGCGCGCAGCGCCAGCTCCAGCTCGCCGCGGTCGGAGTTTTTCAGCAGGTAACCCGCCGCCCCCGCGACGAGTGCGCGACGGACCGACTCATCGTCGCCGTGCATCGACACGATGATGACGCGCGTCTTCGGATGGTCGTGCGCGATCCGTCCGACCACCTCGAGGCCGTTCAGCCCGGGCATGGAGATGTCGAGCAGCGCGATGTCCGGTTTGTGCTCGCGCACGAGCCGCAGCGCCTCGCGGCCGTCGCCGGTTTCCGCGACGACCTCGATCCCCGGCAGCTCGCCGAGCAGCGCGCGCATGCCCGCGCGGACGAGGGTGTGGTCGTCGGCGAGCAGGATGCGGAGCGCGCTCATGCGTCACCCGCGGCGGGGAGCGGCAGGCGCGCGCGCAGCGTCGTGCCGCCGTCCGGCGTCGACTCCATCTCGAGCGTGCCCCCCGCGAGGGCGGCGCGCTCCTGCATGCTGAGCAGACCCTGGCTTGCGCCGTAGACCGCGCGGGCGCGCGCGGCGGCGACGTCGAAGCCGCGTCCGTCATCGCGGACCAGGAGCAGCAACGTGCGGCCGGTCTCGCTGAGCTCGACGTCGACCGCATGCGCTTGCGCGTGGCGGATGACGTTCGTCAGCGCTTCTTGCGCGATGCGGAAGCACGTGGTTTCCACCGCGAGCGGCGGCCGCACGGCCAAAGGCCCGAGTGCGAGCCGGAAGGTGAGTCCGGCGCGCGTCGCTTCACGCTTCACGTACCAGCCCAGCGAGGCTTCCAGTCCGAGCTCGTCGAGCAGCGGCGGGCGCAGGTCCTGCGCGAGCTCGCGCATCCGGGCAAGGGCGTCGTCGACGAGCGCGATACTTTCGGCGTCGTCGCGATCCGAGCGCTGCAGGTTGAGCTTCAGCGCGGTGAGCACCTGGCCAAAGTCGTCGTGCAACTCACGCGCGACGGCGCGGCGCTCGGCCTCCTGCGCGTCGATCAGCTTACGCGAGAGCGCTTCCTGCTGCCGCGCCCGGTTCGCGAGCTCCGCTTCGGCACGTTTCCGCGCGGTGATGTCGGCATTCGTGCCGTACACGCGGATCGGCTTGCCCGCCGCGTCCCGCACCACCGTGGCGCGGCCGAAGATCCAGTGCACGCTGCCGTCGGGCCAGACCACGCGGTACTCGATGTCGCCGGAGCCCGGCTCGTCGAGCATCTGCCCGCGGCGGCTGTGCACCATCGCGCGGTCGTCGGGATGAACCGCGTCCATGTAGTCCTCGAGCCGCGCGCCTTTGGTGCGGTCGTCGCCGAAGAAGAGCCGCAGGTTCGCTTCGCTGTTCACGATTTGCCCGCCGACCAGGTCCTGCTCCCAGCTTCCCGTCTGCCCCAGCTTCTCGGCGTCCACCAGCAATCGCTCGAGCTTGCGCAACCCCTCCTCGGCTCGCACACGTTCGGTGACGTCCTGATTGACGATCACGGCGCCGGTGATGACGCCGGCGCCGTCGCGGATCGGCGCGGCGTAGTTCTCGATCGTCTTGCGCCGCCCGTCGAACGCCTCGATGTCGAGCAGCTCGTCGCGGATCGTCCGGCCTTCGTCGAGCGCGTGATGCGAGGCCCATTCGTCGGGCGCGATGGGCTGTCCCGTGCCGTGCCAGTAGCCTCTGCTTTTCTTCCAGCGCTCCGCCCCGGGGACGATCATGCCACCCCAGATGCGATCCGAGGCGGGATTGTGCAGCACGATGTCGCCCGACCGATCGAGCAGCGCGACACCCACGGGGAGCGCGTCGAGGACTTGCCGGACCAGCGCCTCGGCTTCCTTGAGCTTGCTCACGTCCATCATGGCGCCGACCGCGCGAACGGCCTTGCCGCCGGCGTCGCGCTCGATGGCGCACCGGGAGGCCACCCATGCCCACGACCCGTCCCTGCGCCGAAACCGATACTCGACCGAGTACGCTGGGCTGTTGCCGCGAGTCGCGTTGCGGGCGACTTCCTCCACGCCCTCGCGGTCCTGAGGATGCACATGTTCGCGCCACCAGCCGACGAGGTCCACCACCTCGTCGCGCTCGTAGCCGAATATCGACTCCACATTCCCTTCCCAACTGATCCGCTCGCTCGCGAAGTCGAACACCCAGATGGCGTCAAAGGCAGCACGGGCGACGAGGCGGTCCCGCGCCTCGTCCGCGTGCGGCGAAGAATCAAGCGACCTCGTCTTGGTGGACATATCGGCCTCTGCTGTTCAGTCTCGGGAGGAGATCTCGTGTTGCAAAATGGAGACCTTGGAAATCACACTAATACACACCGCCAGGGACAAGGGCCTCACGGCGTCTGAAAGGAATTCGCAATGACGACATGCCACACGTCAGGAGGTGGACGATGAAGGCAATTGTTGTGACGGAGCGGGCAGCAGGGACGGCCGGGATGAAGCTGGTGCAGCGGCCGGAGCCGCAGGCGGCGATAAGCGATGTCGTTGTGCTCGTGCATGCGTCGGGATTCGTCGGGACGGAGTTGGCGTGGCCCTCGACCTGGGCCGATCGCCTCCAGCGTGACCGAACACCATCGATTCCCGGGCACGAGCTCGCGGGAGTGGTCACCGCACTCGGCTATGGCACGACGGGGCTGTCGGTCGGACAGCGGGTGTTCGGCCTCGCAGACTGGTATCGCGACGGCACCCTGGCCGAGTACGCGGCCGTCGAGGCGCGCAACCTCGCGCCACTGCCGGGCGATGTCGACTTCACAGTGGCCGGCGACATCGGGAAGCGGTCCGCGCGCCTGGTTCGAACCGGCGGGACGCTCGTGTCCATCGTCGGGCCGAGCGAGGCGCGGCCCGCCGACGGTCTCGCGGTCGACTTCGTTGTGGAGTCGGATCGTACCCAACTGAGCGAGATCGTCCAGCGAGTGCGAGACGGACGACTGCGGACGAACATCGGCACGGTCGCGACCCTCGACGATGCCGTCGCTGCCTTCAATCCGACCGAGCGCCGCCCGGGGAAGACGATCATTCGGGTGCGTCCGTGAGCGTTCGATCCGCATCGCGACATCGGGTTCGCGTTTGTGATGTTGACAGAGGGGAACCCGGCGCGCGACTTATTGACACCATCGGCACGATCATGGTACTACTCGGCAATACTCGGGGGAGCATTATGCGTGACGACATGGGGACATTTCGGATTGACGTCGTTGTCGAGAACCCCGCTCACCCGGGGGCGCGCCGCACCGTGCACTCCGTGCTCGTCGATACTGGGGCCGAGTTGTCCTGGATTCCCGCGGAGGTACTCGACGCATTGCGGATCGAACGCTACGCCAAGTCGCGCTTCCGCCAGGCGAACGGCACCATTCTCGAGCGCTGGATCGGCCCGGCCTTCCTGCACGTTGCGGGCAAACGCACGACCGACGACGTCGTCTTCGGGGAGCCGGGCGACTTGGTCCTGCTGGGCGCGCGATCGCTCGAAGGCCTGAACTTCCGCATCGATCCCGTCACGAAACAGCTGGTCGACGCCGGGCCCGCACCGGCGGCCGTCTCGGCCTCACCCCCGGCGCGCAGACTCGCGTTTTCTTGATCTCTATATTCGCCGAGCGTAACGTTAGGTTGGCGACGCGGAGCGATCTTGGCGAGCGCGGAATTCGCGCAGCTGCGCGCGGATTTCGCCGAGTTACGCCAGGAGACCCAGGTGGGTTTCGCTCAGCTCGAGACCCGGTTGGAGCGCCGCATCGGCGATCTCATCAAGTGGTCGTTCGTGTTCTGGGTCGGCGCGGTCGGCGCGATTGCGGTGCTGGGAGTCAGCGACTGCGCTTCACCAGTGACTCGAGAGCCTCGAGCGCTTCACCCGCCGCGGACAAGCGCTCCACTTCCGACGTGAGCTCCCGGCACCGCGCTTCGGCGCGCGCGCGGGCCGACTGAGCCTCCTGCAGGCGCGTGTCCAGCTCGGCCAGCTCTGCCTCCGCTTCCTGCAGCAGCGCCGCGTGGTTTTCGAGCCCGCGCAGCCCGGCAATCTCCTCGAGCACCTGATCGCGCTCGGCCGCGAGTGCTTCCGCCTCGGCCACCGCCTCCTCGGCGATCCGCCGCCGCTCCTCGGCCTGCGCCTCGAGCGAACCCCTCGCCCGGCGCTCCTTCTTCAGCTCGACCTCGGCCCGGCCGAGCGCGGCGCGAACTTCCTCCAGCTCCCCGGCCAGCCGGGTCCGCTCCTCGATCGCAGACTCGAGCCGGCCACGCATCGCCTCGATCAGCTCCCGAACCGCGGCCGCGGTTTGCTGCGGCTCCGCACCACCCGCGGATGCGTGAGCGGTCCTCGCCAGACGCTCCCGCAGCGACGCGGTCTGCTCCCGAGCGCTCTTGCCGCGTGCTGCGCGGGGGCTCGGCGGGGCCGGTTTGGGAGCTGCGGGAGGAGGAGGAGGAGTGACATCGGGCGCCGGCGCCGCTGTAGTCAGCTCGATGGTCGCCGGCGGATTCCCGTTTTCCGGGACGGCCGTGAGCTCGGTGAGCACGCGGGAAATCGTCCGCGGCTTGCGAGCGGGAACGTTGGCGTCGAAACCGGTGGTCACGCGCTCTTCTCCATCGCGCGCTCGAGGCGCGCGCTCATCATCTCAGTGATGAGGGCGTCGATGTCCCTGGCGCCCTTGGACGATGGGGCGTAGGCATTGATGGGCAGGCCGTCGCTCGAGGCCCGCGCGAAGTCCGTACACTGACGCACGATCGTCTCCGACAGAAACTCGGCGTAGTGCGACTCCAGCGCGCGTTTGGCCTCGCGGGCGATCCGCGTCGTGGGGTTGTACTGATTGATGATGACCTTGATCCGCTGCATGCGGTGGTTCAGGTCGTCCTCGAGCTGGCCCAGCGTCTCGAACAACAGTTTGAGGCCGTGAAACGATAGGAAATCGGGGAGCACCGGCACGAGCAGGTCGTCGCACGCGATCAGCGCGTTGAGGTTCAGCAGGCCAAAAGAGGGCGGCGCGTCCATGACAATGAACTCGTAGCGGTCGGACACCGGGGCGAGGGCCCGCTGGAGCTTGTACTCGCGCCCGGCCATCGGCATGAGCGAGATGTCGACGGTCGTCATCCGCAAATTGGCCGGGAGCACGTCGAACTCCGCGAGCGGTGTCGGCAAGATCACGTCGGTGATCGGGACGCCGCCGACCAGGGTGTCGAAGACGGTGCGCTCGAGCTTCTCGGGACCTAGCCCTAAGTGCTGGGTGGCGTGCCCCTGTGAATCGAGGTCGATCAGCAGGACCCGGTGGCCCATCTCCGCGAGCCGGTAGGCATACGCCACCGACAGGCTGGTCTTGCCGGTGCCACCCTTGAAGTTGAGGAAGAGCTGGCGGCGCAGCGGCTCGCGGCCAGGGTGGCGGTCCAGCACTCGGCGGTACGCCGAGAGGTGTCGTGGCTGATACGAAGCAGGTCCGCCGCCGAGCGCCTTGAGCTCGGGCAGTTTGTCCGCCGCGGCCAGCTGCTTGTCCGTGAACCCGAGGAGCTTGGCGAAGTGGCCGCGCTTGTACCGGATCTCCACTATGAGGCTCGCTGCACGATGCCCGCTTCCGTGCGCTGAGGGGGGGCGGCTTGGTTGCGAAGGATCCGCTGGACGATGCGGCGCACCTGGGGGTCGGGATCGCCGCGCAGCGGCTCGAGCAGCGACCGCAAGTCGAGCCCGCGCGCCCCTGCAGCAGCGAGCACGGCGCGGCGCCGCACGTGAGGGTGCGCGTCAGCGATCCCCCGCCGGATGTGGGGCGCGAGCCGCGCCGGATCCCGTTCCAGCAGCCGGCCGAGCGCCTGGTAAGCCGCGGCGCGCTCGCTCGGATTTTCAGCGTCGGCCGCCGCCAGGGCCGCGCCCAGATCGTCCGCCGCGGGACGCTTTGGCGTCTCCGCCGGCATCGCTTCCAGTTGAGCGCGCAGAGCAGCCTCGCGGCGCTCTCCCAGGGCGTTCTCCCGCTCGAGGTCGAGGACCGCGCGGCGCAGGCTGCCGATGAACTCAGCCAGGTCGACGGCTTCCGTGTCGCCATGGCGAACGGCTTGTTGCCACTCGATCACGCGGGCCAGCAAGGTCTCGCGAGACGCCACCAGCTCGTCCACGCGAGCCCGCAGCTGCGACGCGGTCTGTTCGCTGGCGGCGATGCGCTCCTGGGCCGCAGCCACTTCCCGCCGCAGGCGCACCAGCTCCTGCGCGTCCCCCTGAGGCTCTGACTCGAAGAGATGTCCCTGTTGTTTGGCGCGCAGCGCCTCGGAGTGTTCCAGTCGCCGGTGCAGGGTGGCGACTTCTTCACGGGCGCGGGCGACTTCGTCCTGGAGCAGGCTCATGCGCCGAGTCTCGCCGGCCTCACGGGCCGCGGCCGCGGCGAGCCGGACGCGGGCCTGATCGGCTTCGGCGCGCGCTGCTTCGAGCGCGCCGCGCAGCTGCTCGAGCCGGCACTCGAGCAGGAAGGCCCGGTCCGAGACCATGTGTCACTATAGCAAAACGCCTCAGTTCGCGAAACCCTATATTATCGCCCCTATGCGCACCCCCACTCTCATACTCGCACTCTCCGTCGCCGCCCTGGCGTCAGCCGCGGCGCAAGCCAAGAAACCCGTCTGCGCTCCCGACAACGCAGGCCTCACCCTGCCGTCCGGCTTCTGCGCCCTCGTCGTCGCCGAATCGCTCGGCCCCTCGCGCCACCTGGTCGTGCTCGAGAACGGCGACATCCTCGTCGCCGTCTCCGGCGGCAAGGGCGGCGTCCGCGTGCTGCGCGACACCACGGGTGACGGCAAGGCCGACGTCGTCAACTCGTTCGGCGGCAATGTCGGCGGCGGCAACGGCATCGCGTACGCCGGCGAGTACCTCTACTTCGCCACCAACGACGCGGTGGTGCGCTGGCACTGGACGGTCGGGCAGGTCACGCCGAACGGTGCGCCCGATACGGTCGTCAGCGGGCTGACCAACCGGCGCCAGCACGCCGCCAAGAGCATCGTGATCGGCGCCGACGGCCAGCTGTACGTGAACATCGGTGCGCCGTCGAACTCCTGTCAGGTGCAGGACCGCACGCCGGAATCGCCCGGCCAGGATCCCTGTCCGATCCTCGATTATGCCGGCGGCATCTGGCGCTTCGATCCGCGCCGCGGCGGGCAGTCGCAGCAGGACGGGCAGCGGTACGCCACCGGCCTGCGCAACGCGGTCGGGCTGGCGGTGGACCCCGGCACCGGCGCGGTATTCGCGACGCAACACGGGCGCGATCAGCTCGCCGCCAACTGGCCGAAGCTCTATAACGACGCGGCCAGTGCCGAGCTGCCGGCGGAAGTCGTGTTCCGGCTCGAGGCGGGTGGAGACTACGGGTGGCCGTATTGCTACTACGATTGGCGCCGCCGCCAGAACGTCCTGCAGCCCGAATACGGCGGTGACGGCAAGAAGCAGGGACGGTGCGACACGGCGCCGCGACCCGTCGTCGCGTTCCCCGGGCACTGGGCGCCGGACGGCATCACCTTCTACAATAGCCGGCATTTCCCCGACAAGTATCGCGGCGGGATGTTCATCGCGTTCCACGGCTCGTGGAACCGGGCTCCGCTGCCGCAGGGCGGTTACAAAGTCATGTTCGTCCCCATGGCGCGCGGCATCGCCACGGGACCGGCGGAAGTGTTCGCGGACGGGTTTGCGGGAGCGACGGTGACGCCGAACGGCGCGCGCTACCGGCCCACGGGCGTCGCCGTGGGGCCGGATGGATCACTCTATGTCGCGTCGGATCAGGGCGAGGGCGCGATCTTCCGGATCGTGAGCCAGCCCTAACGAGCGAGTCGCGCGCGCGTGACCGAGTCGGCCGTGGCGAGCGCCCGGTCGGAGTCCCACTTGTAGTACAGCGTCAGGCACGACGACAGGTTGAAGTCCCGCTTGGCCAGGCACGTCTGGAGCTCGCGCCGGTGCTTGGGAAGCTCGGAGTCCCAGACCGAATCGACGGTGTTCGTCACACGCTTGAGCGGCCATCCGGAGACGAGCAGGCAGTCCTTCAACTGCTCGTTGCCGTGAGTGCAGGTCTGCACATCCCGGCGATGCTTGGCCGCGTCGAGTGACCAGATTGAATCGTCGCGCCACCCTTTGAGCGAATCGAGCTCCGCGACCCGCGCGTTCGCCGCCTTCTGCGCGTCGGCGACCTTCCAGTGATACAGCGTGACGAGGCACTGCATCGTCCCTTTGGCGTCGAGCGAAATGCTGCTGCACTCGACGACTTCCGACCGCTGGTCGTGTTTTTTGCCGCAGCCGACAATGACGCCGGCGAGAGCGAGGAACGGCCAAAGACGAGATTTCATGGGGCCTAAGATAACATACCACGCACCACGCACGTGTTCACCTGACTAGCAAGAAGACATCGTAGAGCGAATGTGTCCAGGCCGTAATGCCGAATCCCCGCAGCAGATAGAGGCCGCTGAAGAACACGCCGGCGATCGCGCGGAAGACGAACGAGTAGATGTTCAGGCGGTCGCCGTAGGGCCCGATATAATGGAAGGCGGAAAAGATTATCGCCCCGATGATGGTGGCGGCGATGCCGGCGGGAAGCGGTCGGAGGCCCAGCAGCTTGGTCGCGCCCCAGGCCAGCGCGCCGACGAGGAGGACGCGAAACAGCAGCTCCTCGTAGATGCCGGCGCCGATCGACAGCATGAGCAGGGTCCAGCGGCCGAGATGTTGTTGGAGACCGATTGCCATCGTCGCAGGCGGATTGCCGAGCAGCGCGGCGGTGAGGCCGCCGACGACGATGCCGAAGATGAGCGACAGGCACAGCGCTTCGACCAGCATCACGCCGAGCAGGGCGGGCTTCAGACTGCGATTGGCCCGCATGTCTTTGGCGATGAGCCATGCGCCGACGCCGATCAGGCAGAGCATGAAGATCCGTGGTCCCCATGCCCCGGCGATCCAGACGAAGAGGGCCTGTAGCATGATATCGGCGCCATTGCGGACACCGCCGCTGCCGGGACCGGTGGGGATCACGAGCGTGAGGACCTGGTACAGGATGAGCAACGGCAGCGCGAACAGCAGGCTGTAGCGTGGCGCTCGGCTCGTCCGCCAATAGGTGCTGATCATGGCTGAATCTTATCTCGCATTGGGTTCCGTACAGAGTCCTACGTGACCGTCACCTTCCTCGTTGCCGCCGTCCTCGCCATGCAGGCTCCCGCGGGCGACACCAGCAGCGCGTACCTCGACGCCGCGGCGCGCCGGCTGGTCGCCGCCGCGCGCACGCGGCGCGAGACGATCGACCGCTCCATCAGCGCTTACCAGGTGACGATGCGCGAGCGGATCGGCGTCGGCATCCGCGCGCTGCGCCGCGATCGGATGTTGTATCGCCGCGAGATCACGCTCCACATCGCCTGGAGCCGCGACTCGATCACCCGCATCGAGGTCGTCGGCGCGCGCCAGACGATTCCCGCCGCCATCCCAAAGCCCTCGTTGCCGGAAGACCTGAAGAGCGACGCACCCGACTATGCCTTCGATCCCGCCAACGACCGGCTCACGGTCGGCTGGTCGGGCGGAAGGGACGAGGAACGACGCGACTCGACCACGGATTCGACGCGGCGCCATGGCGGCGACATCGAGTTCCGGCATCCGCTCGCGCCGGGCAGCGAGCGCTACTACCGCTTTGCCTCCGGCGATTCGAGCGTGGTCATGTTCCCGGACGGACGGACGATTCGGCTGCGCGAGCTGCGCATCATTCCGCGCCGGCTCGATTTCCGGCTCATGTCCGGCTCGTTCTGGATCGATGAAGACACGCACGGCGTCGTGCGCGCCCTGATCCGGCCGGCGCGGCCGTTCGATTTCGAGCAGGACGTCGAAGACAACGCGGGCGAAAAGATTCCCGGCTTCTTGAAGCCGATTCGCGGCGAAGTGCGCTATCTCACGATCGATTACGGGCTGTCGCACGGCCGCTGGTGGCTGCCGCGGCTCATCGCCATGGATGCCGTGGCGACCGCGGGCTCGTTTCTCCAGATGCCGATGCGGTACGAGCGCGTCTACGACGACTACGAAGTCACGGGCGACACGAGCGTCCGTCTTGCGGCCCGACCCGCGCCGCGGGCGCGCGCCAGCGAGGCGGAGGATTCCGCGGCGTGGGCGAACTGTCACGCGCGTGAAAAGGCCGAACAGGTTTCGTGCAGCTGCCACAACGCGGAATGCCGCGTCGCCCGCGTGCTGATCTCGACCGATACGGCGGCGTTGATCGCGAGCCCGGCGCTGCCGCCGCCGTTTGGATCGACGAGCGACACGCTGATTTCCGAAGGCGAGCTGCGGGAGCTGACGCAGGGCATCGGCGACCTGCCGCAGGCGCCGTGGCAGTTCCACGTGCGCCGGCCCAGCTGGGGTCTCGCGCGCTTTAACAGGGTCGAGGGATTGGCGCTTGGGGCCAAAGGCGAAATCGATCTCGGACGATTGAAGGCCGACGGCGCCGCGCGCATCGCGACCTCCGATGGTGAGGCCGATTTGCAGGCCGGACTGTTGCGGGCGACGACCGGCACGGACTGGCGGCTCACGGGATATCACCGTCTGGCCGCGGTCGATCCCACGGCGCATTCGCTCAGCATCGGCAACTCGTTGGGCGCGCTCGTGCTCGGCCGCGACGACGGCGACTATTTCCGCGCCACCGGCGTGGAGCTCGCGGTGCGACCGGCCGTGACGCTGCCGCAGCGCTTCGAGGTGCGCGTGTATGCCGAGCGGCAACGGCGCGCGCTGAAGCGAACGGACTTCTCGTTGCCGCACGCGCTCCACGACGATCATGTCTTCCGTCCCAACATCGTCGCCGATTCCGCGGATCAGGTCGGCGCCGCGTTGACGCTGCGCGCGCAGCGCGGCATCGACCCGGCTCGGCCGCAGATCTCGACGGATGTGGCGCTCGACGGTGGCGGCGGCACGTTTGGATTCGTGCGCGCGAGCGGCACGCTGCGAATCACCACGCCGCTCGGCAAGCAGGTGTCGGGCGCCGTGGAGCTCGGGGGCGGGTCGTCCGCGGGCACGGTGCCGGTCCAAAGCCGCTGGTATCTCGGCGGCCCGGGCACGCTGCGCGGCTACTCGGGCGACGTGATCAGCGGCGACGCGTTTTGGCGCGCACGGCTCGAGGTAGGGAACCAATGGCCGGCGGCACGCGTGGTGCTGTTCACCGACGTCGGCCGCGCCGGTCCGCGTGACCATCTGTCGCTCGCGCGCTCGCTCGCGGGCGTCGGTGTCGGCGCGAGCTTCATCGATGGTTTGATCCGTTTCGATTTGTCTCGCGCCATCCGCACGCCCACGGGATGGCGACTCGATCTGTACACAGACGCCGCGCTGTAATTGCGCCGTCGGGCGCGGGACAGCATCGTTGTCGCGCCGATGACCGCCCCATCACCGTCCACCACAGACCTCAAGCGCGAGCTCGGTCTCTTCGATGCCACCATGATCAACGTGGGCACGATGATCGCGTCCGCGATCTTCATCGTGCCCGCCGCGGTGGCAGCGGCGGCACCGGGGACGGCCATGATGACGCTGGTTTGGGTCATCGGCGGGATCGTGTCGCTGCTCGGCGCGCTTTCGATTGCCGAGCTGGCGGCGGCCTATCCGGAGGCGGGCGGACAGTACGCCTATCTGCGCGAGGCGTATGGTCCGATGCCCGCGTTCCTGTACGGTTGGGCGAATTTCGCGGTGATCAACACCGCGTCGATCGCGGCGATCGCCGTCGGGTTCGCGCGCTACGTCGGCTTCTTCTCGCACAATCCGTTCACCGAGCTCGTGATTCGCGGCATCGCCATCCTGTCGATCATCGGGCTCACGATCTTGAATTGCCGCGGCGTGCGGCTCGGCGCCACGACGCAGAACGTCCTCACCACGCTCAAAATGGGCGCGCTCGGCGCATTGATCCTGACGTCGTTCGTCCTGCCGGGCGGCTCCACGTCGCATTTTCATCCGCTCTGGCCGGCGGTTACGGCAGGGCAGTGGATCGGGCCGTTCGGCGTCGCGATGGTCGCGGTGCTCTGGGCGTACGACGGCTGGATCGAGACTACTTACATCGGCAGCGAAATCATCGATCCCGGCAAGAACCTGCCGCGCTCGATCATCCTGTCGACGTTGATCGTGATGGCGCTGTACGTGCTGGCGAGCGTGGCGTACACCTACGTGCTGTCACCGGGAGCGATGGTCGGCTCGCAGCTCGTCGCCTCCGACGCCGCGAAGATCACGATGGGCGGATTCGGCGCGTCGTTCGTCGTGATCGCGATTCTGGTCTCCACGCTCGGCGCCAACAACGGCATCGTGCTCACCGCCGCCCGGATTCCCTACGCGATGGCGCGTGCCGGCGTGTTCTTCCGCGCGCAGGGGCTCGTGCACTCGCGCTACGGCACGCCCACCGTCGCGCTCATCACGCAGGGCGCCATCGCCGCGCTGTTGACGGCACTCGGCACCTACGACCAGCTCTTCACCTATGTCGTCTTCGCGCAATTCGTGTTTTACGCGCTCTCGGCGGGCGCCGTCATCCGGCTGCGCAGCAAAGAGCCCCAGGTGCCGAGACCGTATCGGACCTGGGGCTATCCGCTGACGCCCATCGTGTTCATCGCGTTCGCCATCTGGCTGGTCTTCAACACCATCAAGGAGACGCCGGTCGATTCCGCGGTCGGTGCCGGAATCATTCTCCTCGGACTACCCGGCTACTTCTACTGGCGGCGCGCCGGCGGGGCAGGCCGGTAGTTGATCAAATCCGCCAACGACGGCGGAATTCTCTGACCCCATACATCGCGCATCGGCACGGTGACGATTTGCGGTCTGGTCCCGGGCGCGCCGTCGCGACCATCCTGACCCTTCGCGCCGGCCGGGCCTGAAGATCCCGTCTGCCCGGCGACACAACGCGGATCGTTGGCGGGGTTGGCTGCGCCCCCCTTGCCGCCCGTGCCGCCCTTGCCGCCATTGCCACCCTGGCCTCCTTCACCGCCGGGGGTGCGCGCGTCGATGAGCCCGGCCAGGAACGGCTCTTCGGCGGGCGCGATGATCGTGACCTGCCCGCCGCGCCCACCCGGGCCGCCCGCGCTGCCGTTGCCGCCCGCGCCACCCGGCCCGCCCGCGCCACCCGGACATCCGTCCTGACCATTCGTGCCGGCGACTCCTGCCTGCCCGTCCACGCCGCGGGTCCCGCGCGCGCCGCGTGCTTCGACCACGAGCCAGTCGGACGGCGGCACCGCGCGCGCATCGGCGAGCAGGTAGAACGGCGGCGCTTCCTCGACCTCGATGCCGGCGACGAGCAACTGATCGTAGAACGGTGACTTCACAAACCCGAGGCGCACGGTCACCTGCGGGCCGCTCGCGCCGTTGCCGTAGCCGCTGAACCCGAACGTGTGCTGCAGGCACGAATAGTCGGGTGTCACGACGGTCGAAGTGGTGACGCGCGGATTCGCCTTGAGCGAGGCGGTGAGACGAAAGCCGGTGAGCGCCGTCATGAGCGGATCGCGCGCCGCGCTCCAGCCGCCGCCTTCGAGCGGCGTGGCGTCTGGACTCGAGCGCTCGAGAAACACGACGTGCAGGCGCGGCGGGTTCTTCTTGTCGTAGCGCGTCTCGAACGGCACGAGCGAGCCGTCGTTCAAGACAGCAGTGTATGTCGCGCCGAACGACTCGCCTGGGCAGGCGCTGACGCTGGTGGACATGCGGATCTCGCGGATCTGTGCCGCGAGCCCCGGGTCCGGCGCGAACTCCGGCGGCGGCCGCTTGGGACCGCAGGCGGCGACGAGTACGAGGGCAGGCAGCACAAGGCGTTTCATGGAGCCCCAATGTAGTATTTCACGGCATGACGCGCAGGGGTGCGGCGGTCGAAATCGGGCTGATCGAGACCATCCGGGCGAGGGATGGCCGCGTTCCCTGGCTCGGCTGGCACCTCGAGCGCCTGCAGGGCGCGATTCGGTCGCTCGGCCTGTCCGAGCCGGCGGACGATCTGACCGACCTTGTGCGCAGCGCCGCGGGATCGGGCGATCGCGCCGTGCGGCTGGAGCTGCACGGGGGACACGCGGAGATCTCGACTCGCGACGTCATTCCCGCGCGCTCGGTCGGCATCTGCGTCTCGACGGAAGTGCACCAGCCCTATCCGCACAAGACGACGCGGCGCGAGCAGTTCGGCCGGGCGATTGCCGAGGCACGCCGCCGCGGCTTCGACGACGCGCTGCTGCTCACCGCTGAAGGCTACGTGGCCGAGGGAACGGCGTGGAATGTGTTTTGGTGGGAGAATGGCGCTCTGTGCACGCCTTCCGAAGAGCTGGGCGTGCTGCCGGGCGTCGGCCGGCGGCGTGTGTTCGAGCTCGTGCCGGTGCGCCAGGAACGCAAGCCCTTCGGCGCGCTGGCGGGAGAGAGCCTGTTCCTGGTGAACGCGGTGCGCGGCATCGTCGAGATTCGCGCGATCGATGGACTGGCGGTGCCGGCCGATCCCCGCACCGCCGAGCTCGCGCGAGCCTTCTGGCCGGACTAACGCTCGACGAGTCGTTCGCGAATGGCGCGGCGCTACGAGCCAGTCGACTTTGTTGGAGTCAGCGATGCTGCGGCGATCGCCCCCGCTGAGCAACGCTTTCATTCGATCTATGACGCGGTTAGTTTCTTGCACTTGGCGTCTTGTACTTGGCGTCTTCATGGTGGCTGTAGCTCAATTGGTTAGAGCGCCGGACTGTGGCTCCGGAGGTTGCGGGTTCAATCCCCGTCAGCCACCCTTGAAACTGGTCCTGAGACGCCAAGAGGACTCTTGAGCGACAACACTCCCATCATCAGAGTGCAGCACCTCGTGCGCACGTTCGATAAGGTGACGGCGGTCAACGACGTCACGTTCGAGGTGCGCCGTGGCGAGACGTTCGCGTTCCTCGGCCCGAACGGGGCGGGGAAGACCACGACCATCAAGATGCTCACGACGGTGCTGCAGCCGACCAGCGGCACGCTCGAGCTCGACGGATTGAGCCCGGTCACGGACGCCACGGAAGTCCGGAAGCGCTTCGGCGTCGTGTTTCAGGATCCGAGCCTGGACAGCGAGCTCACGGCGTGGGAAAACGTGGACATCCACGGCGTGCTGTACCACGTGCCGCGGCGCGTGCGGCACGAGCGCGGGGAAGTGTTGCTCAAGCTGTTCGAGCTGTGGGACCGGCGCAACGACCTCGTGAAGACGTTCTCCGGCGGCATGCGGCGCCGGCTGGAAATTGCGCGCGGTCTCTTGCACACGCCGAAGGTCCTGTTCCTCGACGAGCCGACGCAGGGACTCGATCCGCAGAGCCGCAATCAGATGTGGACGATCGTGAAGAATCTCAACACCACCGAGGGCGTGACGGTGTTTCTGACCACGCACTACATGGACGAGGCCGATCGCGTCGCCGATCGCATCGCGGTGATCGATCACGGCAAGATCGTCGCCACGGGATCGTCGGCCGAGCTGAAGCAGCAGACGGCGACGGATTCGCTCGAGGCGGCATTCCTGAAGCTCACCGGCACGTCGATCCGCGACGAGGAGTTCAGCGCGCAGGATCGCATGCGGCAGATCTCGCGCGTGTGGAGGCGCTAGCATGAACGTCGTCTACATCCTCTGGCTGCGGGAAGTGAAGAAGTACCTGCGCTCGCGCGCGCAGATCGTCGCCTCGATCGGCCAGCCGCTCATGTACCTCGCGGTGCTCGGCTTCGGGCTGGGCCCGATCTTTCGGAAAGCGGGGGAGGGCAGCTATCTGCAGTTCATGGCGCCCGGGGTCATCGGCATGACGGTGCTGTTCACGGCGATGTTCTCGGGGATCGCGATGTTGTGGGATCGCCAGTTCGGGTTCTTGAAGGAGACGCTCGTCGCCCCGGTCCCGCGCGTGCAAGTCATGCTGGGGCGCACACTCGGCGGCGCGACCGTCGCGGTGATCCAGGGGGCCATCATCTTTGCCGTGACTCTGATCGTCGGCTTTCGCCCGACGAGCGCGCTCGCGGTGCCGGTGGCGTTCCTGCTCATCGCGCTCATCGCGGTCGTATTCGCCGCGCTCGCGACGGCGATTGGGTCGAGCATCAAGGAGATGCAGGGGTTTCAGATGGTGATGAACTTCCTCGTGATGCCGCTGTGGTTCCTCTCGGGTGCGCTGTATCCGCTCCAGGGTCTGCCCGCCGTGCTGGCCGTGCTGACGCGCGTGGATCCGCTCACGTACGGCATCGACGGCGTGCGCGGCACGATGATCGGCGCCACGCACTTCGGTGTGGCGATGGACGTCGGCATCTTGATCGGGGTCGGCATTCTGTTCGTGATTGCGGGCGCGTGGCGGTTTTCGAAGATCGAAGTCTAGCGCGTCATTTGTCCTTGTCGCCGGGGCCCAACGCGGCCCGCTCGCGCGCCTGCGCCAGCATGCGTTCGGCGAAGTCGAGCCGGTTTTGCAGATCGGCGAGCTGCGCGGCCTGATCGGCCGAAGCGCGCTCGAGCTCCTCTACCTGTTCCCTGACGTCGGCGACCTCGGCGTGACCGGTACGCCGCGCGGCGAAGGCGTTCGCAATCGTCTTGACGATCACCACCACCGTCATGCCGGCGATGACGAGCGCGAGCAGGAAAGTCGGTTCTCTCATGAGCTAATATTGTACGCACCAAGGCGGCGTTTGCTCCTCTCACACCTGATTCATGAAGACTTTAGCCGCCGCCTGTTATGCCCTCTTTATAGCGTCGAGGAGGCGCCATGCGTGTTCTCGTGATCGCGTTACTGCTCGCCGGCTGCCAGCCGGCAACGCCGCAGGAAAAGGCGCCGGTCGGCAATCGGGCGAGCGGCCTGAGCCGCCAGGATGAGCTCGTGCTTGCGGCAGCGAACGTCGCCTTACCGCCACCGGGGATAGTGGCGTCCGACCTTCCCGATCCGAGCTCGCCGGGCGCCAAGATCGTCGCGAACTACTGCGCCCAATGTCACAACCTGCCGACGCCGCAGATGCACAGCGCGACCGATTGGCCGAGCGTGGCCCGCCGCATGTGGCTGCGCATGGACCTTCTCCCACCGTCGTTAGGCATCAAGGTGCCGACGATGGGCGATCGATTCACGCTGCTCGGCTATCTCACGACGAACGCGTTGAAGGTGAGCGGCGCGAGCCTGCCGGCGGGACCCGGCCGCGAAGCCTTCGCCGAGACCTGCAGTCGCTGCCATGCGCTGCCGGATCCGCGCGTGCACTCGCGCGCGGACTGGCCGACGGTATTTGCGCGGATGGAGCAGAACATGACCCGCATGCAGGTACCGCCCCCGACCAGAGAGCAGACGTCGGATCTGTTGCTCTACTTGCAGACGGTGGCGTCGCGGCAATAGTGCGTCTGCAGCGCATTTTCCTGGCGCTGGGCGGCTTGATCGTCGCCGCAGCCGCGCTCGCCGCGCAGCAACGCGCGCTGCCGCGCGCAGGCGCGGACACGGCGACGGCGATCACTCCCGCGCTGATCGCGCGTGGCGACAGCATCTTCCACGGGCTGGCGGCAGGCGGGACGTGCTTCGCCTGCCACGGCGCCGGGGGCACGGGGATCGCCGCGTTGACGCACGATTTGACGACTCGCACGCGGCTCAACGGCGACGGCAGCTACCGATCCATCGTGCAGATCGTGGAGACGGGAGTCGCGCAGCCGCAGCAGACCGTGCCGATGCCGCCGCACGGCGGCGCCGAGCTCACGGCCCTCGATATTCGCGCGGTCGCGGCCTACGTATATTCGCTGAGTCATCCGCGACGCCCGTGAGCAGGCCATCGCCCCGGCTGCGATAACCCGCCGCTCCTCTTCCATCTTCTCTCCTCCTCTCACGAATAGCGAAGCGCGCGCGCCACTCAGGATGACATGGCTGGCGCGCTGTTACTGAAAGAAGAGGAGAGAGTTGGTTGCTCGCGCAGCAACCAGTACCCCACCGTTCCACCACCGATGTCGATGAGCGCATGCGCGATCATGCCCGGGATCAATGAGCCGGTGATCAGTGCGATCGCCGCCATTACCGCGCCGGCGAGGGTCGCCCGGATCGCGCCTTTGCGTCCCTGATAGAGGTGGCTGAGTCCGAATGCGAGCACCACGGCGGCCATCGCGCCGACCTGGCCGAGCCAGGGAGCGAAGAACCAGGGCAGGTAGCCGCGGTACAGCAGCTCTTCGCAGAAGCCGGCAGTGAGCGAGAGCGCGACGAACCACCGTTCCTCACCGGCGGTCTGCGGCAGCATGAAGGCGACGTTGCCGAGTTTGGGGCGCGCTTTCACGCGGCGCTCGGGTGATAGGCGCGCGACGGACAGGAGCTGGAGGCAGAGCAAGCCGATCGCGAGGAGCACGACGCCGATCGCAACCACGAGCCGCCAGCCGCCGGGCAGCGTCAGCCGCAGGAGCGCCGCGGGACGGTCGTACACGGCCCAGATGACGAGGGCAGAGGTCGCGAACAGCCATTGCCCGGTGATACCGCGCCGGTACCCCTGGCGGCGCGCATCGGGCCGGCCGGCGGCGATAGCGGCGCGAAACTGGGGCCAGAAGACGACATACTCGTAGATCGAGGCCACGACGAGCAGCATGAACGTGAAGGCATAGTCGGCGGGCAGCGGCATCCCTCGCTCCTTGTGCGGGTCCTATTGTTCAAATAATATTGAACAATGGCCCACGCGCTGGCAAGGGGGGATGCATCGCGCTAGACTTCCGCTCCATGACCCGTTCCCGTTCCCGCCGGTCGGCCGGCGCGCCCATGCTCAAGCGCAGCGTCGCCGATCTGCGCGCGCTCGCGCATCCGCTCCGTCTCCGCATGATGGAGCTGTTCGCCGAGGCGCCGCGGACGACGAAGCAGGTGGCGGAGCTGTTGGGGCAGCCGCCGACGCGGTTGTATCACCACGTCAACGCGCTCGAGCGGTCGGGGCTCCTCGTGTTGACCGAGACCCGGAAAACGCGAGGCACGGTGGAGAAGTGGTACACGGGCGTGGCGCAGCAGGTGAAGGGCGCCGCCGCGGGCAAGAGCGCCGCGGCGCGGGGCGCTCGACGCGCCGTGGCGGCCACGGTGCTCGAGCAAGCGAAGCACGAGCTGGTCTCGATGCCCGCCGGTGCCAAGGAGGCGGCGTTACTGGGGCGGCTGGTAGTGAATGCGTCCCCGTCGAAGATCCGCGCGATCCGGAAGCGGCTGTTTAACGCGATCCAATCGTTGAAGCGCGAGGGGAAGGGCGGCGACGCCGGGAACGATTGCGAGCGGTGGGCGGTGACTGTGGCATTTGCGCCTGTGCAATGAAGCCGGCGCAGAGCGCGCTGTACTTCCTCACCGGCGCCCCGGGCGCGCTGTTAGGTCGCTATCGCGCCCGACCGCTTCGGTGTACCGTCTCTCGTACGCCTACTCACCCTCAACCGGAGGTCCCGTGCGCGTCTTTTCCGTCGGAATGCTGGTCCTGTTGGCTCTCGCGTGTCGGTCGAGTGAAGTGCAGCGCTCCGACCCACGCCTGTCCCGCCTGCTCGCCGATCGCGAGGCCATCTGGCAGGCCTGGTTCACCAACGATCAGCAGCGCCTCGAGCGGCTGCTGCCGAGCGACGTCGTGGCGATCAACAGTGGGGATACGACGTGGCAGGGTCGCGCCGCGGTACTGCAGGCGGCGCAGAACTTCGCGAAGAGCGGCAACAAGCTTGTGCGCGTCACCTTCCCGCGCACCGAGCAGCAAGTGTTCGGCGACGTCGCGATCCTGTACTCGCGTTATGAGGTCGAGCTCGAGCGCAACGGCCAGCGGTCGGTGATGGGCGGTCGTGCCACGGAGGTGTTCGTGTGGCGCGACAGCCTGTGGCAGAACTCCGGCTGGCATCTGGACGCGGAGCACTGAGCCCTTCAGGCCGCGGCTTTCACCGCAGCATACAATCCTGGCCCTTCGCAGGTTAGATTTGGCGTCGCCTTCTTGCCTAGGTCCGTAGCTCAATTGGTAGAGCACCGGTCTCCAAAACCGGGGGTTGCAGGTTCGATTCCTGCCGGGCCTGTAAAAAGCCGACCCAATCGGGTCGGCTTTTCCTAACGCTGGAGGGGCAACGACGCCTGTATGACCGACGTCGTCCCGCCCGAGGTCACCTTGAGCGTGCCGCCCTGTCGGCGCAGACGTTCGCGAATGCCGGCGAAGCCGGTGCCGACGTCGCCGCGGCGCCGGTGGGGGGTGTCGAGCCCGCGCAGCGGCCGGCCTTCGATCCGGATTTCGAGCGTTACGCCGTCATTGCCGGACAACTGGACCCGCGCTGCTCGCGCGCCCTCCGGACCCGCGACACGACTCAGGCATTCCTGGACGAGACGAAACAGCACGATCTCGCCTTCCTTGGACACGTTCAGACGCGTCGTAGGGAGATCCGCCTGGACCACCAGACCCACCTGGCTGGAGAGCGCATTGACGTACCACCGCAGCGTCTCAACCAGGCCGCTCTGGTCGAGCCGCGTCGGATGCAACATCTGCGCGACCCGGCGGATGACGTCCCCGGTCTCTTCGATGTCGTCGATCGATTCGTTGAGATCATGCAACGCCGAGCGCTCTTCGGTGAGCTTCTCACGCAGGGCATACAGTTTGGTGAGTGCGGACGCCAGCGAGCCGCTCGTGCGATCGTGCAGCTGCGCGGCAAGGCGCTTGCGTTCCTCATCCTGCAGGAGAAACAACCGGCCCGACAACTCTTCCACGACGGCTTCGGTACGGCGGCGCTCCGTCAGATCACGCGTGACTTTCGCAAACCCGCTGAGCTCACCCGCCGAATCGCGTAACGCCGTGATGATCACATCGGCCCAAAACCGGCTGCCGTCTTTGCGGACCCTCCACGCTTCATCTTCGACCCGGCCGTTGGCAGCCGCTTCGCGTAACAATTCCTCCGAGCGACCTCGCTCGACGTCTTCGGGCGTGTAAAAGCGAGCACAGGGCTGACCGACGATCTCATCGCGGGTGTACCCCATGATCAGCCGGGCGCCGTCGTTCCATGACATGACCTTGCCGTCTAGACTGACCATAAAAACGGCGTAGTCCCGCAACCGCGCGATCAGGAGACTGCAGAGCTCCTCGCGCTCGAGTGGGGATTCGAAACAGTGGGGTGCGGTCATTTGTCCTCTTGGCCAGTCCCACTAAGTGATACCCACCTTCACGATCCGCGCGAAGAATTAATCCTTAATGGAAGTACGGGAATCGCCGACGCGTTTCCTCAGGTCGGCCAGGAAGCGCTCGAGGCTCGTGTGGTAATGAGCACCAGGGCCACGATGACGGCGACGACGATCACGACGACGTGCATCACTCCCCCTTACGATAGAAAGCGGCGCCGCTGCTCCGGCGTCGGCACCAGGCACTCCTCATGCGCGACGCGATGGCGGTGTTTGGCGATGAAGCGATAGACGGCATCGCGCAGCATCCGCGGTATCAGCCAGAACACCATCGCCACCCGCCAAGGACCGCCCAGGTATTCGGCGACCCGCAGCACGGCGCTCGATCGCACGAGCACCCGCTCATCCTCGACCCAAACCATCGACTCCACGCCTTCGAGCTCCGCATGTTGCTGGACTACGCCCCGGCCGAACGCGCTGTCGAGCGCGGCAAAGCGCAGCTCGCCCGCGGGGTCGCGTTTGAGCACGAACTGCACGCTCGCGGCGCAGAGGCCGCACGTGCCGTCGTAGAGCAGAACCGGAGTCACACGAAATAAGCTACGTTGGTCGCGACGGCTTAACCCGCTACTCGGCTTAACCCGCTACTCGATAGAACATGGCTTAAGCTCTTTTTCATCCCCTTGACGGATGCTTGCGCGCGCGTAGGACGCCACATTCGAAACTGTGGTGTCAGAGTCTCTATGGACCTTTTGCAATGGAGGTTATATGAGAAGCACGAACCCGAGCAATCCCGGACAGGGCGACCGCGAGAAGCAGGGCGGTCAGGGCGGTCAGGGCGGCCAGGGTGGTCAGCCGGGCCGACAGGGCGGCGGCCGTCAGAATCCGGGCCGGCAGGGTGGCGGCCAGGGCGATCAGGAGTCCGATGTCGGTGGCCGGCAGGGCGGCGGGCAGGACCGCTAACCGATTCACGGTCCCAAAAAGCAAGAGGCCGCCCTCGTGGCGGCCTCTTGTTATTTCACGAGTCCAGCACCTCGCGCACGCGCTCGGTGAGCTGGCGGAGGGTGAACGGCTTCGGCAGGAACGCCGTATTCGGCGCCACGATGTCGTTCTGGAACACGGCCTCCTGTGAATATCCCGACATCAGCAGGATCTTCGTCTCGGATCGCTGCGCGACGAACCGTCGCAGCAGCTCGGGCACGCGCACTCCCGATAGGACGCCGTCCGACAGCAAAAGGTGGATCGGTCCGTCATGACCGGCCGCCAGACTCATGGCGGAGTCGCCGTCGGACGCAGCGAGGATCGTGTAGCCCAACCGCTCGAGCGCCTCGACGGCGAGCTCACGGATCGGCTCTTCGTCCTCCACCAGAAGAATGGTTTCGGTGCCGCGCACTTCGGTGGGCAGCTGCAGCGGTCGAGACACGCGGGGGCGCGCGTCGCTGACGGGGAAGTAGCACTTGAACGTCGTCCCGACACCCGGCTCGCTGTAGACGATCACGTGCCCCTGGCTCTGCTTCACGATGCCGTAGACCGTCGAGAGACCGAGCCCGGTGCCTTTGCCCTTTTCCTTCGTTGTGAAGAACGGCTCGAACAGCCGGCCCAGCGTCTCGGGCGTCATGCCGACGCCCGTGTCGCTCACGGCGAGCATGACGTAATTGCCGCGTGGTACCGCCGTCGCGCCATGAGCATAGGGCTCGTCGATCCGCACGGTCCGCGTCTCGATGGTCAGCGTGCCGCCCTCCGGCATCGCGTCGCGGCTGTTGACGGCGAGGTTCATAACGACCTGCTCGATCTGGTTCGGGTCGGCCATGATCGGGGCGGGCTCGGCGTCGCTTGCCGTGACGAGGCGGACGGCGGGGCCGAGCAGTCGCCGCAGCATCTTCTCCATATCGGCGACGCGCTCGTTGAGGCGCAGCGGCTTGGGCTCGAACGGTTGCCGGCGACTGAACGCGAGCAGCTGCCGTGTCAGTGCGGTGGCGCGGTCGCTCGCCTTGATGATCTCGCCCAGGTCTTCCGCGTGCGGCGACTCCGGCCCGAGCTGTTGCTGCACGAGATCGGCGTAGCCGATGATGGCCGTCAGGAGATTGTTGAAGTCGTGTGCGACGCCGCCGGCGAGACTGCCGAGCGCATCGAGCTTCTGCGCTTGCCAGAGCTGCTGCTCGAGCAGTTTGCGGTCGGTGATATCGACGCAGGTGTTCTCGAGCAGCTGCTCGCCCGTCTCGCTGGTGCGCTGGTTGACGTTGACGAGGGCCCAGACCGGCTTGTTGTCGCGGCGCTTGAGCCGCATTTCGAAATTGCGGAGCTCGCCCTTCTCGCGCAGCGTGGTCAACATGCGCAGGCGGTCGGCGGCGTCCCAGTAGAGGTCCTGCGACGTGCTGCCGATGACTTGCTCGGGCGAGTCGTAGCCGAACAGCTGGGCGAATGCTTCGTTGCAGAGG
Source organism: Gemmatimonadales bacterium (assembly GCA_035491815.1). GTDB lineage: Bacteria > Gemmatimonadota > Gemmatimonadetes > Gemmatimonadales > GWC2-71-9 > 20CM-2-65-7. Next base: position 54,898 of record DATJKA010000113.1, on the reverse strand, counting down.
ATGATGCGGCCATCGGACACGCGCGTCGTGGAGACGCCGGCCAGCGTCTGCTCGAACATCTTGCGATAGCGCCGCTCGCTGTCGCCCCTGCTGCGGCGCAAGCGCCGCGAGACGAGGACGAGGGCGAGTAAAGCGGCGCCAAGCGCCAGGCTCAACGCGAGATAGGCCATTGGAGGACCATTGAAGATTCGTGTGGGCTACGCAAGGTCACGTGTCACGACTTTAGGGCGATTTTGCGGCAGGAAGGGGCGTTTTTGCGGCATTCTCAGAGCTGGTGGCGGTCGTACCCCCCATCCGGACGCAGCAGCCAGGCATTCTGAGCCGCGAGCTCCTGTGTTAGGAGTCTGTCCAGCGTGGCGCGCGCAGCGGGATCGAACACGGGCGTCATGACTTCCACCCGGCGGCGGAGATTGCGGGGCCGCCAATCCGCTGACCCGATGTAGTACTCCGAAACCTCCCCCCCGTTCGCGAAGTGATAGATCCGTCCATGCTCCAGGAAGCGGCCGAGGATGCTGACCACCCGGATGCGCTCGGAGAGGCCCGGAACGCCGGGACGCAGCGTGCAGATGCCGCGGACGACCAGGTCGATGTCGACGCCCGCCTGGGACGCGCGATACAGCGCTTGAATGACGGTGGAATCGGCGAGCGCATTGAGCTTCGCGCGAATGCGCGCGGGTCTGCCTTTCTTGGCCTGTGCCGTTTCGTTCTCGATCAAGGCGAGCAGCCGCGTCAGCAGATCGGCGGGCGCGGCGAGCAGATGTTGGAGATGGACCTGCGGCGCGTGCCCCGAGCCCGTCAGCTCGTTGAACAGCGCCTGCACGTCGCCGGTGATGCGGGGATCCGCCGTGAACAGGCCGAGATCCGTGTACAACCGGGCGGTGTCGGGGTTGTAGTTACCGCTGCCCACGTGTGCGTAGCGGCGGACGGTGCCGCTCTTGGGGTCGCGACGGACGACGAGCGCCATCTTCGCGTGCGTCTTGAGACTCACGAGCCCTGTGACGACGTGCATGCCGCTCTGATCGAGGCTCTTCGCCCATGCGATGTTGCGCGCTTCGTCGAAGCGTGCCTTCAGCTCGACGATGACCGAGACGTCCTTGCCCGCGGCGACCGCGCGACGCAGCGCATCGCCGATCGGGGAGGGACCGCCGGGACGGTACAGCGTCAGCTTGATCGCTTGCACGTCGGGATCGTCGGCCGCCTCGGCGATGAACCGCTCGAAACTGCCGGCGAACGAATCGTGCGGGTATCGCACGAGCACGTCGCGCTCGTCGATCTGCGTCGAGATCGGCCGCGAGCTGTCGAACGGCTCGTTGGTTGGGAACGAGGGGTAGTCGGGCAGCGGGAGCGCCGGTTTGAGGTCGCGCAGCCCACCGAGGTCCACGATACCGTCGGAGACGTACACGTCGGCCGGGCTCAACGTGCTCTCGCGCTCGCTCTCCTCGAACCGCAGCTCGCGCTGCAGCAACTCCTGCAGCGCGCTGGGCGTGCCCGTCTCGAATTCGATACGCAACACCGGCTGCTGGTGGCGGCGGGCGAGCTCTTCTTCGATCGCCTGGAGAAAATTGGCGGTCGTCGTTTCGTCGAGCTGCAGATCGCCGCTGCGCGTGAGGCGGAAGACGTGCGCCGCGGTGATCAGGCGACCCGGGTACAGGAGGTCGAGGTTGCCGCGGATCACGTCCTCCGCCGCGATGACGTTCCCGGATGGAGCGACACAGAAGCGCGGCAGGTCGTGCGGCAGTTCCACGACGGCGTACTGCGACGGCGAGCCGGCGCGATCGCGGAAGGTGATGAGCAGAGCGAGCCGGCGATCGCTTATAAGAGGAAAGGGGTGCCCGGGCGCGCGCGTCAACGCCTTGGGGACGATGAAGGGCAGGATCTGCTCGACGAGCTGCGCGCGCAGTGCGCTCTTCTCGTGTTCCGCGAGCGCCTCCCAGCGAACGATCCCCAGCTGTGGAAGCAGCGATTGAAAGACCCGGTGCTGCCGCGTGAGCAGCGGCCGCAGCCGCACGGCGAACGCATCGAGGGTTTCCTGCGGCCGCAGGCCGCCACCGTCGGCGGCTGCGGTATCGCGCCCCTGCGCCACGAGCGCCTTGAGCGCGCCGATGTGTGTCATCACGAACTGATCGAGATTGGTCGAGAAGATGCTGAGAAACCGTACGCGCGCGGCGAGCGGCGTCCGGGGATCCTCGGCCAGCTCCAGCACACGCGCGTTGAACTCGAGCCACGAGAGCTCGGGGTTCAGGTACTGCTCGGGCGCGGCACGCGCGGGATCTTTGGCTTGCTTGGGAAGATCGGCGACCCGGAGCTCCGTCAAGGTCACGCGACTGGCGCGCGTCATCTCCTCGGGGGGAGGCGCGTCGAACGTGGCGGCCGACCACTCGGGTAAGAGCGGCGATCGCGCGGCGACCGTCAGCGCGGCGAGTGTCGACGAATCGCGCAGCATCGGCGAGCCGAGGCGCGTCACCAGCTCGGCCGGCGCGAACCATTGCAGGCGCTCGGAATCGCCAGGCCGGCGATGGAGGCGCCGGGCGGTCCACACCTCGAGCGGCGCGAGGCCGTCGCCCCGCGGCACCACGCCGAGCAGTCGGAGCTGCCCTTCGCCGCTGCCGACGACGCGCCGGAGGACCGCGCGGCAGGCGTCTTCGCCGCTGCCGGCCTGGACCGGCAAACGCAGCTCGCTGCCATCGCGCCACAGACCGACGCGGCCATGTTCGACTGCGACGAGTGCGATCTCGCGCTCGCTCGCCGGCATGTCGGACGTCGCCACCCGGCGCAGCTCGGCATCCCCCTGTCCCCGCGCCCAGCGCCAGGTCATGCGGGGGGGGGCGTCATTGCGGCAGGTGGCGACACGTCTGCACCAGATCCCGGCGAACCGCGCCGGGGTTCGAGAAAAACCCGTCGAAGTAATCGAGCACGCTCTTCGCGTCGCGCTCGGGGAGCCCGGGCACCGCGCGGACGGCGGCGTAGATCGAGTCCTTGGCGAGGCGGAAGCGCTCGAGCGCGCGATCGCGCACGCTGTCGGGCTGGCAATACCCGCGGTAATAGCGCTCGCGCACGGAATGAATCGGCACCTGCGGTGGGGGCGTCGCGTACGGCGCGCCGACGGCGCCGGAGAAGTCGTAGTCGTACGGCACGCCGATCAGCGAGTGCGGTTCCGCGCTGCCGCGCAGCACGGCGATGTTGTGCCGGCCCCAGACCGACCAGTCGGTGTTGCCGATCAAGTACTCGAATACCGCGACGAGCGTCATGTACGAGGGCTCGGTGATATAGTCGGCCACCTGTCCTTGCTCGACGACCTCGGCACCGACGCGTCGCGCGAGCTCACCTTCGGACTCGATCAAGAACCCGTAGCGGACGACCGTATCCGCGCGCGCCGAGTCGACGTACGTCACGCGGGCGAGCCGCACGCGATAGCTCGTATCGGTGAGCGCGTTGAATACGCGATAGAGCGCGTACTCCTTCAGGAGATTGCGTTCGAACTGCCCGCTCCCCTGACAATGCGTTGCGAGCTTGAGTCGATTCTGACCCGCGAACGGCGTGCCCGCAACGTCGTGGCTCGGAAAATCGACGCGAATCGGCGGGAACGCGCAGGTGCGCAGCCGGAAGATGCCGCGCGTCCGCAGCTTGACGTCGATGGAGCCAGTGTCCGCGCTCACCGCATACCGCAGCCGCGCCGCGTGTTGCTTGCGCTGGGTGCCGCGGTCACGGAGCAGGTCGTGGATGTCGCCGCGCAGCTCCAAGGTGATGGGCTCGTGGTCGACGAAGAGCGAGGAAGGGGACTGTGCACTGGCAGACGTGCTGATAAGCAGGAGGGCAAGAAGCGGAAGACGCAGCATTGGCCCCGAAACTACGTGGACACGCGGTTTCGGCCAGCCTCCTTGGCGCGATACAGGGCTTTGTCGGCGGCCTGCACCACCTGATCGGGCGACGTGTGCTTGTGGTTGCGCTCGGCCACGCCGATGCTGACGGTCACGGTGATCGCGGTGCGGCTCTTGCGTGACTTCTCGGTCTTCGGCTTGATGCGCGGGCGAAAGCGGCGTCGCATCGTGAAGTGGCTGGTTTCGACCGTTTCCCGCAGCTCCTCGAGATGGGGCAGACATTCCTCCTGGCCTTTGCCGGGGAAGACGAGCGCAAACTCCTCGCCGCCGTAGCGGTAGGCCGTGCCGCCGCCGGTCGCCTGCGCAAGGCGCGCCGCGACGAGGCGCAGCACGTGATCGCCGGCATCGTGGCCGTAGGTGTCGTTGAATCGCTTGAAGTGATCGACGTCCACCATCGCGACCGTGAACTGGCCCGAGAGCCGGGGCAATGCCTCGTTGAGCGCTCGCCGGCCGGGCAGCTCGGTCAGGCCGTCGCGGTAGGCCATGAGGTAGGATGCCTCGATCACCGCGACCACGAGAATCAGGCCGGCGGTCGCGAGCCACAGCTCTTGCCCCGGTCCGGCCGCGCGCCACGAGAGTGCGGCAAACACCGCGACGAGCGCGTAGACGTAGCCGCGGACGGGTGACTGCGGCTCGCGGAGCGCGGCCATCGTCAGCAGCACCGCGATCACGACGAAAGAGAGGATGGCGGGCTGCCCGACCGGAGTCCACGCCGTGAAGCGCGCCGGGAGGATTCGGCTCGTGAGGAACGTGAGCGCCTCGTTCGGAAACGACTGCGCGATGAACACGACGATGAGGACCTGGACACCGAGCAGGATCCAGCGGAGGATGCCCGCCACGGTCAGGGTGCCGCGCTCGGGCAGCAGCGCGACGAGCGCCAGGTTGATCGGCAGCAGGAACGTCATTGCGTCGAACAGCACGAGGTCCTTGCGGCTGACGACGCCGTGGACCAGGAGGTATTCGGTCAGGGCGAGCAGCGCGATGGCAAAGACGAGCCGCGACCGGTTGAAGCGCCAGCCCAGCAGCAGCGCGGCGGCGACGACGGTGAAGGGGAAGACGTTTTCGAGTGCGTTGGCCGTGCCGCGCAGTGAGGGCAGCGTGAGCAGCAGCGCCATCGCGACGAGGATCGGCGCTTCGGGGACCAGCATCGAGAACAGACGTTTCATCGGGGCAGTAATCTAGACGCCGGGTTGACCATCTGCGCGCCGGTTGGCGATATTCAGCCCGCCCCCCGCCCGCGGCGGTATCGTCTAGGGGACTAGGACGGAGCCCTCTCAAGGCTCAAACACGGGTTCGAATCCCGTTACCGCTATGCTCCCGCGGCAGGCCTCCATCGTCTAACGGCTAGGACACCACTCTTTCAAGGTGGGAACAGGGGTTCGATTCCCCTTGGAGGCATCGCCGATTCCTACCACCCCACACTCCACTCCGCCAGCTTTGCGATCGCGTAGTCGCTGAAGTGGGGAATGTTGTACGTGAACGACTTCTGTGCGAGCGACTGGGTCGCCGCGAGCTGAATCCAGGGATGCTTGTGGTCCTCGCGATAGAACATGGCGAGGCTGTCGTCCGATACGGGCGCACCGTCATCATCCTGGGCGGCGGCCCCATACCAAAGCGTCAGCGCGGCGGGCGCGCCGAAGCGGAGACCAGTCGGCTCGAGCGACACCTTGAGTTTCCTGGTGTCCACCTTGACGGTGATGAGCACCGAGTCGCCCACGGCGAGGTCGCCGATGCCGGGCACGAACTGCGGATCGGTCGTGGTCAGTAGCAGGAAGGGATGCGGATCGGAATCGCGGGAGCCTCGGTAGTTGATCTGGACGGAGCGCGATGCCCCGCGAACGGCCCAGAACGAGACGTGTTTCTGCTCGAGGTTCAGGGGCGCGGGCGGCGTCATGTACGCCGCGCTCCCGCCCGGCATGCTCGGCTGACTCAGGTTCGCGCTGAAGACCGCGGTCGTGTCCGCCCAGTCCAGCAGCTGCGGCGCCGCAGAGCGTGGCGCCGTGGGCTGGTCTGCGCAGCGCGCGACCGAGACGGCGAGGGCAGCCACGATAAGCGATCGACGAACGAACATGCGATTCTCCCGAGTACCAGCGTTTGACTACTCTAGGGTGAGAGCTGCGACGGCTACTCCTCCGACTGGTACTCCCGCTGCACGACGCAATTCCCGCCGGCCTTCTTCGCCGCATACAACGCGTGATCGGCCACGAGCATCAGCTGGGCGTTCGAGCCCTGCGTCGCATCGCGCGGCAGCTCGACGAGGCCGCCCGACACGGTGACCATCATCGACGTATTCTCGACGAGGTTGCGGCGGATGCGGGTCGCGACGATCAAGCCCGCGACCGCGTCGGTGTCGGGCAAGATGATGGCGAACTCGTCGCCGCCGAGCCGCGCCGCGATGTCGGTGCCGCGCAGGCTCTTCTGGATCGCGATGGACACGCGGTTCAGCGCCTGGTCGCCGGCGTGGTGGCCCCAGCGGTCGTTCAAGAGCTTCAGCCGGTCCACGTCCACGAGCAGGAGCGACAGCGGCGCGCCGTAGCGGCGGCAGCGCGCGATCTCCCGTGTCATCGTCGCGTCGAAGTGATAGCGATTGAAGAGACCGGTGAGCGGGTCGGTGACGGAGCGGTGCTCGAGCTGGTGCAGCGCCTCTTGCTCGACGATGGTCGGCGCCGTGAGCTCGCCGGAGACGTTGAGCATGTAGTCGACGGCGGCGACGACGGCGCCGACGTTGCGGCCCAGCCGCTGGCCGAGCTCGCGGCGATGCGCTTCGATCGCCAGCGCGCGCTCGGAGGCCTCCTGCTCGCTCATGCGCGTGTGCGGGAAGACGCGCTGCAGGTTCGAAGCGGTCTCCTCGACGCCGCGCCGGTCGAAGCCGGAGCGCCGGTCGATGCCGCTGCGCCGCTCGTCCACGTGGCTACCAGCCGATGGCATAGTTCGAAAGTTTGTGACGCTGGACGCTGATCATGCAGCCGCCTCCAGCAGGTCATCCAACTTGTCGATTTCGGCGCGCGCCGAGAGCCGCTGGAACGTGGAGCGGGCGCGCTGCGCTGCGGCCTTGCCCTCGGCCTTGTCGCCGGCCTTGATCAGCATATGGGCGAGGTCGCGCTCGGCCATCGCGAGCAGCAGCGGGCGGCCGTGCTGCGTCGCGCGCTCGATCACGTCGCGCAGGATCGTCTCGGCCTCTTCGCGGCGGCCCGTGAGGGCGACCGCGCCGGCCAGAATGCGGAGGTCTTCGGCCTCGCGCACAGGGTCCTTGAGCTCCCGATGCGTGGCGATCGCGCGCTCGGCGGCGTCACGGGCCTGGTCGGCCTCGCCACGCGCCACGTGGATCTCCGCGAGACCCGCGACGGCCTGCGCCGTGAGCTGCTGGTCGCCCAACGCCTGGGCTTCCTGGATCGCGACCTGTGCGATCTCGAAGGCGCGGTCGAGCCGGCCCTGCGCGCAGCACACGATGCCGAGGTTGTGCCGCGATTCCGCGACGCCACGGGCGAAGTGAGCCTGCTCGTAGGCCGCGATCGCGCGCGTGTAGGCGATGACCGCGCGCTTGTAGTCGCCCTGCATGTTCGCGATGATGCCCAGGTTGTTGGAGCAGCGGCCGACGGTCGCCATGTCGTTGCCGTCCGTCGCCTCTTCTTGCGCCCGCGTGAAGAAGTAGGTGGCTTCGTCGATGCCGCCGCGCTCGAGGGCGATGGCGCCGCACACGTTCAGGGCGCGCACTTCCATCATACGGTCCTTGAGCGAGCGGGCGCGCAGCTGCGCGACCATCGCCCACTGCTGACCGACCTCCAGTCGGCCGAGGCGGCTGTGCGCGATGCCGAGCAGCAGCGTGAGCAACGCCGACTCTTCCAGCTCGTCCTTGGTGCGCTGCTCGAGGTACGTCAGCAGCTCCGCATAGCGGCCGGCGTCGGCGAATTGCTGCGCGACGTGGATTGGCGCGAGCGAGCCCCTGAGCTGTGCTGCAAAGATCTCGTCCCAGCCGAGGTCGGCCAGCTTGCGGATTTCGCTCTCGGCGCCCAAGCGCGCGAAGATGCCTTTGGCCGTCTGCGCCGCGGCTTCGGCTTCACCGGTGCGGCCCGTGAGCAGCAGCACCTTGGCGAGGTCGCGGGTGGCTTCACCCTGCAGCAACAGCCGCTCGTGCAGCTCGGCGCGGCCGATGACTTCGCGGAGCGACTTCTCGGCGCGGGGCAGCTGGTTCTCGACGATGAGCGCCAGCGCCAGGATCCGGAGGTCTTCGGCTTCCGCGACGGGATCCGGCATTGCATCGCGGATGACGCGGATGCGGTCGAAGTCGCGGCGGGCGAGCTCCGGCTCGCTGCGGGCGATGCGGATTTCCGCGCGGCCGCGGAGCGTCAGCGCAAACAGCGCGTCGTCACCCGAGGCTTCAGCGGCTGCGACAGACTGATCGGCGGTGGCCAGCGCCTTGTCGAGCGCGTTTTGCTCGCGATACGCGTTGGCCAGGTTGTGCTGGCAGTCAGCGACGTTCGCCTGCATGCCGGCACGGTGCGAGGCAGCGGTGGCGATTTCCCAGGAGGAGATGGCCTCCGCGTAGCGGCCGCGGAGATGGCTGATGATGCCCAGGTTGTTGGACGCGCGGCCGGTGATGCCATGATCGCCGTCGCGGCTCGCGGCCATCAGCGCCTGGGTGCAGAAGTCTGCGGCTTCATCGAGGCGGCCGCTGACCAGGGCGAAGGCGCCGCGCGCGTTGAGGGCGTGACGTTCGACGCCGTGCTCCTTGCGGGACCGCGCGTTGCTGAGCGCCCGCTCGATCCACTGGAGTCCCTGCTCCTGGCGTCCGAGCCGCGCCTGTGCGATGCCGTAGAGCAGCGCCAACGTGGGCGACTGGTCCAGCTCGCTTTGGTCGCGCGTACCGAGGAATTCGACGATGGCCGCGTGATGTCCGGCGGCGGCTAGCGCGCGCGCCTTGTCGAGCACGGGCGATGCCTCGAATGTCCGCTGGTCGCGGGATGCGTGATTAGACATAGTATCGCGTTCTCCCCGGCCTACCAGCTAACCGCCCACTCCAACAGTTCCGCGATCGCGTATTCGCTGAAATGAGGAATCGCATACGTGAACGACTTCTCATCCAGCGACTGTGTCGCCGGCAGATGCGTCCACGAATCTTCCTCGCCTTCGCGATACCACAGGCCGAGGAGCTGCGATTCGATGGTGGCATCGGTACTGTCGACGACGCCGTCGCCGTTCAAATCGCCGCTGGCGCCGCCGTACCAGAGCTTCAATTGCGCCGGTGCACCGAACAGCAGGCCGGTCGGCTCGAGGCTGACGCCGATCTTGGTGGTGTCGACGCGGACGGTAATCAGGACCGAGTCCCCCATCGCGAGCTCGCCGACGCCCGGCACGAACTGCGGGTCGGTCGTCGTGAGCGAGAGGAACGGATGGGTGTCGCTATCGATGCTGCTCGCGTAGTTGATCTGAATCGAGCGCGATTCGCCGCGAACCGCCCAGAACGAGACCGTATACTGGTCGAGGCTCAGGGGAGGCGTCATCAGGGCGGCGCCAGAACGAACGCTGCTCGGGCGAATCGCGGTCGACGTGAATTGCGGGGTCGAGCCGGCCCAGGCTAGGAACTGCGGCGACGCCGGGGCGCGAGAAGCCGCCGTGGGTTGATCCGCGCATCGAGCGACAGACAGGGCGAGCGCGAATACCATGAGGAAGCGGCGAACGAACATGCGGGTCTCCAGCCTAGGGTCTTGTGCGACTGCAAGTGGGCGCGACTTGACTGCTGAGACATTGGGCGCCAGTATTGGACCGATTCGGTCCCTCTAACGCCCTAGGTACGACACCGAAAGTAGGGATAACTTGTCACCTGTCAAGCCCGAAACAGGCCCGAAACGGGTCCCAGTAGCTGACCGCCTCGGCCTTCTATTAGATGTCTTCAGCCCGTGGGAAGGTATCTCGTTGAGCTACCGACAGTTTGCTGCGGCGCTCGGCGGTGGCGTAACTGAAGCAGCCATAAAGAAATGGCCGCATAGGGAGAAATTCCCCGCCGACGTGGCCCGCCTGATCGTCACCAAATCGAAAGAGCTTGGCATTGCAGACGTTACGCTCGAGTGGGTCCTCTGGGGCGAAGGTGAAGGTCCCAGAAAGGGGACCAAGAAGGTTCCACCAACGTCCCCACAGCAAGAGCACGCTGAGCTCGCAGCCAGCATCGCCGAGGCCCTCCGGGCCGATTTGGGCCACAATGAGTTCGGGCAGTGGTCGTCGGTCGAGGTCCAACGGACCGTGATCTGGTCGCTGAAAGACCTCGCGCGACGGCTCTGGGTGCTGCGCTTTCCGATGAGTGAGACGTTCAAGCTGACCGACGAGTGGGGGACGAAGATCGGGCTGCCGACGCGTTCCCTTGCTTCGGCCACGAGCCCTGATGATTTTTCGGCCGCTCCTCCAGCCACCCCTCAGGGCCGATAGCTCAACTGGCAGAGCAACTGACTCTTAATCAGTAGGTTCTCGGTTCGATTCCGAGTCGGCCCATCCTGCGGAATGATCAATGTCCCACCTCCAATGATCATGGGACATTGATCGTGTGGACGCTGAGCGTCGCGTGAGACTCGCGCCGGCCGTGCGTCGTGCGTTACGGCTTTCTCGAGACCGTCCCGATCGCGTTGATCAAATCCCCTAAATCGTAGGGCTTCATCACCGACGGCTGGCCGCAGTTCTCCAGGAACGAGCGCGTCTCGCCCCGCGCCTGATCGCCGGTCACAAACACGAAGCGCTTCGCCACGAGCGGCCGGGTCGTGACCAACTGCTCGTACATCGCGCGGCCGCCGAGCCGCGGCATCTGCAAGTCGGTGACGATCGCGTCGAACGTGGTGTCGCGATCGCCGAGCCGTTCCATCGCCTCGAGCCCGTTCTCGACGGCGACGACCTGGTGGCCTTCGCGCTCGAGCAGCAGGAGCATCGCCTGGCGGTTCACCGCGTCGTCATCGACGACGAGGATGCGCATCCGCGGCAGGTTCTCCGTAGGAGTCGCCGTCGCCGTCTGCGCGCCGAGCACGCTGCGCGGCAGTGTCACGACCACTTCGGCCCCCGTGCTGCCGCCGCGCGGCCGCAGCCGCAAATTGCCGCCTGCCGACTGGGCCAATGCCCGCGCGAGGGCGAACTCGACTTCCCCGCCGCCGCCCGACTGCGTGAAGCGGAACGGCGACGTGAGGCGCTGTTCGGCTTCGACGGCCAGCGGCGCGCCGGAGTCCCACAACGACGCCACGATCGACGGCCCGGTGGCGATCGCTTCGACCCGCAGCTCGCGCGGTGGTTGCGACGCACGCAGCCGCCGCAACGAGAAATCGAGCAGCTTGGTCAACATCTCCGTCAGCTGCGCCATGGGGCAGGCGACCATCGGGAGATCGGCAGGCACGGAGCGCGTCACCTTCACGCCCAATTCGCGGAACGTGGATTCCCGCTCGGCCAGCACGCCGTTGATCACGACCGCGGCGTCACAGGGCTCGGCGGCGCCGGCGGGGTGCGCCGCCAGCTCGAGGAAATGACTGGTGATCTCGGCGGCGCGACGCACTTCGCCGTGCAACAACACGAGCGCACGCGCGCGCTCCGGATCGAGCGGGCTGCCGTGCAGCAGGTCGGCGAGCGCGCCGATGGCGGCGAGACGATTGTTCAGTGCGTTGAGGACGTTGGCGGAGCCTTCATCGAGGACGACGTGCTTGACACCCGAAGCGACCTGCGCAGCCGACTTGGGTGGCGGCGGTTGCGAGGGCGGTGCCGGGCGTGCGAGCGGCTGCGGGGGCACCGGCTTCTGACGACCGAGCAGGTACCCGACGAGCGCGCCGACGGCCGCGCCGAACCCGAAGGCAACCCATAACTCCATCCCGAGAAACTAAGCGCCGCGCGAGTTTGTGCGAGTTCATGGCAGCGAATACACCACGACGCGGGCGGGGCCACCGTGAACGGGCCAGATCGGGGAATTCAGGCCGGCCGCGACGGCCACCAGCTCTGTGCCGGCCGCCTCATACGCGATCACGCCGCCGCCAATGGCTCCGCCGGCAGGCTTCCTCCACAGGATCGTCCCGTGCATCGCGTCGAATGCCAGGACCTCGCCGTCGAGCGTGGCCGTGAACACGAGGCCCCCCGCCGTCGCTGAAATTCCCGCGACCATGGGTTTCGGCATCTGGACCTTCCAGCGGATCGCACCGGTCTCGGCATCGACGGCGGTGACCCAGCCCTTCCAGCGGTCGGTCGGGTCGAGCCTGCCGAACGCCAACTGCGGATCGTCCATGCCGGTCCACGGCTGGCCGGGTGTGCCGTGCAGCGTGTCCAACCGCTGCAGCTTCACCGATGTGCACCAGTCGATCGCGTTGACGAAAATCGTGCCCGACGCACGATGGTACGCCGGCCCGTTCCATTCGACGCCTCCCTGTGAGCCGGGACAGAATCGCGTAAGCCGCTCGGACGAGAGCGGGGCGTCCACGTTCTCGCGTGTCGTCACGGGAGTCGAGTACCGCACCGCGAGCGGCCACGAGCGGGCGATGCCGTAGACCATGCCGTCCTTGGCGGCCGCGACGATCATCGGCATTCCGGTTTTCGTGGTAATGAGCGCCGGTCCAGCCGAGACGTCCCAGTCGTGGTAGTCGCGCTTGATGGGCTGCACGAACGTTTGCAGCCGGCCGGTGCGCGCATCCAGGCCGATCACCGCGTTCGCGTAGAGATTGTCGCCGGGACGCAAATCGAGTACGAAATCGGGGCCCGGATTGCCGGTGGTCACGTACAACGTCGCGGTCAGCTCATCGAGCGCGTACGACGTCCATGTCGCTCCGCCGGTCGGCGGGTTGGCGCTCGATGCCTGCGGCCACGTCGCCCGCGCGGCGCCGGTGTCGGGGATGACGTTGAACTGCCACACGGTACGGCCGGTCGCTGCATCGAGCGCGTAGATCCGGCCGGTGACGCCGAATACATCGCCGCCGGCATTGCCGACGAACACCAAATCGTTCCAGGCGAGCGGCGCCATCGGGACGGACTCGCCCTTGGCCGGGTCGCCGATCGCGACATCCCAGCGGAGCGTGCCGGTCGCGGCATCGATGCCGAGGACGTGCGCGTCGCCGGTGCCGCGGAAGATCATCCCGTCGTTGTACGCGACGCCGCGGTTGACCTTGAGGTACGTCGGCGGCTCGTCCCGCGTGAATTTCCACTTCAGTGCGCACGTCGCGCCGTCGATCGCGTACGTCGTATTGAACGCCGTGAAGTAGAGGATGCCGCCGACGGCCACGATGCCGGATTGGAAGCTGACGGTGTCCTGCGTTTCGAACGCGCAGCGCTGCTCGAGCCGAGCGACGTTGGTGGTGTTGATCTGCTTGAGAGGGGAGTACCGCTCCCCGCTCAACGATCCGTTATACGCGAGCCAGTCACCCGACCCGACCGATTCGGGCGTTGGGAGCAACTGGGGTTTCCCGCATGCGGTCAGCGCAACGAGCATAACCGCCGCACGCCTGTACATCATGCCGTTACCTTCCTATGTTTCGTCGCCCGCCCTGGTGGTGGAACTGGTAGACACGCTGTCTTGAGGGGGCAGTGCCGCAAGGCGTCTCGGTTCGAATCCGAGCCAGGGCATCCGCAGTTTGAGGACACACCCCGAGTTGAAACCGCAGTCTAGACGCGGGGACCGCACTCTCCTACTCGCTTTAGGCGTTAGCCCGTTGGGTGGAGCCGCAGCGCGTACCGTCGCCGCCGGCGCGCGAGCTCGACGGCCGCGACGCAAGCCGATAACCACAGCAATCCCGCCGCATAGCCGCCCGCAACGTCACTGAAGTAGTGCACGCCGAGGTACAGGCGGCTGAGCCCGATCGCGATGATGAGGAATCCGAGCAGCACGACGATCCCGGCGCGCAGCTTCGGATCGCGCGTGGCGAACAGCAGCAGCACGTACGCGAGCATCCCAAAGCCCACGAGCGACCCCATGGCGTGACCGCTCGGGAAGCTCCACGTCCCATGGTGAATCAGCGACGCGGCGTAGGCGGGGCGGGGACGGTGGATCGTCAGCTTGAGCCAGCGATCGAGGAGGCTCGCCCCGGTGAACGCGGCGACCCAGCCGCACAGCACGATCCATTCACCGGCCAGCGCGAGGAGGAGGGCGCCGCTCACGGCGAGAATGGTCATGGCCGTCGGGGAGCCGATGCGGCTGACGAACGCCGCGTCCCGCAGCCCCGTCGGCGAGGCGTGGCGATGCAGCGTTTCGAGCACCGAAGAATCGAAGCGAGTCAACGGATCTGCCGCGGTCACCTTCTGACTGAGCGCGCCCAACATGCAGAGCGCGACGAAGCCGACCGACGCAGCGATGCGGACTCTCTTGAGCGTGGGGCTAGCCAAACCGTTTCGCAGAGCGTTCCCGCGCTCTGCGAGCCTCCTCTTCCCGATTGCGGGGCGCCGCTTTGGTCGTGAGCGAATCGATGAGACGACGTGCGGCCACGGTCACTTCGTCCACGGCGGCGTGGAACGCCGCCTCATTCGCGTGCGAGGGGTTGGTGGTACCGCTCAGCTTACGGACGAACTGCAGCGCCGATGCCCGGATTTCGTCGTCCGTGGCGGGCGGCGCGAAGTTCGCCAGGGTCTTGATGTTTCTGCACATAGTCGGCCCTCCGTGCTATCGCAGGACGCGTGCCCGGACGGTCGGTCTCGGGCTAGTCTGTAAGTGGGACTACCACAACAACATCCAAATATGTCGATTTCGGCGAGTCTCGTTCGATGCCTAGATGAGAGCAGGCGAATCGACCGAAACCTACCAACAGAAAGCGAGATGGCCATGCGGTTCCTCGTGATCGTGAAAGGCAACAAGGAGTACGAGGCCGGCGCGATGCCGAAGCGGGAAGAGCTGCTCGAGATGGACAAGTTCAACGACGAGCTGGTCAAGGCCGGCATCATGCTCGCCGGCGAGGGTCTGCAGCCGTCGTCGAAGGGTGTGCGCATCAGCTACGCAGGCACCAAGCGCACGGTGCGCGATGGCCCATTCGCCGAAGCCAAAGAGCTGGTCGCCGGGTTCTGGATCTGGCAGACGAAGTCGCGGGCGGAAGCGTTGGAGTGGGCCAAGCGGATCCCCTTCACGAACGGCGAGGAAGTCGAGCTCCGCCAGATCTTCGAGGCCGAGGATTTCGGGGCCGAGCTCACGCCGGAGATGCGCGCGCACGACGAGCGGCAGCGCGCAGCCATCGAGAAGAACAAACAGCGGGCGAGGAAATAACCATGCGATTCATGACGATTGTGAAGACGCGGGAGACCAACGCCCCCCCGCCGCAGGAGCTGATCGACCGGATCAACAAGATCGCCGAAGACGCGACCAAGCAGGGCGTGTTCGCGGGGATGGGCGGCCTCGGCCCGACGGCCGCCGGGTTCCGCGCCAGGCTTTCGAGCGGAAAGATCACCGTCAAGGACGGGCCGTTCGCCGAAGCCAAGGAAGTCATCGGTGGGTACGCGATCTTCGACGTGCCGTCCCGGAAAGAAGCGCTGGAGTGGACGCGGCGCTTTCTGGAGGCGCACATCGGCTTGTGGGACTACGATCTCGAGGTCGAAGCGCGGCAGATGATGGATGCCTCCCCGAACGGCTGCTGAAGCGATCGATGCGGTCTGGCGGATCGAATCCGCCAGACTCATCGCGGGGCTGGCCCGGATCGTCGGCGACATCGGCGTTGCCGAGGATCTCGCGCAGGACGCGCTGGTTGCGGCGCTCGAGCAGTGGCCGCAGGCGGGCGTCCCGGAGAATCCGGGCGCCTGGCTCATGGCGACGGCGAAACACCGCGCCATCGACCATCTGCGGCGCGGCAAGATGCAGGCAGGGAAGCACGAACAGATCGGTCGCGCGCTCGACGACGAGCGCGAAAGTCCGGAAGCCGCGCTTGCGGCAGCGATGGACGACCACGTGGGCGACGACTTGCTGCGCCTGATCTTCACGACCTGTCACCCGGTGCTCCCCACGGAGGCGCGCGTCGCGCTCACGCTGCGGCTGCTCGGCGGCCTCGAGACGGACGAAATCGCGCGCGCGTTTCTCGTTTCCAAGACGACAATCCAGCAACGGATCGTGCGGGCCAAACGAACGCTCGCCGCCGCGCGCGTGCCGTTCGAGCTGCCGCCTGCCGCGGAGCTGGCGCACCGTCTCGAGTCGGTGCTGGAGGTGGTCTATCTCATCTTCAACGAAGGCTACTCGGCGACGGCGGGCGACGACTGGGTGCGGCCCGAGCTCTGTGATGACGCGCTCCGCCTCGGCCGCATCCTGGCGGAGCTGGCACCGCATGAGCCGGAGGTTCACGGGCTCGTCGCGTTGATGGAGATCCAGGCGTCCCGGCTGCGCGCGCGCGTCAGCCCGACCGGTGAACCCGTACTTCTGATGGACCAGGATCGCGGTCGCTGGGATCACCTGTTGATCGGCCGCGGGCTCGCGGCGCTCGCACGCGCCGAGGCGTTCGGCGGCACGTCTGGGCCCTACACGCTGCAGGCGGCGATCGCGGCCTGCCACGCGCGGGCGCGCACGGCCGAAGAGACAGATTGGACCCGGATTGTGGCGCTCTACGACGCGCTCGCCCAGCTCACGCCGTCCCCGGTGATCGACCTCAATCGGGCCGTCGCGCTCAGCATGGCGTTCGGCCCGGCCGCAGGGCTCGAAGTAGTGGATGAGTTGACGGTCGATCCCGCGCTCGCGGGTTACCACCTCCTGCCGAGCGTGCGCGGGGATCTGCTCGCCAAACTCGGCCGTTTCGAGGAAGCGCGCGCCGAGCTCGCGCGTGCCGCAGCGCTGACGCAAAATGTGCGCGAGCGCAATCTGCTACTCAAGAAACTGGAGGCACTGTGAAGAAGGATTGGGCACCTCAGCTGCTCAGTGTCCTGCGGATCGTTCTTGCCTATCTCCTGATTCAGGCGGCCATGATCAAGCTGTTTGGGTTTCCGATACCGGTTCCCGGCAGCCCCAGCGGCACCGTTCCGGCCGGATCGCTGCCGTGGGTCGCTGGGCTCATCGAAATCATCGGGGGACCGCTCGTCCTGATCGGACTGTTCACACGGCCGGTCGCCTTTGTCATCGCGGGCGAGATGGCGGTCGCGTACTTCTACGGCCATGCGCGCATGGGCCACTGGCTCTGGCCCGTCGCCAACCAGGGCCACGCCGCGGTGATCTTCTGTTTCCTCTTCCTCTATATATCGGCCGCCGGCGCCGGGCCGTGGAGTCTGGATGCCTGGCTGGCGCGGCGACGCCGGTCCACCGTGCCGGTAAGCTGAGTGACCGAAGTCGCGTCGCGCTACGACCGGTCCCTCGTCGACGGACCGCTGCAGGCCGCCGTCTGGAAGATCGCGTGGCCGACGATGGTGGCGAACGCGTTCGCCGGCCTGCAGGGAATGGTGGACCAGGTCCTCGTCGGCAACCTGATCGGCTATCAAGCGAACGCGGCGATCGGCGTGAGCTGGCAGATCCTGCTCGTCGTCATCGTGTTCATCTCGTCGGTGTTCACGGGGATGAGCGTGCTGGTGGCGCGCTTCGCCGGGGCGGGCGAGTCCGACAAAGTCGACCGCGTCGTCTATCAGGCCTTCCTCACCGCGATGGGCCTCTCGCTGGGGATCTTCGCGCCCATCGGCTATTTCGCGGCGCCGCGGCTCCTGGATTTCGTCCACGCGAGGCCCGAGGTGCAGGTGCAGGCACTGCCGTTTCTCCGCATCATGTTCGTCTGCTCGAGTGGCATGATGGTCGTCTTCATGATCACCGGGGCGCTGCAGTCCGCCGGCGACGCCAAGACGCCGATGCGCCTCGGCGTGACGATGACCGTCATGAACCTCGTGCTCAACGTGATTCTGATTCGTGGACTGGGGCCGATCCCCGCGTTCGGGACGCGGGGGGCGGCGATGGGCACGAGCATCGCGGGTGGGGTCGTCGCAGTGTACGCGGTTTATCGGCTCGCGACAGGCGGCTGGGTGGTGGCGTTCCCGCGGGGGCGGGCCGGTGGATTCGGCCCGGACTGGGGCATCATTCGCGAGCTGTTTCGCTTTGGTCTGCCCGCGGGATTCCAGGGCGTCTTCATGAACATCGGCGGCGTGCTCATGCAATCGTTCATCGGCTCGCTCCCGCAAAGCGCCGCGGCGCAGGGTGTTTTCGCCGTCGCGTATGGCGAGCTGTTCGCGATGATCACCTGGACCTCCGTAGGCCTACAGCGCTCGGCCGCCACCATCGCCGGGCAGAACCTGGGCGCACGGCAGCCCGATCGCGCCGCCGCCGCCGTGGGAATCGCCGCGCGCTATGGCCTCACGGTGGCGGTAGGCGTCGGGCTCTGCTTCGCGTTTTTGCCGCGCCAGCTGCTGGGCGTGTTCGGGATGCACGATCCGGCCGTGCTGGATATCGGCGTGCAGCTCCTGCGCGTGCTCAGCGTATCGGGCCTGTTCATCACGGTTGCGCTGGCCTACACGGGCGGGCTGCAGGGTACTGGGGACACCACCAGCCCGCTTTACATCTCGCTGATTTCGCAGATGCTGGTACCGCTCGGGATTTGCTTCGTCATTCAAGAGACAGGGACGCTGCAGACGCTGCACATCTGGCTCGCGATTCTCGCGGGACACGCGACGCGGTGCGCGTTGAGTGCGTTGCGGTTTCGGCAGGGCCGCTGGCGGGAGATCGTTGTCAATGTCCAATGATCAATGACCAATGATCATTGGCATTGGACATTGATTATTCGAGCCGCTTCGTCGTGCCGATTATCGCCCGCGCATCATCGACTCGCCCCCACGTGTTCCACAGCAGCACGCCGCGCACCTTCTTGTCCTTCAGGTAGTAGATCACGCCTTCTTGGAACTGCGTCTTCCACTTACTCTCGGTCTCGAGCCGCGAGTCCAGCTCGCCGACGGCCTCGTACCCCAGCGCAAACAGGTCTGAGTAGAAGAAGGGCAGGTGCGTGTACGGCGCGCCTTTGCCGGCCATCGCGCGCCCCGCGGCTGCACCCATCGAGTTGGCGTTGTCTTCGTGCTCGACGCGCAGGCGCGTGCCGAGCAGGGGATTGAAGAAGTTGGCGACGTCGCCGGCTGCAAAGACGTCGGGGGCGCTGGTTTGCAGCATCTCGTCCACGACGATCCCGTTCTCCACGCGCAGCCCCGCCTGCTCGGCGAGTTCGACGTTCGGCTGGATGCCGAGTCCGGCGACCACGACGTCGGCGGGAATGTCTTTCCCATGGGTCGTGCGCACGATGACCTTGCCGGCGCTTTGCCGCAGATCCGCCAGCCCCTCGCCGGTGCGAACGTCGACTTTCTGCTCGCGATAATAGTCGACCAGGAATTTCGACAGATCGGCCGGAAAGACGCGTGCACCGATGCCGTCCTCGGGCACGATCATGGTGACGTCGCGCCCGACGATCCGCAGCGCGGCCGCGACTTCCGAGCCGATGAACCCGCCCCCCAGAACTACGAACTGCAGCCGTTCGTTGGCGAGCGCGCGCAGGCGGGTGTAGTCGTCGAACGTGCGATAGTAGATGATTTGGCCGCCCCCGGTTTGCAGCGGCAGCCGCCGCGGCGTCCCGCCGGTCGCGAGGAGCAGCTTCTCGTACGAGATCACCGTGCCGCGATCGTCGGTGACGGTCTTCTGCTTGGTGTGAATGGCGGTCGCACGCCGGCCCAAGCGAAGGTCGATCCCCAGCGTGTCCGTACCGCGCCACACTGTTTTCGCCGGATCGTCGCCCTTCCAGAGTCCCTTGGACAATGGCGGACGATTGTACGGCGGATGCGGATCGTCGGAAACGATACCGATGGTGCCGGTGGAGTCGGATTCGCGGATCGCCCGCGCGGCGGCATCGGCCGTCATGCCGCCGCCGATGATCAGATAGCGATAACTCGTCATCTCAGTTCCGTGCTGCGATCTCGAACGCGCAGCGGGGGTGATCGCCGCGCTGGCAGCATTCCGTCACCGGCTCGCCCGCCGCTTCTTCCACGAGCGCCTTGCCCAGCTCGCACAGCTCCGCGTGGCCCGCGGTGACCGCGGAGAGCGGGCATCCATACCCTTGTAGCCGCCAGCCGTTCTCGGTCTCCTGAACGTCGACGTCGGCGCCGAGGTC
This sequence comes from Gemmatimonadales bacterium, assembly GCA_035491815.1. Taxonomy (GTDB): domain Bacteria; phylum Gemmatimonadota; class Gemmatimonadetes; order Gemmatimonadales; family GWC2-71-9; genus 20CM-2-65-7. Next base: position 34,998 of record DATJKA010000113.1, on the reverse strand, counting down.
GCGAAACAGGCCGGCGGCCGCTTCCAGCTTCAGCTTGGGACTCGTGAGCTTGCGAGTACCGGCGAGCGCGCCGGCCTGGGCACCCACCGCCCGCAGCAGCTCGATCGCCTTCGCGCGGCCCTCGGTGCGCACGATTTCCTCGACGAGCTTGGCGAGCACCAGCGCGTACGCTTTGGGGAAGACCTCTTCGCCGGCGCGCGTCAGCCCATAGACGCGGGCCGGCTTGCCCCCGGTGTCGCGTTGCGTGCCGACCTGTTCGACGATGCCGTCGCGGTGCAGGGCGGCGATGTGCATACGGACGGCGTTATCGGTGAGCCCCAGCGATTCAGCGAGACTGGTGATCGTGTGTCGGGAGCGCCGCAACAAGCTCAGCAGCTTCCCTTGGGTTTCGCCGATAAAGCGTTCGAGCCAGTTGGTCATGCCTCAGAATAGCTGGAAATCATTGATTTGTCTAGTAATCACAGCAAATACTTGACAAAGTAGGATTAGCGTGAGAAGTTCAGCGGGCGCCAGAACACTTTCTCACCTTGTCAGGAGGTTTGGGATGTCCCGCTCGAAGCATTCGCTGCCGCTGTTCGCTGCCGCCCTCGTATTCGCAGCCCCGCTCGCTGCCCAGAACCCGCCGGACCTGTCCGACCCCGAAGTTGCGCATGTGGCCGTCACGGCCAACAGCATCGACATCGATGCGGCCAAGTTCGCGCAGACGCGGACGCACAACACCGCCGTCAAGCAATTCGCCGCGACGATGATCACCGACCATACCGCCGTAAATCAGCAGGCCGCCGCGCTTGCGACGAAGCTCGGCGTCACGCCTGCCGACAACGCCGTCAGCCAGTCGCTCCAGGCCGACGCCAAGAAGGCGCACACCGCGCTCGAGTCGCTGCATGGCGCTGCGTTCGATCGCGCGTACATGGACCGTGAAATCGCTTATCACCAGGCCGTGCTCGACGCGATCGACAAGGTGTTGATTCCGACGACGGATAATGCCGAGCTGAAGCAGTTGCTCACCAACGTGCGGCCTGCGGTTGCCGCGCACCTCGACCACGCCAAGCAAGTGCGCAGCCAGCTGGGCGCCGCGGCGCGGACCGGCAAGTGATGTTGTGGTTGGTGCTGCTCCTCGGACTGAGCAAGCCGCCGACCGCCATGCGTACCGTGGAGATCCGCGGGATGGAGTTTCATCCCGCGGTCCTCACGGTGGCGGTGGGGGACACGGTGGTCTGGGTCAATCGCGATATCGTGCCGCATACGGCGACGGCGTCCGGTCGGGTGAAGGCATGGGACACAACGCAGCTTTCCCAAGGACAGACGGGACGTTATGTCGCGCGGCACAAGGGGACGCTGCGCTATCGCTGCACGTTTCATCCCACGATGCATGGGACGTTGATTGTTCGCTGAAGACTTGATCCGCTTCGGCTCTAGTTGTCCGCTCCGGACCACCGCGGTCGTGTGAGGTCGATGCGCCAGACGGGTCCCGCGTAGAGCGGACCCTGAAAGCGCACGAATGCGGGCACGTCCTGGGTGAGAATCCAGATATAGCTGTCGGGCGGCGACTGGTGCTTGAGCGCCGCGCCGACACGCTGTAGCAGATTGAGCTTCGGCTTCAGCGTGAAGCGAACGACCTTGTTCTCCTCACCGCTCGGCACCATCGCGAGTGGAATGACGTACGGCTTCGGCGTGAACGCGACGATGTGCACCGTCCGGCCGGCCTGGCGATCGAGATTCTTGCCGATGATGGGGATCAGGCCGTTATAGACGTCGGCGGGTAAGTCGAGCGTGCCGGTGTAGCGTTGCTCCTTCCCGTCTTTGTGTGACGTGGTCCGCACGTCGTACGCCCCGCTCGCGGCGAGCGAGACGTCGAGGTCGGCTTCGAACGCCTTCCCCTGCTGCTCGAGACGATAGTCCTTCAATCGGAACACACCGTGTTGCGTGAACGTCACCGTCTCGCGGAACAGCGAGCCGTCACTGAAGTGGAAGACGAGACGGCTCTCGAGGTCGGAGTCGCGCGCCACTTGCAGCAAGTCGCCCTCGGCGATGAGTGCGCCGCCGGCAGTATGCAGCTCGAGGAATCCGTGCAGCGTCCCTTCCGACCAATGCACCGGTACCGCCGCGGGACCCGCGGGCGAACCGAGCCTGGCGACGGCCAGCAGGGCACCGAGAAGAAGCAGTCGAACACCCATGACCTGGATATACGACCCGGCGGGCGAGGAAGGGTACTGGCTGGGCGGCTTAGTCCGCCGGAACGAGAACGCTAGGGGATGCCCAGCAGCTTGTGCGTCTGGAGACTCAAACGCCATTGCGGGTGGGCACGGCAGTAGGCGACGGCGAGCTCGGTGTTGCGGCGGCGGTCAGGGCCGTCCATCGGCTGCAGCGAGAAGTGCCGAAAGTCGAGCGCTGCGAACTTCTCGGGCGGCGCGTCGTCCTGAGGGAAGACGAGCTTCAGCTCATCGCCACGCCGTAGCGCCAGCGGAGCCTCGGCTTTGGGACTGACGCAGATCCAGTCGATACCGGGCGGGGGCTCGATCGTCCCGTTGGTTTCGATTGCGATCTCGAAGCCGGCGTCATGGAGCGCAGTGACCAGCGCGTCGTCGATTTGTAACAGCGGCTCCCCGCCGGTGCAGACGACAAACGGCTGCGCGCGCACGCCGTCTTCCCGCGGCCACGCGGCACGCACCGCTCGCGCGAGATCCTCGGCCGTCGCGAAGCGGCCGCCGCCCGGTCCGTCCGTGCCGACGAAATCGGTATCGCAAAACCGGCATACGGCGCCCGTCCGATCCGCCTCACGGCCCGTCCAGAGATTGCACCCGGCGAAGCGCAAGAATACGGCCGGCCGTCCGGTTTGCGCGCCTTCGCCTTGCAGCGTGTAATACAGCTCCTTAACGCTGTACGGCATTGGCTTCGGCAAATCCCTTCTGGCGGAGTTGGCACGCATCGCACCGGCCGCAGGGCTCGCCTGCCGGCGATGGGTCGTAGCAGCTGAACGTCATCTCGTAATCGACGCCCAGCGATCGGCCCGTCAGGATGATTTCCTTTTTCGACAGTTGAATCAGCGGCGTGTGAATCGTCAGACGCTGGCGGCCTTCCACGCCCGCCTTCGTCGCGAGGTCGGCCATGGCCTGAAATGCGGCGATGTATTCCGGCCGGCAATCGGGATAGCCGGAGTAGTCGAGTGCGTTCACGCCGATGAAGATGTCCGCCGCCCCCAGCGTTTCCGCCCACGCGAGCGCGAACGACAGGAAAATCGTGTTGCGCGCGGGGACATACGTCACCGGAATGTCGCTGCCCATGTCCGCGTGGGTCCGATCCTTGGGAACGGCGATGTCGTCCGTGAGCGCAGACCCGCCGAAGCGCCGCAGGTCGAACTCGACGATCTCATGCCGCTGAGCGCCGAAAGCGCGAGCCACGCGTCGCGCCGCCTCGATCTCGCGCTCGTGGCGCTGCCCGTACCGGAAGGTCAGCGCGTATGTCTCGAAGCCGTCGCGACGCGCGAGCGCGAGTGCGGTCGTCGAATCGACGCCGCCGCTCAGCAGGACGACCGCTTTCGGTTTAGTCTTAGGCATGACCAAGTCCCTTCCGCGCACCGGACCGCTGCCGCGTCCCGCCGATCCGGCGGAGGCGCGCGAAGTCCTGAAAGCCGAGTCGTTCCCCGCGCCCAACGTACAGGCGGTGACCCTGACCGCGACGGAATTTACCGCGATCTGCCCGAAAACCGGACAGCCCGATTTCGGAAGTGTTGTGATCGAGTACACGCCCGGCGAGCGGTGTCTCGAGTCCAAAGCGCTGAAGTACTACCTCTGGTCGTTCCGGGACGAGGGAGCGTTTTGTGAGAGCCTGGCGGCGCGGATTGCGGACGACATCGTCTACGCGATCGCCCCCCAGGCGCTCAAGGTTCAGGTCAACCAGAACGTCCGCGGCGGGATCGCCCTCTTCGCGGTGGCACTCAGGGGGAAGGCGCAGCACTGAGGCGGCGCGCTCGGTCCCACAAACCGGGCATCTGCAACCCTCTCGCGGTCTGCTCGAACTCCGAGGTCGGTCCCCGCCAGCGAAGCTCGCCCACGTCGTCGAAGACGGGCACGTCGGTCCGCAGCGTCGCCAGTGTGCGAAACAGTACCGCCAGCTCGCGGTTTTCCTCGAGCGCCGCCGAGAGGCGCGCGGCGCCGCGGACCGGCACGTCCCAGTCGGCCGCACGCGCCGGAATCCGCTCGAGATGCGTGTAACGTCCCAGGACCGTGCTCGACGCCTTCTCGCCCCAGCCCGCGATGCCGGGAAACCCGTCGGCGGTGTCGCCGACGAGCGCGAGGTAGTCGGGAATCGAGGCCGGGCCGACGCCGAAGCGGGCCACGACGCCGCGCTCGTCGCGCGTCTCACGCTTGCGGCGATCGAGCTGCACGACATGCGAGCCGCGCACGCACTGGCTCAGGTCCTTGTCCGGCGTGCAGATGATGACCTGGTCCACCGCGTCGATCGCTGCTGCGCGATCGGCGGCGGCCGCGAGTGCATCATCCGCCTCGAACTCCACCATCGCCCACACCGTCACACCCAACGCGACGAGCGCGTCCTCCAGCGGATGGAATTGCGCGAGCAGGTCCGGCTCGATGCCTTCGCTCGTCTTGTAGCCCGGCCAGAGGTCGTTGCGAAACGACTCGATGACGTGGTCGGTCGCAACACCGATATGGGTCGTCCCGCTCTCGAGCATCCCGAGGACCGATCCCAGGACGCCGACGATCGCGGCGACTTCCGCACCGCGATCGTTCTGCTGCTTAGGCATCGCGTAATAGTGGCGGAACAGCTCGTACGTCCCGTCGAGCAGGTGGACGTCCACGTCAGCCCTGCTGGCGCTTCAGGTCGAGCGCCAACTGATCGCGCAGCGCGTTGATCGCACGGCCGCGGATGTTGAGAATGCCGCCGGGCAGGTTGTCGAACCGGTAGCGCCGCAGCACCAGGAGATAGATCCCGTGACCGCGGTCGACGGCGCAGGTGAGATCGAGTGCCGCCTCGAAGTAGTGATCGGCGTAGATCTGCTTCGCCGCGACGAGCGTGACGCTCGGCAACTCGGGCGGCGAGTAGACGACAAGATGGGTGACGCTGAGGATCGGCCGGAGGTGTGGCATCGCGTCTTCGGACCAGAACAGCGCCTCGGTCGCGCCGGGCAGTGTGCCGTGCGGGTACGATCCGAGATATTGCTGCAGCGACGGCACGTTCTGATAGACGTAGGGCGACTCCGCGAGCTGGGCAGCGAACGCCTCGCTCGCGTGCACGGTGAGATTGCCGCGGTCGTCGTACTGCGCCATCGCCGAATCGCCCCGAGCGCGATAGTCACCGACGTATTCCACCAGGCGGCGGCGCGCGTAGTTGCTAAGCTGCGCCTGCACGTCGGGCGCCGACCAGTTGATCTGGTCATGAATGCGGCGCATGTCGGTCGCCGGGAGCTTCACGACGCAGTCGCCCGGCTTGCAGTTCTTCATGTCCGCCACGTCGCGCTCGTTCACCGTGACGGCAGCGACGTCATTCGGATTGGCGGGCGTGCTGAAGAGCCCCAGCCCGGTGCGGTTTGGGGTGCGCAGCGTCGCCGGGAGATCGCGCGCCGCGCGTGCGAACTCCGCGGGCGTTTTTGCGGCAGTGATGATGCCGAAGATCGCCACGTCACGCCGGTCGCGCGTGTCCAGCACTTTCACCACGGCCTCGCCCCGTTCGAGGGCGGCGAGCTGCGCGGTGTCGAGCGCGATGCTCTGCGTGAGGAATCGGTTGAGCTGCGCCGGCATCTGCGCTCCGCCCGGAGCGGCCGCCTGCAGCAACATGAGCAAGCCCAGCATTTGCGTTCTCCGGCTAGATGAATGAATCGATCGGCAAATGCGAAAACAGCTTGGCGCCGAGCGTCCGCCAGAATCCTGCTTTCGGCTCGGCGGTGAAGCCGCCGGTCCAGTGCAGCGCGCCGTCCGGCCGTTCCGTGACCTCGTACGCCAGCTCCGGACTCGCCCAGCGCGCGAACAATGCGGCGACCTCGGCGGCGAGCTCGGGACAGTTGGCGACGACCCCCACCTCGGTGTTCAGCTGCAACGAGCGCGGATCGAGATTGACGGAGCCGACGAAGACCGCTGCGTCGTCGAACACGAAGGTCTTGCCGTGCAGGCTCGCGCGCGACGAGCCGGGGATCGCTTTCGACGCCCGTGCCTTGTGTGCCCCGGCCGCTTCGGGTCTGAGCTCGAACAGCCGCACGCCCTGCGCGAGCAGGGGCCGGCGGTACTTCATGTAGCCCGCATGCACGAGCCAAACGTCGGTCGCGGCGAGCGAATTGGTCAAGACGCGAACGTCGACGCCGGCGCGCTCGCGATCGCCGAAGATCGCGACGCCCTCCTTGCCCGGCACGAAATATGGCGACACAACCAAGAGCTGCTTCGCCGCGCCGCGGACGTACGGCGCGATCTGCCCGCGCAGATAGGTGTCGCTGCGCGTCCCGACCGGCTGCGCGATCTTCTCGGGTGGATCGGCGATCACGTGGGCCTCCGCCCAGTGCATGTGGAGGTCGTGCGCCCGCAGGTCGCGTGCGAAATCGGAACCGGCAAGCGCACGCGCGTAATTCGAATCGCGGAGCTGCTCGCACCGGTCGCGCAGCCGGGCACGCGCGGCACCAAAGACGGCCGGATCCGGAGCAAACGTGCCGAGCTTCCCGATGGGGATGGCGAACCGGCTGTTCCAGAAGGCGTCGAAGCTCGCGGTGGACTGCTGCGCGACCGGCCCGCCGCCGAGGACGTCCACGTCCTGAAAGTCGAGCTCGCCGCGGCCGAAATACTCGTCGCCGATGTTGCGGCCGCCGAGAATCGTCGCGACGCCGTCGGCGATGAACAGCTTGTTGTGCATGCGGCGATTGACGCGCGTGAAGCTGGTGAGCAGTTCCGCGAAGCGCTGCAGTCCGGAGCGATGCGTGTACGGGTTGAACAGTCGCACGTCGATGTTGGGGTGCGCATCGAGCCCTGCGACCGACTCGTCCTTCTTCTCGAGTGTGCCCCAGTCGTCGAGCAGGATGCGCACCCGCACGCCGCGATCGGCGGCCGCGATGAGGCGGTCGACGATGAGCGATCCGGTCTGGTCGGGGTGAAAGATGTAGTATTGGAGGTCCAGCGTGCGCTCGGCCAGCTCGATCAGGACGGCACGCGCGACGAAAGCATCGAGCCCGGTCGGCAAGAGCCGCAGGGCGGAACGCCCGCCGTTCGCTTCGCAGCGCGGATTAATCCATGCTTCGAGTCGGGTCAAGCCACAGGAAGGTCTGTATCGTTATGCCATATTGCAAGGTCTCGTTGCGGGACCAACTCTCAGGAGGCTCCATGAAATCGCTTGCCCTAGTCGCGACCCTCTGTCTTGCCGCCGCGCCGCTCGTGGCACAGGACACGACCCACGCGCGACATCCGATGGCCCATCCCCGCGGCGCGATGCCGCGACACGCGCCCATGCGCGGCGGCGACGATCAGATGATGGCGATGATGCGGGAGATGATGGCGCCGATGATGCGCGTCATGGCCTACACGCCGGACCACCTGCTCGATCACAAAGACTCGCTGCACCTCACCGCCGACCAAGTCACCAAACTCTCTGCCATTCGCGATTCAGCCAAAGCCGCGCACGATGCGGCGGGGAATGACTTCAAGACCCACATGACCGAGCTGTCGCAGGCGTTCGAGACGGCGTCCCCCGACACCGGCGCGCTGCGGCCGCATTTCGACGCCGCGCACGCCGCGATGGGCAAGGCGCATTGGGCGATGCTCTCGGCCGCCGCGCGCTCGCGGGCGCTCCTGACCGACGCGCAGCGCCAGAAAGTCGATGCCTGGGTAACGGCGATGAGCCAGCGCGAGCACATGTAGCCGGAGCGGCTACAAGAGCTCGTGGATCTTGTCGCGAAACAGCGTGAGCGCGATGCGGCCGCGATGCGGCTCGCCTCGCGCTAACGCTTTCGCCATGTTCTTCGCCTGCTCGAACGTGATGCGCGCGGGCATCGGCGGCTCATAAGGATCGACGACCGCCTCGAGGATCGCCGGCCGGCCCGAGCGCAGCGCCGCTTCCAGCGCCGGCCGCACCTCGGCCGGGTTCTCGCACCGGAATCCCACGCCACCACACGCCTCGGCGAATTTCACGAAGTCGATCGGCTGCAGCTCCACGCCGTACTCGGGATTTCCGAGGAACACCATCTGCTCCCATTTGATCATGCCGAGCGTGTTGTTCTTGATGATGACGACCGTGATCGGGAGATCGTATTTCACGGCGGTCGCGAATTCGCCCATCAGCATCGTGAATCCCCCGTCGCCGACGAATGCGACGCATTGGCGCTCCGGATAGGCGACTTGTGCCGCAATCGTGTAAGGGAGCGCCGGCGCCATCGATGCGAGGTTGCCCGACAGAGAAAACTTCTGGCCGCGCCGAATCTGGAGGTGACGCGCCGCCCACGTGGCGATGGTACCGCTGTCGCACGAGATGATCGCGTCGTCGGCCAGCAGGCCGTTCAGCTGATGCGCGACCACCTGGGGCTTGAGCGGCACGTCGTCGCGGGTGCCGCGATCTTCCAGCAGCTCGCGCCATTCCGCCATTCGCTTCTGCGCAGTCTCGAGAAATTTCCGGTCGCTCCGTTGGCGCAGCAGCGGCACCAGCGCCTGTAGGGTCGCGCGCGCGTCACCGGTGAGGCCGATCTCCACCGGATAGCGCAGGCCGAGCCGGCTGGGATCGCGATCGATCTGCACCGCCCGCGCCTCGCCCGGCTTGGGATAAAACTCCATATACGGGAAGCTCGAGCCCACGATGAGCAGCGTGTCGCATTCCTCCAGCGCCAGCTCCGACGGCAGCGTGCCGAGGAGTCCGATGCCGCCGGTGGTGAAGGGTGAATCGTCCGGCACGGCGGCTTTGCCGAGCAGCGGCTTCACAATGGGCGCGCCGAGGAGGTCAGCGGCACGCTCGAGCTCGGCGGCGGCGCCCAGGGCACCCTGGCCCGCGAGTATGACGGTTTTCTTCCCACCATTCAGCAGCTCGGCGGCGCGCTGCAGCTCGGCTCCCGGCGGCACGGTGACGGGCGGAGTCCAAAGATCCGAGGTGTGCCCGGCGACGTTCTTCTTCGAGCGTTCGTCGCGCGCGATCTTGTCGTCCTGCAGATCGACGGGGCAGGTGATGTGGGCGACGCCGCCCCAGGACAATGCGGTGCGGCACGCCGCGTCCACCAGGCTGCGGGCGTGCACCGCGCCCATGAGCTGTTGGTTGAAGACCGCAACGTCCTTGAACAGCGACAACAGGTCGACTTCCTGCTGATAGCGCATGCCAAGTAGGTCGTGATAGGTCTGGCCGGTGATCGCGAGGACGGGGATGCCGTCGGATTTGGCGTCGTAGAGTCCGTTGAGCAGGTGGATCGCGCCGGGGCCGGATGTGGCGAGACAGACGCCGATCTTGCCCGTGTACTTGGCATAGCCGCACGCCATGAAGGCGGCCGCCTCCTCGTGCCGCACCTGCACGAACCGGATCTCTTCCTGGCGCTCGCGCAGCGCTTCCATGATCCCGTTGATGCCGTCGCCGGGGAGACCGAACACATCGGTGACGCCCCAGTGAATCAGACGATCGATCAGCAGCTCCGCCGCGGTGTCGCCGCGACGCTCTTTTTTCTCTTCGTGCTCCGGATGCTTGACGGCGATGGTCATGGCATGACTCCAGATTCTCTCAGATTGATGAGCGCCAGCCCGCTCTCGGGGTCGTACGTGCGCCGGAGCAGGGCGGGGGTTTCGATCAGCACGATCTCGAGCGTCGGACGGACGTGCGCCTCGAGCAGATGGCCGCCATGGGCCGAGCCGTCGGAGCGCCCGACGACGATGTGCGCGTGAATGCGCGGCTCATTCTCATCGAGCGCGATGTCGCCGATCAGCGACAGCACTTCGATCTGCTCGTCCAGCCGGATGCGGTTGTAGTTCTTGGTCTTCCAGTCGAAGAACCCCAGCGTGACGTCGCGCAACGCGCCGATACCGGTGAAGTGACTGGCCGCCAGCCCCTGGGCCTTGGCGAAATCGGTCAGCGAGTTGACGACCTCATCGCCCGACTCCATGACGAGCACGAACGTGCGCTCGCCGATCCTCTTTATGACCTTGCTCTTCATGCAGCGCTTTCCGGTTGTGGGGTTTACCGCTCGCCAGGTCGAGCACCTCGGCGAGATGCAGCGCGCGGCGGCCGGTCGTCTGCGCGATCTGCTCCCGACAGCTGAAGCCGTCGGCGATGATGAGCGTCTCGGGGGACGCCTGGCGCACCGCCGGCAGCAGCACGCGCTCGCCGCATTGGATGGATACCCCGTAGTGCGCCTTCTCGAACCCGAACGCCCCCGCCATACCGCAGCAGCCGGAGTCGGGCACGGTGAAGTCGAGCTGCAGCGCGCGCAGCACGCGCGTTTCGTCGCGCATCGTCATCAAGGCCTGTTGGTGGCAATGCCCGTGGACGAGAGCATTACGCCTCAGCGTCGGAAGACGGCTCTCATCGACGTGAGTTGCGAGGAATTCGCTGAACAGGAAGGTCTGCTTGCTGAGACGTTGCGCATCGGGGTCTTCGGGGAAGAGTCCCAGCAGCTCGTCGCGAAACACGGCCACACAGCTCGGCTCGAGACCCACGATGGGGATCCCGGCTTCGAGCTCCGGTTGGAGGACGGTGAGCACGTGCCGCAACCAACGCTTGGCGGTCGACAGCATGCCGTAATCGTAGAGCGGCCGGCCGCAGCATACCCAGCCGGATGGGATCCTAACGTGAAACCCCAAGTGCTCGAGGGCGCGCACGGCGGCCTGCGCGATCTGGGGTTGGAAGTAATTGGTGAACGTGTCGGGCCAGAGGAGTACCGTCTGGGCCGGCAGGACACGATTAGTTGCATATGCAACTCGCTCGCGCGCACGGAACCACCGCACGAACGTCTGGCGGGCGAACGAGGGAATCTCACGCTCAGGCGCGACGCCCGCGGCCCACTTCGCCGCGCGCGCCACTCCCGGGGCATGCGTCAGGAAGTTGGCGAGTCGTGGCACGCGGCTCGCCAGTCGCGCCCAGCGGGCAATGAGTCCAAACGCGTACGCGGAGCGCGGGCGCAGCCGCCCCTCGTAATAGTGCGACAGGAATTCCGCTTTGTACGTCGCCATGTCCACGTTGACGGGGCATTCGCCCTTGCAGCCTTTGCAGGCGAGACACAGATCCAACGCGTCGCGCACTGCTTCGCTGCGCCATCCGTCGGTGATCACTTCGCCCTGCAGCATCTCGAACAACAGGCGCGCCCGGCCGCGCGTCGAGTGTTTTTCCTCGCGCGTTGCCATGTAGCTCGGACACATCGTGCCGCCACCGTGACGGCGGCACTCGCCGACGCCGACGCAGCGCAGCGTCGCGCGCGCGAAGCTGCCGCGGTCGTCGCCGGGATACCGAAAGACGGTGTCCACCGGCTCCGGGCGATAGTGCGTGCCGAGCCGGAGATTCTCGTCGAGCCGGTAGGGGTCCACGACTTTGCCGGGATTCATCCGGCCCGCGGGGTCCCAGATCGCCTTGAACTCGCGGAACGCCTGCACCAGCTCCGGCCCGTACATCTTCGGCAACAGCTCGGCGCGTGACTGGCCGTCGCCATGCTCGCCCGATAGCGATCCGCCGTGCCGCACGACTAGGTCGGCTGCGGCTTCGACAAACGCGCGATAGCGCGCGATCCCGGCGTGCGTGACCAGATCGAAATTGATACGCGTGTGCACGCAGCCCTGGCCGAAATGTCCGTACAACGCGCCGCGATAATTTTGCTGCTGTAACAGGGCGCGGAACTCGCGCAGGTAGTCGCCGAGCGCCGCGGGTGGCACGGCCGAATCTTCCCAGCCCTCCCACGTGTCCGCCTCGCCGGGCACGCGCGCCGTGGCGCCCAGCCCCGACTCGCGCACCGCCCACACCGCGTGCTCCTCGGCGGGGTCGTCGAATAGCTTGGCGCTCGGCGCGTTGGCCACGTGGCGGAGATCGGCGATCAACGCGCGTGCGCGCTGGTCGGCTTCAGCGCGATCGGCACCGCCGAACTCGACCAGCAGCCAACCTTCCCCCTCCGGGAGAAACCGCTTGCTCTCCGGGTGCAGGCCCTTCTTCGCCATGTCCTGCACCAACACCTGGTCCATACCCTCGAGTCCGATCGGTCCGGCGCGGAGAATCTCGGGAACGTGATCGGCCGCCGCATAGATGTCGGGGTAGCCGAGCACGACCAATGCGCGGCCCGGTGGGCTGGGGACGAGACGCAGCGTGGCCTCGAGCACCGTCACACACGTCCCTTCGCTGCCGACGAGCGCGCGCGCCACGTGAAAGCCGTTTTCGGGCAACAGCTGGTCGAGGTTGTAGCCGGACACGCGGCGCGGAATCTTCGGAAATCGGCGACGAATCTGGCCGGCGTAGCGATCGCGCAGCTCGCGCAGCCGGTCGAAGATCGGGCCTTCCTGCCCGTCGCCCGCGCCGACATGCAGCCGCTCGCCCGCATACGTCAGCACCTCGAGCGCCTCGACGTTGTCGTCCGTCTTGCCGCCCATGACCGAATGCACGCCGCACGAGTTGTTGCCGATCATCCCGCCGATCGTGCAGTGATTGTGCGTCGCCGGATCGGGCGCAAACGTGAGGTGGTAGCGCTCGGCGGCATTGCGCAGCTCGTCGAGGACGATGCCGGGCTCGACACGCGCCATCCGTCGCTCCGGGTCGAGCTCGAGGATGCCGTTCACATGCTTGGAGAAATCGATGACGACGGCGACGTTGCAGCCCTGGCCGGCGAGACTCGTGCCGCCGCCGCGCGCCACCACGGGAACGTCGTATTCGCGGCAGATCGCGATCGTGAGGGCGGCGTCCGCCACGTCCCGCGGAATGACCACGCCGATGGGAACCTGGCGATAGTTCGAGGCATCGGTCGCGTAGAGCGCGCGGCTGCCGTCGTCGAAGCGCACCTCGCCGCGCAGTCGCTTGCGCAGAACGCCTTCGAGCTTATGCGGCGTAGCGGGCGGCATCAGCCTGCTTCAGGGTCAGTCCCAGGCCCGTGCGCGTGCGATCAGGGCGGAGCTCGCCGTCGACCGGGACTGCCGCGCCGTCGAACAGCAGATGCTCGATTCGCACGTGATCGTGAAACCACTCGAGATGGCGCATGCGCGGAACGGCGCAGCCGAGATGCACGTGCAGCGATGGAGCGGTATGCGCGGACAGCGGGATCATCGCGGTCTCGCACAGCATGCCGGCGTGGAGAAAACCGGTGATCCCGCAGCAGCGCGTGGCGTCGGCCTGAAGCACGTCCACCGCGCCGGCGTCGAGCATGCGACGGAAGTACCAGACATCGAAGCCGTATTCTCCTGCCGCGATATCCATCCCGGGCGGTGCGTGGTCGCGCACGAGCCGAAGCCCCTCGAGATCGTCCGACGAGACCGGCTCCTCGAACCAGCTGACGCCGTACCGCGCGAAGTCGGCGGCAAATCCCAGTGCCTGCTTGCGTGTGTAGCCGCCGTTGGCATCCACGAACAGCTCGGCGTCGTCGCCGATCGCCTGGCGGGCGACCCTCACGCGATGGACGTCCGCCTCGGGATGACGCCCGAGCTTCATCTTCACGCTGCGGATACCTTGGGCTGCCCAATCGCCCAGCTGCTGTGTGAGCTGCGCATCCGAGTACGACGTGAACCCCCCGCTACCGTAGATCGGGATGTTGTCGCGCACTGCGCCGAGCAGTGTGACGAGCGGGATGCCGAGGAGTTGTGCCTTCAAGTCCCACAGGGCGTTGTCGACCGCGGAGATTGCCGTCGCGGCGATTCCCGGCAAGCCGACGTTGCGAACGGCGCGCACCATCGCTCGCCAACACGCGTCGACCGCCATGACGTCGCGGCCGCGCACGAGCGGGGCGAGCGTTTCCTGAATGACGTGGGCGGCGGCGCTGTGCCCGTACGTGTAGCCCAGCCCTTCCCGGCCGCCGGCGGAAATCGAAACGACGATCATCGTCGTGCTGGCCCATTCGAATGTGCCGTCGGATTCCGGCGTGTCGGTCGGGACGACGAAGACCTGCGGTCGTACGTCACGAATCACCGGCGCGAGATTCTTCACTTGCGGCTTCCTCCGCCATGGCTCAACGCGTAGACGTATGCCGCGAGCGCCTGGAGCTGATCTTCGTTGAACGTGTGACCGAACGGCGGCATGGGGAGCGGATGCTCCTTGGGGTTCGGCACGCCCTGGACCATGGTACCTTTGATGAACCCGATGCTGCCGTCGCCGTTGATCCACCGCCCATCGTCAAGCGGCGGCGCCGACCCGGTGCCCGTGCCATTCAGTCCGTGGCAGGTGGCGCAAATCCCATCACCACCGTGCCCGTTGAACAGGCTGTCGCCCTGGGCGACCTCGCGTGGCGTGATGATTCCGGAATCGAGGGCGAAGCGGATGGTGTCGCGGGCGGTGGTCGGCGGGGGAGCGTCACCTGTGTGCAGCGGCGTGCTCGCCAGCCCGCGTCCGCAGGCGGCCAGGAAGACCAGCACGCACACATACCTCATATCGTATGAGTCTACCGCTCGGATGGGTGGAGGGTCCGAATTAATCCTCTGGCCGGAGCGCGGCGTAATGTGCATCATGGGACATGGAGCCAACGAGTGCACACGCGCTGCTGACGGAGTGGGAGAGTTTCTATGTAATTGTCGGATCCTCCGCCGGCGCGCTGACCGGCCTGATGTTCGTCGTCATCGCCCTCGCCGCCGATTCCAACCTGCCGCGCACCGCCGATTCCGTGAACGCCTTCGGCACGCCCAACGTGATCCACTTCGTGACCGTGCTGCTCCTATCGGCGGTCCTCAGCGCACCCTGGCAGCTGACGCGCAGTCCGGCCCACGTCATCGGCTTCATGGCGATCGCCGGCGTCATCTATGTGTTCGTCGTGCTGCGGCGCATGCTGCGCCAGGCGTCGGGCGGTTACAAGCCGGTGCTCGAGGATTGGATCTGGCATCTCTTCGTGCCGATGGGTTCGTACGCGACGCTGTTCGTCGGCGCGGCGGGCATGGCTCACGAGCAGCGGTGGGCGATGTTCGTGATCGGCGGCGTGTCATTCGCCTTGCTGTGCGTCGGGATCCACAACGCATGGGACACGGTCACCTACATCGCCGCGACACGCGGGGAGGGGCAGAAGCCCGTTTCGAAATGAACACTTGGCGCGCGCTCCGAGAGGTGGTGTTGCGCCGTCCCGTGACGAAAATTCCAAGAGTGCTCATCTAGAGGAGGAGTCGTGCAGGCACAGAGCTACGACGCCATCGTGGTCGGCTCCGGGATTTCCGGCGGCTGGGCCGCGAAGGAGCTGACGGAGAAGGGACTCAAGGTCCTGATGCTCGAACGCGGCAAAAACATCGAGCACGTCAAGGACTACGTGAATGCCACGAAGGGACCGTGGCAGTATCCGCATCGCGGCGGCCGCACGCGCGCGATGGAAGCCGCGTACCCGGTGCTGAAGCGCGACTACCCGCTCAATGAAAAGAACCTCGATTGGTGGGCCTCCGATCAGGAGTCGCCCTACACGGAGGTCAAGCGGTTCGACTGGTACCGCGGCTACCACGTGGGTGGCCGGTCGCTGATGTGGGGACGGCAGAGCTATCGCCACAGTGACTTCGACTTCGAGGCCAATGCACGCGAAGGCGTCGGCGCCGATTGGCCGATCCGCTACGCCGACATTTCGCCGTGGTACGACTACGTCGAGCGCCACGCCGGCATCTCGGGCTCGCTCGAGCAGATGCCGCAGCTCCCAGACGGCCAGTTCCAGCCGGCGATGCCGCTCAACTGCGGTGAAGAGCTGATCGCGGGCCGGCTCAAGCAGCACTTCGACGGCAAGCGGCGCATCATTCCCGGCCGCACTGCGAACCTCACGCAAGCGCGGCCGGGCCGCGCGCCCTGCCAGTACCGCAACGCCTGCTGGCTCGGCTGTCCGTTCGGCGGCTACTTCAGCACGCAGTCGTCCACGTTGCCGGCCGCGATGGCGACCGGGCGGCTCACACTCCAGCCGTTCGCGATCGTCACCGAAGTGCTGTACGACAAGAACAAGAAGCGCGCGACGGGCGTGCGCGTGCTCGACGCCGTGTCGAACCAGACGACCGAGTACACCGCGAAGATCATCTTCCTGTGTGCGTCGACGCTGAACTCAACGTGGTTGTTGCTGCGCTCGGCAACCGAGGTGTGGCCGGGTGGATTGGGTTCGAGCTCCGGCGTGCTCGGTCACAATCTGATGGATCATCACTTCCGCGCCGGCGCGTCGGGGACGATCGAGGGACTCACCGACAAGTACTACTATGGCCGCCGGCCGACCGGCTTCTACATCCCGCGGTTCCGCAATTTGTTCGGCGACAAGCGCGACTACCTGCGCGGCTTCGGCTATCAGGGCGGTGCGAGCCGCTCGGGCTGGTCACGCGGCGTCGCCGAGCTTGGCGTGGGCGGCGCGTTCAAGGACATGCTGGCGCAGCCGGGCGAGTGGTCGATCGGCGCGACGGCGTTCGGCGAGATGCTTCCGAACGACAACAATCGCGTCACCATCGATCCCAACAAGAAGGATAAGTGGGGACTGCCCGTCATCGCGATCGACTGCGCGACGGGCGAGAACGAGCGGCTCATGCGCAAGGACATGATGAACGACATGGCCGAGATGCTCGACGCCGCGGGAGTGAAGGACGTGCACACGTATGACGCGGGGTCCTGGCCCGGCATGGGGATTCACGAGATGGGGACGGCGCGGATGGGCCGCGATCCCAAGACGTCGGTGCTCAACGCCCACAATCAGGTGTGGGACGCGCCCAACGTCTTCGTGACGGACGGGTCGTGCATGGTCTCGTCGTCCTGCGTCAACCCTTCGCTCACCTATATGGCGCTCACGGCTCGGGCCGCGGACTTCGCGGTGAACGAGCTCAAGCGCCAGAATCTGTAGAGGCTGCCATGATGAATCGACGCGAAGCCATCAAACAGGTGACGGCGCTGCTCGGCGGCGTGACGCTGGCGGGCACCGGGCTCCTAGGTGCGGTCGAGCGCGCCCACGCGCGAGCCGCGAAGGCGCGCGCGCAGGTTGGCGCGTTCACGGCGCAGGACATCGCGCTGCTCGATGAAGTCGCCGATACGATTCTGCCGGAAACCAAGACGCCGGGGGCGAAGGCCGCCAACTGCGGGCCGTTCATGGCGCTGATGGTGACCGATACGTACGACGACAATCAGCAGGCGGTGTTCCGTGACGGAGTGCAGAAGCTGACGGCGGCAGGCTTCATGACCAAGTCACCGGCCGAGCGGCTCGCGCAGCTCGAGCAGCTCGACCGGGAGGCGAAGACGTACATGGATTCCCGGACGCAGGGGGGGGGCGCGCCGCCGCACTACTTCCGGCTGATCAAAGAGCTGACGCTGCTCGGCTATTTCACGTCGGAGATCGGCATGACGCAGGCGCAACGCTATCGCGAGACGCCGGCGCGGTTCGATCCGTGCGTGCCGTACACGCCGGGTGAGACGAGCTGGGCAGGGCACGCCTAGCAGAGCCAGGGATGTGGAAAGAAAGAGCGGCGGACCGGGTGGTCCGCCGTTTCTCTTTGCGTGGATCTAGCGGGATGCGGCCGGGTACAGTACTATATCGAGCGACGATATAGTACGACCTTGGAGGTTGAATGGTCATGAAACGCCGGGCTTCCCAGCCCCCGGCGGCATATCTGCCGCTGCCGCCCGCAACGTTCCACATCCTACTCGCGCTCGCGGACGGGGAGCAGCACGGCTACGCCATCATGAAAAGCGTCACCGCGCGGTCCGCGGGGTCGGTACGACTGGGACCGGGCACGCTCTATGGTGCGCTCAAACGTCTCCTGGAGGCGGGCCTGGTGGAGGAGACCGGCGAGCGTGCGGACGCGGAGCGGAGCGACGAGCGTCGCCGGTACTACCGCCTGACCCAGCTCGGCGTCGCGGTGACGCGCGCCGAAGTGCAGCGACTGGACGCGATCGTGCGCTCCGCCCGGCGCAAGAAGCTGATCGGAGTGAAGCCCGCATGAGCGCCTCGGCCGAGCGCATCTACCGTATTCTGCTCCGCGCCTATCCACCGGAGTTTCGCGCCGAATACGAGCGCGAGATGGTGCTGCTGTTTCGGGATCAATGCCGCGATGGCGACGTGCGCACGTTCACGTTCTGGGCGCGAGTCGTTTGGGATGTAATACAAAGCGCGCCGGCCCTGCGCGCAGAAGCTACTCGAACCGTTGAGGTGGTTATGAAGCTCGCCGCAATCCTTTCTATTTTGCTTGGTGCGTTCGGCATTTTTGGCGCCGTAAGTGAGTGGATGGCCGCGCCGCAACACGCCGGGACGTACGCCATCGCAGTCGTGCTGGGCGTTATCGCGAGTTTGCTGCTGCTCGGTGCCGGTATCGCCATCCTGCGTGGGATGCGCCAACCGGCGCGCCTCGCACTGGTCGCCTCGCTCCTATGCTTTGTGGGTGCCCGGCTGCTGTTTCCCTGGATGGGGATCTTCTTACAGCTCGTCGGCTTTGGATTGCCCGTGGCCTTGCTGGTCGCGCTGTATTGGCCGCCCAAGCATTCGACGTTGGGGACCGCCTGATCAGCGGTCGCTGACGGCTCTCCAGCAATACCAGGCGGCCACGGTCCGATATGGCCGGAACCGTTCGCCGAGTGCGTCGAGCTCTTTCGGCGTCGGCAGCGTCTTCAAGCCATATGCGAGTGCATAGCCTTTGCGCACGCCATAGTCGCCGATCGGCCACACATCCAGGCGGCGGAGCTGAAAGATCAAAAACATCTCCGCCGTCCAGCGTCCGATGCCGCGCACCGTGGACAGGGCGGTGATGATGTCCTCGTCCGAGAGCCGCCCGATGCGTTGCAACCGGACGCTGCCGTCGACGATCTTCGCCGCGAGATCGCGGATCGCGGCGACTTTGCTGCGCGAGAGCCCCACGCCGCGCATCCGGCGCGGATGCAGCGCGAGCACGGCGTCGGGCGAGAGCTTCCCTTCGAACAAGGCGACAAAGCGGCGGTGAATTGCGCCCGCGGCCGCGCCGGCAAGCTGTTGATACAGGATGCTCTCGGCGAGGGCGGCGAAGTGGTGACTATCGGGGCGCGGCAGGTGGAAGCGGGTATGGCGCCCGATGAGCTTCGCCATGACCCGATCCCGGCGTGCGACCTCTGCGATCGCAGCGGCATAGGTGCTCACGGGTCCCGTAACGCGCAACGGCGCCGCGTTTGTTCCGCTGCGCTACGTCGTGGCGACGTGCATGTGCAGCGCGCAGCTGCAGTGCATGCGCTCCGCTTCCGGCTGACTCGGGAACAGGTGGTAATACATCCCGACGACCATCGGGATAAAGACGATCGTGTTGTAGAACAGGTGCAGCTCGAGCCGCGGGAACCAGAGCTGCAGGATGCTCGTGGGAACCGCGGCACCGAACAGGTTGTGGCCGGCGATCACCTGTCCCTGCAGCAGCGCGTGCTCGATGTGATGCCAGAATTGGATCACGAGCGCGACCAGCCACCACGTCCGCGCCCGGCCCACCATGCCCGGCAGAAATGCCCAGATGCCGGCAAGCATGACCACGGCGTAGCCGTAGTGCAGCACCTCGGAGTGTACGAGCCAGGGGAACACTTGGCCGAGCACGCCGCGCGCTTGATGCATCGGCCACCCGAGCGCGTAGACCTGATAGGCTTGCACGAGATGCTCGGCCCAGTGGGCGAGGACGATGCCGGCGAAGATGCGCAGGCCCCAGGCGTGCCAGGGTCCGTTCAGTTTCGTGATGAAGTCCTTCATGGGTCGGGATCATACGGGCCTGCGAATCGCTGCGCTAGGTACTCCGTACTCCCCTATTGCTCCGATGGGAACATCGATTCACATTCTCCGTGTCGCTTCAATAGGGAACCGGAATGGCACGGGGTGTCGACGTCATCCAGGGCACGATGGACCTGCTCATGCTCAAGGCGCTGTCGCTCGAGCCGATGCACGGGTGGGGAATCGCACACCGGATCAAACAGCTGTCGCGCGAAAGCTTTCAGATCGGGGAGGGATCGCTGTATCCGGCGCTGCATCGCCTGGAGCAGCGGGGGTGGGTGACGTCATTGTGGCGCACGACCGAGCACAACCGGATCGCACGCTATTACGACCTGACACCGGCGGGACGGCGCGTGCTGGAGGACGAGGTTGCGCGATGGCGCGCCTATGTGGGCGCCATGGAGCGCGTCATCGACGCGCGCTAGCGAACCTTGCTGAGGATGCGGTTCTGATTCGAGATGATCTTCTTCTGATTCTTCACGACCGCCTGCAGGGCGCGCAGGATGCTCTCCTGGTTCCGCACGATGGTCCGCTGGTTGGTCACGATGCGCTGTTGGTTTTTCAGCGTCGCTGCCGCCACTGGCGTCTCCTGGTCGGTGAGTGGGGGTGGAGGGTGGGGGGTGGTGGGTCGAGGCGCCATAGTAACCGTTTTCACGGCACTCAGCTATTGGAATAGATCGATCACTCAGACTTGCCGGGAAGCTCGAACCGAAAGGTGGACCCTTCGCCTTCCTTACTCTCGACGGTCACACTGCCGCCGTGCGCCTCGACGAATGCCTTGACGATCGGCAAGCCCAACCCCGTGGCTCCTGCCTGATCAGAGTCGGTTTCACCCTTTTCGAAGATCCTCTCCAACCGGTCCGCGGGAATGCCGGCGCCATCGTCGCGCACCCAGCACTCGACGCTGCCATCCGCCCCCCCTGATTTCGCTCCGATCGTGACTTCGCCCCGCGGGGTGAAGTTGATCGCGTTCGCAACGAGATTCTGAAACACCCGCCGCAGGAGGCCGGCATCGCCGTACACAACGAGGTCGTCCGGCACGGAGTTGGTCACCTGCGTCCCGGCGGTGTCGGTCACAGGCTGCAAATCGCGCACGACGGCTTCCACGAGCGGCCAGAGATCGAACGTGCGCGCCTGCACAGCGATGGCGGCGTCTGTGCCGACGTGGTCGCTCTCTTTCAGTACGTTGGCCACCAGCTCTTCCAAACGCTGCTCGTTGCGCTGCAGCGTTTTCAGCATCCGCGTCATTGCCGGATTGTTTTCCGCCCCCATGAGCTCGCGCGTCAGCGCACCCGCGGCAAGGGAAATCGCATTCAACGGTGTGCGCAGATCATGCGCCACGAATGCCAGGTATTCCTCCCGCCGTCGCTGCACTTCCAGCGCCTGCTGCGTGGCGAATGTCTGCACCGCAATGCCGATCGCTTCATCGAACACGCGGTTCAGGATGTGAAATGCCTTGCCGCGGAGATGCAGGCCATGCCGCTCGGCGAGATCGTGAATGCAGCCACGGAGGATGTTGTACTCGGCCACGACTTCGACAATATCGAATCCGTCATGCAGCCGCTGTCGGCCATGGGCTGGTGGAGTTCCCTGGAGTACCACATCGGCAAGCGTTTCGTCCGAGAGGGAGGCCAACGCCGCCGACAACTCGTCCAACAGGTCCGGCACGTGATCGTCGAGCGCGGGCGCCGCGAGGCCCTGCGCAGTAGGGAGCCGACACACCTGCTGCCGCCATTGGGCCAGCAGCGTGTCCCGCTCATCCGCAATCAGGTTGGCGAGCTCGTCGAGACGCGGCGTTCTTACCGCGGTCGATTCCAGGTCGGCCGAACGCTCCGGATCACTCATTTAGTGAAAATGCTTAGGTGAAAGCGCTCCCCACATAGCCCATTGGAACGAAGGGAGGGAATTACGCCTGCAGCACAGCCGCGATGGCGCGCACCAGATCTTGTTCGTCGGCGGGCTTTTCGATCCGAGCCGCAAACCCAGCACGCTGTGCTCGGCTCGGATCGCCCGCGGTACCAGTAAGCGCGATGACGGGCGGCTGGGACACGCCCCGCTCGGCGTGCAACCGTTTGATGAACTCGAAACCATCCATGCGCGGCATCTGCAGGTCGCACAGCACCACGTGGGGGGGGCAGCTCGACACCGCCGCCAACGCGTCGAGGCCGTCTCGAGCGACGGTCACTTCGGCGCCGAGCGATTGGAGCATGAGTCCAAGTGAATCGCGCACATCGTCCAGATCTTCCACCACCAGCACGCGCAGCCCCGCAAGACTGGGTCGGTGACGATTACCGGCATCAGCGGATCGGGGAACTGCTCTGGCATCCTCGATCAGGGGGAATCGCACCAATACTTCTGTCCCGTGCCCCGTGCCGGCGCTCGAGATCTGGATGTCGCCACCGTGGAGCTCGACCAATGTTCGTACGAGCGCCAGCCCGATGCCGAGTCCCTGACGCCGTTGACCCGGACCCTCTTCACGGCGGAACATTTCGAACACGTGCGGCAGAAATTCTGCTGTGATCCCCTGACCGGTATCGGCAATGCGAACGGTGCCGGTGCCATCACGACCGCTGACGGCCACGGTGATGACACCCTCCGCCGGGGTAAACTTGATGGCGTTGCCGAGGAGATTGTGGAGGATCTGATGTAACCGATCGCGGTCTGCTTCGACAATCAGAGACTGGTCGTCCCCCGTGAAGTGGAGCTGAAGCCCGAGCTCCCGCGCTTGTCCGAGCGCAGAATTCACCGCTACCCGCGTCTCTTCCACGAGGCTGAGCCTCTGGCGGGTAAGCTGGATCGTCCCGCGGGCGGCGCGGGTGAGATCGAGCAGGTCCTCCACCAAGCGCGACTGCAGTCGCACGTTCCGCTCGATCACCGCGGCGGATTGATCGATAGTCGCCGGATCCCGCTCGCCCTTGAGCAGCTGCGCCCGCAGCAGGATCGGCGTGAGCGGCGTGCGCAGCTCATGGGAGAGCACCGCGAGAAATTCATCTTTCGCGGCCGCCGCAGACGTGAGCTCCGCGGACTTTTCCTCATATTGCCGGGTCCGGTGGTTCTCGCGCAGGATCGCGTCGCCCAAGACCTGCAACAGCTCGCCATGAACGACCAGCCGTCGTTCCGGGACGGGGGCCGTGACGCGCGCGACGCTCCACACGCGGTCGAACGGCACGCCGGCTTGTCGGGCCAGCAGTTCGACCTCCGCCGTGCCGCAGAAGTCGATGAATGCGTATCCCGCCACTGCGGCGCCGACGATTTCGTCTGCGAGTACCAGCGACGTGCCGACGACTGCCAAGCCATAGGATGGGGCGACCACCACGGCGGGGCGATCCGCGATCTGCGCCAAACACCGCCGCGCACAGTCGGCAAAAATCCCCGGTTGGTAGCCCGTTTCCTGGAACAGTCCAAACAACGGTGTGACGTTGATCGGGTCCCGCGCGACTTCGACTCCACGTCCGTACACGACGACCGTGAGGTGGGTGACTTCCCCGAACTTTTGCAGCGCCTGACTCCAGGCGGCGTCGCTAAAGAGCGCTTCGACCACCGTTACTTCTTCCTCGGCTGTCGACGCGGCGACGCCGCCCCGGCGTCCCGATCGCCGGATAGTTTCGCGGACCGACGTTCCGGGGAGCGCGAGATCAAGCTGCTGAACCGGGAGAACGGCAGCGCGTGCGAAGGAATTTTCCGGGGCAGCAGCCTCATCCCATGGCCATCGATGACTTCGCATTCGTGCGTGACCCGATCCGTCGGGTTGGACCGCATCTTGGCGACCGTGAGGCCAAGGCGAAACCGATCTCCCAGCTCGACCCAGTTCATGAGAAGGATGTTGTCCACCAGTGAGCTCATCGCGAAGTCGCCCATCATGGACGACATGCCGAGCATCTCGGGGTTCTCATGGTTGTACACCGCCGCGACCTGATGCTCTTTCATGAGCGCGACCAGCGCGTGGAAGAAATCGCGAAACACGCGGCCCGTCGTGCCCATGTTCGAGCCGTAGGTCGAGAGGCTATCGAGCACGACCCGCTTGGGCTGAAACTCCTCGACGATCTGCTCGATCTTGTGGAAGTGCTGGTCCACCTCGATTTCCTGCGGAGGATCGTAGTACAGACGGACCATTCCCCGATCGATTTCCTTTTGCAGGTCGATCCCGATGCTGTGCGCGTTGCGCAGCACTTGCTCGGGCTGCTCGTCGAGCGTCAGCATCAGGCTGCGTTCGCCGCGGCGCGCGCCTTCTGCCATGTACTGGAGACCCATCACGCTCTTGCCCACACCCGAGATGCCGGCAACTACCGTGGTACTGCCGAGGAAGTATCCGCCGTTGACGATCTCATCCAGGCCGGGCACGCCAGTCGCGACCCGGGTATGCGGATCGAACGCCGCCGCTCGGTCGCGCTGCCCCAGGCGCGGCGCCTGCACCCGGCGATACACCTCGATCCCCCGGCCGTCCACGATGCGGAAGCTATGACGACCCATCTGGTAGCCATGCCCGCGCGATTTGACGATTTCGATGGATCGCACGGTGGCACGAGAGGACTCCTCCATCCGCAACCGAATCACCGTATCGGCGATCGATTCCTCCCCGGCCGGAGAACCGCCATTCAGCACGCTTGCTTCCAATGCCAACACGGCCGTGAGATTCTCTCGCTGGATTCCCTCGACGAGGAGATGGAACGCCTCGCGCGGGTCCTGCTGCGTCGGGCCATTCACGACTACCCCGGCGATCCCGTCCACGAAGATGCGCCGCGCACCCATTCTTGCGGCGTCCGCGAGGAGCAAGCTATCGGCCTGGTGCAACTCCTGACGGAACACCTCGCGTGTGGTAAACACGATCTTGATACGACCATCGCGCTCGAGCGCCGGCAGATCCCACCCCAATCCCGCTGCGTCGCGGATCAACTTGTGGGGGGAGACCTCGAACAGCACGATCACCCCGGGCTCGTCGAACTCGCTGGCGCCGCGAAAGACGAATTCGGCACCGAATGTCGTCTTGCCGGTTCCGACTTCACCTTCGAGCAGCGTGATGTTGCCGCGCGGAATACCGCCGCCGAGGATGGGATCGAGTCCGCCGATGCCCGTTTTGACGAGATCGCGTTCAACCGTCATATGCTACGCCTTTCGCTTGGGCGGCATCGTAGTCGCCCGCTGTTGCAACACATCGAGCAACGCCAGCCGACCGGGGCGAGAGGAGGCGATCTGCAATAGCGCCCCCACCGACTCCTGGGCTGCCGGTCGAAATAGAAAGCTATGCGCCGCGACGGTCCGGCCCTTCACCCGCTCGATCAGTCCGGCCTCGATAAGACCCTTCAACGACTCCTCGACCCGTCCCTGGTCGTGGCCCACGGCGGCCGCGAGAAACTCGACCGTGAGAAGTGCATTCGGATGGCGGAAAAAGAACAGGAGAAGATCGACGTCGGTCTGGTCCTGAACGGAATCAATCCGCTCCAGCAATTCGTGAAGACGCTGGACTGTCATGGGCGGCCTGGAATTTGCTCCATTTGTACCCTGTCAGTGGCTTGGTTATTGGAATACGTTAAGAGGTCTCACTTTCCGTTGGTAGGAGGACCGAGTATGGCTCCCAAGATTCGCGGTCGTGCCCCCCCGCGCCCAGGGCAACACAAGCGCAGGACAGTATTTGTGCTCGAGGACAATGCCGACACGCGCGCGGCGCTGAGCGACGCGCTGGAGAGCGACGGCTTCGAAGTGTTCGCCACTGGCGATGGTAGTGACGCGCTCGACCACTTGCGTCGTGCACCCAAGCCCGATGCCCTGTTGCTGGATCTCTATATGCCCGGCCTGAATGGATTCGAGGTCTATCGCATCCTACGAAGCGACGCGCACCTGGCCACCATCCCGGTGATCGTGCTGACTGCCGCATCCCCCGCCCACCGCACCGGGCTGGATGTTGCGGCCACGATCCGTAAGCCACTCGACGTGCAGGAGCTGCTGCTGACGGTCCGCGCGGTCGCCGGAGGAGGACGTACACCGCGCGCGGAGCCCTGAGCTTCAAGTTCTCTTCGCTTCTGTCTCTCGCCATTTCAGAGAGTGGTCTAGCGTCACAAATGGTCGGGTCACACGCACAGCGCGAATCCGCTGCCATCCGAAACGAATGCTCGAACCGGCAGTGAAGTGGTGGTGTAGGGTTGTTCATGACGGACTTCCGCAAGCTGGCGGCATTGGCGTCGCTCATTGGAATCGCGGCGTGCACTGTAGGCCCGACACCGCCGCCGCCCCCGCCGCCCCCGCCGCCCCCGCCCCCGGCGCCCCCTCCACCTTCAGCGCCATTCAACCATGTATTCATCGTGCTCGAGGAGAACACGAACTACGCGAGCGTCATCGGCAATGCGTCCATGCCGTATCTCAACGGTCTGGCGCAGCAATACGGTTTGGCGACGCAGTACTATGCCGACACACACCCATCCATCGGCAACTATTTCATGCTGTCGGTCGGCGACACGATCACCAACAACGACAGTTACTCAGGACCGCTCGTGACCGAGGACAATGTGGTGCGGGAGCTCCTGAAGGCGGGCAAGACGTGGAGGTCGTACGCCGAGAACCTGCCGTACGTGGGATATACGGGGCCGGACATCGGGCTCTACGCCCGCCGGCACAACACATTCGCGTTGGTCGCGGACGTGGCGGGCGACTCCACGCAGAAGAAGAACCTGGTGCCGTTTTCCCAGTTCGACACGGCCCTGGCGAACAACACGCTCCCGAACTACGCCTTCATCGTGCCCAATGTCTGCAACGACGCGCACGACTGCTCGCTGAGCACAGCGGACAACTGGCTCAAGACCAACATCGATCCGCTGATCAAGAGCGCGCAGTTTCAGAAGGACGGTCTACTCATCATCGTGTTCGATGAGTCGGCGAGCGACAACACGCACGGTGGTGGCCGCATCGTGTGGGTGAACGTCAGCGCGAAGTCCAAGCGTGGCTATCAATCGACCACGCTCTACCAGCACGAGAGCACGTTGCGACTCACGCTGAGCGCTCTCGGCGTGACGACATTTCCGAACCACGCCCAGAGCGCCCCCGATATGAGCGAGTTCTTCAGTCCCTAACGAGGATTCTCACTCCGGATGGGCGAGTGGCTTGCCGTCCGGCCCGACCTGAACCTCGGACCGCTTTTGACCCGTGCGCACATGGTAGACCGTCTGCCCTTCATCTTTCTCGGTCGAATAGCCACGCACCGTGGCGCCTCTGCTCTGTTCGGCAGCCGTACGCTGCACCGCCGCTGTTGCGATCTTCATGGATCGAGCTCCAAGAGCACAAACGTTCCGGGCAACACCGGCGGTCTCGGCCGCGGGCGGTCGGCCGTCGGGGCGGGTGGCGGTCCGAAATCCGCGCTCACCGTGAACAGCCGGTGCGTCTGCTGGTCCAGCTCCATCGTGCGCGCGCCGCGTTTGGTCTGGACGGTCGCGACGACCGTGAACTTGTCGGGTGCGTCCTCGTGAATGACGGTGATGGTGCCGTCGCCGTTGGATGCGAACGCGAGCTGCCGCTGGTCGTCGAAGCGCGCGCCGTCCACGCCCTGGCCGATCGGCAGCGTCGTGATCAACCGCCCGGCCTTCGCGTCCGAAATCGCCATCACGCCGTTGCGACAGGCGCTGAACAGAATGCCGTGTGCCCGATCGATCGCGAGACCGGTCGGTGACTCGCACGGTGCGAGCTTCCAGTGCCGCACGACTTTCATAGCCGTCGCATCGATCTCGGCGACGGCACTCGAGTCTTCGATGTTCACGTACAGCCGGCCGTTGCCGGCGGTCACGCCGAACTCCGGCTTGCCGCCCAAATCGATCGTGCCGATACGTTGGCCGCTCGCGGCGTCGATGACGCTCGACGACCCGGCATCGCCGTTGAATGTGAAGACATGCTTCGTCGCGGGATCAAACAGCACCGCGTCGGCGTCGACTGCCGCCGTCGTGCGGCCGAGCACCTGCAGCGTCTTGAGATCGAACACGACCACGCTGCTGTCGCCGCCCGAGGTAGCAAATCCCTTCCCGGTGGCGTAGCTGAACGCCACGCCGTGCGCGCGATCCAGGCCAGGGATTTCGGCGAGGAGTTTCCCGGTGGCTGGATCGATCACCATCACGCGCGTTTGGCGCGCGACAAAGAGGCGATGGCCCGCGGTGTCGAGGGCGACGTAGTCCCAGCCGCCGTCGCCACCGAGGGTAAACGATTTCGTGACGTGATAGGTCTGCGCGGGCAGCGACGCAGCGGCCGCGCAGAGCAGGGCGCCACCGACGGTGAGGTGATGCAGGCGAATTCTCAATGGAATCTCCAGGTGAGGCCGGGCCGCATGAGCACGGCGTTGTTGTTGTCGTCGCTGACGGCGACATAGGACATTCGTTCACGCCTCCGGAATCGGTGCTTCACGCCAGCGCCGTGCGACCTCCAAGCCAGAGATGCAGGCCGCGAGCCAGATCAGTCCTGCTGCATAGCCTCCGAGCACATCGCTGACGTAGTGGACGCCGAGGTAGATCCTGCTCGACCCGATCAGCAGGATGAGCACTGTGGCTGCGAGCGCGATGCCCACTCGCCGGCGGCGTGGCCACGCGACGAGGACGAATACCACGTAGGCGAGCATGCCGTAGCCGATGAGAGACTCCATCGCGTGCCCGCTGGGGAAGCTCCAACTCTGCGCGGACGAGATCACGGAATGCATCGGGCGCGGCCGTTGAATCAGCCGTTTGAGAAATACGTTGAGTGCCTCGCCGCCGAGGAGAGCGATGACCCATCCCTCGATGAAGAGCCACTCCCGCCGGATCGCCAGAACGACGGCTCCGATCACTCCCAGGGACACCATCACTCGCGGTGAACCCACTGCGCTAACAGCGCGCGCGAAGGCATGGCCTGTGGGCGTGGTATGGGCGCGGATCCAGTCGAGCGTTGCGACATCGAAGAGTGTGATGGGGTCGTGATGCAGGACATCCTCGGTCAGCGAGACAAAGGTCCAGAGACTGACGAAGCTGATGGTGAGGCCCACGGTAAGGTGAAGACCGAGGTACTCGCCGCGCGCAAATCGCGACGCGACGAAAGTCCAGATGCGTGGATACCTGACTCGCAGCCGTTGCATCGGTGCGGAACCGATCAGACGCTGCCAGTGTCGGGCGAGACCTTCGATCAGCGTTGCGCGATGGGCGACGAACCAGTGCGCGAGCGCAAACAGACCCGCGATGACTCCGCCGACGAACAGGAGTTCCACAACCATTCTGGCCGGAAACTAGTAGCCCTACCTTACGCCAACCTTACAGGACAAGGCGGACTGGAACGGCCGGACAGGTCGAGATTGTGGAGTACCGTGTCGAGCAGGACGTCGCTAAGTTAGGGGCCTACGGCCACCGTAGCTCAGGGGTAGAGCTCTCGATTCGTAATCGAGCGGTCGTCGGTTCAAATCCGACCGGTGGCTCTGCAGGCTCTTGACATGCCCCGGTATACGTGGAGATTGATGGCTCGCACATGATTTCGCTCGCGCTGCTGCTCCTGGTCCTTAGTCTGCTGCTGGGCTTTACGCCCAGGAGAGGGTTCGCGCGCGCATAGCAAGGTCCGAACAAGCAAGCAGTCTCGTCGCCGCGAACCCACAGGTTCGCGGCTTTTTTTTCACCGTGAACGGCAGGAGCCGAGCCATGGCCAGGGACGTGATCATCTTCGACACCACGCTACGCGACGGCGAGCAGGCACCCGGGAACGCGATGACTCCGGAAGCCAAAGTGCGACTGGCACGACAGCTCGATGCGCTGGGCGTGGACGTGATCGAAGCCGGGTTCCCCGCCGCCTCGCAAGGCGATCTCCAGGGCGTTCAGCAGGTGGCCGAAGCCGTCCGCCGGCCCATCATCGCCGCGCTGGCGCGCTGTCACGAGCGGGACATCGACGCCGCCGCCGAGGCCCTGCGGACCGCGGCGCGCAAGCGGATTCACGTCTTCATCGCCACGTCCGACCTCCACCTCGAGCAGAAGCTGCACATCGACCGTGCGACCTGCCTGGAGCGGGTCCGCGCGTCCGTCCAGCGTGCGCGCACGCATGTGAGCGACGTCGAATTCTCGGCGGAAGACGCGACCCGCTCGGACCTCGACTTCCTCTGCGAAGTCGTGCGCGTGGCCATTGCCGCCGGCGCCACGACGATCAACTTGCCCGACACCGTTGGCTATACCACTCCCGCCGAATACGCGACGCTGTTTCGAGAGGTGCGCACACGGGTGCCGTCGACCGCCATCGTCGTGCTCAGCGCGCACTGTCACGACGACCTCGGCCTCGCGGTCGCCAACTCCCTCGCGGCGATCGACGCGGGCGCAACCCAGGTCGAATGCACGGTGAACGGCATCGGCGAGCGCGCCGGCAACGCCGCGCTCGAAGAGATCGTCATGGCGAGCCGAGTGCGCCCGCAGGTCGCGCAATTCCAGTGCAACGTGAACCCGCGCGAGATCGTGCGGACCAGCCGGCTCTTGTCGCATGAGATCGGTGTCTTTCCCCAGCCCAACAAGGCGATCGTCGGCCGCAACGCGTTCGCGCACGAAGCCGGCATTCACCAGCACGGCGTCCTGCAGAACGGGCTGACCTACGAGATCATCGCCCCCGAAACCGTGGGCGCCGGCGGCTCGAGCATCGTGCTCGGCAAACACTCCGGCCGCCACGCGCTCGAGCGGCGCTATCGCGAGCTCGGCTACGAACCCGACGCCAACACGCTCGAACAGCTGTACCAGGCGTTCACGGCGCTTGCGGACAAGAAGCGGCAGATCCTGGACGAGGACCTGCTCACGTTGCTGCACGACGGATTCCACCGGGCGCCCGAGGTCTATACGCTGACGTCGCTGCGCGTCACCTGTGGGACCGAGACGGCGTCCGCCGAGGTGCGGATCGCGGGTCCGGGATTCCAGGACCGGCGCGCGGCGGCGACGGGCAACGGGCCGATCGCCGCGGCGTTCGCCGCGATCGGGGAAGCGGTGGGACGGTCGATCGAAGTCATCGATCTCTCCGTCCAATCCGTCACACCGGGCCGCGACAGCCTCGGACGCGTCATCCTGCAGGTGCGGGTGGACGGCAAGTCGTTGAGCGGACACGGCGCATCGACCGACATCGTCGAAGCGGGGGCGCGTGCACTGCTGCACGCGCTCAACAAGGCCGATCATGCCGACGGGCTCGAGACCGCGGCATTGAGCAGCTCCTACTTCTGGGGAGTGTAGCCAATGAGCGAGCTTCTCACCGGCGCGCAGATCCTGCGCCGCACGCTGGTCGACGCCGGTGTGACCGTGATGTTCGGTTATCCGGGCGGCGCCATCATGCCGTTTTATGACGCGCTGCACGGCGGCACTGGGTTGCGGCACATCCTGGTGCGCCACGAGCAGGCGGCGGCCCACGCCGCCGACGGGTATGCGCGCGCGACCAACGGTCCAGGCGTATGCGTCGCGACGTCGGGTCCCGGCGCCACGAACCTCGTGACGGGCCTCGCGGCGGCGCACATGGACGGCTCGCCCGTCGTCGCCATCACGGGCCAGGTCGCGCGGCCGATGCTGGGCCGCGACGCGTTCCAGGAGACCGACGTCGTCGGCGTCACGATGCCGGTCACGAAACACAACGTGCTGGTGCGCGATGTCGAAACGCTCGCCGCCGACGTGCGCGAGGCGATGGCGATTGCGCTGGAGGGGCGCCCGGGTCCCGTGCTGGTCGATGTACCGAAGGACGTCCAGAACCAGAAGGCGGAATACCTGGTGCCTGGTGCCTGGTGTCTGGGGTCTGGGAATTCCAGCCATCAAAGCACCCGACACCCGACACCAGACACCAGACACCTAGAAGTTGCAGTTCAGCAAGCCGCCCAACTGATCGCCTCGGCCGAGCGGCCGCTGCTCATGATCGGCCGCGGGGTCATCGTGAGTGGCGCGTACGCCGAGGTGCGCGCGCTCGCGGAGCGCACGGGCATGCCCGTGATCACGACGCTGCTCGGCATCAGCGCCTTCCCCCAAGGCCACGAGCTGCATCTCGGCATGCCGGGCATGCATGGCGAAGTCCACATCAACAAAGCGATTCAGGCCGCCGATCTCATCGTCGGGATCGGGCTGCGGTTCGACGATCGCGTCACCGGCAACACGGCGACATTCGCGCCGCGCGCCAAGATCGTCCACATCGACATCGATCCGCCCGCCATCGGCCGGACCGTGCCGGTGGCGGTCGGCATCGTCGGCGACGCGCGCGCCGTGGTCGGCCGGCTGCTTGGGCATATCGCGCCGCGCGACTGTGTACCCTGGCGTGAAGAGATCAAGGGACTCATGCATCAGCGGGAAGAGTCGTTCAGCGGTGGGCTCGCGCCCGAGGTCATCCTGTCGTCGCTGGCCGACGTCACCGATGGGCGGTGCACCGTCGTCTCCGACGTTGGGCAGCATCAGATGTGGGTGGCGCAGCGCTATCCATTCCGCCGCCCCAACAGCCACATCACGTCGGGCGGTCTCGGAGCCATGGGCTTCGCGGTGCCGGCGGCGATGGGCGTGCATCTCGCGCGGCCGGAGGAGCCGGTCTGGGCCATCTCCGGCGACGGCGGCTTCCAGATGAACATGGCCGAGATCGCGACGATGGTGCAGGAAGGACTGTCGGTGAAGCTCGCGATCTTCAACAACGGCTACCTCGGCATGGTGCGGCAGTGGCAGCAGTTCTTCCACGGCGGCCGCTACTCGAACACGCCGATCTGGAGCCCCGATTACGTGAAGCTCGCGGGCGCGTACGGGATCCCGGGCTGGCGGGTGGAGCGCGCGAGCCAGGTGGCGGACGCGCTGCGGCGCGCCAATGAGGCGCCCGGACCGGCGCTGGTCGAGATCGTCATCGAGCAGGAAGCCAACGTCTTCCCGATGATCGTGCCGGGCGGCTCGCTCTCCGAGCCGCTCGAGGCGGCGCCCGTATGATGGCGCCGCGCCGCATCATCGTCTTGATGGACGCCGACTTGCTGACGTTGAGCCGGGCCTGCGCGGTCTTACGCCGGCGCACCGAGCCGGTGCGCGCGCTCGCCGTCGATTCGCAGGGGCCACCGGGCATTTGGCGGCTGGCGTGCGAGATCGATGTGGACGACGCCACGATCCACAGTCTGGTCCTGCTACTCCAAAATGTGTCCGGCGTCCGCAAGGCGACGGCTACTTCTATCGATTCTTCCGGAGGCCATATGAGTGCAGCGGTGCGCATCTACTATGAGAAGGATACCGATCCGGCTCGTCTCAAGGATCGGACGTTCACCGTCGTCGGGTACGGGAGCCAAGGGCACGCGCACGCGCTGAATCTCCGCGACTCGGGCGCGCGCGTGATCGTGGGGCTCAGGCCGAACGGCGCGTCCTGGAAACGCGCACAGGGCGACGGTCTGGAAGTCCGTCCCGTCGCCGATGCAGCGCAAGCGGGCGACGTCATCATGTTGCTCGTGCCCGATCCCGAACAGCGCGCGGTGTACGAGACCGCGGTCGCGCCGGCGCTGCGCGAGGGCAAGACGCTGATGTTCGCCCACGGCTTCAACATCCACTTCGGCGAGATCAAGCCGCCGCCCGGCGTCGATGTCTCGATGATCGCACCGAAGTCACCCGGACACCTCGTGCGCAGCGAATACCAGGCGGGTCGCGGTGTGCCGGGCCTCGTCGCCATCCATCAGAACGCGAGTGGGAAGGCGTTGGAGAACGCGCTGGCGTACGGAACCGGGATCGGCTGCACCCGCGCCGGCGTGCTCGCCACGTCGTTTGCCGAGGAAACCGAAACCGATCTGTTCGGCGAGCAGGCGGTGTTGTGCGGCGGCGTCACGGCGCTGATCCAGGCGGGGTTCGAGACGTTGACCGAGGCGGGCTACGCGCCTGAAATGGCGTACTTCGAGTGTTTGCACGAGCTCAAGCTGATCGTCGATCTGATCTATCGTGGCGGACTTGGCTTCATGCGGTACTCGATCAGCGACACCGCCGAGTATGGCGATCTCACGCGCGGCGATCGCGTGATCAGCCCCGCCGTGCGCGCCGAGATGCGGCAGTTGTTGGCCGACATCCGCAACGGCTCCTTTGCGAAGGAATGGATCGCGGAGTGCCGCGCCGGCGCGCCGCGCTTCAACGAGCTGCGGCGGAAGGCGAAGGAGCACCCGATCGAGCAGGTCGGAGCGAAGCTGCGCGCCATGATGCCCTGGACGGAGGAAGGAAAGGCGCAGGCAGCCCGCACCCGCGCAAAACCGGCACAATCGGAACGAGAGCCGGCACGCGCGTGAGCCCGACGCTGTTCGATCACGTGTGGGACGCCCACGTCGTCCGGCAGCTCGCGGACGGCGCGACGCTGCTCTACGTCGATCTGCATCTGGTGCATGAAGTGACGTCGCCGCAGGCGTTCGCCGGCCTGCGGCGTGAAGGACGGCGCGTGCGCCGGCCCGACCGGACGCTCGCCACCGTGGACCACAACGTGCCGACCGGCGACCGCTCGCTCCCGATCGCCGATCCGGTGGCGGCGCGGCAGGTGAACACGCTGGGCACGAACGCGCGGGAGTTCGGGATCGAGCTGTTCGATCTCCACTCGCCGGGGCAGGGCATCGTGCACGTCATCGGTCCCGAGCTCGGCGCAACGCAACCCGGCATGCTGATCGTCTGCGGCGACTCGCACACGGCCACGCACGGCGCCTTCGGCGCATTCGCGCTCGGCATCGGCACGAGCGAGGTCGAGCACGTGCTCGCGACGCAATGCCTCGTGCTCGCCAAACCAAAGAATTTCGAAGCGCGCTTCACGGGAACGCGCGCGCCGGGCGTCTCGGCCAAAGATCTGATTCTCGCGCTCATCGGCACGATCGGCACCGCGGGCGCAGCGGGGCACGTGATCGAGTACACGGGTGACGCGATCACCGCCCTGTCGATGGAAGAGCGGATGACGGTGTGCAACATGTCCATCGAAGCCGGCGCGCGGGCCGGGATGATCGCGCCTGACGACGTGACGTTCGCGTATCTCGCCGGTCGGCCGCGCGTGCCGAAAGGTCAGTTCTGGACCAAAGCCGTCCAGCAGTGGCGGACGTTGCGGAGCGATGCCGGCGCGTCCTACGACCGGACCGTCACGCTCGACGCCACGACGATCGGTCCCCAGGTCACGTGGGGCACGACGCCCGGCATGGTTGCGGACATCAGCGCGCGCGTGCCCGATCCCGCGGAGCTCGGTTCCGACGATGAGCGACTGTCCGCGACCCGGGCGCTCGAGTACATGGGCCTCACGCCCGGCACGCCGCTCGCCGGCCTGCCGATCGACCG
>DATJKA010000112.1:0-31666 GCA_035491815.1 Gemmatimonadales bacterium | reverse complement strand
CCCACGCGAAGCCCGGGGCCCACGGCGGCGGAGACGCCCATCACGCGCCGATGAGCTTCTGGCAGAAATACATCTTCTCCACCGACCACAAGATCATCGGCATCCAGTTCCTGTTCGTCAGCCTGTTCTTCCTGTTGGTCGGCGGCCTCTTGGCGATGCAGATCCGCTGGCAGCTCGGGTTCCCCGGCAAGCCCATGCCGGGCGGCAGCATCCTGCCGCAGACGATGGCGCCGGGCGGTGTGATCCTGCCCGAGTACTACATCCAGCTGGTCACGATGCACGGCACGTTCATGGTGTTCTTCGCCATCATGCCGTTGCTCGTGGGCGTCTACGCCAACTTCCTGATTCCGCTGAAGATCGGCGCGCACGACATGGCGTTCCCGCGCATCAACATGTGGTCGTTCTGGCTCGCGCTGCTCGCGGGGTTGATCATGTTCGCCGGGTTCTTCGTACCGGACGGCGCACCGCGCGCAGGCTGGACGATGTACGCCCCTCTATCGGCGCGGCCCGACCTGTCGGGCGTCGGCGTGGCGCAGAAGCTGTGGTCCGTCTCAATCGTCGTGCTCGGCCTGTCGTCCGTCATGGGCTCGGTGAATTACATCACCACGGTGATCAACCACCGCGCGCCCGGGATGACGTGGTTCCGCATTCCGCTGTCGGTGTGGGCCCTGTTCATCACGGCGATCCTCGGCGTGCTCGCGCTGCCGGTGCTGCAGGGCGCCGCGATCATGCTGCTGTTCGACCAGTCGCTCGGCACGCACTTCTTCGATCCGGTGGCGGGCGGCCAGGCGCTCCTGTGGCAGCACCTGTTCTGGTTCTTCGGCCATCCCGAGGTCTACATCCTCATTCTGCCCGCGATGGGCATGGTGTCCGAGATCATCGCGAACGGCAGCCGCAAGCCGATCTTCGGCTATCACTCGATGGTGTTCGCCATCATCGGCATCGCGTTCCTCGGCTGGATCGTGTGGGGCCACCACATGTTCATGAGCGGCATGAACCCGACCCTCGGGTCGACGTTCATGGTCTCCACGCTGCTCATCGCGGTGCCGTCGGCGATCAAGGTGTTCAATTGGATGGGCACGATGTGGCGCGGCAACCTGCGCTTCCACGTGCCGATGCTGAACGCCGTCGGATTCGTCTCGATGTTCACGATCGGCGGGCTGTCGGGCATCTTCATGGCGGCGACACCGGTGGACATTCCGCTCCACGATACGCAGTTCATTGTGGCGCACATCCACTACGTGCTGTTCGGCGGCTCATTGTTCGCGCTGTTCGGCGCGATCACGTTCTGGTATCCGAAGATGTTCGGCCGCATGATGAGCGAACCGCTCGGCAAGGTGCACTTCTGGCTCACGTTCATCACGTACAACATGACGTTCTTCCCGATGCACATCATCGGGATGGGCGGCCAGATGCGGCGGATCTACGATCCGACCATCTACGATTTCCTCAAGCCGCAGCAGCCGCTCAACGTCTTCATCTCCTATAGCGCGTTCGCGCTCTTCGCCGTGCAGCTCCTGTTCGCGTTCAACTTCCTGTGGAGCCTGAAGTTCGGGAAGAAGGCGCCGCAGAATCCGTGGGACGACAACGGCCTCGAGTGGTCGCTGCCGAATCCTGCGCCGCACGGCAACTGGGAGAAGACGCCCAACGTGTACCGCGGGCCGTACGAGTTCAGCTCACCGGAAGCCGAGGCGCGCGGCACCGATTTCCTGCCGCAGAGCCTGAAGCTGCCGACCGATCACGATCCCCTGCCGGCGCCCCTGCCGGCCACTCACTGACCGAGGAGGAGCCTGCGATGACACACGCGACTCAAACGCTCGATCAGATGCGGCCGCCGTTCCCGGCCGAGACGGGGTCCGGGGTATACAGCAAAAAGCTGGGGATGTGGGTGTTCCTGGCGAGCGACGTGATGTTCTTCACGGCGCTCATCGGCTCCTACATCATCCTGCGCTTCGGCATGAGCACGCCGTGGGCGAAGCCCGGCGCCGTGCTCAACGTGCCGCTCACCGGCGTCAACACGTTCCTGCTGATTTGCTCCTCGGTCGCGATGGTGAAGGCGTACGCCGCGATTGCAGACGGCAAGAAGTATTTCCTGCGCAAGGTGCCGGGGAAAACGCTGCAGGACGGCGGGCTCAAGTTCTGGCTGCTCGTCACGATCCTGTGCGGCGCGGCGTTCGTCAGCATCCAGGTGGTCGAGTACATCAAGCTCATCGGCGAAGGCTTCACCCCCGCCGGCTATCGCGAGGGCTCGCTGCTCGCCGAGCACGCCGCCGCCGATCCGATCAAGTACGGACTCGGGGTCGCGGGCATGTACGGGTCCACGTTCTTCACCATGACGGGATTCCACGGCTTTCACGTCACGTGCGGCGTGATCAGCATGCTCTACCTGTATTTCACCAAGGTCTTGCCCGAGAAATACTCGCCGCAGGACTACGCCGGCATCGAAATCATCGGGTTGTACTGGCACTTCGTCGACCTGGTGTGGATCATCCTGTTCACGATCGTCTACCTGATTTGAGGCACGGGACCCTATGACGACCCCGACGACGACTCACGTTCGGCCGAACTACATGCTGATCTGGCTGTACCTGTTCGTCATGACGATCGCCGAGGTGCTGCTGGCGTTCGAGCTGCCGGTGTCTCGCAACCTCAAGCTCATCCTGCTTCTCATCTTGGCGCTCTGGAAGGCGATGCTCGTCGCGCTGTTCTTCATGCACCTGAAGTTCGAGCGGTGGCGCCTGCGGATCATTTTCATCGTGCCGCTACCGCTCGCCGCCATTCTTATCACGGCGGCCATCATGGAGAAAGTGTTCTAGTGCAGGCGTTGCTCGAGCTGACGAAGCCACGCATCACGCAGCTGGTCCTCCTCACGGCCGCCGCCGGCTTCTACCTCGGCGCCCGTGATCGTGTAGATCTGCTGCTGCTCGCGAACGCGTTGGTGGGCACCGCGTTGGTCGCGGGAGGTACCAACGCGTGGAATCAGATTCGCGAGTGCGACGTCGATGCGCGAATGGCGCGCACCCGCCGTCGGCCCTTGCCTTCCGGGCGACTCACGCTGCGCGCGGCCGCATGGTTCGCAAGCGCGATCACGGTTCTCGGTGTCGGCTACCTCGCGGTCACGGTCAACCTGCTGACCGCCGGACTCGCGGCGCTGACGTTCGCGAGTTACGTGCTGCTGTACACGCCGCTCAAGCGTCGGACGTCGCTCAACACGCTCGTCGGCGCCGTCCCGGGCGCACTGCCGATCGTCGGCGGCTGGACCGCGGCGGGCGGTCGCCTCGACGTCGCCGTGGCGGCGCTGTTCTGGATCCTGTTCCTGTGGCAGCTGCCGCATTTCCTCGCGCTGTCCTGGTTGTACCGCGAGGATTATCGCGCCGGTGGATTGCGGATGTTGAGCGTGACCGACGCCGACGGCAGTCACACGGCCCGGATGGCGCTGCTGTACGCAGTCGCCCTGCTGCCGATCAGCCTGCTGCCCACACTGCTCGGCGTCACGGGCGCGTGGTATTTCTACGGCGCGCTGGCGTTGGGGCTCGCGTATGTCGCGGCTGGAACGGGATTGCTGGTTCGGACCACGCCGTCCGGAGCGTGGCGGCTGTTCTTCGTGTCGATCGTGTACCTGCCGGCGCTCCTGACGTTGATGGTTCTCGATAAGATTGTGGCCTAGGCGCAGCCAATGATTCCGTTTCATCGCGTACTCATCACGACGGGCATCGTCTTCTGCGGCGGCTTCGCGCTGTGGTGCGTGTGGCGCGGTCAGATGACGCTCGGGATCGGATTCGGCGTCCTGGGCGTGGGACTCACCTACTACCTGCGTCACCTGCGACGCTTCATCGGCCGATGATGTCGATCCTCGCGAGCCTGCTCCTCCACGGCGAGGACATGGACCTCATCTATTTCTGGAGCGCCATCGTGATGGTGCTCCTGCCCCTCGGCCTCTTCTGCTGGCTGACGTACTGGGTGATCAAACGGTACCGAATTGAAATGCGGGAGAAGGGAGAAGGGAGAAGCACGTAACGGTGACCGGATAGTACATCTCCCTTCTCCCCTCTCCCTTCTGCCATAGATTTGACCCCATGGGCACCGAGAAGCGTCAGGTCGTCCGTTACGCTTTTTACAAGCTCGACCCCGCCTGGCGGCGGCTGACCGCCGAGCGGCAGGCATCGGCCAAACTCGAGTTCGGGGAGACGCTCGAGCGCTATCACGG
This sequence comes from Gemmatimonadales bacterium, assembly GCA_035491815.1. GTDB lineage: Bacteria > Gemmatimonadota > Gemmatimonadetes > Gemmatimonadales > GWC2-71-9 > 20CM-2-65-7. The sequence goes on along the minus strand of DATJKA010000112.1, from coordinate 27,459 downwards.
CCGGTTGCTGCTCCGGCCCTACGGTCTAGTCGGTATTCGCGGCGATTGCGACTTCCTGCTCTGGCAAGTCGCCGAAGATCTCGATGCGCTGGTCGAGCTGCAGACCGCGCTCAATCGCACCGACCTCGGCGCCTACCTGTCGATTCCGTACAGCTACCTCGCGATGACGCGGCGCTCGATCTACGAATTCCCGGCCGACCCCGGGCACGAGCAGCGTCTCGTCATCAAGCCGAGCGCGGCGAAATACCTGTTCGTGTATCCGTTCATCAAGACCAGGCCCTGGTACGCGCTTCCCAAGCCCGAGCGGCAGCGGATGATGGACGAGCACGTCCGCGTCGGTCGCAAATACCCGACGATCCGCCTCAATACGACCTACTCGTACGGGCTCGACGACCAGGAGTTCATCGTCGCGTTCGAAGGCGACAATCCGGCCGAGTTCCTTGATCTCGTGATGGAGCTCAGGGAGAGCGAGGCCTCGTCATACACGTTGCGCGACACGCCCACCTTCACCTGCGTGCAGATGTCGCTGTGGGACATGCTCGACACGCTCGGCGGCGCGGGAGCGGCGCAGTCCGTCGCCAGGCGTCCCGCGCGCGCCGACGGCTTCACGCCCGTCGCCAGCCTGGCCGAGCTTCCCGCCGGGACGGCCAAGCGGGTCTACGCCGAAAACGAAGCCGTGGCGCTGTTCAACGTGAAGGGGACGGTGTACGCCATTGCCAACCGCTGCTCGCACGCGCGCGCCAGCCTGTCCGAGGGAACGATCGATGCAGCGCGCTGCACGGTGACCTGCCCGTGGCACGAAGGCGTGTTCTCGCTCGAGAACGGGCGCGTCCTGAGCGGCCCGCCGGTCCACGCGGTCTCCGCATATCAGGTGAAGCTCGAGGGCGACACCATCCTCATCGCTCCTGCCGAGGTTCGCGATCCAGCGATTCCTTAAGGCGTGCCGGCGGGAGCGCACCGACGTCACGCCCGTGTGGTTCATGCGGCAGGCCGGGCGTTACATGCCCGAATACCGCAAGCTTCGCAAACGGCATTCCATGCTCGATCTCTGTCACGATCCGGCGCTCGCCGCCGAGGTCACGCTCCAGCCGGTGCATCGCCTCGGCGTCGATGCCGCGATCATCTTCGCCGACATCCTGCTGCCGTTCGAGCCGCTGCGCCTCGGACTCGAGTTCACGGCGGGCGAAGGGCCGCGCATCGAGCGACCGATTCGGGACGCCGCGGACGTCGATGGTCTTCCGAACTTCAACCTCGAGGCCGACCTCGCGTTCGTGCTGCAGGCGATCCAATTGGCGCGCCGCGAGGTGCCGGAAGAAATCCCGCTGATCGGGTTCGCGGGCGCGCCGTTCACGCTCGCGAGCTATGCGATCGAAGGTGGAGCGAGTCGCACGTTCACCAAGACGAAGGCTTTCATGTACCAGCAGCCCGACGCATGGCACCGGTTGATGCGCCGGTTTGCGGAGATTGTCGGCGGTTATCTCGCCGCGCAGGCGCGGGCGGGGGCGCAGGCGCTGCAGCTCTTCGACAGCTGGGTCGGATGCCTGTCGCCGCACGACTATCGCACGTACGTGCAGTCGCATACCGCTCGCGCCCTCGCGTTGGCCGGCGCCGGCGGCGTTCCGCTCATCCACTTCGGCACGGGCACGGCGACCTTCCTCGAAGACTTCGCCGCGGCGGGCGGCGACGTCATCAGCATCGACTGGCGTATCCCCATCGACGCCGCGTGGGGGCGCATCGGCCCCAAGGCGATCCAGGGCAACCTCGATCCGGCGGCACTGCTCGCGCCCGCCGCCGAGCGCACGCGCCTCGTGCGCGACATCCTGAAGCAGGCGGGAGGACGGCCCGGTCACATCTTCAATCTTGGGCACGGCATTCTGCCCGAGACCGACGTCGCGGCCGTGCGCGCCGTGGTCGACCAGGTGCATGACGCCTGACATCGCGGTCCTCGTGATGGCCTATGGCGGCCCCGGCAACATCGATGAAGTCGAGCCCTACCTGCTCGACGTACGTGGCGGCCGACCCACGCCGGCGCCCCTCGTCGAAGAGATTCGCATGCGCTACGCGCGCATCGGCGGCCGGTCGCCCATTCTCGAGCTCACGCGCGCGCAGGCCGCGGGCGTCGCCAAAGCACTCGGCGAGCGCTACCGCGTATTCGTCGGCATGCGGCACTGGCATCCGTACATCAAGGAAGCGGTCGAGGACATCAAGCGCGCCGGTCTGCGACGCGTGGTCGGCGTCGTCATGGCGCCGCATTACTCCAGCATGTCGGTCGGCGCGTACGAGAAGAAACTGCTCGAGGCCGCGGGCGGCAGTCTCGAGACCGGGCTCGTCAGAAGCTGGTGGGACAATCGCCACTTTCTCGACGCGGTCGCCGATCGCGTCACGCAGGCGCGGCAGCGCTTCGCGGAGCCGGCCGACGTGAAGATCATCTTTACTGCGCACAGCCTGCCGCAGCGCATCCTCGCCGCGGGCGATCCCTACCCCGACGAATTGAAAGCGAGCGCGGAAGCGGTCGCTCGGCGTCTCAATCTCAAGGACTGGCGGTTCGCCTATCAGAGTGCGGGCGCGACGTCCGAGCCGTGGCTCGGCCCCGACGCCGAGGACGTCATCACCGAGCTCGGCCGCGCCGGTCACAAAGCGATCTTGCTCGTGCCGATCGGCTTCGTGTGCGACCACGTGGAAATTCTTTACGACATCGACGTCGAGTACCAGGCGCTGGCGAAGCGCCTGGCCGTTCAGCTCGAGCGCACGGCGTCGCTCAACGACGATCCGGGCCTGGTCGCCGCGGTCGCTGACGTCGCCCGTGGCGCCGCGGGCGAGCGGGACTGGCTGTGAAGGTCATCATCGTCGGTGCCGGAATCGCCGGACTCGCGGCGGCGTGGGAGCTCACGCGGGCGGCCGGCGCCGATGTCTCGATCCTGGAGAGCGAGCGTCGCGCGGGCGGCGTCATCATCTCCGAGCGGGTGCAGGGCTTCTTGATCGAAGCGGGCCCCGACGGCTTCCTCGCGGGTGAGCGCGATCTCCCGGCGCTGGCCGAGGAGCTGGGCATCGGGGATCATGTCGTGGGCCAGCAGACGCGGGGAACGATGCTCTGGACCGGCAAGGCGCTTGCGCCCATCGACGAGGGAAAAGCCGCGGCCCTGCTCGGCATCGAGGCGAAGAAAGACGACGTCGAGGGAGGATTCCGGACCTTCGCCGGCGGCATGGCGGAGCCCGTGACGGCGCTCGAACAGCGGCTCGCACCGCTGCTGCGCTTCGCGCAGGGCGTCGCGGGTCTGACGCCCAACGGGAGCAGCGGATGGCGGCTCGCGATCACCGGCGGATCGGCGCACGACGCCGACGCGGTGATCCTCGCGGTGCCTGCCTACCGCGCCGGCCGGATACTCGAAGCGGTCGGTGTTACGGGTGCGCGTGCGCTCGAAGACGTCGTGTATCTGCCCAGCCTCACGGTCTCGCTCGCCTATCGAGAGTCGCAATTCACGCGCCCGCTGCAAGGCGCCGGGTTCGTCGCGAGCCCGGAAGCAGCGGGCGCCGTGCGCGCATGCACGTTCGCGTCTCGCAAGTTTCCAGGCCGCGCGCCCGCTGGACATGTTCTGCTGCGCGCCTTCCTTGCCCCGCAGGACGGCGACGCTCCGGCGACGGCGCATGCCGAGCTGGCGGCGATCCTCGGTATCGAGGGGCAGCCGTTGTGGTCGCGCGTCTTCCAATGGGCGCGCGGGTTGCCGCGCTACCCGACCGACCATCGCGCGCTCGTCGCCGACGTGCGGCACCGGCTCGAGCGGTTGCCGCCGCTCGCCATCACCGGCGCGGGCTACGACGGTGCCGGCGTGTCCGCTTGCGTCCGCTCGGGGCGCGAAGCGGGCCGACTCATCGCACGGCGGTTGTCTCGCTGACGAGCGGCATCACCTCTTCCGCAAATCGCTCCATCTCCTCGAGCTGCGGGCTGAACTGCAGCAGCAAGAGATCCACGCCGGCCTGCTCGAACGCGCGAACCTGATCGGCGATTTGCTCGGGCGTGCCGGTCAGGCCTGACTTGAGGCCGCGGTTCGACACCGAGTAGTCCTCGAGACTGACACGCTGCTCGAGCTGCGTGTTCGCCAGCCATTGCTCGTAGTTCGCGTATCCGGCGGCGCTCTGGCGCACGTCGGTGATGCGCTCGACCTCCCGCCGCGCCGCGGCCTCGGTGGCGCGGCAGACCACGTAGCCCGCCACACCGAACACCAGCGGCGCTCGGTCGGTCGCGTCCCGCAGCGCGCGCATGCCCTCGACCTTTGCCGCGATCCGCTCGGGCGGATCACCGTGCATCAGGTAGCCGTCGCAGGTCGTGGCAATCAGGGATTTCGCAGCCGGCGATTCGCCCCCCGCATAGATCGTCGGCCGCGGCTGGCGCGCCGGCTTGGGCTCGAGGATCGCGTCCTGAACGCGGTAGTACCGACCGCTGTAACTGAAGCGCGGCTGCGACCAAAGTCCGTCGACGACGCTCAGCCATTCCGCGGTGCGCGCATAGCGAGCGTCGTGCGTATCGAACTCCACGCCGTACTGCTTCGCTTCTTCCGCCCACCACGACGACACCACGTTCAGCGAGAGGCGGCCGCCCGAGATGTGGTCGATGTTCGCGGCCTGCTTGGCGAGGAGCGCCGGCGGATGAAACGTCGGGCGCACGGCGACCATGAGCTCGAGCCGGTCGGTCACGGCGGCGAGCGCCGCCGCGGTGGACCAGGCGTCGAGCGCCGGTGCATCGGGGCCCTTGATGTCGTTCAGGTTCAGCTCGGCGATCAGCGTGAGATCGAATCCCGCCCGCTCACTCGCTCGCGCGAGCCGCCGGACGTACGACCACTCGGCGGCCATCCGCTCGTCCTCGACGTTGCGGAGCCAGCCCCCGAAGACGGGCAACCAGTATCCGAAGCGCATCAGCGCAGTCCTCCTTCGGTCTCCAGGAAGTCCGCGAGGCGCGCGAACGGATCGAACCCCACGACGCGCGGCGCGTCGGCGACGAAATTCGACAAGGCATTGATGTCGTAGTAGTAGAGCTGCCCGTCGCGGTCATCGATCGTGTACTCGATGCCGCCCACCTCGATGCCGCACGCCGCGGCAATCCGCTCGACCTCCTGCGCGACCCGCGCTTCCGGCTCGTAGCCCTCCACGCGCAGGCCGTTGCGCGGCGCGTCCACCGGGCACGCCGTCCGCACCAGCTCGGCGCCACCCGTCGTCTGGCAGACGTCCGCCGGGCAGAGATTGAACGTCTCGCCGGAGGAGTAGACGCGAATCGCGTATAGAAACCGTCCGCCCAGCACCTCGACGCGCGTGATGCGGCCTTCCTCTGCCGGGATGAACTCCTGCACGAGCGCGGTATGGTCGGGCCCCAGCTCCAGCTCGTCGTTCTCGGCGGCGGCCGCGAGCTGCGCGGCGTCGTCGAACCGGCGGACCCCTGCGCCGCTGCCACCGATATTCGGCTTCACGACGATCGGGAAACGCAGCTCCCGCGCCGCTGCCGGTGCGTCCGCCGCCTGATGGATCACGCGGGCCGCCGGATACGGCAGCCCCAGCGCGCGCAGAATCGAGAGCTGCAGCGCCTTCGAGGTCTCGGACCGGAAAGCGCGACTGCCGTTGACTACGCGCACGCCATGCCGCTCGAGATGCTCGAGAAACTGATGCGTGTAAAAGACTGCGTGCCCTTGGTCGCGCTGCCACGCCGAGGGACTCATCCGATTGAACACGAGACGATAGGGCGGCCGCGTGGCTGGATCGAAGCGATGATGGCCGGCGTGCAGCAGCTCGTACGGCGTGCCGCGGCGGTCGAGCTCGGCAAACAGCGGCGTGAACCAATGTGGATGTTCGTAGTAGATGCCGATCATGGCGTCACTCCCTGCAGGGTCGTCACTTCCTGCACGGCCCGTTCGATGCGCTCGACGAGCGCGTTCTCCGGTGCGCCGTTCTTGAATTGCGCGTCGGTGCCGTAGATCGCCGTTGCGGTGACGAGCGCGCCCACGCTGGCGAGCAGCGGCCGCAGCCCGTGATCGACGGCGAGCAGATGACCCGGTCCGGCACCGGTGGCGATTGGAATGGCGACCTTGCCGGCGAGCGCATCCTGCGGCAGCAGGTCAAAGAAGACCTTGAGCAGCCCGCTGTACGTGGCGCGATAGATGGGCGTGCTGACGACCAGAATCGTCGCGCCCTGCACGGCTTGCAACGCGTCGGCGACCTCCGGATCCTGCCGTCGCCCCAGCAGCGCGTCGGCGGGCAGGTGCGCGAGGTCGATCAGCCTGGATGGCCCGACGCCTTGTCGCTCGAGCGCTGCGAGCGCGAGCTCGAGCAACACGCGCGAGCGCGACTGTGATCCTGGACTGCCGGAAACGCCTGCGATGAATGCCGTCACGAGTCTCTTCCTCCCCGAAAAGACGATCGGCCGCGAGCTCCGAGAGTTCGCGGCCGATCGTGTAGCGTCGTGGTGGGGCTTCAGCCCCGTGCTGCCTGCATCACTTCATCCGTGACCTGACGCGCGCGATCGACCGCAGCCCCATACACATCGGGCGGCAGCAGCAACAGCGGCGCATCATCATGGTGGTTTGGCTCACGGTCCGCGAAAACTAGCCCAGAGTACGGGCGGCGTCCACCACCCGATCGACCGTGAGGCCCAGTTCCTGATAGAGACGGGTATACGGCGCTGAAGCACCGAAGCGCTCGAGCCCGAGGATCACGCCCGAATCGCCGACCCAGCGATACCACGACTGCGGTGCCGCGGCCTCGACTGCAACGCGCGGCACGCCCGCAGGAAGCACCGACTCCCGATAGCTCTCGTGCTGCTTGGCGAAGTACTCGAGGCAGGGCATCGAGACGGCGCGCGGCCGCCGGCCGTCGGCCTTTAACCGCTCGTAGGCGCCGAGAATGAGCTCGACCTCTGATCCTGAGGCCATGAGCACGACGTCCGGATCCTCTGAATCCGCGAGGACGTAGCCGCCTTTGTGGAGGCCGGCGGCGGGGCCGTATTTCGCGCGGTCGATGACGGCGATCTTCTGGCGCGTCAGGATCAGGGCCACCGGTCCTTTCTGATGCAGGATCGCGGCCCGCCACGCTTCCGCGACCTCGGTCGGATCGGCGGGGCGAATCACCGTCATGTTCGGGATCACTCGCAGCGCAGGCAGCTGCTCGATCGGCTGGTGCGTCGGGCCGTCTTCTCCCAGCCCGATCGAGTCGTGCGTGAACACGTAGATCGGGCGGAGGTGCGTCAGCGCCGCGAGCCGGATCGACGGTCGCATGTAGTCCGAGAAGATCAGGAACGTGCCGCCGAACGGAATGAAACCGCCGTGCAGGGCGATGCCGTTCAGCGCGGCAGCCATGGCGTGCTCGCGAACGCCGAAATGGAAGTTGCGACCGCCTTTGATTTCCGTGTTGTTCGATCCCGTCAGGTCCGCCGAGCCGCCGATCAGCTCGGGTAGCTTCGGAGCGATCGCGTTCAAGACTTTGCCCGACGCGGCTCGTGTCGCCTGCGCGTCCTTCGCTCCAAAGACGGGCAGCGCGGAATCCCATCCGTGCGGAAGTTTGCCCGCGAGGCGGCGCTCGAGCTCGGTCGCCAGCGCGGAATATGTCGAGCGATAGGCCTCCCACCGCGCCGTCCATTCGGACTCGAGCTGCTCCCCCCGGGGCTTGGCGCGCCGCCACTGCTCCAGCGCTTCTTCGGGCACGTAGAACGGCTCGAGCGACGGCCAGCCGAGGTTCTGCTTCGTCGCCTTGACCTCATCGACGCCGAGCGGCGCGCCGTGGGCGTCCGCCGTATCCTGTTTCTTCGGACTGCCCCACCCGATGTGCGTGCGAAGAATGATCAGCGACGGCCGGTCGGTCGTCGCTTTGGCACGCTCGATGGCTGCATCGATCGCGTCCAGGTCGTTGCCGTCGGTGACGCGCTGCACGTGCCAACCGTAGGCCTCGAACCGCTTGGCCGTGTCATCGGAGAACGTGAGGTCGGTCGATCCATCGATCGTGATGCGATTGTCGTCGTAGCAGCCGATCAGCTTGCCGAGCTTCAGGTGGCCGGCGAGCGAGCAGGCTTCGTGCGAAATGCCTTCCATCAGGTCGCCGTCGGACGCCAGGAAGTACGTGTAATGGTCGATGACGTCATGCCCCGGCTTGTTGAACGACGCGGCGAGCTGCGCCTCGGCCATCGCCATGCCGACCGCATTGCCGATGCCCTGGCCGAGCGGGCCGGTCGTCGCCTCGACGCCGGGTGTCATCCAGGGCTCGGGGTGGCCGGGCGTGTGGCTTCCCCATTGCCGGAACTGCTTGATGTCGTCGAGCGTGAGATCGTAGCCGGTGAGATAGAGGACGCTGTAGAGCAGCATGCAGGCGTGCCCGGCCGACAGCACGAAGCGATCGCGATCAATCCATTGCGGATTCGCCGGATTGTACTTGAGATGGCGCTGCCATAGGACGTATGCGAACGGTGCGAGCGCCATCGCGGTACCGGGATGGCCGGAGTCCGCCTGCTGCACCGCGTCCATGGCCAGCGTGCGGATCGTGTTGATGGCGAGTTGGTCCAGCTCTACGCGCGTAGCAGCTTCGGTCACAGGAGTCCCGATTTGGCGGCCTGCCAGAGTTTGGTGAGGCGGTCGAAGCCATCGACGAGCAGCTCGACCTGTTGGGGAGACGGCGATGCCTGCGCGGCGATCTTCAGCTCTTCGACGAGCTTCGGCATCTCCGTGCGACCTTGCTTGGTGCTCTCCGTTCCGATTTGCGTCAACAGATCCATGATCTTCTGCCGCGCCGCCGCGTCCTTCGGCACTTGCCACAGGTACTCGGCCGTCTGTTTCCCGTCGGCACAGAGTTGGCCGAGGGTATCGAGGAGCGGCTGGCGCGACGGGCGGGGGCGAGGAGCGTTCGGATCGTTCATCGGAGCAGATAATCTAATACCGATTGCAGACCCCACCTTTCACCTCTAGCTTGCGAGTCCGATGATACTCATCCTGCTCCCCGCGCTGCTCCAGGCATTGCCCGCGGATTCCGGCGAAGTGCGTCTGCGCAACATTCGGCAGCTCACGTTCGGCGGCCAGAACGCCGAAGCCTATTTCTCCGCCTCCGGCAGACAGATCATTCTCCAGCGCACCGAATCCGATTCCGCGGGCTGCGATCAGGAGTATGTGATCAATACCGACGGCACCGGCCTCCACCGGGTCTCGAGCGGCAAGGGCCGGACGACGTGCGGCTACTTCTTCGCTCGTGACCGGAAGATCTTCTACGCGTCCACTGAGCACGCCGCCGCTGCCTGTCCGCCGCGCCCCGATTACTCCAAGGGCTACGTCTGGGCCCTCTACGACTACGACATCTACGTCGCCGATTCGAGCGGCGCCCGTGCGCGCCGCATCACCCACAACCCGCGCTACGACGCCGAGGGCACGCTGTCGCCCGACGGCCGGACGATCGTGTTTACCTCGTTGCGCGACGGCGACCTCGACATCTACACGATGCGGGTGGACGGTACGCACCTGCGGCGCCTGACTCACACGCTGGGATATGATGGCGGACCGTTCTTCTCGCCCGACGGCAAGCAGATCGTGTATCGCGCCTGGCATCCCGCCACTGCGGCCGACTCGGCGGACTACCGTGCGCTGTTGGCGCAGGATTTGGTGCGGCCGGTGCGCATGGACATCTGGGTGATGAATGCGGACGGCTCGAACCAGCATCGCGTCACCGACCTGGGAGGCGCGAGTTTCGCGCCGTATTTCCACCCGGACGGCAAGCGCATCATCTTCGCGTCGAACTACAAGAATCCGCGCTCGCGCAACTTCGATCTCTATTTGGTGAATGCCGACGGCTCCGGGCTCGAACAGATCACCACGAGCCCCGAGTTCGATGCGTTCCCGATGTTTTCCCCCGATGGGAAGCAGCTCGTGTGGGCGTCGAACCGCCACGGGAAAGTCCAGGGCGAGACCGATATCTTCATCGCTGATTGGGTCGAACACCCATGACCGCTCCTCGCCCTGCCAAGTCTCCACAACCTCCAGCAACCTCCACAAAACCTCCCGAACCCCCGAAGACCGCGCGCGAGGAAGCAATCGCCTGGGCCAAGGCCATCGGCTCGGCGCTACTGATTTGGATCGTGCTGCGCTCCTTCCTGGTGGAAGCATTTCGCATTCCGTCGGCCAGTATGGAGAATACGCTGCTGGTCGGCGATTTTCTGTTCGTGAACAAAGCGGTGTATGGGGGGGAGCTCGAAATCCCACTCACCGGCATCCACTGCTGCCGTCTGCCGGCGTTCGGCACGCCCACGCGCCAGGACGTCATCGTGTTCCGCTCGGTGGAGGACTCGACGCCCGATCTCGACATCGTCAAGCGCGTGATCGGCGCGCCGGGCGACACGCTGCAGATGGTGCACGACACCGTGATCCGGAACGGCCAGCGGCTCGACGAGCCCTATGCGCTGCACACCGCGCTCGTGCCCGTTCCGGACGAGGACTTCCGGCTGCAGCAAATTCGCGCGTGGCAGTTACCGCATTACATCGGCAAGGATCGGGAGCGCTATCGGCCGACGACGCACGACTGGGGACCGATCGTCGTGCCGCCGGACCATTTTTTCGTGATGGGCGACAACCGCGACGAGTCCTACGACAGCCGTTTCTACGGCTTCTTGCCGCGCGCGCACATCCGCGGCAAACCGCTCTTCATCTACATGAGCGTGGCGACGCACCCGTTCCGCATACGGTGGAATCGGCTGTTCAAGCACCCGAGTTAAAGCTGTGTGGCGTGGTTGTGGCTTCCACATCCCACATCCCCAGCCGATTATTTGTATCGGTAAGTGATTCGCCCGCGTGTCAGATCGTACGGTGAGAGATCGACCGCGACACGATCGCCCTGCAGGATCCGGATGTAGTTCTTCCGCATCTTCCCGCTGACGTACGCCAGCACTTCATGTCCATTTTCGAGTTTTACGCGGAACGTCGTGTTCGGCAGGACTTCGGTGACGGTCCCCATCATCTGTATGGCGTCACCAGCCACGTGCACTCTCGCTCATAAGCTCCTGGGTTCCAGGGTAACATCGCGCGGCGGCTCGATCCGCGGGATGTAAAACGCGTGGCGGCTGCATTCCGCGCACGTAAGACTGATACGTTCCGGAGTGTTCAACATTCCGGTTCGGAGCGGACGTCGGCGCGGCCAGCGCTGAATCGTCCGGGTCCCGCACGAGGGACAGACCAACGGTTGATGCGCCCGATCCGCTGCGATGAGCGCCAATGCTTCCGGCGCACGATACTCCTTGACCCCGCGACGGCCCACGACCCTCTCCTGTAAGGACGGAATCTATACTACACCCTAACTTGACGCCCTTTCCCTAAGGGGTATCTCTGGGGTGAGGAGGACACCCCAATGAAGACCCGGGCGCACGGCTCTGTCACGACAGCGACGTCCCCCACCGGCTTTCAACCCGTCGCCACCGTCGAAATCGACGCCGTGAGCCCGTCGGACCGTGGCTTTACCCTCGTGGGGCAGGGCAATGACCGCGCGAACTACCGGATCGACCTGCACTTCGACCTGCCGCTCGACCCCCGAACGCGAACCGTTCTCGGGGAACTCCTAGCCCAGTCCGATCTCTCTATCTCCCGCCGCAATTCTTGACGCATCCCGGGAGGGCGTGTACCTTGCCGCCCCCTGATGCCAGCGGAGCTCGGTGGTTCGCAGATTTCGTCCCTCCTCGAGGCACTGCCCGGGATTGCCAGCGTCCTGCGCAGCCCCGTGGCGGATGCGCTCATCAAGGCGATGCGCGCGGCTGTCGGATTGGCGGATTTCGCGGCGGAGGACGCCGAAGAGCTGGTGCGCTACGCGGTGCGGCGCGGCTTGATCGGACCTGACGAAGGCGATCGCGTGCTCGCGGAGGTGCAGGAAGGACTGCGCAAGCGTAAACCGATGGCGGTGAAGAAACCGCCGGCCAAAAAGACCCCGAAGAAGAAAAGCCGCTAGATCCGGAAGCCCCGGACCAGCCCGCGCAGTTTCTCGGCCGCCTGGAGCAGCTCCCCGGCGGCCGCTGCCATTTCTTGCGTCGACGCGCCCTGCTGCTGTGTGGCCGCCGTGACTTGCTCCGCGCTCGACGCGTGCGACACGGCGCGACTGACGACCTGCTGCGCCTGCGCGCCGAGCTGCTCGGTCACGCCACGGTTTTCCTGCGCCGCCCGCGTGACTCGCGATGCCGCCTGCTCGACCTGCTCGACGGCCGCCACGATCTCGGTGAGTCCGCGCGCGGCGCCTTCCGCCACCGATTCAATGCCGCGCACCTTGGCTTGGCCGACGGCCATCGTGGCGGTCACCTCTTCGACCTGATCGCGGATCACGCGCGTGGTGCGCGCGACGTCCTCGGCGGCGCGCGCCGACTCGTCGGCGAGCTGGCGGACCTCTTCGGCAACGACGGCGAACCCGCGGCCATGCTCGCCCGCGCGCGCCGCCTCGATCGCCGCGTTGAGGGCGAGCAGGTTCGTTTGCGAGGAGATCCGCTTGATGAGATCGACGAAATCGTCGATCGCCGCGCTCTGCTCCGCGAGCTGCGTGACCTCGGTGGCCGTCGTTCGCACGACCTCCCGTACGTCGAGCAGCGTGTTGCCCGCGGTCGCGATATCCTCGCGATGCCGGTCGGCGACGGCGCGGATTTCCTCGCCCAGCCGCGCGACCCGCGACGCGGCGTCCGACATCTCGGCCGTCGTCGCGCGCTGCTGCTCGAGCGCCGCGTGCGTGGAGTTGAGCTCGTTGCGCTGATTCTCCGCGCCGCTCGCGATCTCCAGCATCGCGCTCGACACCTGGCTCGACGAGGCGGCGAGCTCCTCACTCACCGCCGACAAGTCGCTGGCGGAAGCGGCGATCTTGTCCGCCGAGCCGACGACCTCGGAGACGATTCCCCGGAGGCGCTCGCCCATCTGGCGCATCGCGTCGGCGAGAACCTGGAACTCTCGCGGCATCCGACCGGTGGTGACGGGGCGCAGGTCGCCGCTGCCAAACCGCTCCGCGGCCGTCACGAGCCGCACGAGGGGGCCCTCGACCCAGCGCAGGGTGAAGACCCCGACGATGGCTCCGACCGCAATCGTCGCGATCAGCACGAGCCAGAGCACGATCTCGCGCTGCCGCGCGATTCCCGCCAGCACCTCGCCGACGGACGACGCTTTGTCCGATTGGCGGGCCGACAGCTCGCGCACCAGGCGCGTGAGCTCCGTGACCTGTGCGCGGACGGTCGTCGACAACGCCTGCGCCTCGCGCGTGCGACCCAAGTCGAGGTTCGCGTGGGCGAGCGAGTAGTCGACGTGAATCTCGGACTGGAGCTGCTTGATGCGGTTCACCGTGATGCGATCGGCTTCCGTGAGCTCAGGCAGACCGTCGAGTCGCTTCTGATAGCTGAAGGCGGAATCGACCGCCGCCTGATACTGTGCGCGTGAATCGCGCCCGCCGCCCGAGAGGTACTGCTCGGCGGAGCGGATTTCGTCGAACACCGCGGTGACGACCCCGTTGCCGACCACGCTCGTCTCGCGCAGGTGCTCGATTTCGATCGCCAGGGAATGACGGAGCGTCGCCAGAGACGTCACGCCGACCACCGCGGCTACGATCAGGCCGAGCAACAGGCCGGAGAGGCCGAGGATGATCCGCCAGCGGATGGTGTCGACCGTCATTGGGCTCCCGCCAGCTCGGGAACCAGCTTCCCGCCTCGCACGGTGCCGATGACGACGGACTTGGTGGGGACATCCCCCTTTTCGTCGAACGCGATCCTGCCGGTGACGCCGTCGAACGGCGGTAGATCCTTCCCGATCCGCGCCACGCGGTCGCGGATCGCGCGGCGGTCCGTCCCCGCCTCCGCCATGACCGCGGCGAGCAGTTGCACGATGTCGTACGCCGCCGCACCGCGATGATCGGGCCGCTCGCCGGGGTAGGCGCGCGCGTACGCCGCGACGAACTGCGTGTTGCGATCGCCCGTCTGGTCGACGAGGTAGCCGATCGACATCCGCACGCCCTCGGACAGCGCGCCGTCGCTCTCGATACCCGTGAGCGCGTCGCCGCCGAAGGTCGTCCACCGCACGCCCAGCCGGTTCATCTCGCGCAATGCCAGCTCGGCGCCGTTGCGATCCGTCGCCAACATCAGGGCGTCGATGCTGCCCTCCTGGCGCAGGCGTGAGAGGTAGGGCTCGACGCTCGGCGTGGTGGCCAACATCGGATCTTCCTCGACGACTTCACCGCCGAGCTGCCTGAATTCGGCCGTGAAGCTGAGCCGGAGGCCGCGGCCGTAGTCGTCATCGAGATAGATCAAGCCCACCCGGCGCGCCGCGAGGTGCTGGCGCGCATAGCGCGCGAGCTGGATGCCGTGACTGAGATCGCTGGAGCACACGCGGAACATGTAGGGATTGACGCCGGACAGGTCCGGGCTCGAAGCGGACGGCGAGATCATGAGCACGGGATGGCGCGCCTCACCGTAGATCCGACCGGCCGCCAGCGCGGCACTCGAGTTCATATGGCCGATGATCGCGACGACGGCGGGATCGTCGACGAACTGCTGCGCAATGCGAATGGCGACCTCGGGACGTCCACTGTCGTCCATCGCCCGCAGCACCACCTGCCGGCCGCGAATCCCACCGCGCGCGTTGACTTCGCGGACGGCGAGCTCGGAGGCATGCAACATCGAGACGCCGCGCGGCTGCGAGAACGGTCCGGAGATCCCCAAGACAATGGGGCCACGGCTGCTGCCACGGGAGCAGGCGGTTAGCGAAAGGATCGCCGCGAGAAGTGCCCGGCACCTGCGCATGAGCGGGCAAGGTTAAGCCTGCAAATGGGATAGCGCAATATCCACGCGCTTTCCACATTTCCAGTATGGATACGATTCGACGGCTGTGCGGATTTGCGGCAGGACTCGAACGACTGATCACCACCCGCGACGCCGTCGAGCTCGATGCCATGTGGGACGAGCAAAACCTCGGACAGATCGGATGGGAGGCTCTCGCGCTCGCGCGTCGCGCCAACACCGAAGCGCTCGAGCCCGCACTCGCTCAGGTCGATCGACGCCTCCTCGCGGCGCTGGAACGCTGCCGCGCGTTCCTCGATCCGCACATCGTGACGTTCCGCGTTCCCGAGCTCGAGCGCTGGCAGCACGCCGCGGCTGCGGCGCTCGTCGGCGCGCGCTGGGGTGTGGCGGGCCTTCGCACCGTCATCGCGGATACGCAGGCGCCGCTCGGTCGCCGCTACTTCGCCTTTCTCGCACTCGCCGAGCGGCATCCGTCCGACGCTTGGCCGCTGTTTGAGCGCTATTTGCGGACACCCGGAGCGCACCACGCCTTCGTCGCGGCGGCGGTCGAGGCGGCGCGGTATTACCCCGGTCAGGGTGGGGCTCCGACCGTGATCGCGCTGTTTCAGCGGATTCGGGGCGACGAGATGCTGCGCCGCTTCCTCGCTCCGAAGATTCTCGAGTCGCTCTACGTCCTCGGGGATCCGATCGCCCTTCCTCTATATGAGGAGCTCCTCGTCGCGGGTCACACCAATCGCGACGTGGAACGCTGCGAGGTGACGCGCGCGCTCGTGGGCGTCCGCAAGCTGACGGGCCGCGTGGCTGCCAGCAGCAAGTATCCCGATCCCGAAGAGCCCAACGTCATTCGGGCGCTCGACGAGGCACAGCGGATCTTCGAGGAAGTGAAGGACCGGCTCGAGCCGGTCGTGGTTATCTGACGAACGCGGCGAGTTTCTCGGCGTAACGGCGCCCACCGATGTCGTAGGTGTCGTTGTGGCCCGCCCCTTCGATCTCGACGAATTCCACCGGACCACCCGCTGCTGCCGCGACCGCCTGACCCATCGTGATCGGGACCAGCATGTCCGCGGTCCCATGCAGGATGAGGATCGGACAGTGCACGCGCGCGATTGTGCCCTCGTTGTCGAGTCGCAAGCGGACGAGGAAACTCGGCACGATCCGGTAATGCTGACGGGCCATGCCTCGCGCGCTCGTGAATGGTGATTCCAAGATCAGACCCGCCACCTCGCGCGTCGCGGCGACGCGAGTCGCCGCGGCGGAGCCGAGCGAGCGCCCGTAGACGTAGATCCGCCGCGGGTCGACGCCGGGCCGGCGCACCAGTTCTGCGTAGGCGAGCTCGGCGGCTTCATACATCCCGGCTTCGCTCGCGCGTCCTTCGCTCGCGCCGTACCCGGGATAATCGATGACGAGCAAAGCAGCATCCCGTGGTCGGAAATCTCGGATAATGGGCCAGATCGAGCCGATATTTTCGCCATTGCCGTAGAACCAGAGCAGCCCAGCCGTTTGCGCCGCCGCCTCGTCTCGCCGCCCCTCGCCGCCCCTCGCCGCCAGATACCAACCCACCAATCGGGTTCCGTTCTGCATCCGTAGCTCGACACGCTCGCCGTAGCCGACGGTCCGGACCGGATCAGGGAGCGGCGCCCGCGGGGAAGGAAACGTGATCTGCTCTTGAAACGTCCAGAGCAGGCCGACGATTACGACGTACACGACCAGAACACCCCCGACGATCGCCATTGGTCGTATTAACTTGTGGGCCAATGGATCCCCAGCTTGTCTCTCGCGCCCGGGGTGCGCTGCTTGGCCTGGTCGCCGGCAATCAGTTGGGTGTACCCACTGAGCACTTGGCGACCGCTGAGGCCATTCGCGACGCTTTTCCCAATGGCGTGCGCGATCTCGCTCCGCCGCCGAAGAACTCTCCCTACGACGACGACGCCGCGATGGCCCTGCTGCTCGGCGAATCGCTGCTGGCGACGGGAAGCTTCGACGCCGGCGATGTGGCGCGGCGCTGGGTACGGTGGATGAAAGTCGACGGGCGCGGCATTGGCCTGACGACGAAGCGCGCGTTGACCATGATCGAGCGAGGCAAGGAACCCTTCGAAGCGGGCCGGCTCACGCATCAGGGCAATCCGAGCGGCTCGGCGGGGAACGGGAGCATCATGCGCTGCATCCCCGTCGCGCTCCGCTACCACGACGACCCCGACCGCCTTATTCGTGTCTCGACGCAACAGGCCGCCATCACGCACGCGGACGAGCGCTGCACCTGGGGTGCCGCGGCGCTCAACCTCGCGGCTCGCGAGCTCCTGCACGGCAACATCTACTTCATCGATGAGGTGCTGCACCGCATCGGTGACCGCGCCCCGCGCCCGCTGCGTGACGCCATCCATCGCGTCCCGCGCGAATCCGAGGGCGATCTGCCGCTTCACCGCCCGGGCGAGGCCGGCTACGTCGTCCACTGCGTGGAGATTGCGTTCTGGTTTGCGACGCACGATCGCACGCTCGAGGAGACGCTCATCCTGCTCGCCGAGGCGGGCGGCGATACCGACACCAACGCGGCGGTGGCGGGAGCGCTGCTGGGGGCGCGCTACGGCGAAACGGCATTGCCGCCGCGGTGGATGGATCAGCTCGTTGGCGCTCAGGGAATCGGGAAACTGGCCGAAGATCTGGTGCGCGGGTCTGCCTAAGGCGCCCGCGACTTCGGCTTCGGGACGTATCGCGCGATTCGATCCATCACGTTCCGGTCGTTCAGCGTAATCGAAATCACGCGCCAGTCGGCTTTGCCGCGCCAGCTCATCCGAATGAACCGGCGACCCTTGGTCCACTCCCAGGTGCTGCGCTCGCGGCGCTGCGGCGGGCCCAGCGCTCTTCGCACGTCGTCCTGTCTGAGTTTGAGGAGCGCGACCTTTCCCGAATCGACGAATGCGATGACCGACGTCTGACCCTCGATGACGTTCGCGCTGAGATAGAATTGCGCGCTGTCGACCGGGTCACGCACGCGCACTCCACAGTCCATCACTTGCGCCGTTCGCTTCATCGTCTGACATGCCAGGAGGTCGCTATCGCCCCGAGCGAGCGAACGCGCGCGGGCGGCGAAGTCGCGATACGCCATGCCCGGTGAGAAGCCGCGATACGCGAACGGTCGGGGTGCCTGCATGACGACGAGGAGGCCAAGGAGCAGAGTCATGGCGCCAATATATGAAAAGCAAACGGGCCCGGTGTGACCCGGGCCCGTTCGTCCTGAACCGACAGGCTCAGACCTTCCGAACGTTCTGCGCTTGCAGCCCCTTGGGACCCTGGGCGACGTCGAACTCGACGTTGTCACCCTCGGCGAGGCTCCGGAACCCCTCCGCTTGGATCGCTGTGAAGTGAACGAACACGTCCGGACCCGACTCCTGCGCGATAAAGCCAAAGCCCTTCGCGTCGTTAAACCACTTCACCTTACCCTTAGCCATACTGTTAAGACCTCTGCACTGAGGGGGCACGGCCCCGAACTGGATCGACCCAGGCCACCGCGGCATGGGACGGGCTCTAAGCAAAAATCCGCGAGACGGTGTGGTCCTCGCGGAAGCGCAGACATCCGATAACGGTTGCCACGTATGCTTGAACCGCGGGCAAAAGTATGAAACGACATGAAACCTGTCAATCAAGCACACGCCCCAAACGCGTGCCGACATTATGACGACATCATAGTGGCACCTCGCCTAAGTGCCTGTGCGAGTACATTCTGTGCTACCATGCGCTTACCTCAACTTCTGCTTGTCGCGGGCCTCGCTGCCCGCCCGCTCGCCGCTCAGGCCAATGCCGAGCGCATCGCCAACGACCGCTACACCCGCTCCCACGACTACGACCTGATCCATCAGCGCATCGAAGTCGGGAATTTCAACTGGGATTCGACGTCATTCGACGGTCGCGTGACGACGACGCTGGTCGCGCGCCGCGCAGGCCTCGATTCCGTGATCCTCGACGCGGGCGCCAAGCTCGTCTTGAAGAGCGTGACTGCCGGTCGGGCCGCGGGCGCGACGCTGCGGACAAGCCGCCATGGCGATACGCTCGTCGTGTATCTCGCGAAGCCGATCGGATTCGGCGATACGGCGCGCTTCACCATTGCCTATCACGGCGTCGTCGAGAGCGGTCACGGTTTGACCTACATCAATCCCGAAGGTCGGCCGCACCGCCCGCGCCAGATCTGGAGTCAGGGCGAAGACCACGACAATCATTACTGGTTTCCGACCTATGACTTCCCCAACGACAAGATGACCTGGGAAGTCGTGGCGACGGTGCCCAAGGGCATGAACGCCGTCTCCAACGGCCGGCTCGTGTCGGACGTGGTGGGCCAAGGCGGGGCGCGCACGGTCGACTGGCTCCAGGACAAGCCATCCGCGACGTACCTCGTTTCGCTGATCGTGGCGCCGCTCGCCAAGGTTCATGACACGTGGCGCGGCGTCCCGGTCGATTACTACGTCTATCACGAAGATTCCGCCCTCGCGCGTCCGCTGTATCGGGTCACGCCCGACATGATCGACATGTACTCACGCCTCACCGGCGTGAATTATCCGTGGGCGAAGTACGCACAGACGACCGTCGCCGACTTCTTCGGCGGCATGGAGAACGTGAGCGCCACGACGCTGGTCGATTGGTTGCCGGGCCGTCGTGATTATCAGGATCGTCCATGGTACCTCTGGATTTTGATTCCGCACGAGCTGTCGCATCAGTGGTTCGGCGACTACGTGACGACCGAGAACTGGGCGAACATGTGGCTCAACGAAGGGTTCGCCGAGTTCATGCCGGGGCAGTACTGGCTGCACAAACAGGGCGCGCGCGCCGAAGAGGACTATTACCTCGACGAGTACAGCCAGTTCATGCAGATCGACCACGACCAGCGCATGCCGCTCGCAGCCATGGGCTCGAACAACATCTATCCCAAGGGCGCCCTCGTCCTCGAGATGCTCAAGCACTATCTCGGCGAGCAGCGCTTCTGGGCGTCGGTGCATCGCTATCTCACCGATCACGCGTTCGACAACGCCACGACCGACGACATGCGCCAGGCCGTACTCGACGCGACCGGCGAGAATCTCGACTGGTTCTGGGATCAGTGGATCTACCAGGCGGGCTATCCGGAATTCGTCGTGTCCGCGAAGTACGACTCGAGCGCTCAGACCGTCACGGTGGTCGTGCAGCAAACCCAGCAAGACTCGTCGAAAGCCGATAGCACGGGGCTGCGCTACACGACCCCGCAGGTCTTCCGCATGCCCGTCGACATCCGTGTCGGGACCGCGACCGGGGACATTACGGCGCGCGGCGAGCTTGCACGGCGTCAGGACACGGTCGTGGTCCGCGGCGTGAAGAGCACGCCCACCATGGTCGTCTTCGACGACGGGAATGGAATTCTGAAACGGCTGACGTTCGAGCAGCCGACCGCCTGGCTCGCCACGCAGCTCGACCGCGACCCAAATCTCTGGAATCGGCAGTGGGTCATCGAGCAGCTGAGCCAACGCAAGGGCGACACGGCGGCCGTGGCCGCGCTCGCTCGGGCCGCCACCAAAGCCGAGTACTTCTTGACTCGCGCTGCCGCCGTCGGCGTCGTTGCGGAGCTGCCCGTGTTGCAGTCGGCCATGAAAGACACTTCCGCACAGGTTCGCGCCGCTGCGGTCGAAGCGCTGGGCAGTCTCAGCGGAGCGGCCGCGCAGGTGGCGCCGCTCGCGCGTGACGCGTGGCTGCACGATTCGAGCGACGCGGTGCGCGCGGCCGCGGTGACGACGTTGGCCCTCAGCGATAGCGCAAGCCGTCGCGCCGTAATCCTGGAGGCGTTGCGGACAACGTCGTACCGTGACGCGATCCAGATCGGCGCCTATCGCGCGATCGTGCGGAGCGCAGATACCACGCTGGTCGACACCGTGGATGCGCGCGCCGGGGAGCAGCGATTTGCGCTGCACGCGCTTGCGGCAATGGCGGGGCGGGGAAGCAGCCACGCACTCGACTTACTCACGAAGCGCCTGGATGACGAACGGGGGTATGTGCGGCGCTGGGCGGTCGAAGCGTTCCGCTTCTCGCTGCCGCGCGACGTCGCCCAGCCGAGGCTTCAGGCGATCAGCGCGACACTCAAGTTCACTGACACGCGACAGGCCGTGGCGGACTTACTGCAGCAGTGGCGCTAAGTTATTGAATTGCTTGGATTTTGGCGCTATCGGGCTTATTGACGGCAGCCTGGGCCGTACGAAAGGCGAGCAGGGCGTCGTCGTAGTTCTTGAGCCGCGTCGTCAGCGTCGTGGTCACGGCGGTGGGATCGTGGCCTGCCGTTCGCTCGCATGTGGGTAGCGCGCTCGTCAGCGAGTCCAATCGGACCGTCAGCTGCTTTGCCAGGAGCTTGAGCGAGTCGGAATAGGCCGTCGCTTGCATCCTGGGGCGGCCGCTGACGATGAACGATCGCGCCGTCCCGCACAGGCCGCCGAGCCGCCGCGCCGCGCGGCGCCGCGTGAGGGAGTCGGCGCCTTGTGTGCGCACCACGCGATTCACGCCGTCGCGAATCTGCGCGACGCCGCGCGTGACGGTGCGCAGCCCGTCCATGTAGCGGATCTGCTCGATCGTGGGAGCCGGCGCCGCCGGTGGTGTTGTGTCTTTATGTGCGGCGGTCGTGTCCTGCACCGGCGCCGCCGTTATTGTGATCGCCATCACGATTGCAGCAAGCATTAAGGCTCCGTTATTATCTCAGGATGGCCGTTCCCGCAACCTCGCGCATCATCCGCACCTTCGAGGACCGTGCCGACGCCCTCGCGCACTTCTTTCAGCGCGCCGGCGAGGCGCCGCGCCTCATTGCGTATGACGATGCCGTCGGGTTGCCGTTAGATCAGGCGCTCGCGGCGCTCGAGTGGACGGCGCAGGTCGGCATTCTCGCCGCGGAAGATCTCGTGCATGCTGCGCGCCTCGGCCCCGATTCGGCCGCCATCGTCGTCGAGCGCAAGGAAGGCGACGCGCGTGTGTATGTCTACTTCGGCCCGCGCATGGACGCGCCACCCGCGGATCCATACGAAGGTACCCTGCTCTACGACGAGCCGGGAGTCCGTTCGTACATTTTTGCGCAACGCGGCCACGCAATGGCGCATTTTCTCCGCGCGACGCACGGACTCGGCGCCGCGCTGAGTTTGCTCTCGCGCCGCGCGCCCGAGCTGCGACACATTCGTCGCTGGACGCAGGCGTTGTTCGCGGAGCCCGCCGTCGGGCGCTCGACCCAGCTGCTCGCCG
The DNA here is from genome assembly GCA_035491815.1 of Gemmatimonadales bacterium. GTDB lineage: Bacteria > Gemmatimonadota > Gemmatimonadetes > Gemmatimonadales > GWC2-71-9 > 20CM-2-65-7. The sequence goes on along the minus strand of DATJKA010000112.1, from coordinate 5,474 downwards.
GCTGGTTTGCGACGAGTGGCGCCGGATTTCTATTCATTCCCGCGGATTCCGACGAGCCTTTTGCCTACTGCGAGGTGTCGGTCGAAGGGTAGAAATGTGGATCAACAACTCCACATCATGTGGAGAGACTTGGGAATGAGTGATTCGGCAGTGAGTTACCATCCACACGGCGTAAACATCGAAGTGAGCTAACCCGAAGAAATATCGGCACTTGCGCGGCTCCTAGCGGCCCCTATATTGATGTCACGCGGCTTGGAGGGAAGGGTTGGGACCTGGCGTCTCAACAACGCCTTCAAGACGGGGCCGAACGGAAATTCCGGGGAGGGCGCCGATGCAACCAAGGGCTCAGGCGCTCGTTGATCCGGGAGTACACTCACCGGGTCGGCCAGCTGGGGCCAGTCGCGTTGCCCTAGCCACGTCGAAATGGTGCCTCGACGTGCAGTGCGGAAGGTCGGTCCGCGACCCGATCTGACCCGTAGCACTCACATTGGTGAACTGGGCGACCCGACGGGGTTGTCTAGGGATGGAAGCCGGGGCCTCCGATTGCCCAACCGGGACGAACAGTCCATGAGTGGCGGCGGAGAGAAGAACGAAGGGCGCAAGCCCTCGACTCCGGGTAGCCAATGTGTCGGAGCCCCCCAGCGGCCTATCGCGCCGGCTGGGGGGCTTCGTGTTCTTGGTCCCTGAGCTCGCGCACCATCGCAAGCGCGGCCCGCCTCGCGGGACCCAATACCGAGAACGAAGCCACGGCGACGAGCTTCGCAACGAGATCCACGGACTTTTCCATCATCTTCCAGCTGCGCCACCGGCCCTCCGACTGGTCGTGAATCCAGTAGAGCACGATCCCCATGTGGTAGAGCCAGAGGAGGTTGGGAAGCTCGACGCGAAGATCCTTGGGAATGGAGCGCACCCCTTCCACGACCCTCGCGAACAGCTCGGTCGACTCACGTCGCACCGGCTGGGATTCGGAGCTGAAGGGGTTGAGCGGACTCTTCGGATCCGCCGCGCTGCGGAAGAGCAAAGCCGCAAAACGATGATAGGGTTCGATGGTTTCCAGCTTCTTGCGCATCACCCACAGCAGGCGTGCCTTGAACTCCTTCAGCTCGTCGAGCTTGGTCCCCACCGCCGCGACGTGCTCGAGGTGGGTGCGGTCGTAGAACGCCTGAATGAGGTGCTCCTTGGACCCGAAGTAGTAGTAGGCGTTGCCCAAGGATACACCGGCGCGCTCGGCGATCGCGCGCATCGTGGCAGCCTCGTAGCCGCGCTCGCGGAACAGCTCGAGCGCGGCCTTGAGAATCCTGGCCTTCGTGTCCTTCACGCGGCACCGCGGAGCACGGTTTGGCCAAGTCCCGGCGGTGAGAGCGGACGCGGCGCTTTGCGGCGTCCGAGCTTGTGGAGCATGTGCATGTTGAAGAAATGCATCCCGCCGAGGACCAGGAGCACCTGACCGATCTTGACGGAGAGCAGCTCGATGGCGGCCTGCAGACTCAGGACCGGGTCGTTGGTTTTCAGGGCCAGCGTAACGAACCCAAAGTTGATGAGGTAGAACCCGACGAGCAGCAGGTTGTTGATCGAATCGGCGATCAAGGCGTTGTTGTCGAACGCGTGCAGGAGAAACGGTCGCCCGTTCTTATGGAGCGTGTGCCCCACCCACACGGTGAGTGCGATGCTCAGCGCGAGATAGAAGAGATAGGTATTGACCATAGAGCCCCCCGGCGGCGGTTTTGAACACGTTCAACTACTGACAATATTACCGGCGGGGCAGGTCAGATCAAGCCTATTTTTGAACGTGTTCAGTTACTTGGAGTTAGCCAGCCGCGGCAGGTTCGGTTATAGCGGCTGAGCCGCCTTCTTAAGTGCAGCGTACCCCATTCCTTTCAGCCGCGCGATACGCATGCCCATCGGCGGATGCGTGGCCAGCGTGTCGGCGAGCCACCCTTCCCGATTCGTGAAATGGCGCCCCAGCGGATCGGCGATGCACAAATGGGCGGCCCCGCGCTTGATCGATGTCGTCGGCGCCTCGGCGGACTCAATCTTCTCGAGCGCGCTCGCGAGCGCGAGCGGATTGCGCGTGAACTGCGCGCTCATCGCGTCCGCGAGGTACTCGCGGCGGCGACTCACGGCGAGCGCGAGCAGCTGCGTGATGAGCGGCGCGAGGATCCACGAGATGAGCCACAGCGCCAGCAGCAGGGCGACGAGTGGCCCACCGCTCTTGCCCCGGCCTCCCCGACGCGGTCCGCCGCCCCGCATCATCCGGCCCATTCCGTCGCGCACCAGCAGCACCGCACCCACGAGCGCCGCCAACGTCGTCATCAGGCGAACGTCGAGGTTCTTGACGTGGCCGAGCTCGTGGCCGATCACCGCCTGGAGCTCGTCGCGATTGCAGATCCGGAGCAACCCCTGCGTGACGGCGATGTGCGAGTGCAGCAGATCCTGCCCTGTCGCGAAGGCATTGGGATCGTCGTCCGGCACGATCCAGATTCTGGGTCGCGGCACGCCGGCGGCGACCGCCATCTCGTCCACGACGTTGGCGAGCTGCCGCTCGGCATCCGTCTGCGGATCCGTGAGCTCCTGCGCGCCCGTCGCCCACAGCACCTTCTCGGGCCCGGTCTTGTAGGAATACCACGCCGTGATCACGGCGGCCGCCGTTAGCACGATGCCGAGCCACGGGAAGGGGTGGCGGCTGGAGAGCGACCAGATGTAATCGCCGCCGAACCCCAGCCAGGCGAAAAACAGGATGAAGCCAATCACCAGCCAGACGGTGCGCCGGCGATTGGCTTCCTGTTGTTGGAAGAGGTTACCGTCTGGAGAGGTCAACCTGCGGTACCGCCCGTTCCGCCTGGTCTTCGATCTCCCACAGCTCCATCGGGGTAGCGTGCGCGAGTCCCGCGACGAGCGTCGTGGGGAATTGCTGTTGCTTCGTGTTGTACTGCGTCGCCGTGTCGTTGTAGAGCTGGCGCGCGAACGCGATCCGGTTCTCTGTGGACGTGAGCTCCTCCTGCAGTTGGCTCACGTTGCCGGTCGCCTTGAGGTCGGGATACCGCTCCACCGTGACGAGCAGGCGAGAGAGCGCGCCCGACAGCGCGTTCTCCGCCTGGCTGATTTGCTTAATCGCCTCAGGCCCCGAGGCGTTCACCTTCACGGCTTGATTGCGCGCCTGGATCACGGCCTCGAGCGTCGATTTCTCGAAGTCCATCGCGCCCTTCACGGCGTTGACCAGATTCGGAATGAGGTCGTGCCGGCGTTTCAACTGCACGTCGATCTGTTTGAAAGCGTTGAAGGCCTGGTTCTTGAGGGAGATCAGGCCGTTGTACGCGCCGATCATCCACAGCGCGGCGACCACTACGATAGCCAGCAGCACCCACATCGTCAGACTCCGTGTGAGAGACGGGTACTCTCTATTACGAGCTGTGCGGCAGGAGTTTCGCGATCGCCTGGCGCACGCTCTCCGCCAGGCCGGCGTCGTCGGAGCCCAGGCGCGCCAGAGGATGGTCGGCGTCGACGTGAAGCTCCACGCCGCGCGTCACGGGAATGCGGCGCCACATGCTGGGGCCGTTGGTTTCCTTGACGGCGTCCCGAGTGAGCCACGCGGTGAGCGCACGCCCCGAGCGGCCGCGCGGCATTCCTTCGGCGCCCTTGAGCGGCAGGCGGTCGGGCGCCGGGAGCGAGTTGCCGAGCACCTGCGCACACCGACGCTCCAGGATGTCGCCCGTCTGGTCGTGCATGTCCTTCGTGATGGCCGCCAGCGTCGCCCCTTCCATCTGGCGCAGCTTGATCGCGAGGAGCTGCAGAAAATGGCGGTACGAGTACGTCGCCGCGGTCCCGCGTCCCTCCGGGGGGCTGACGAGACCGCGCGTCACGTAGAACCGAATCGTCCGCTCGCTCGGCGCCGCGCGTGCGGCGGCATTGATCGGCGTAACCGCGGACGCGTCGAGCACGGCACCTACCAGCACCGATAGATCTCGCAGGTTCCACGGCGCGAGGTTGCGATACTCGCGGAGCACGTGGAGCGGGTCGGCGTGGGCTACGGTCGTCACGCGTCCATCGCACCGCGGGTCCGGTCGCTCTGCAACACGGACGTGACCCAGTCGACGACTTGCTGGAGGTTGAACGGCTTACGAATCACCGTGCAGCGGTGGTGCTCGAGCCAGGTGCGGACTTCTTCGGCCTCCGCGTCGCCGGTCATGATCGCGATGTGGCCGTCCAGTGCCGGCCAGCGATGCACGATCGCGAGGTAGAGCGCCAGGCCCGACATCGTGGGCAGATGAATGTCCAGAAGCAGCGCGTCCGGTGATTCGCTGGAGAGCAGCTCATAGGCCGTTTCCGCCGTGCCGGTGCTGAGCACACGGAAGCCGTGGCGCTCGAGGAATCGCTCGAGCACGCGCCGTAACCCGGCCTCGTCGTCGACGATCAGGATCGTCGGCGGTTGCCGCGGCGGCGCCGTCATCACGATGCGCTCGCGGCGTTGCGCCGCACCGGCGTGAGAAAATCCTGAACGATGTGCGCGGTGGCCTCGTCGGCGGTGAGCGACAGGCGCATTTCGCCGGCGGTGAGGCCCAGATAGCGCCGCGCGTGCTGCTGCAGCGTCTTGGTCTGGGCGTAGCCGAGTCGTTTCGCGACGTCCTCGATGGTGAAACCGGGATCCTTCAGGAGGCGGTGCGCGTACAGCACACGGGTCGCCGCGAGGATGTCGCGCGGGCTCGGCAGCCCGGCGCGGTAGCACCACCGCGCGCACGTCCCGCGATCCACCCGGGCGCGGGCTGCCACCTGCTGGATTGTCTGGACGGTTCCCGGCGCGCGCATCGCGTCCTCAAGCACCCAGCGCAGCGCGGGCGGCAGCGGAGCGAGCGCCGTGGTCAGCTGCGCGAGCAGGCGGTTGGACGTGGCGTGCAGTGCCTCCGCGCCGAGCAGATCGCGGAGCCGGTCCGGATGGTCTTCGGTGCGACTCAGCACGACCCGCGTGATGCCGCATTTGCCCATCGCGAGGAGCACGGGGGCGAGCTCGGGCGTCATCATCGGCGTGTACAGAATCAGCGGCAGTGACGGGAACAACACGCGCAGCCGTTCGACCTCCTGGCCGCGTGCGCCGCCGAGCATCGGATCGACGACGGCGATTTCGACAGGACGGCAACGGATGGTTTCGAGCGCAACGTCCCACGTCGCCGCGCGCGCCAAGCTGAAGGCTGCGCCGACCGCGCCGCGCAGTCTCTGGTATTGCAGGTCCGAAACGGCCGCGAGTACCAGCATTCCCCTACACGTCCTCCGAAGAATTCCCTAATTGCCGCAAAATCGCCCTACGATACCGCAAAAATGCCCTAAACGCGCGACCTCTTCGTCGTCAAGTTGGCTGCGGGTCTTTGGTCCCTCTTTCAACTCGACTGCGGAGGCATCATGTCGCGCCGAATTCGCTCCCTTGTTGCGCTGTTCCTCGTTTCGTTCGCCCTGACCGCCGCGGCGTGCGCCGATTCCACCGC
>DATJKA010000111.1:0-4097 GCA_035491815.1 Gemmatimonadales bacterium | reverse complement strand
GAAGTTCCCCGCCTCGGTGCAAATCGTGAGCTTCAGATCGAGCAGCTGCGGATCGCCCGGGGTGATCCCCGGTTTCAGCCCCGCGTCGAGAACCTCGACCGCCTTGTCGAATTTCTTCAGCTGCCGCAGCAGCTGCGCGATGCCCAGCCGCTTGGCGACGTTCCGAGGCTCACCGCAGAGCTGATGAATGAAGGAATCGAGCATGTTCGCGGTGTCGCCCTTTTGCTGGTAACCGCGGGCGATGTTCTCCCACGCCGTGCCGTTGCAGGAATCGCCGCGCAGGGCTTGTTGCGAGGCCTTGATCACGCTGTCGATCGGCATCCGCTGGGCTTCGTAGACCGTCGCGATGCAGAGCCAGGCGCTGACGGAATTCGAGTCCTGCACGAGCGCCTTCTGCGCCGCCTGCCGCGCGCGCGCGAACTGACCGCCCTGTCGCTGCGTGTAGCACTCGCGAATGTTGTCGCTGGCACGGATCACCACGTACGCGCGCTGGGCGATTGCTTCCGCGAGCGCCGCCGTGGTGCCCGGATTGCCGTTGGTCGAGCGGTAGCTCGCCGCCATGCCGGAGCTCGCGATGTCGACCATGCGCACGTCCGCCGACAGCTCGGCGCCGCTCTTGTGGAAGTCACCGGTGAGGAATGAATGCACCTGCAGGAACCGGGCGAGCTGCCGGGCCTGCTCGTCCGTGAGCAGCCCGTCGCACGGGAAGCCCGACTGCTTCAACGCCTCGCAGAGCTTGGCCTTCGGGATCACCTGCACCTTGCTCTTCGCGATTTGGCCGAGCCGCTCGCGGACTGCGTCCGCAAGCGCGATGCTCGCGGCCGAATCGGCGGCCGCCGCTTGAAACGGCAACACGAGAAACCGCTCCGTCGGCTGTTGCACCGCGAGCTGGGCCGTCGCGTTCGCCGCGGCGCATATGGTCAACGCCATCACTAACTGAAGCGCTCTCACCGTGTTCGTTCCTCCGGTAACAGGCTGCTACACCAATGGGCGAAGAGGGATTCGAACCCCCGACATCCTGCGTGTAAGGCAGGCGCTCTGAACCGCTGAGCTATTCGCCCGTGCCATTGGGGGAATTGCGGAGGTGCTAAAGGAGCAGGCCTACTGGAAACAGAACGCAGTAGCCTAGCACGAGTAGCACCGGCGCGAGCGTGGTGTTCCCCTTCGACAGCAACCAATAACCAAGTGCGAGCGACACGAGCGCGCCGCCGAGAACGATGTAGTTCTTCGGTCCGAACCGCAGGCGCGAACGGGCGAGTGTTTGGTCGGGCATCGGGCGGCCTAGAGTCTATTCGGTAATCTCAACATCGTCAAGCAGTTGGCTGCCATCCGCGTCCGGTACGTCGTCCAGCGCCGCCCGCCGTTCCCGATCGCGCCGGCGGCGGAGCACCACCAGCGCCACGAGCAGCGCCCCGATCGCCAGCCAGAAGAAGCCCATCGCGAACAGCCAGGAGAGCCAGCCGTAGCGCGATCCGACGTCTTTCTGCCAGCGCTCCTCGAAATCACTCTCGGTGACGTGATATGTCTCACGCAACGCCGCGTCGAACGATTCAGATTGCGGCAGATTGGTGAGCAGCGGCGTGAGGCCGCGCTCCCGGCCCCAGCGCTCGAGCAGCAACACGGCAGTCGCCGCCAGCGCGTACCCCGTCTCGGCATCGCCGCGGTCGCTGCGGAGCGCCCGGTCGACCTCGTCCAGATCCATGCGCACGCCCCGCGCCAGCTGCCAGTTGAGCCGCAGCGCGTCGAGCCGGTCCCACTCCTGCGCCGCGACCGCCGCGTACCCTTCCTCGAACCACAGCGGCACGTGATGTCCCACCTTCCACCGCAGCGCGAGGTGAGCGAGCTCGTGGCGCAAGGCGTCAGCCGGACGGCCGGACGGCCCGGCGGCCAACAGCACGATGGTTCCGGCATCCGGGAAGGCCGCGCCCTCGCTCCACAGCGGTAAGCGACCGCGCGTGAGTGAATCGTAGACTTGGCGACTGGGCGCGAGGATGATGCGGATCGGGCGATCGGGCAGCGCGCCGATGCCGGGAAAGTTGGTCGCGTGATCGGCTTGCTCGGCGATCGCGACCGCCAGTCCTTCTTGGCCGGGCCAGGCGATCGCGGTGACGCGACCGACCTGCGTGGCAACGGGAGACTGAGTCGGGGGGTGACCCTGCAACAGCAGGACGAGCAGCGCTACTCTCGCGGCGGCTCCTCGCCCTTACCCACGAGCTCCAGCATCTCCTGGCAGCGCTTGCCCCAGGAATTGAATTTGTTGGCCTTGAAGCCGTCGGTCCACGTCGTCTTCGCTTTGTCCTGCTCACCCGCGAACCACTGGGCGCGCCCCAGCTCGTAGTACGCTTCGATGAGGTTGGGCCCGAGCTTCAGCGTTTTCTGAAAGAACGTTTCCGCGTCCTCGTACATCTCGCGCTGTAGGTACACGAGGCCGAGATAGAAGTGCGCGTAGAGCGTCGCCTTCTTGTCGTTGTCGAGCCGGATCGCCTTGGACAGGTGCTCGATCGCCTCGCCGAAGATTTTCTTCTTGAGGCAGATGTAGCCGACGTTGATCCGCGCAAGCGAGTTGGCCGGCTCTTTCATCAAGACCTTGGAGAAGGTCGCGAGCGCATCGTCGTAGTCCTCGTGCAGCATCTGCGCCCAGCCGAGCAGCGACTCGGCCTGCGTCTCTCCGGGAGAAAGTTGCAGCGCCTTGGTGAGCGACTGAATCGCCCCCGCGTGGTCGCCGAGCGAGATGAGGCTCCAGCCCTTCTCGATGAACGTCGTGGCGCCGATGTGATCGGCATGCAGCACCGGCCGCGCGCCCGTGAACTCCGGTGCGGCGGCCTGCTTGGTGTCGGCGGCGAGCTGCTTGTAGCGATCGACGAGCTGGCGAATGTCGTCCTTGAGCTGCGTCAGCTCGCCGAGCTGCGTGTCCACCTTCTTGAAGAAGGCGATGATCTCGCGCTTGGCCGCTTCGCGCTCCGCGTTGCCGGGCGCGCCATCGAGCTGGCGCGCGATGGCATCGTATTCCCTCCGCAGCTGGCCGACGGGTGATTCCGCCATCAGCTGACTTCCTTCAGCGCCATTTTCTCCTTCGAGCTCAGCAGCTTGTTCGTGTTGAGCACCACGATCGTTCGTCCATCTTGCACCACCAGTCCCGAGATGTACTCGGCCGCGAGCCCGCGAACGATCCCGGGCGGCGGCGTCACGGCCTGGGCCGCCACCTGCATCACCTCGGTCACCGTATCCACGATGATGCCGATCTTCCCGCCGTCGTACTCGAGAATCACGGTCCGCGTGTCCTCTCGCAACGGCGCCGCGGTGCCCAATCGCTTGCGCAGATCCACGAGCGGCACCGCGCTGCCCTGATACCGCAGCACGCCCTCGAGAAACTCGGGAGCCTTGGGCAGCGGTGCGGGCGCTTCATAGCGCAGGATGCGCTCCACTTGAAAGATGTTGAACGCAAAGTCCTGGCCGGCGACCTTGAAGGTGACCAGTTGGACGTCGTCGCCGGTACCGGTGGTCGCCGTCACGCGATGCGATCCCCGAGCGCATCGAGATCCAGAATCGGCACGAGGCTCTCCCCGCCATCCTGCTCCGCGACCCCCGCGGCCCACGGAAGCATCTGGCCGCGCGGCACGGGCAATGGGTCCTCACGCACGACGGCATCGGCGTCATCGACCTCGAACGCGACGTGTTTGTGACTGGGACCGATCTCCACGAGGACGACCGTGCGAGTCGCGCCGCTCGCGCCAGTCGCTGCGGGGGGGGGGGCCTCGCTCCCCGTGAGCAACGCGCCCAGGTGGATGAGCGGCACCAGTCGTCCGCGCAGCGGCGTCAGCCCGCGGACTGCGGCGAGCTTGCGCGGAATGGCGAGCACTTCCGTCGAATCGCCGACCTCGAGCACGCGGCCTACGGGAAGGCCGTAGGCTTTGCCGGCGGCACGCACGAGCAGATAGCCCTTCATTTCGTCTTGCCCCCGCCGCGGCGCAGCAGCTCGGCAGCCACGCGATCGGCGATCTGGCCGAGGGGCAGCACCGCGTCAACGCCGCCCGCCTGGATCGCGGCGTTCGGCATGCCCGGAATGATCGCCGTTTCGCGGTCCTGGGCGACGCCCG
>DATJKA010000110.1:0-7533 GCA_035491815.1 Gemmatimonadales bacterium | reverse complement strand
CGCCCCATTGGTAAAGAGGAACGTGATCTTCCCCGCCCCCGCCGGACTCGCCGTCCAGTTGGCCGACAGCTTGATCCAGAAGCCGGTGTAGATCTCCTTGATCCCCGGCAAACTGATCCAGTGCACGCTCGGCTCCTGGTCATTGCCCATGTCGGGGGTAAAGACCATCTGGAGCTCATTGAGCGGCGAGAAGGGCGCCGTGGCATCGACCGCGACGCTGGGGTTGAGCGAGGAGGCGCGCCGCAGCCAGTTCCAGCTACTTCCGGTCAGCAGGTCCCAGGGCTGATCGTTGAACACCCGAAAGCCCCCCGGCTGATTCGGCCACGAGCCTGGTGGCGGAGGTGGTGGCGGAGGAGGTGGTGGAGGCGGCGGCGTGCCACCACTTAGCGTCGTACCGCTCGCCACATTGGACAGCGCGCCGAACACGGCGTTGAGATTCAACGTGCCCCGAAAGGCCACGAGCTGGAACTGATACGCGGTCGCCGCGGCAAGTCCCAGCACCGTGCAAGTCCGTTTCGCTCCGATTGTCAAACCAACGACAGGTGTCGTGCAGGATCCGAATGTCACGCTCGATGCCGAGGCCCAGGACATCGTGCCTGCCGCCAACCGTACATCGTACGCCGCGGGCAGGCCCGTGCCGTCATTCACTTCTGTGAATGAGAGCGTGACCGAGCTGTCCGTCGTGCCCACGACCGCGAGATCGGTAACGCTTCCCGGATTCGCTGGGGGAGGCGGCGGCGGCGGTGGCGGTGGCGGTGGCGGTGGCGGCGGCGGTGGGGCCGCGACCGAGACCGTGACAGCCGACGTATCGGCGTACGCGCCGCCGTTCTGTTTGGCCACCACGCGATAGGTGCCCGCGGTTTGCCCTGCCGTATAGCCGCCGGAATTCGATATCGTGCCGCCCGTCGCCGAGTAGGTCACCGACACGGCGACGCTGTCGCCGGTGTTCTTGAGACCGTACGCCGCGAACTGCTGAAATCCACCGGTCGCGAGCGTGGTGATTTTCGGATTGATGACGAGACGAACGAGCCGGCGTTTGGTGACTCGCGCCGTGCCGCTGACACTCGTGGGACTCGTGAGCGTCGCGGTGACGGTTACGTCGGATGCGGACGTGTCCGCGGTGTAGACCCCGGCTTGTGAGATCGTGCCGGCGGACGCCTGCCAGTCGACTGCAATCGGAACGCTGTCGCCCGCCTGCGTGCGCCCATACGCCTGGAACTGGAAGCTTTGCAGCGGATCGATCGTCAGCGCGGCCGGAGCGACCACCACCTGCGTCACCGGATTGTCGACCCCGAGACTGTCTCGAGGCTTGAGGTTGCATGCGGCGCTGAGCGCGATGACAACGAATGGCCAATACTGCCCGCGACGAGCGTCCATCCCCGTCACCCCCCCAAAAGAGTTCGGCAGCTCGACCGGCATGGCGCGTTCGCGCGGTAGCCTCGGAGCTTTGCGTCACCGGCTTTCGCCGGGTTTGCCTTTGTCGCGCTCCCTCGGGCGGAGGGGTGCGTGTTCCTGCAACAAACGAAAGGGCCGCCAGCTTCGACCAGAGGTCGATGCGCTGGCGGCCCGGCGGACGTGGCGACTCCCGTCGCGGTAGTCCCGTAGCTCTGCGTCACCGCCTTTCGGCGGATTTGCTCTGAGCAGCGTGTCTAATCGGTGTGGCAAGAATGCAACAGACGTGCCGCGCGCGGGTCAGGTGTCGCAGCCGGCGAGTAGTTGAGGGCGCGATCAATGGGTTGTCATTCGCACGCGCGCGGTGTGATGCGTGCACACCGGGGAAACACCTTGGAGGATTCTGCGCGCAGGCGCGCAGAATGCGTCTAGAAATCCTTTACGTGACAGCGTGAGGATTCGCCGACTCTCACGACGACATTGTCGACATCGAGCGCCTGCGCGGGTGGATTGTTCGCGAGTGCGCGACTGAACGTCAACTGCACGGCGTTGAGCCTGAGCACGTTGCTATCGCGGAAACGCAGCCCCGGCCAATCGCCGCGCCGCACCCCATCGACCCATACTGTCTGCGTCGCATCACCATGTCCGGGTTGGTTGAGACGCACGCAGAACTCGATCTGGTGCCAGGCTCCGCTCGCGAGCGCCGCCGGCGTGTAGGTCTCCGCGCCGTCGCCGAAGCGTCCCCAGCATGTGACGCCGTCGGGTTCTCGCGCCATGTCGGGATAGTATGCGTAGAAGCGAACGGGTCCGGCGCCGCCCGTCGCACTGCGCTCGCTGACCACCATGGCGGCGAAGAAATCGCTGCCCGTCGGGCACTTGCCGGCCTTCCCAAAGGCCGACCAGCGGTCATCGTCGCGGGAGCCGTACAGCGCGATCAGCTTCGTGTCGCTTTTCCAGTCCGCCGGGAAGCGGACCCACGCGCTCACGGACAGCGAGTCATAGCCGGTCGACAGGAAATGTGTCAGCCAGCCGCCGTCGCCGTTCGCCGGATACGTCACGCGGAGATAGCGGCGGCCCGACTCGGCGCCGCTCGAATCGTCGACCACGTGCTGGCGACTGGGATCGGCGCCGTCGGTCCACGCCGAGAGACTCCCGGACTCGAAATCATCTGCAAAGACAACGTCGCCTGTGCGTGGCGAGTCGCTCGGACCGCACGCGGCCAGCGCCGCGGCCGCGACCACGAGGACCTTCGTTACGCTTCGCCGCGCCTGCCCCACTCGCGAATCCATCGCTCGAGCCCTCCGAGATCACCGGCCGTCAGTCGCCCGTGTGTCGGAAACGTACATAGGCGCTTGGCCAGCAGGCGGCTGCCGGGAAAATGGTCATCGCGATTCAGGCACCGGCGACGCAATGGCTGCAGCTCGCTGAGCGGCTGCGGATAGCCCGGCATGATGCCGAGACTTTGCGCCGCGCGTTGGGAGACGGCGGCACGAGCGGCGGCGGACATGAGCGCCGGCAACCTGAGAAATCCCGCTCGCGTCTGCTCCGAGAGAGCAATGGTTTGAAATGCGGGCTCCGACGCCAGCGCCGCGAGCAATTGCTGCGCGTTGCGCCGCCGGACGTCCACCTCGCGCTCGGCGGCGGCCCATGAGGCAGCGGTGACGCGACACGCTACCGTCGTCGGGCCGCGCAGCGGCCGGGGTTGGCGGTACCGCGTCTCGCCGAGGTGCAGCATCGGCAGCGCGGCGGGAATCGCGTACAGCCGCGGATGTTGGAACATCCATTGTGCCGAGAGGGCCGCGAAGTCGGGCCAGCCGCGCCCGCCCACAGCGAGCCGGCGATGCCGGCGGATGCGACCGACAACCCGCTCCCCGGCCTCATCCATCGCGAGGATCGCGCCTCCGCTCCCACCGGTCAGTCCTTTGCCGCGTCCAAAGCTCAAGATCGAAAGCGATCCTTGGCTGCCCGCCGGCCGGTCGTTCACCGTCGCGCCCGCTGCCTGCGCTGCGTCCTCGACGACGAGCGCTCCCGCGGCGGACGCGAGCGCATTGATCTCCGTCAGATCGACGGGACAGCCGTACAGGTGCGCGACGACGATGGTCCGCGCGCCCTGGCGCAGCAGTCTCCCGATCTGCGCGAGGTCAGGACCGAGCGTCTCCGGATCCACGTCGTACAGCAATACCGGCACGCCGGCACCATCGGCGGCGGTGGCGACGTCGTAGCAGGCGTATGCAGGAAGCGCGACGGGTTCCACACCCCGCTCGTTTGCAATGTCGACGAGCGCGGCCGTCAGTGCGGCGGTGCCGCTCGCCGTGAGAAGGACAGCACGCGCGCCGTAGCGATTCTGGACGAGTGCTGCAAGCTCGCGCTCCGCGCGCGCGTGTGTCCCGTTCCAGCTGACCAGGCCGCGAACGCCGGCGAGCAGCGCGCCGGTGTCGAGCGGCGAATGGACCGGCAGCTGCCGTCGCCAGGTGATCACGGCAGGAAGCGAACGAGTCGTGGACCCACGAGGTTGGCTATCGGCAGTGGCAGCCGGCGCCACAGCCTGGGTCCCCACGAAAACGCCCGATCGTCCGGCGACGGCGGCGCCTGCCGCGCCGCTTCGGGCGCCACGAATTGGCGCCAGGGCAATGCGACGTCGGTCCCGCCCCACTGCTTCTTGAAGCGATGCGTGCCGCCGCCCGGCGTACAGCGGCCGAAGTTGAACACGCGCGCGCCGCGACTGATCACGTGCTCCATGAGGGCCCAGTACAACAGCATGTTGGCCGAGATACTGCGCGACTCACGGAGCGCGCCTGCCCAGGTGATCTCGAATTCGTCGCGCCAGAGGAAGCCGCAGCCACCCGCGAGCGGTTGGTCGCCGCGGTAGACGACGCCGAAGACGGCGAGCTCGGGGAACGCATGGGCCACGCGCTCGAAAAATGCGCGAGGTAACACGGGTGTTCCGAGGTCGCGCATCGTCCGCGCGAAAACCTCGTAGAAAGGCTCCACGTGCTCCGGCCCGAACCGCACGACGAGTCCCTCCTTCATCGGCCGGCGGATCTGGCTCCGGAGCTTCGCCGGAAATTTCGCGAACACTGCCTGCGGGTCGGACTCCAGCCCCAGCAGCACCGTGATCTTCCGAGACGAGGTGGGAAGGTCGAGCTCGGCGTCGTGCCGAGTTCGCAGCTCCAGCAAGTCGGCCGAGCTCCGGCGCGCTTCGCTCACGGCCGCCGCGACCAGCTGCTGCCGCGCGAGGACCGATCCCAGCGGGCCACCGTCGTTGAGGAACGGCACGGAGACCAGGTAGTGGCCGAAAATTCTGCTGCGTACCCGGACGAGCGGCAGGATCCCCTGCCACGAGCCGTCGTCGTCCGTCGCGACCTGATACAAGCACTCGGCACCGAGCACATCGGACAGGATGTCCCGCCAAGCGGCGAGATGGCAGAAGCTGCTGTCGGCCGACTCGCGGACGACGTCATCCCAGCGGCGCACAGCGCCGTCGAGCGGCGTTATGGCGATGGGCATAGCAACAGATCCGGCGTGGGCGCGGTCGCGCTCGCGAGTCGCGCTTTCGCGAGCGTGTCGCGGATCGAGCCGAAGGGAAACTCCGTCAGCAGTCGTTCGAGCCGCGGGAGCATTCCCCGCAGTCCGCCATAGTGTCGCAGCCGCGTCGCCCAGGACACGGCAAACCGCGGCTGCTCGGCGTCGATTTCCCACGGATGGATGTAGAACGTCCCGGGGACGCCGCGTCGCTCGCACTGCCGCAGCGCGGTGCGCACGACGCTGTAGGGCAGCAGGCGGAAGTACGCGCCGCCCGCCGCGGGCAGTCGCATGCCGGCGAACCGCAACGTCGCCGGAGGAATCTCGACCAGTTTGCCGGCCGGGCGCTCGAGCCAGTGCGGATCTTCCTTTCCGCCGGGATAGCCGTACCCGCGGCGGCGTACCGGAAAGAGGCTCGAGTCGTAGCGGTAGCCCTCCTCGAGGAGCACGTCGAGCGCCCATTCCCACCCGGGGACGATCGAATAGCTCGGCGCCCGAAACCCCATAACGCTCGCGCCGGTGATATCCTCGAGGAGCTGTTTCGACCGCCGGACGGAGCGCCGGAACTGCGGCGGCGTTTGCGTCGTCACGCGGGCGTGATCCCACGTATGCGACGCGATCTCGTGACCGGCCGCGGCGATGCTCCGCACCAATCCGCGGTGGCGATCCGCAACCCAACCCACGACAAAAAACGTCGCGCGCGCCTGATGCCCCGCCAGGAGCTCGAGCAGCTGCTCGACCTGCCGCACGACACGCGAGTCGTATAGCGCCCAGCGACGCCGTGGGGCGTGCGCCTCCAATGCGGAGACCTGGAAGTACTCCTCGACGTCGACCGTGAAATGGTGGCGAATCACAAGCCTCGGAAGTGCAATGGCTATGCCTGAATGCACGAACGACGCGGAGCACTCGCTCCCGCGTCGTTCGTCGCGTTCCAGCCGCATCCGTCGCGCTGGCGCTACATGCTACAGCAGGACAACCGTGAGTTTCTTCGTGTCGGAACCTGACGCGCCCAGGCTGTCCCGTATGGTTACCGTGATCGTTCGGGTCCCCAGGATACTGATGCCGAGGTACGTGTGGCCCACGGAGAACGAGCCCGCCGTCGTCCTGGTCCCGGTCGACGTCGAGCCATCACCCCAATTGATCGTGTAGGTCCACGGCCCATTGTCCGGATCGGTGAACGAGATGCTCTCGTTGAAGAGCACACCCAGCAGGACGGTCTGATCCGGACCGGCGTCGACCACTGGTGCACTGTTGGGCGGCGTGACCGTCACCGATTTCGATGTGGTCGTGCTTTGCGCGCCCTGGTTATCCGCGACACGCAGGGTCACGGTGTACGTCCCGCCTGCCGAGTACGCGTGCGACGGGTTTTGCGCCGTCGAGGTCGTCCCGTCACCGAAGGTCCAGTTGTAACTGGCGACGGTGCCATCGGGATCGCTGCTCGTACTCGTGAAGTTGCACGAGAGCCCACTGCAACTCGAGGTGAAGTTGGCCGTCGGCGGCTGATTGGGCGCCGTTACAGTCACGCTATGCGAGGCTGGAGCCGACTGCGCGCCCAGATTGTCCGTAACCGTGAGCGTAACGGTGAACGTGCCGGCGGCAGTATACGCGTGCGACGGGTTCTGTATCGTCGCGGTCGCGCCGTCGCCAAAGTTCCAGCTGTAGCCTCCGACTGAGCCGTCCGGATCGCTGCTCGTGCTCGTAAAGCTGCAAGACAGATTGCTGCAGCTCGACGTGAACGCCGCGGTGGGCGGCTGGTTCGGCGGCGGCGGCGGCGGCGGCGGCGGCGGCGGCGGGGGCGGCGGCGGCGGCGGCGGCGGGGGCGGCGGCGGCGGCGGCGGTGGTGGTGGCGGCGGCGGGGGCGGAGTAGTGCCCGAGCTCGCCGCGTTCAGCGCGAAAGTCGTGACGAGCCACGGACGAGCGGGCGGTGCGTACTGCCACGTCCACCGCGGATCCACGGTGCCCGCGCTCGCCTGCACGGCGTACCCGGCCTGGTTGACCATGTATCTGTCGGATCCCCGGCCATTGTCTCCGGGCACCGCCACGGCATTGAAGCCGGATGGCAGGAAGACACCGGTGAACGCCCCGCCGACGGTGTCCATCGCTCCCAGCGTCACCGTGAACGCGACTGCGCCGGCATTGACGGTGATCGGCGCCGCGTGCGCCACGATATTCCCGCCGGTATCGACGCCGCTCGCGGAATTGTGCGAGCCGAGCGCAAGCGTGAAGTCGTTCTCCACGCCCGACCATGCTGAGATCTCAATGCCGCCGTCCGCGACCGGTTGATGCAGATAGGCGCGCACGGCCAGGATCTGTCCCGATGTCGTGCTCGAGTCCGGGAAATTCTGGACGTTGGTGGCGACATAGGTCGCCATCGAATAGCCGTTGCGGGTGACGTATTCGACGAGATGGTACGTGTTGCCGGCGCGCGTGTTGTTAGCGTCGGCAATGAAATCGATCACGGAGTCGACAATGTTCGTCGAGCCCAGCCAGTAGAACGTCGCGACGATCGCGTCTCCGTGATGCGGGTTGCCCGCGAAGTCGAACCCCTTCGCCAGCTGTGTTCCCGACTCGTTGAGCGAGCCGTTCACCTTGTTGAGTGTGATCCCGTTCGGTTGGAAC
>DATJKA010000109.1:0-3117 GCA_035491815.1 Gemmatimonadales bacterium | reverse complement strand
CTCGCAGCGGCACGCGGTGTTCTTCAGCGGTGACACCGGACTTACGACCGAGTACCGGACGATTGGCGAACGCCTCGGACCATTCGACCTCGTGATGCTCGAGGTCGGCGCGTTCCATCCTGCCTGGGGCGACATCCACCTCGGACCGAAAAATGCGCTCGAGGCGCTGGCGCTGCTCGGCGGCGGTCCTTTCCTACCGATTCACTGGGGGACCTTCAGCCTTGCGATGCATCCGTGGGACCAGCCGGCGGAAGCTTTGCTGGAGCTCGCTCCGAAGAGGGGCGCCCAGCTCCTGATGCCTCGCCTCGGCCAGCCCGTCGAACCGGCGCATGCGGCAGAAGTCGAGCCATGGTGGCGCGTCGTCGACCAGTCCAAGCGCTTACCCGAGTCCGGGGCGTCGGCGGCAATCAGATTGCCGAAATCGATGCCCTGGCCGATAGACTAGAAGCGAGGCGCCATGTCCAACCGGATTTCTTTGCTGAAGAGCGTGCGGTAATTTCCGTTCGGCACGTCGCGCGGTATAGACTCCCGGCTCCGCAGGGATAGGCGGACAACAGGGAGAATTTACATGTGTGACATTTGTGGGGATGCGCAGCACGAACCTGAAGCTCGCGTGTCGCGCCGCGATTTTCTGAGGACCGGCGCGCTCGCCGCGCTCGTACCGTGGAGCGTCGGCGAGGCCTTCGCGGCCGACCCGCCCGCGCCGGGCGCGGCGCCGCCGGCGAACGCGATTGCTCCGGCCGACGCGTTAAAGCGGCTGCTGGACGGCAACGCGCGCTATGTGGCCAACGCGCTGAACGAGCGCGACTTCTCCGCCGGCCGCGCCGCACGGGTCCAGGGCCAATATCCTTTTGCCCAGATCCTGAGCTGCTCCGATTCGCGCGTGTCACCGGAGCTGGTCTTCGATCAGGGGCCCGGCGAGCTTTTCGTCATGCGCGTCGCGGGCAATATCGTGAGCCCGGACCTTCTCGCATCGCTCGAATACGGCGCCCAGTTCCTGGGCGCGCCGCTGATCATGGTGCTGGGCCACAGCGGATGCGGCGCGGTCGACGCGGCCATCAAGGTGCTCAAGGCCAAGGCCGTGCTTCCGGGCCACCTGCCGGCGCTCATCAGGGGAATCAAACCGGCCGTCATCGTCGCCGCCAGGACGAAGTCGGGCAGCTTGCTCGACAACGCCGTCGCCGAGAACGTGCGACGGCAAGTAGCTCGACTCAAGGGCTCGCCGCCGATCGTCCAGAAACTCTACCGGGACAAGAAGATCGATATCGTCGGCGGCGTGTACGACCTCGCCAGCGGCAAGGTTGCGCTTGTCTAATCGGCGAGGCTCTGCTCGATGCCCTGGATCAGGATGAATTTTCGGCGCGGCTGAACGCGAACGGCAATGGAGACCGCCGGATCCCAGTAGTCGGCGGGTGTCGGCGGACGCTCACCGAGATACACCGCCGGTGCCAGGACGCCCTTCGGGATCCCCAGGTCTTCGCCCTGGCCGAAGCTGCGAAACAGCGCCGGTACCCGGGTGATGCCGTGTTTCACCAGCGCGGCAGCGCGGTTGTTGCCGTCCCTCAGCACGAAGCGGCCGCCTATCTCGGCGACCTGCAGAAACGACGTGGCGATTTCGACGATGAATCCCATCAGCGTGCCGCGCGGAACCTGCTGGGCGGCGAATCCGACGACGCGGAGGTTTCCGTCGGGCGACGAGAGCATCGCCACGTTGCGCTGCGAATCGACCTGGTAGGAAAGCGCTTGCGGTGTTGGGATCGGCAGCGTGATGTCGGCGAGCGCCTGAACGTCGCTTCCGTCCAGACGCGAGATCCTCGCATCGGCTTCCGTGCCGACCGTGTGTTGCACCACGCATACTCGCGTGAGATCGACGATTGCGATCTCCCAATGCTCGTCGCGAAAGGTCTTGAATCGTTCGTGTCCATAGAGCGCTGCGCGATGCGGATGCAGGACCTCGGGACAGGGCGCGACGATCGGCGAGGACGGCTGCAATTTCGGGCGCGCGGCCACCGCTGCGCGGGCGGCGTCGATGGCCCGCCGCTGCTCGTCGGTCAGCTCGACATCCGGACGGTGCGAGGTCAACACGCCTCTCGCCTGCTTGTCGGAGAGCCAGCCCGCCAGCACTCGCGCAGGTCGCAGGATCGGAGCTTCGGGAGCCATGAGTCGGCGGAGCATAGCGCGGTGATCGCGCTCACTCAATAGCGCAGAACTTCCTCCCCGCTGCTTGCACACGTGTGCAGCTCGGCGTACGATCTCCGCCTGCACACGCGTGGAGCAGCGAGCGGCCCGATGAGTCAACCAGTCGTGCGGCGAGGCTTTGTGACGGCTGCCGACGTCGCGCGGCGCGCGCGCGTTTCGCGCTCCGCGGTGTCGCGGACGTTCACACCCGGTGCGAGCGTGTCGGCCGAGGTCCGTCAGCGGGTCTTGCAGGTGGCCGAGCATCTCGGCTATCGCGTGAACCGCCTCGCCAGCAGTCTGAACCAGGCGCGCTCGAACCTGATCGGATTGGTCGGGACCGATCTGCAGCAGCCATTTCACGCGAGTCTGCTCGCGACGATGTCGGCAGCGCTGCTGGCCGACGGCTTCCAGTGCATGCTGCTTAACGCCGCGAACGCGGAGCGCGACGTCGGGGCGGTGATCGCACGGGTGCTCGAGTATCGCGTCGCTGCCATCGTGGTGATGACCGGCACGCCGCCCGCCCGCATCGTCGAGGAGTGCCTGAGTAACGGTGTTCCGGTCATCCTCGTCAACAAGCTGCTCCCGAACCTCGCCGTCGACACCGTGATCGCCGATCATGCAGCGGGCGGCCGAATGGCGGCCGAGCAACTCCTCGCGGCGGGCTGTCGCCGCCTCGCGGTCGTCTCGAGCGCCGCGCGAACTGCGAGCCTCATTGGACGCATCGACGCTTTCTGCGCCGGCGCCGGGGCTGCGCATGCCACAGTGAAGGTCTGGGCGGAGCGCGAGGCGACGGATTACGAGACGGGGCGCGAAGCGGCGCGTGCGCTACTCGCCAAGCAGCGCATCGACGGTGTCTTCTGCGTGACCGACCTGCTGGCGCTCGGCTTCCTGGACGCTGCGCGCTTCGAGCACGGGCGTCGGGTTCCCGACGATCTCTCG
>DATJKA010000108.1:0-5282 GCA_035491815.1 Gemmatimonadales bacterium | reverse complement strand
GTCGGGGCCGCGATCGCGCGTGCGGCTGCGGCGGCCGGATTTCGGGTCATCGTCATCGACGATCGCGTCGAGTACGCCGATCCGTCGCGCTTCCCGGCCGGCACGGGCGTCGTCATGGGTGACGTCGCGGCAACGCTCGAGCGATACGCGCTGTCGGCCGCCGACGCCGTGGTAATCGCCACGCGCGGCCACCGCAACGATGCGACGATCCTCGCGCGCATCGCGACGTCGCCGGCCGGTTACGTCGGCCTGCTCGGCAGCAGGCGGAAGAAAGCGGTCGTCACGAAAGGACTCACCAAGGCGGGTGTCCCCGCCGCAAGCCTGAAGCGCGTGCGTGTGCCCGTCGGACTCGCGATCGGCGCCATTACACCCGAGGAGATCGCCGTCAGTGTCGTCGCCGAGCTGATTGCGTGGCGCCGCGGGGAGGACTAGGGAAGTGGCTCGACCTGCTCCAGCAGCCGATTGAGCGAATCCTTCGAGATGGGGCCCGAGATCTCGACGCGCAGCCTGCCGACGTAACGGGCCAGCCGGTCCGTGAGCACGTTCGCGGCGGAGCTGTCGAAGCTCGAGTAGCTCGGGGTGACCGGCCGCTGATAAATCCGAATCACCGTTCCCGCATCGAGGCTTTGCTCCACGACGATCGTCGTGTCGGGCCCCGGACTGCGCCGGATCTCGCGTGTGGCGAGGCCGGGCAGGCCGACCGGCTTTTCGCCGAGCAGTGACGCGGCGGTTCCGCGGCTGATCACGGACCAGGTGGTCGCGACGAGATCTCGTGGGACGACGGCGGAGCGTTGTCGCGGAGCCGCGGCGGCCGCGCGCGCGCCGGAACGCACGTCCAATTCCTCGATCCTGGCGGCGGGGGGGGGGGCCGCAACGGCCGCACCGCTCGCGCTCGTGGGCGCGGGCGTCACATTGCGTAGCGTCACCTGCGGCTCGAGCGCGACGACACCAGTAGGTACGGAATCCTTGCGAATCAGCGTGTCCCGAGTCAGCGAATCGGCAGCAGCGGGCGTGTGGCGAGCCAGCTGCTGCGTCTCCCGCCGATCACGGAGCTCGTGATGCGCCGGCGCGGCCGCTGCGACCGGCTTGTCCGGGCGCGTTGCGTCTGGCGCAGGCGCGCCCTGCGCCACGTCCCGCGACATCCGACCCGTGTCGGCCGGATTACTGGGTGCGACCGCCGGCGTGTGCAAGTAATAGCCGAGGCCCACCGCGAGCGCGATCGACGCCGCCCAGGCGAGCGAGGGGCGCAGGCGCCACGGCGAGCGTTGCGTCGGTGTGATCTCGCGACGGAGCTGTTCGAGCGGCGGTGCGGGGCGCTCGCGCGGGCGAGCGGATCCAAGCAACGCGGTCGCGCGCTCGAGCAGGGCGCGCTCCTCCGCGAGCGCCGCGCGGCAAGCGCCGCACTGCGCCAGGTGTCCATCCACTGGCGCTCGCTCTGCGGAGGACAGCTCGCCGTCGAGGTAGGCGTGCAGCGTGCCCTCATCCACGTGCGACATGCTCTCCTCCTTCCCGTCCCGCTTCATAGGCTTCTACCAATCTCCGGCGCGCGCGCGCCAAGGTCGTTCCAATGGCGCCGCGCGCCAGACCGGTCTGCGCAGCGATCTCGTCGTATGACATCCCGGCGTCCCACAGCAGCAACGCCTCGCGGTCGCGCGGCGTGAGGTGCTCGAGCGCGGTTCGGACCTGCTGCGCCTGGCGATCGGCGTCGATCGCGTCCTCCGGCGCCTCGTGAACCGCATCGGACTCACTCTTGAGCAGTGTGAGATGCCGCTTCTCGCGCGCCGCCCGCCGCGCCTCGTCACGAGCCATGTTGGCCGCCACCACGAACAACCATCCGCGCGTGTTCTCCGGTTTGTGCACGAGCGCCCGCGCGAA
The DNA here is from genome assembly GCA_035491815.1 of Gemmatimonadales bacterium. Lineage (GTDB taxonomy): Bacteria > Gemmatimonadota > Gemmatimonadetes > Gemmatimonadales > GWC2-71-9 > 20CM-2-65-7. Next base: position 3,407 of record DATJKA010000108.1, on the reverse strand, counting down.
GGCTTCCTGCGCGAGATCCTCCGCGCGCCCGTGGTCCCAGACCTTGCGGTACAGGAAGCGCACGAGCGCGGGGTAGGTATTGCGGTACACCTCGGCGATGTCGTCTGACATGCCTAGCTGCGAAACTCTCTCACCAGTCGCTCCAGTTCGCCCGGATTGAACGTGGTCTTGCCGCCGGCTCCAATCTTGATGCTGGCGCGCCGTCCGGCCACCAGAACCGACGGCTCGAGCGCCGCAGCCTCACGGAGGTCGGGCAGTGCTTTGAGCAGAGCGAAATACGCGTCACTGTAGGGAGCGATGCTCACCACGTGGAGCGAGTCGCCGTGGCCCAGATCGGTCCACGTGCTGTCGCGCAGAATGAACAACCGGCCGCCGACCCGCTGCGTCGGGTTGATGCCCGCATGAGCGCGGCGCGTGGCGTCGAAGCCGCTCAGATCGCCGCGCATCTGCTCCTGGGCCGCGGCGAGATTGTCCGATTCCGCCATCGAGCGGTCGCGTGTCGCCACGCTCACCGATCCCGCGCCCGCCTGCGCCGATGGCGCGGGTGCCGGCGCCTGCATGACGCGATCCTCGAATTGCCGCCGCAGCGCCACGTTCGGCTCCTGGACGAGATACGACGTGTACTCCGTTAGAATGCCGTACCGGAGCGCGAGCTGCTTGAGCGCGTCCATGATCTCCCGGGTCTGCCCGTGGAGCCGGATGTCGCGCGACAACGCGCCCACTTTCCGCGCCGCCCACAACTGCTCGATGTAGCGGGCGTCGTCATTCTCGCGGTCGGCGAACGTCGTGGTGAACTCCTCTTGACGGCCGTTCCTGCGGCCGCGCACCGTCACGGACTGCTCCCCGCTCCCCGCTCCCCGATATCGCCCGAACAGTACCAGCTCATCGCCCGCGAAGAGATCGGGCAGGTTACCCGGCTGCACGTCGTACAGCTCGATTGCCGAGCCGGCGCTGATCGCGATGTCCGTCAGCACGGGGCTCGCGATCTTCGCGGCCAGCGTGCCGACGGCCCGCTCGATGTTCTCACCGGGACGGATGTACTCGGTCGTGCCGCGCGCGCGCTCCGTGAGACGGTCGAGCAGGTACGTGTTCACATCGTCGCCGATGCCGAACGAGAACACGCGGAACCGCCCGCGGCCCTGCTCGGCCTGCTGCGCGATGCGCTCGGGGTCGGTCTCGCCCGTGCTCGCCTGGCCGTCGGTGAGGAAAACGACCACGCCGAGCGCCTGCTCGTCCGGCGATTGCGCGAAGGCCTCGCTGAGCGCGCCCGCGATGTTGGTTCCACCTTCTGCTTCGAGACTCTGGATCCATTCCGATGCCGCCTGTCGCCCATCAGCTGCGACGGTCGTCCAACCCGACGCGAAGCGCCGCACGCCGCCCGAGAATGCGACCAGCCGGAATCGATCGCCCTGACGGAGTGAGCCGAGGAGCTGCGTCAGCGCCGCTTTTGCCTGCGCGAGTTTCTCACCCGACATCGAGCCCGACACGTCGATGACCGCGACGACGTCGCGCCGCAGCGCGTTCGCGTCCGCGGCCGCGCCCGGCGCGAGCAGCATCATGAAGTAGCCGTCCTCGCCGGCGGGATGGTGCGGAATGAGCGACAGCCCGACGAGCCCGCGGGCGAGCGGCAGCAGCAGTTCGAAATCGCCACCGGCGGTATTGTCGCCCAGCGTCACCTCGATGTGATCGCCTTGCCTCGCCATCTGCACCTGATGCGTGGGCGAGTACGGGTCGCCGAAGCGTGCCGCGCTGTCGACCTCCAGCCGGAAGCTCCTCGGCGCCGATTGGCGATTGCGGTCGCCGAGGTAGCGGAACCGCCAGGCGTCACCGGCGCGATCGAGCAGCTGCGTGTATTTGAGCGTGATCTTGCGAGTTTCTCCGGGCGCGATGGGAAACACTCGCGCGCGAATCAGGCCTTCACCGGCGAGCTCGATCAACGCGGGGTCGCGCTTCTGCCGCACGATCGCTTCGTAGATAGAGCGCGCCTGCGTGGCATCCATCGCTTCGCCGCGCAGCTCCTGATCGCCTTGCCAGAGGGAATAGCTCGAGAACACCGCTTCGCCGGGCAGCGGGAAGTGGTACATCCCCTCTTCCAGTGCGGGGCCATTGTTGCGGAACCATTCCTCCACCGTGACACGCGCGACGCGCCCGGAGATGGAGACTTGCACGGCGCTGCGCAGCCGTTCGACGCGACCGGTCTGGTTCGGAATGGGCGGGTGAATCGGATCGATCCAGCCCTGTGCTTGTACTGACGACGCAAGGCTGGCGAATAGGGCGACGGCTCCAAGGAACGCGCTGCTCCGCATGGCAGTCTCTTGTTGGGGACGCCATGAGAGACGCAAGGCCCCAGACAAGTTGCACAGACGGTTGAGCAAGACGCCAAGACGCAAGTGCAACTGGCTTCAGGCTACACGCTTACAGCTTGTAGCCACTTCGCAACTGGGCGTCTTGGCGTCTGTTCTTGTGGCTAGCCTACCGCGCACTGATTCGGACCCGACTCGATCACCTCAGCATCAGCATCCGAAAGGTCCACCAGGTCGAGATTGGCCTCTTTGATCGTACGATAGGCGTCGGGGAAGCTCGTTTGATGCTCCGCTATCCATTGTAAGAAGACGCGCTCGTCCTGAATCGCGGCGGGGGGATTGGTGGCCGTGATCACATCGAATCGCGCCGCGATGACGCGATCGGCGCGCCGCTCGTCCTCGCTGGCGTAGTGCGCCGGCAGCACGACCAAGTCGCCCGGCCACGTCTCCCGCGCCCGCTCGAGGCTGTGCCAGAGCAGCTCGGCCCACGCCTTTGCATGACCGGCCAGGTCGGGTCGTCCGATCGAGCGCACGAACAGAAAGTCTCCCGTGAGGGCCAGGCCTTCGTCGGCGATCAGCGCGATGCTGCCCAGCGTGTGGCCGGGGACGTGCTGCGCGCGCAATGTCGCGTGGCCGAATGCGATCGTATCGCCCTCGGCCAGGGGCTGAAAAGCGAGCCGCCCCGGCGTCTGATCGTAAGGGGAGACCGCGTCCGCGGGATGCAGGAAATAGGGGATCTGCCAGCGCGCGGCGGCGGCACGCGCGCCGCTCAGGTAGTCGGCGTGGATGTGCGTGTCCACGACCGCCGCCGGCGTCGCGTGGAGCTCGCGCAGCACACTCTCGTAGCGATCGAGATGGCGGCCGGGATCGACGAGCACGGCGTCACCATCACTGACCAGGATGTAACTGAGCGCACCCTTGCCCACGCGATCGAGCTGCACGACATGCGAGAGCGATGCGGTCGGCGACAGGTGTCGTGCGACGTACACCGTTTCCCACGCCGCCATGCCGCCGATCACGGAGTACGCTTCGTAGCCGCGCTCGCGCAGAAACGCCGTCGCCTTCTTGCTGGAATTGCCGTGGTTACAGACGACGGCGATGGGC
>DATJKA010000107.1:0-18106 GCA_035491815.1 Gemmatimonadales bacterium | reverse complement strand
TTCGACGGCGATCCGATGTTCTGCTCGCTGCTCAAGGCGCGCAGCGGCCAGAAGGACGACATCGGCTTTTGGGCGATCGAGCTGCTCGATCGCGTGAAAGTCGAACAGCATTACCTGCACAACACGCCGCTGCTCGTGACGCGGATGACCGACTCGCAGGGCGGCGCGATCGAGATCACCGACTTCGCACCGCGCTACGAGCACCACGGCCGGATCTTCTGCCCGATGATGATCGTGCGGCGCGTCCGGCGACTCGCGGGCCATCCGCGCATTCGCGTGCGCGCGCGCCCGGCGCAGGACTACGGCAACCCGCTCTCCGAAGTCACGCACGGCTCGAACCACATCCGCTTCGTGAGCGACAAGGTCGTGCTGCGTCTCACGACCGACGTCCCGGTCACGACGATCATCGAAGAGAACGCGTTCTTCGTGCAGGACGCGGTCACCCTCGTGCTCGGACCTGACGAGACACTGCAGAGCTCGGTGGACGAAGTCGCGCAACGCTTCATCGGTGAGACGGTGCGGCACTGGCGCGACTGGGTGCGCAACCTCGCGATTCCGTACGAATGGCAGGACGCCGTGATCCGCGCCGCGATCACGCTCAACCTCAACGTCTTCGAGGATACCGGCGCGATCGTCGCGGCGGTCACGACGTCGATCCCGGAAGCGGCGGGCACAAGCCGCAACTGGGACTACCGCTACTGCTGGCTGCGCGACGCGTATTTCGTGGTCCACGCGCTCAACCGGCTCGGCGCGACGCAGACGATGGAGCGTTATCTGCAGTACATCCTCAACCTCGTCGCCGATGGCGCCGATCGGCCGCTCGATCCGGTCTACACGATCAGCGGCCATCGGTTGCCGCCGGAGCGCATCGTGGACTCACTCCCGGGCTATCGGGGCATCGGGCCGGTACGGGTGAGCAACCAGGCGGCGGAGCAAGCGCAGCACGACGTGTACGGCTCGTCGATTCTCGCGGCAGCGCACGTGTTTTACGACCGCCGGTTGGTGCACCAAGGGGACGAGAACCTGTTCCGGCGGCTCGAGCCGCTCGGCGAGCGGTGTTACAAGCTGTTCGATCAGCCCGACGCGGGGCTCTGGGAGCTGCGCGGCTCGCAGCACGTGCACACGTTCTCGGCGGTGATGTGCTGGGTGGGGTGCGAGCGGTTGGGGCGGATCGCCAAGTTGATCGGCCTCCAGGATCGCGCGTCGTACTGGTGCGAGCGCGCGCGCGAGATGCACGACGTGATCGTGCAGCGTGCCTGGAACGAAAAGCTGGGCACGTTTGTCGCGACGTTCGACGGTGACACGCTGGACGCGAGCCTGCTGCGTTTGAACGAGCTGTTCTTCGTCGCCGACGACGACCCGCGCTTTGCCACGACCGTGCGGGCGATCGGGAAACAGCTCAAGCGCGGAAACTTCATCTTCCGTTACGTCACCCCGGATGACTTCGGTACGCCGTCGAACGCGTTTCTAGTCTGCACGTTCTGGTACATCAACGCGCTCGCGGCCATCGGAGACCGTGATGAGGCCCGCAAGACGTTCGAATATCTCCTCGAGTGTCGGAATCGCCACGGCCTGCTCGCCGAGGACATCGAGCCGGAGAGCCGGGAGCAGTGGGGGAATTTCGTGCAGACCTACAGCATGGTCGGACTGATTCTCTCGGCCATTCGATTGTCGCAGCGGTGGGATCAGGCCTTCTAGCTACCAGCGATCCGGCTTTCCAGCGTCTGGAATGAACAGCTGTTGCCTGAGTCGTACCGTGCCGAATTTCCCGATCAGCTGCTGCGCTTCCTGCGACACGAAGAAATCCGCCAACGCGCGCGCGTTCGCGCTCGCGTGCGGGACTTCCATCACATGATAGACGTTGTAGAACAGCGTGTCGCCCTCGCCCAGCGGCACGAGCTGGAGCTTCGGTCGCCAGGTGAGAAACGTCGGACGGTCCGTGATCGTGTAGGCGCGCTTTTGATCGGCCATCTGCAGCGTCGCCGCCATGCCCTGCCCGGCCTCGATGTACCAGTCTCCGGGCGCGGGCGGCGTGATCCCCGCGAGCCGCCACAGCTTCAGCTCGAGGATGTGCGTGCCGGAGCGGTCGCCGCGTGAGACGAACGGCGCGCGTGCCGCGCCGATGGCGCGCATGGCCGCAACGGCGTCGTGACCGCCCGCAAGCTTCGCGGGGTCGCTCGCCGGACCCACGAGCAAGAAGTCGTCGTGCATCACGAGCCGGCGATGTACGAAGAAGCCGGAGTCGACGAGCGCCCGCTCGAGCTCCGGCGCGTGCACGAGCACCACGTCGGCATCGCCGCGCCGCGCGATCTCGAGCGCCTGGCCCGTGCCGACCGCGAGCACCTTCACGTGCAGATGACGTTTGGCTTCGAACACCGGCAGAATCGAGTCGAGCAGTCCCGCGTCGCGCGTGGAGGTCGTCGTGGCGAGCACGACATCCTGCGACTGCGCGAGTGCGCTGACGGCGAGCAGCAGATGCAGCATGGCTACCTCTTACAGGCTTGCGCCTGGGCCGGTTCCGCGCACAGCGCGAGCGCGACGCCGTTCGTCCAGCCGAACCCGTCCTGCGTGGGATACTCGCCGCCGCCCGCTTTGCGATTGACGTTCACGACGTCGTATTTCTCCATCATCCGGCCGGTCGCGCGATAGGTGCGCTGGATCAGGTCGAGCCAGCGGCCGGCCGCCTTGTCGGCGAGACCGTTCTCCCGATAGCGGCGCACACCCTCGATGGTGAGCCACTCCAGCGGCGCCCAACCGTTGGGCGCGTCCCATTGCTGGCCGGTGTTGAAGTTCGTCGTGACGAACCCGCCCGGCTTCAGGAACAGCGCTTCGAGGCGCTGCGCGGTGCGAACGCCCTGCTCAGGCGTCGCGATCCCGAAGTAGAGGGGCGCCGCAGCGGCGAGCGACGGGCGATCCCCCACCAGCACGCCGGAACGCCAGCGCACATCGTAGAAGAACCCCTTGTCATACATCAAATTCCGAATCGCGTCGCGCCGCCGGGCGGCCAGGCTGTCGAAGCGCTGCGCCGCCGTCTTGTCCCCGGACCCGTTGCGGAACCGGCGCAACGCGGCAATCACGCGCTCCGCTTCATAGAGCAGGGAGTTCAAGTCGACCGGCAGAATCTCGGTGGTCTCGAGCGTGCGCAAATCCTTCGGATCCCGCATCCAGCGACTCGAGAAGTCCCAGCCGCTCTCCGCCGTCGCGCGGACGTTCCGGTAGAAGCCGGCACGCAGCGACTCGGGCAGCGTTTGCCCGATCTCGACGTCCGGCCGGTAGGACTCCGGCCGCGGCTCGTCGGAATCGTCCCAGTAGCGATTCAGCACGACGCCGTCCGGCATGCGGACCACCCTGCGGAAAAACTGGCCCGGCTTGAGCTGCTGTCCGCCGTCCATCCAAAACGCGTATTCCTGTTCGAGCGCGCTCAGGTACGCGAGGGCTTGCGTCGTGTCGGTGGCCCCGGCGTACAGCGCGACCATCGCGGCGAAATACGGTGGCTGGCTGCGCGTGAGATAGTACGTGCGATTCCCGTTCGGGATGTGGCCGACCGTCCGAATGAGATAGGCGAAGTTGTCGAGCATGTCCTTCACGAGGTCGGTCCGGCCGCTCCGCACGAGGCCCTGCATCGTAAAGTAGGAATCCCAGTAGTAGACCTCGCGGAAGCGACCACCGGGAACGACGTACGACTCGGGCAACGGGATGCGCGAAGAGCGTGCGTCGGCCGAGTCGTGCGCGCGCGTCAGCACGGGCCACAGCGCGTTGACGTGCTCGACCATGGACTGCGACGCGACGCTGTGATATTCCCCGCCCGCGGGGGCGGGCAAGTCGAAGTTCTGCTCGACGAAGTTGCGCAACACGAATCCACTCACCGCTCGCGCCGAATCGTAGCGCGCCGCGATGGTGGCGGGGAGCGCTTTCGGCCGTGCGTCCACGAATTCTTTCGAGTCCGGGAAAATCCCGGAGAGCTGCACATCGGAGAACAGCGCGCCGATGTCGTGCGCAGGATCGTAGGCGGTCGAGCGGTTCGGCGGTTTGGCTGTTGGCCGGCTGCACGCCCAAGCCAGAACGAGCGCCACGCACGACGCACCACGCACGACGCACGGCATTTTCATCTGAACACGATCCACAGCACCCCGATGATCGCCACGAGCAGCGCGGACAGCCCGATCTCGATCCTGCGGTGCCGCGCCGTCTCGCCCTCCTTCATCGCCACCCCCGGCTCTCCCACGTCAGGCTTCCCGTACGTGAGCCCCTCGGTCTTGTCCGCACCGGGCGCGGGCGTCGCCATGCTCACCACGAACAGCACCGCCGTGCAGATCACGAACAGCACGATTGCGTAATGGAGGAAGTTGAATTCGGCGATCCACTCCCATACCGAGCCGGCGGCCAACCTGGCCTTGTCGGGCCCGTTGGCGAACTCGAGCACGAGGCGTAGCACGCCGAGGGCCAGTCCGGTGAGGAGCGACGCCATCGCCCCCTTGCCGTTCAGCCGCCGGAAGAAGATGCCCAGCAGGAAGCACGCGGCGATCGGCGGCGCGATGTAAGCCTGAACGCTCTGCAGGTAGATGTACACTTGTGACGAGATGTATTTCATGAACGGGATCCAGGCCAAGCCGAGCACGACCATGACGCCGGCGGAAATGCGGCCGACCTTGACGAGCTGCGCTTCGCTCGCCAACGGCCGCATCTTCTTGTAGACGTCCCAGGTCAACAGCGTGGAGCACGCGTTGAAGGCAGAGGCCAGGGAGCTCATCAGCGCGGCGAGCATCCCGGCGAGCACCAGTCCCTTGATGCCCTCGGGCAACAGGCGCGTCACCAGCGACGGATAGGCCGAATCCCCCTTGATGTCCGAGAACAACGCCGCCGCGATCACACCCGGCAAGACGAAAATGAAAACGGGCAGAATCTTGAGGTAGCCGGCGAAGATGGTGCCGGTGCGCGCCTGCGGAATGTTTCTGGCGGCCAACACACGCTGCACGATGTGCTGATCGGTACACCAATACCAGACTCCCAATATCGGAGCACCGAAGATGATCCCGGTCCAGGGAAAGTTTGGATCGCTGACGGGCTTCCACATCGAGAAGAAGCCGGCCGGGACCTTCGCTTGCAGCGCGGCAAACCCGCCCACGTGTTGCAAGCCGATGACCATCAGCGTCGCCGACCCGAGGATCAGCACGATCGCCTGCAACACCTCGGTGTAGACCACGGCGCGCAGTCCGCCGAAAATCGTATACAGCCCGGTGACCACGATCAGCACGACGGCCGCGGTGAAGAAATTCCATCCCGTGACCGCGCGAATCACCACGCCACCCGCGTAGAGGGTCACACTGATCTTCGTGAGGACGTAGCCGATCACGGACACCCAGGTGAAGTAGGTCCGCGCCGCCGAGTTGTACCGTTTTTCGAGGAATTCGGGCATCGTGTAGACGCCGCTCTTCAGGTAGTACGGCACGAACAACCAACCGAGCAGCAGCAGGATCAGGCAGGCGAGCCACTCGAAGTGGCCGACCGCGAGTCCGGTGGTCGAACCCGACCCCGCGAGCCCGACCAGGTGCTCGCTGCCGATGTTCGAGGCGAACAAGCTCGCGCCCACCGCGAACCAGCCCACGTCGCGGGCGGCGAGAAAGTAGTCCGAGCTCACCTGCTTCTCGCGCCGCGCCGCCCAGTAGCCGATACCGGCCAGGATGAGGAAGTAACCCACGATGAACACGAGGTCGAACGCGTGGAGATTGCTCATTGGCTCGGCTTTCGGGAGTTGAGGAGATATTGAACCGCGAGATCCGTGAGCGTCCACAGCTGCACGTCTGACGCCGAGCCGTAGCGCACCGGCTTGAGCGTCCCAGCTTCGAACTTGTAGCTCCACAGCTCGGCGTACTGCAATCCGGAGCGCGCCACCGCCGTCCGCACCGAATCGATTGCCCCGGGCCGGTGCCGCGTCGCGAGCGCCGCCAGCAGCACATTCACTTCCCGTCCCCACACGACGCGGGGCGAATGATACAGGTCGTGCGCATACATGTCCCACACCGCGGGCGAGGCGTACGCGTCGTTCGCAACCGCCAATCCCACGCCGTCGATGAACAACCCGATCGGATACGGCAGCAGGAACGGCCGCAGGATCTCGTGCTCGGTCGCGGTGTCCTGCTGTTCGAGCAAGAGCCACATGCCGGGGTCCGTGGTCATCACCGGGATCGGCTGACCCGTGCTGTCGAGCGAAACGGCCGGAAAGCGCAGCGTGTCCAGCCGAAACTGTGTGTGCGACAGCACCGCATCCCAGTGCGCTCGTTCTTCGGCGGGCAACGACGCCAGCTTCGCGTGCACGCGCGTTTCGATGTCCGCGGGGCCGAGCCCGACCATGAAGTGGCGGCTCGTGCCCTGCCACGCCTCTGCCTCGCGCTCGAGCTTGGCGACGCTGTCGATCGGCGGCTCACCGATGTCGCGCAGCGCGCTGTCGATCGCGACGATCGCGCGCAACGCCTGGGGCACCCAGACGACGTTGACGTCGAAGGCGTAGCAGCCGCCCGCGTAGCCGACGCGGCTGTCGCGCCAGCTTCCGGGGTGACAGTAGCCATCCGCATCGCGTTTGAAGCTCACCAGATTCGTCGCGACCGGGTTCTGCGCGTACGGCGCGGCCTGCCGCGCGACGTACGCGAGATTTTTGCGCAGCGCCGCGCCCCAGCGTTTGAGAAACGCGTGCTTGCGGTCTTCCGGCACGCCGGCGTTCGCGAAGTAGTGCCCGGCAACGACGGGGAGCTGGAAGTCGTCGTCGATCATCCAGTAGTTCTCGCGCGTCTGCTGCAGATTGCGCAGCAGCGTCGTGTCGCCCGTCCGGAGAAACTCCGCGGCGTTTTCGCGGATCGCCTGGCCGCCGAGTGCCTCCTCGTGGCTCACGTCGCCGGCAGGACCGAGTTTCGCGAGCGCGGCTCCCATGACGAATTCCGCCATCGTGTCGGACCACACCGGCTCCATCAGCAACGCGGTCATCAACATGTCGCGGCCGAAGTAGGTCGCGTACGTCGGCAGGCCGGCCATGAGCTTCTGCTTGGAGCTGAGCAGCTCGAAGCCGCGGATCTCGCGCTCGAGCCGCGGCGATTTCGCGGCGTCGGCGAAATGCCGGAAGTCCGCGCTGAAGATTTGCTTGCGAGTCAGCGGATCGAGCGCGGCGCCGTCGGTCGCGATTTCGACGCTCACAGTGGCGGCCTGCGCGCCGACCACGCGAATCGTCAGGACGCTGCCCGTGAGGCTGGCGCGGGTCGTGCGGCCGTCGCCGTGCAGCGCGAGCCAGAGATGGTTCTTCGCATCGAGGCTCGGCTGCGAGACGCGCAGCGTCCAGTCGCGCGCCGTGCTCTCGAGCCTGACGCTCGGCGTCAGGCGGTCGCGATAGCCGCCATCCATCTTGGCGACGAAGTCGGTGAACTCGCGCGGGACAAATGGCGGGGCGTCGATCGGATCGCGCACGCGGCCGGCGTACCCGAAGTCGCGCTCGATCCGCATGGAGCCGAGGATGAACTGGCCGAGCTGGACGGTGCCTCGGACGGTCAGAGCGTAGCGAAGGCTGCGCCGACCGCCGCGACCGCCTGTGCTCCAGACCGTCGCGGGCCCTTCATCGAAGGCGACCGCCGCGCTTGCTTCTTGACCGCCCGACCGCCGCGCAGTGAAGCCCAGGCTCTCGTTCAGCCCGTCGGCCCAGAGGTGTACCACGCGCCCGGTCTTGCCGTCGATATAGACCTCGACCGAATTGCCTCGCGAATCCCGATACAGCCGCGCGGCATAGCCTTCATACGCTGCGGGGTCATCGAGTGCGGAATCAGGAAAGACGAGGTAGGGACGGGCGGAGACGGCTGGTTTCGCCGTCGCCGCCTGAAGCACGAGCGACAGGGCCAGGACGATCATGCGGCCGATATGCTACGCGTTGGTACAGTGTCCGGCCAGCCGTTGCTTCCTTTAGAAACCTTTGTGACTGTTTTCACGAGTTCTTGACAAAACCAGCGGCGGAAGGCATTTCGGAGGCATAACCGTCATTCCGTTGGTCAGCTGACCCGCCTGCGGAGGTAACATCGATGCATCTGAAACGACACGTAGGTCCCATTCTCGCGTTCCTCTGTTTCCTGGCAGTTCCTCTCGCCGCCCAAAACGGCTCCATCCGCGGACAAGTCATCGACAGCGTGACCCAGCAAGGTCTCGCGGGCGCGACAGTGCAGCTCGTGTTCCGCACAGCGGGGCTCACTGTTCAGCCTGGGCGACAAGTCGCGACCGACGCCGAGGGCCGCTTCACGCTGAATGACGTCGCGCCTGGCACGGCGACCGTGAAGGTGACGCTGATCGGCTTCGGCCCCGTGCAGCAGGAGGTCACCGTTACCGCGGGAGCGACCGCCGAGGCGCGCTTCGCGCTCTCGCCGCAAGCGGCGATCCTCGAGCCCGTCGTCGTGACGGGATACGGGTCGCAGCGCCGCGAAGCGATCACGGGATCGGTGGCGACCGTCGACGCCAACACGGCGAACGTCGGCGTCAAAACCAATGCCGATCAGCTGCTGCAGGGACGGGCGGCGGGCGTGAACATCCTCCAGAACAGCGGCGAGCCGGGCTCCGGCTCGCAGGTCCTCATCCGCGGCGGCAGCTCGCTCAGCGCGACGAACGATCCGCTCTACGTGATCGACGGCGTGCCGATCAACAACGTGGCGACCGAGCCGGACGCCACCGGCGTCGGCGGGGCGCCGGCGCTCGCGCGGAACCCGCTGAACCTGATCAACCCGGGCGACATCCAGAACATTACGGTGCTGAAAGACGCGTCGGCGACGGCGATCTACGGCAGCCGCGCATCGAACGGCGTCGTCTTGATCGAGACCAAGAAGGGCAACGCGTCGAGCGGGCCGACCTTCGAGTACGACGGCAACATGTCGACCGCCAGCCCGGCGCGCCGCCTCGACGTCTTGAACGGCGCCGAGTACCGCGCGTTCGTGACGCAGCAGGTCGCCAACTGGCGGACGGACTCGACGGGCTTCTGCGGCAGGCACGCCGCGGTCTGTGCCGGAACGGACACCACCATCAAGTACTCGGATTCAGCGGCGGTCTTCGCCGGTCTGCAGCCCTCACATCTCGGCACCCTCGGCAGCGCCAATACCGACTGGGCGTCGGCCATCACGCGCTCCAGCGTGTCCCAGAACCACAACCTCTCGTTCTCGGGCGGGACCGAAGCGACGCGCTATCGCGCATCGCTCAATTACGCCAAGCAGGAAGGCGTGACCCTCTCCAGCGGCCTCGAGCGCATCCAGGGCCGGCTGAGCGCCACCCACGCCGATCTGAACAATCGGCTACGGATGGAGCTGAACGTCACGACCTCGCGCGTCAACAACACCTATCTCACCTACGAGAACAACGGCGGCTTTGAGGGCGGCGTGTTCGAGAACGTCGCGACATTCAATCCCACGCTGCCGGTGACGGTGACGGATTCGACGGGGACCCGCTATTACGAGGTCGGCGGCACCAGCATCCGCAATCCTGTTGCACTGGCCAATCAGATCATCAACCTCGGCCAGTCGAACCGGACTCTGGCGAACGGCACCGTCTCGTTCGACCTCACACCGGGTCTGACGGCGAAGGTGACCGTCGGGCTGGATCACGTGAACGGTCAGCGCCAGGAGTATTTCCCGCTGTCGAACCCGGTCGGACAGGCATTCGGCGGCGGGTTTGCGCGGCAGGCGACGCTCGCGAACCAGACGCAGACCATCCAGACCGTGATGAATTACCAGCGCCCATTCGGCGGCAACAATACGATCGACGTCGTGGGCGGCTATGAGTACAGCAAGTTCAATACGAGCTCGGTCACCGCAGAAGGCACCGGGTTCTTCACCGACGCCTTCAGCTTCAACAACCTGAACGCTGCGACGACCCGGACCGACTTCTCCGACGCGACCGAAGCTCGGCTCGCGTCGTTCTTCGGCCGCGCCAACATCGGCCTGAACGATCGGTTCTACTTCACGGGCGTGCTGCGCTACGACGGATCCTCGCGCTTCGCCGAGGGGCACAAGTGGGCCGCGTTCCCGGGCATTTCGGGCTCGTGGCACCTGTCGCGGGAGTCGTTCGCCCAGAGCCTGCCGTTCTCGGATCTCAAAGTGCGGCTCGGCTGGGGTCTGCAGGGTAACCCCAGCGTCGATCCGTACACCTCGTTGATTACGCTCGCGGGCAACACCGGCGCCGCATATCCCTGGGGCGATCAGGTGCACGGCGGCGTGCTGGCGACGAGCAACGGCAACCCCGATCTGAAATGGGAGCAGACATCGCAGATCGACGGCGCCGTCGACTTCGCCATCATGAACAATCGGATCTCGGGCAGCCTCGAGTACTACCATAAGAACACGAAAGACCTGCTGCTCACGATCGATGTGCCGCAGCCGGCGCTCAACAACACGCAGTTGAAGAACGTGGGCAGCCTGGCCGGTCACGGCCTCGAGCTCACGCTCGACGCGCTGGCGGTCTCGCGGCCGAGCCTCACGTGGCGCGCCGGCTTGGTCTTCGCGGCTGAGCGGACCAAGGTGGTTAACCTGGGCGGCGCGAGCTTCATCTCCACCGGATTCGTCAGCGGTCAGGGACAGTCGAATCAGGTCTCCGAGCGCCTCATCCCCGGTGAGCCCATCGGCACGTTCTACGGGCCGGTGTTCCTCGGCGTAGACGCGAGCGGCAAGCAAGTCTTCAGATGCACCTCGGCGACGCCGGGCTGCGTCGGCGGACGCACCACCACGGGTGGCGGGCCTGATCAGGCGGACTACGCGATCATCGGCAACGCGAACCCCGACTTTACGCTCGGCTTCCACAGCGAGATCAACTGGAACCGCTTCGACCTCAGCTTCCTGGTCCGTGCCGCCGTGGGACAGGACGTGTTCAACAACACGGCGCTCGTCTATTCGACGAAGGGCAATGCCCTCCAGGACAAGAACTTCCTGCGGCCCGCCCTGAGCGATCCGACGGGGATTCACGAGCCGGCGATCTTCTCGTCCCGCTGGGTCGAGAATGCGTCATTCGTGCGGTTGCAGAACATTACGGTCGGATATGACCTGAACCTGCCGGTGCTGACGCGCTCGGCGCGCAGCGCCCGCTTGTATCTGTCGGCCGATAATCTCATACTGATTACCGGGTACTCGGGCTTGGATCCGGAGGTCTTTACCTCGAACGGCCTGGCGACCCGTGGTCTCGACTATCTCACATATCCGCGGCCCCGCACGATCACCGGCGGCCTGCGGCTTCTGTTCTAAGGAGCGATACCATGAAGCGATTTTCTGTAACCATGTCGCTCGGAGCCGCCGGACTGGCTACGCTGCTGCTCCTGCCAATGCAGGGGTGCACGGACCTGAGCGAGAATCCTCCGAGCCTGATCACGTCCTCGAACTTCTTCCATAATGAGGCGGAGGTGCTGGCGGGCCTCGCCGGCGTGTACGCGCAGCTGCGGAGCACCGCGCCGGAAGGGTCGGTCTACGACGCGAACGAGGTCTCCACTGACGAAATCGTGGTGCCGACGCGCGGTCAGGACTGGTACGACAACGGCCAGTGGATCGATCTGCACAACGTGACCTGGACGCCCACCAGCGCCGCGGGAGCGAACTTCTTCAACGGCGCGTGGAACACCGAGTATACGGGCGTCGCGCGGGCCAATCTGTTCCTGGCGGCGATGGCCACCGCCGACGTTCCGAACAAGGATCAGTACATCGCCGAAGCCCGGACACTGCGGGCGTTCTACTATTACCTGCTCCTGGACCAGTTCGGCGGCGTGCCAATCGTGACGGGCACCGACATCGCGCTCCGTCCCCGCAACACGCGCCGCGAGCTCTTCGACTTCATCGAGAGCGAGTTGATCGCGGCCCGCGACTCGGGGTTGCCGGCCACCCGACCGGTCGCGGATAACGGACGCATCACCCAGGGCGTCGCCGACGCCATGCTCGCCAACATGTACATCAACGCGGGCGTCTTCACGAAGGACGGCGCGGGCGCGGGCGGCATCAACGCGACGAGCTACAACTCATGCTCGGGGATTGCTGTCAGGGGCGGCGACGCGTGCGACATGGCGATCGCGGCTGCCGACCGCCTTCTGAACTCCGGCAACTACGCACTCGCCGACACGTTCGCGCTGAACTTCCGATTCGACAATTACAAGTCGCCGGAGAACATCTTCGCCGTCAAGTTCATTCCGGCTGACGGCCTCGGCATGGGTATCGACATGGCGGCGCTGCACTACTGTCAGTACGCGCCGCTGACGCCGTGGAACGGCTTTGCGACGCTGGCGCAAACCTTCAACGCGTTCGATCCGACCGATAAGCGTCGGAATACGATTCTGATCGGCCAGCAGTTCGACGTGCTGAACGGCGATTCCGCCACGGTGCGCGTGTCCGGGTCCTGCCCGACCACGTGGACACCGGCGACCAGTTTGATCTTCACCGACTCGATCCGCGACATCCGGTCGGCGACCGAGGGCGAAGGGCCGCGCATCTACAAGTGGCCGGCCGACCCGGCGCACATTTCGCAGAACAGCGGCAACGATTTCGCATGGTTCCGGCTCGGCGAGATCTACCTGATCAAAGCCGAGGCGCTGAACGAGAAGACGCCGGGCAGCGCAGCGGCACTCCAGCTGTTGAACGATCTCCGCAACCGCAACGGGCATCCCGTTGCACCGGCGCTGGTCGGTCCGATCACGCGCGCTATGATCCTCAACGAGCGGCTGTTCGAGCTGTTCGGCGAGAGCAAGCGCCGGCAAGACCTGGTCCGCTTCGGCCAGTACACCAACCGGACGGACGCGGCGTCGGGTATCACCGGCGGCAAGCAAGCCAGCCCGGACTATTACGTGCTGTTCCCGATTCCGCAGACGCAGATCGACGCCAACCCCAACCTGACCCAGAATCCCGGGTACTAGTTGCGGCGGCGTAATCTGAACGTAGGGGCGCAGCATGCTGCGCCCCTACTTTTTTTGCTCTCTCTCGTTCTCGCCTGCTCCGAGAAACACCAGCAGGCAGCCACGGCCCCGCCGGCGGGCAAAACGCTGTTCACGCTGATGCCCTCGAGCTATACGGGCGTCACGTTCACCAATCGCGTCACCGACTCGCCCGATTTCAACGTTTTCACCTACCGCAATTTCTACAACGGCGGCGGCGTCGCGATCGGCGATCTCAGCGGCGACAGCCTGCCCGAGATCGTCCTCACTTCCAACCAGGACGGCCCGAAGCTCTACCTGAATCTCGGCCACTTCCAGTTCCGCGACGTCACCAAGGAGGCGGGGATCGCCGAGCAGGGCCGCTGGACGACGGGAGTCACGCTGGCCGACGTGAACGATGACGGCCGGCTCGACATCTACGTCTGCCACGCCGGCCTCAAGCCCGGCGCGCTGCGCGCCAACACGCTGTACATCAACCAGGGCACGAGGGACGGCATCCCGCGCTTCCGGGAAGAAGCCGCCCAGTATGGCCTCGCCGACACGGGCTACTCCACGCAAGCGGCGTTCTTCGATTACGACGGCGACGGCGACCTCGACATGTTCCTGATCCGCAATTCGCCACGGCCGGTCTCGACCATCGCCGTCAAGAACGAGCGGACGCAGCGCGACCCGCTGGGCGGCCACGAGCTCTTTCGCGACGACGGCGGTCATTTCGTCAATGTCAGCGAGCAGGCGGGAATTTACGGCCCGACGATCGGATTTGGTTTGGGGATCGCCATCGCCGACGTGAATCGCGACGGCCGGCCCGACGTCTATGTCGCCAACGACTTCTTCGAGCGCGATTACCTCTATCTCAACAACGGCAACGGGACGTTCCGCGAGGTGCTCGAAGACGCGCTGCCGGTATCGAGCTATTTCTCGATGGGCGTGGACGTCGCCGACGTGGACAACGACGGCTGGCCCGACATCTACACCACCGACATGCTGCCCGCCGACGATTACCGGCTCAAGACGACGCAGTCGTTCGAGTCGTGGACGCTGTATAACGCCAAGGCCCACGACGGGTTCGACCACCAGCTCATGCACAACATGCTGCAACGCAACAACGGCGACGGGACGTTCAGCGATCGCGCGTGGCAGGCGGGCGTGGCGCGCACCGACTGGAGCTGGGCTGCGCTGCTCAGCGACTTCGATCTCGACGGAAATAAAGACGTCTTCGTGGCCAACGGCTTGGCCAAAGACGTCACGTCCCAGGATTACATCGCATTTCTGTCGAGCGACCAAACCCTGCGCTCGGCGACGCAGGGCGGCAAGCAACGCGTCGATTTCACGAGCCTCATCAACGCGATGAGCTCGACCAAGCTGCCGAACTACGCGTTCCGCAACACCGGCGACTTGACGTTCACCAACGCGAGCGCGGCTTGGGGCGTCGATCGGCCGAGTTTCTCGAACGGCGCCGCGTACGGGGACTTGGATGGGGACGGCGCGCCCGATCTCGTGGTCAACAACGTCAACGATGAAGCATTCATCTACCGGAACAACGCCAGGTCTCAGGTTCCAGGTGCCAGGTTTTTGCAGGTCCGGCTCGTGGGCGACAGCACGAATCCCTTTGCTGTGGGCGCACGGGTCACGCTGCGCAACGGCGTTCGTCAGTTCATGCAGGAGCTCGAGCCGACGCGCGGCTTTCAATCGAGCGTGGATTACGTCCTGACCTTCGGGGTGGGCGCCATCGACACGCTTGACTCCGTGACGGTCGATTGGCCCAATGGTCTCACGAGCAGCCTGTCCCACGTCGCCACGAATCAGCGACTGACGATCCGCGAAGCCGCCGGAGCGGCGGCGGCGCCGCCACGCACCACGCAGGACGCACGACGCACGGTCTTACGAGACGTCACCGCTACCGTCGGTCTGGACTTCGTCCACCACGAGAACGACTTCGTGGACTTCGACCGCGAGCCGCTCATCCCGAAGATGGTCTCGCGCGAAGGCCCGTTCGTCACCGTGGGCGACGTCAACGGCGACGGGCTCGACGACTTCTTCATCGGCGGCGCGAAGAACCAGCCGAGCGCGCTGTACCTGCAGCGTCCCAACGGAACATTCGCGCGCACCGAGCAGACGCTGTTCGCGCGGGACTCCATCTCGGAGGATCTTGGGGCCGCATTCCTCGACGCCAACGGCGACGCCAAACCGGACCTCTACGTGGTCACGGGCGGCGACGAATTCGGCGACAACGCGCCGGCGCTCGCCGATCGCCTGTACATCGGCGACGGTCATGGCCATTTCACAAAGACGACGGACCGTCTGCCGCAGTCCCTCGCGACCAGCGGATCTCGGCTCGCGGTATCGAACGAATACGTGTTCGTCGGCGGGCGCGTCGTGCCGGGGCGCTACGGCGTCAGTCCGCCTAGTACGCTTCTCAAGAACGACGGCCGCGGGCGGTTCCTGGACGTCACCGCGCGGGTCGTACCCGAGCTCGCGCGCATCGGCATGGTGACCGACGCGCTGTGGACCGACGTCGATCGCGACGGTCGTCTCGACCTGGTCGTGGTCGGCGATTGGATGCCGATCACAGTCTTTCGGAACACGGGGACCAAGCTCGAGCGCATGGCGGTCCGCGGGCTCGAGCACAGCTCCGGATGGTGGAACCGCATCGTCAGCGCCGATCTCAATGGGGACGGTCGGCCCGATTTCGTCCTGGGCAACTTGGGTCTGAATACCCGCCTGCATGCGTCACCGGCCGAGCCGGCGCGAATCTACGTGAAGGACTTCGACGGCAACGGATTTCCCGAGCAGATCGTGTCGCTGTACGAGAGCGGCAAGGCGGTCCCGCTCGCGCTGCGCGACGAGCTCACCGCGGCGTTACCCTACCTCAAGCCGCGCTATCCCAAGTACTCCGACTACGCGGGGCAGACGGTCGACCAGATTTTCGGCAGCGCGTTGAATGACGCCGTGCAGCAACAGGCTGAAACGTTCGCGACCGCCGTCGCGCTGAGCAATCGCGACGGCAGCTACGCACTCGTGTCGCTGCCGCGCGAGGCGCAGCTCGCCCCCGTCTACGGGATCCTGGCAGGCGATTTCGATCATGACGGCAAGGCGGATCTGCTCCTGGCGGGCAACTTCAACGGTGTACCGCCCGAGATCGGCGCCATGATGGCGAGCTCCGGGCTGATGCTGCGCGGCGATGGGCGGGGCGGGTTTACGGCAGTGCGCGCGAGCGAGAGCGGCTTTGTGGTCCGGGGCGAGGTACGCGACATTCAGCGGCTGCGGACGAGCCGCGGCGATCTCTACATCGTCGCCCGCAACAACGACCGCCCGCTGTTCTTCCGCTAGCCTTGCTTCATCGTGATGAGGATGACACCGTTAGCGCCACGGATGCCGTACAGCGCGGTCGCGGCCGCATCGCGCAGCACCTCGATCCGCTCGATTTCGTGCGGATCGATCGCGGTGAGGTTGCTCCCCCCCGCGTTGGGGCCGAGTGCAATGCCGTTGATGACGACCAGCGGCTCGTCCTCACCGAGGATCGTGTTGGTGCCGCGCAGGTGCATGACCGCATGTCCGTCGGCGGCGCGGGTCATCGTCATGCCGGGCACATGCGCGAGCAGCAGCTGCTCGAGCGACATCCCGGGAGAGCGCTGAATGTCGTCCGCCGTGATGATGACGGCACCGTTCGAGGTTCTGGGCTCAGGCTGCGGCTGCGCCGTCTGGCTGCCGGATGATGGACCGTGAGTGCAGGCGAGCAGCAGGAGAACGATCGACAGAAAGGGGCTGCGGTTCATGTCGTCCCCGTTGAATGACGCGATCAGAATATACACCGCGACGAGGTCTGCGATGAGGACTCACATTCTCGGTATCTTGGTGCTCGTGCCGTGCGCCCTGGGCGGACAGGTAGCCGTGACGTCGCCCGACGGCCGCAACGAAGTCCAGGTCATCGGCCATGAGGGCAAGCTCTACTACGCCGTGCGCCACGACCGCCGCAACATCATATCGCCATCGATGTTGGGCTTCGTATTTCGCGGCCAGCCGCCGCTGCGCGACAGCCTGCAGATCACCGACTCGGCGCGCAGCACGTTTGACGAGACGTGGACCCAGCCGTGGGGCGAAGTCGCGAAAGTCCGCAACCATTACAACGAGCTGCGCGTCGGCGTCGCGGAGACAAGCGCACCGAATCGCAAGTTCACGCTCGCCGTGCGCGCATTCAACGACGGCGTGGCCTTTCGCTACGAATTCCCCGATCAGCAGAACCTTGGCGCCTTCGAGATGATGGACGAGCTGACCGAGTTCGCCATGGCCGACAATGCGAAGGCGTGGTGGATCGCCTCCAACCGGCCGCGGCTCGACCGCTCCGAGCAGCTGTGGTCGGAGGGTCCCGTCAGCACGCTCGACAGCGTGCAGACGCCGCTCACCATGGAGCTGCGCGACGGTAAGACGTACGTCGTCATTCACGAAGCGAATCTCGTGGACTACGCGAAGATGAATTTGCGCGGCCCGCGCATGGAGAACCGGACGCTGCGTGCCGATCTCGCGCCCTACGCCGACGGCGTGAAAGTCCGCGGCCACACGCCCTTCGTGACGCCCTGGCGGACGATCCAGATCGCCGACCGCATCCAGGACCTCTCGCCTTCGGTCATCGGATTGAACCTGAATCCACCGAGCGTGATCGCGCAGACCGACTGGCTCAAGCCGATGAAGTACGTGGGGATCTGGTGGGGCATGCACATCAACACGATGACGTGGAGCTCGGGACCGAAACACGGCGCGACGACGGCGAATACGAAACAGTACATCGATTTTGCCGCCGCCAACGGCTTCGGCGGCGTGCTGGTGGAAGGATGGAACGTCGGCTGGGACGGCGACTGGATTCAGAACCGCAACGCGTTTTCGTTCACGCAAGCCTATCCCGACTACGACATCGTCGAGCTCGCACGCTATGCCAAGTCCAAAGGCGTGCACCTGATCGTCCACAACGAGACCTCGGGCGGCATCGTGAACTACGAGCGGCAGATGGACGCTGCCTACGCGATGTATCACTCGCTCGGACTCGACGCGATCAAGTCGGGGTACGTGACCGACACGACCCCGGAAGGCAACTCCCACCACTCGCAGTTCATGGTTCGCCACTACCGGAAGGCGATCGAGACTGCGGCGAAGTATCACATCATGCTCGACGTCCACGAGCCGATCCACGATACCGGCGAG
>DATJKA010000106.1:0-26964 GCA_035491815.1 Gemmatimonadales bacterium | reverse complement strand
TTGCCCCGGCGCGTGCGCTTTCCCGCCGCCGCCGTGCGACTCATGACGCGGCCGGCGCCGTGCACGGTCGAATACAGCGCGCGCGCCTGCAAGTCTCGCGTCGCCGCATCGCTGTCGGTCGTGCCCCGCAAGATCACTGCGTTGTCGCCCATCGAGCCGCCGACGAAGCCCTTCTGCCCCGGGAATGCGGGCGTCGCGCCCTTGCGCACCACATAGAGCTGTTCGCCGCCGTGCTCTTCGATCCACGCGAAGTTGTGATGGTTGTGCACCAGCTCCAGCTCGCGACCGCCGAGGATCGACACCACTTTGCGCGCGACCCATTCGCGGCCGGCGTACGCATAGCGGCCCGCGAGGTTCATCAACTGCCAGTACGCGTCACCCACGGCCGAGTGCACGTCGAGCAGCACCTCACGCTCCGGCGCGCGCTCGCCCCATTGCTTGTTCTGCGACAGCGCGAGGAAGCCGTGCGCCACCCCGTAGCCGAAGCCGCGCGAGCCGAAATGCACGCCCACCCAGATCTGGTCCTGCTCGTCGGCGAATACGTCGACGTAGTGGTTTCCCGACCCGACGGTGCCGAGCTGCTCGCGCGCCTTGGCGCGCAGGCGATCGCGCTCGTGGCGGTCGGGGACGGCCTCCCAGGCCGGATCCTCGAACAGCGGATCGCTCTTCGGCGCATCCTCCGCGCGGTTCTTGAGACCCACGCCGAACGACAACGACGCCTGGATCTCGTCCGCGAGCTCGCGCAGGCGGCCTTGAATCTGCGGCAGCGTGAGATCGGTGCGGATGGCGGCGTTGCCGCAGGCGATGTCGAACCCCACGCCCACGACCGACACCTGGTCGCGGTACGCGGCGACTCCGCCGATCGGCATGACATAGCCCAGGTGCCCGTCCGCCATGAGCGCGGCGCGCTCGGCGCGGCTCGCGACGTCGCGCAGCTGCTCCAGCGTGTTCGGCTCGTGCGAACCGAAGATTTGTGCGTCAACCATTCGTCCTCACCCCCTGACCCCCTCTCCGTTCCGGAGAGGGGGAACGATGATATACCCTGCCGGGATGAGAGGGACAGCCGGCCCGCGCGCCCACCCCGGCGCTGCATGTCATCAATCGAATTCCGGCGGCGCTTCCTTCCGCCGCTGCTCGCGCCACTTCCGACTCAGTTCACGGGTCTCGAGCGATGATTGCTGGAGCCCCTGGATCAGCGACGCGCGGACCTTCACCCGCGAGCCGCAGACATCCACGAACGTGATCCAGCGCGGCCGCGGCCAGCGGTCCAGCTCCTCCTCGATGTGCTTCGCCATCAACGTGCTGACGATGTAGTCGAACGCGCTCGTCGCCACGATGTGGTGGTCCTGATGCAGCAGGACCGTCTCTCCTGCGTTCTGCGCGGTCATCGTGAAACCCTCCTCTCTGACACTGGCCCGGCCGGGCGTTCCGTCCGCTTCGGGAGTCGCGGTCCTTCGCGGACTTCCCGCGCCGACCGGGCCAGAAAACAATTCGCCCCATCTCGTGACCGGCACGGGATGGGGCGAGCGAGCGTCAAACAGAGTGGCGATGGCCGCTAGCGCAGTGCTCCCGTGCTGGATAGACCCGTACCGGGGTAGGCTCGGAAGTCGAGCCTGCCGACGTCGGGCTTCGCACTCAGTTGGGCACACCGGATGACTGGCATTGCTTTTCTCCCTGAAAACAAAAATCGCGTCACCGTGGCCACACCTCTGGCAGCCAACAACGGGACGCGACTCCCTTGAAGCGAGGGGAACTCTAAAAACCAGTCCTTAAACTGTCAAGGCCACAACCGATACAATGTGCGCGGGAATGCGATCGCCTCGCGGATGTGCGGGATGCCGCAGATCCACGCGACCGTCCGCTCGACGCCGAGCCCGAAGCCCGAGTGCACGAACGTGCCGTACTTCCGGAGATCGAGATACCACGAGTACGCTTCCTCGGGCAATCCCTCGGCCTTGATGCGCGCGCGCAACTTCTCGTAATCGTCCTCACGCTGGCTGCCGCCGATGATTTCGCCGTAGCCCTCGGGCGCGAGACAGTCGTTGTTGAGCACGGTGCGGGGATCGGCCGGATTCTCCTTCATGTAGAACGCCTTCACCGCCTTCGGATAGTTGAACACGAACACCGGGCGGTCGTACTGCTTCGCGAGCGTCGTCTCGTCGTCACCGCCCAGATCGCGGCCCCATTCCATGTCGCCGCCGAGACTCTTGAGCTTGGCAACGGCGTCCGTATAGGAGATCCTGTGAAACGGCGGCTGCACCCGCTCGAGCGGCGTCACATCGCGACCGAGCTCGGTGAGATCGGCTTTGCGCTGCTCGAGGCAGCGGCCGACGATGTACGAGACGAAATCTTCCTGCAGGCGCATGTTCGCGTCGGAGTCGTTCCAGGCGACCTCGGGCTCGACCATCCAGAACTCGGTGAGGTGGCGGCGCGTCTTCGACTTTTCGGCGCGGAACGTCGGGCCGAAGCAGTAGACCTTGCCGAGCGCCGCCGCCGCGGCTTCGACGTAGAGCTGACCCGTCTGCGCGAGATACGCCTTGCCCAGATCGAAGTAATCGACTGAGAAGAGCGTGCCCGCGTGCTCGCCGATCGAGCCGGTGAGAATCGGCGTGTCGACCAGCGTGAAGTGACGCTGGTGAAAGAAGTCGCGGATCGCCTGAATGACTTCGTGCCGCACGCGCGCGATCGCCACCTGCTGCTTCGATCGCAGCCAGAGATGACGATGTTCGAACAGAAACGCGGTGCCGTGCTCCTTCGGCGTGATCGGGAAGTCCGGACTCGGCCCCAGAATCCGAAGGTCGGTCGCCTGCAACTCGACACCCAGGCCACCGGGCGCGCGCGCTTCCGCCCGGACGGATCCGGACACCTCAATTGAAGTCTCTTGAGTTAGTTTCCCGAGTGCGTCCCAGATCTCGGGCGCGACGTCCTTCTTGGAGAGCACCGCTTGCACCATACCGGTCCCGTCACGCACGACGACGAACGCGATCTTGCCGCTCGAGCGAGTGGTCGCGACCCAGCCGCGCACGACGGCGGTCTGGCCGACGTGCGACGGAAGCGCTTCGATCCAATGACGTTCCGGCATAGGCGCGGCATACTAGTGGCGGCTCTTTTCACTGTCAACGCAATCGTCGGAGGGAGCGCCTGCACGCCGGTCTTGCGACCCGGCCCGGCGCGCCAGGAAGCCGGCTGGACGGCCTATCTCGGAACGCCGCGACACGACGCGGCGGCGCGCGAAACGCTGAATCCCGATCCCCGGCCGCTGTGGCACGTGCCGATGGGGCGCGGTGTCCGCGGCAGCCCCGCGATCGGCGAAGCGGTCCTCGCCGTCGGCACAGCCGACCGCACCATCGTGCTGCTCGATCGTGCGAGCGGCGAGATCTTCTGGCGCACGCGGCTGGACGGCACGGTGCGCTCCGGTCCCCTGCTCGATGAAGACCGGCTGTACGTTGCGACGGAATCGCAACCGACCGGACGCGTGTACGCGATTCGCCTGCGCGACGGCCGTCAGATCTGGGGGACACGCACCGGCGGCGTCACGGCCCCGCTCGCCTTCGACGGCGACGCGATCTACGCCGGTACCGAAGAAGGCATGGTCGTACGCCTCGATCCCGACGGCGGCCGAATACGGTGGCGCCACGCGGTCAGCGGCGCGGTCCGCGCCGGGCCCGTGGTGACGCCGTTCGGCCTGGTGGTGGCCGCGACCAGCGACACCCTGTATCTGCTGGACCGCGACAGCGGCACCGTGCGCTCGATGTTGAAGCTCCCGGGCAGCGTGCTGGCGACGCCCGCAAGCGACGGCCGCACGCTGTATCTCGGGACGACCAACGGTCACGTGGTCGCGCTCGATCTCGCGTCGTGGACGACGAAGTGGGACCGGCCCGCCGGTGATGCCGTCTACGGCGCGCCGGCGCTCGATTCCGATACGCTGTTCGTGCTCGCCCGGGACGGGAGGCTGTGGGTGATTCCAGTGGACGCGCCCGACGCGGCCGTCAGCCACTCGCTCGACATCGTGGCAACCGCCGGCCCCACACCGCTCGCATCCGGCGTGCTCGTCGGCAGCGTGAGCGGCGAAGTGCTGCTGGTCGACCCGCGGACCGGCGAGATTCGCTGGCGGGCGCAGGTCACCGGCCCGATCGAGGAGCCGCCGCTCGTGCGCGACCGCCAGGTGGTGGTCGTCGCGGGCCGCGGCAATATTCATACGTATCGATGATGCGATCCCCGACGTCGCTGCTCTTCGTGCTCGTCGTAGCCGCGGCGCCGCGCCTCCCGGCGCAGCGGTTGGCGAACGCGTCTCCTGCCGCGCATGCGACCAGCGTCATGCCGCCGCCGGGCGATCCCTTCGGCCGCAACCTCGTGCATTTCGGCAAGTGGCTGACCGCGGCGGGGACGGCGACGTTCACCGTATTCGGCGCCGAGCAGCATCGCCGGTCGCGACGGATCTGGAATGAGCTGCTGGACATCTGCCGATCGGCGCAGGGTGCGTGCGACGTGGGCGCCGACGGTCGCTATCTGCGGGCCGACGCCGAGTCGCTCTATCAGACGTCCCGCACGTATGACCGCCGCGCGAATCGCTGGTTGCTCGGCGCGCAGGCGAGCCTCATCGCCACCGCCGCGTTATTCATCATCGATCTGCATCCCGGCGAGGGACCGGACAACATTCCCTTTGCTCCGATGCGCGTCGGATTCGCGGCGCTGCCCAGCGGAGCGCTGGTAGAAATGCGCGTCCGCTTCTAGCCGACCCGGAACAGCTCGAAGCCGCGTTCGTAGCGCGTGACGATCCGCTCGCGATAGGCCGCGTGCTCCCGGCGCTCGAGCGCCGGGTCGGCCTGAATCATCGCCGCCGCCGCGCCCCGCGCCGCCTCGAGCAGCGGCACGTCGGTCTCGAGATTCGCGTAACGCAGCGGCACGCCGCCCGACTGCTTGGCGCCCGTCAACTCCCCCATGCCGCGCTCGCGCAAGTCGAGCTCGGCGATCTTGAACCCGTCGCTCGTCTCACAGAACGCCTGCAGCCGCGGCGCCGCGTCGGGCGAATCGGAGAGCAGGATGCAGTGGCTCGCGGCGCTCCCCCGGCCCACGCGGCCGCGCAGCTGGTGCAGCTGCGCGAGGCCGAAGCGCTCGGCGTGCTCGATCAGCATGACCGTTGCGTTCGCGACATCGATCCCCACTTCGATCACGCTCGTGGCGACGAGCACCTGGACCGCGTTGTCGCGGAACGCGCGCATCGTGGCATCGCGCTCGTCCGCCTTCATGCGGCCGTGCACCAACCCGACACGAAACTCGGCGAACACCTTCGCGAGCTTCTCGGCCATCGTCGTGGCTGCTTTGAGATCCGCACGCTCCGATTCGTCGATCACCGGATAGATGACGTACGCCTGCCGCCCCGCGGCGCATTCGCTGCGGATGAATTCGTAGATCTTGCCGCGCGCGGCATCGGTGCGCAGCGCGGTCTTCACCGCCCCGCGGCCGGGCGGGCGCTCGCGCAGCTGCGTCACGTCGAGGTCGCCGTACAACGTCAAGGCCAGGGATCGGGGGATCGGGGTTGCCGTAAGGAGCAGGACATCGGGCGCGTCGCCCTTCTCGACCAGCGCGGCGCGTTGTTCGACGCCGAAGCGGTGCTGCTCGTCGATGACGGCGAGGCCGAGCCGCTCGAAACTCACCGCTTCCTGGATCAGCGCGTGCGTCCCCACGACGATGCGCGCGCCGCCGCTCGCAATGCGCTGCCGTGCCGCCGCTTTCTCGGCATTCGTCATACGTCCGAGCAGGAGCTCGGGTCGAATCGCGAGGGGCTCGAGCATCCGCGTCAGCGTCGCGCCGTGTTGCTCCGCGAGCAGCTCCGTCGGCGCCATGATCGCCGCCTGATACTCGTTCTCGGCGGCGAGCAGCATGGCAAACAGCGCGACGACGGTCTTGCCGGTCCCCACGTCGCCCATCAGCAGGCGATGCATGCGCAGCGGCGCCGTCATGTCGTCCGTGATCTCGCGAATCGCATGCCGCTGGTCCGCGGTGAGCTCGAACGGCAGGTGCTGTTTCAGCCGGCTCGTAAGCTCTTTCTTCAGCATGAAGCGAATGCCCGCGCGCGAGCGTTTCGCGAGATGACGCGCCCGCGCCTGCACGAGCTGCTGGTCGAACAGCTCATCGAACGCGAGGCGGCGCCGTCCCAGCTCCGCCTCCGCCACCTGCTTCGGACGGTGCACCAGCGCGAGCGCGCGACCCAGCTCGATCAGGTCGTATTTGGCGCGGAACGCCGCTGGATGCGGATCCACCGCGAGGGGCAGCAACGCATCCAGATGCTGCTGTACGAGTACGCGAATCTGGCGATGCGTCAGCCCCTCCGTCGCCGGATAGACGGGCAACACGACACCCGCCTCTCCCGTCTCTTCGCCCTCATCGGCGAGCACGATGAACTCGCGCGGGACGATCTGCTTGCCGTGGTAGTAGCGCACCGGCCCGGTGACGAGGAGCAGTTGTCCCTTCTTGATCTGGCGCTCCAGAAACGGCCGACCGGGCCAGGCGCATTCGAGCAGCCCGCTTTGGTCCTTGAGCACCGCGCGGAAGACCCGCAGCCCGCGCCGGGTCGGCAGGACACCGGTCGAGACGACGCGGCCGACGCAGGTGACTTCCTGTCCCACCATCGCGCGCGCCAGCGGCGTCACGGTGGTCGCGTCGAGATAGCGGTGCGGCGCGTGGTACAACAGGTCGCCGACGGTGCGGATGCCGAGTCGTTGCAGCGCCTCGGCACGCTTGGGGCCGACGCCCTTGAGAAACTTGACCGGAGAGTTGAGCTGGAAGCGGGCGGGGGAGGTCACTCGCTCACGAGCTGATGCGCGAATTGGGCCGGATCGAACAGCTCGAGGTCCTCCACGCTCTCGCCCGTGCCGAGAAATCGGATCGGCGCGGGCACGGCGCGGCGCAGTGCGACGACGCTGCCGCCCTTCGCGGTGCCGTCCAGCTTGGTGATGATTAGACCCGTGAGCGGCACGGCCGCGCTGAACTCGCGCGCCTGATGGACGGCGTTTTGTCCGATGGTAGCATCGAGCACGAGCAACGATTCATGCGGCGCGCCGGGATGGCGCTTCCCCACCACGCGGACCACTTTCTTGAGCTCTTCCCGCAGGCGTTCGTCGGTGTGCAGCCGGCCGGCGGTATCCACGACGACGGTGTCAATGCCGCGCGAGACGCCCGCCTCGACGGCATCGAAGGCGACGGCGGCGGCGTCCGCGCCTTTCCCCGAGCTCGCCCCGACGAACGGCACGTCCAACCGTTTCGCCCAGGTTTCGAGCTGTTCCGTCGCGCCGGCGCGAAACGTGTCGGCGGCCGCGAGCAGCACGCTGCGTCCCTCGCGCCTGAGCCGGTGCGCGAGCTTGGCGACGGTGGTCGTCTTCCCCGTGCCGTTGACGCCGAACACGAGTACGACCGTGGGCGGCTTGTCCGCGCGTATCACTTCTGGGGCTGCCGGTCCGAGCTGCTCGACCACGATTTGCTCGAGCGCCGCCTGGTCGACGTGCTTCGCGCGGCTCAACCGCTCGACGGTCTCGTTCGTCGCGGCGACACCGAAGTCGGCCTCGAGCAGCAGGCGCTGCACGGTCTCCAGCTTCGCATAGTCCGCCGGGCCGGCGGTGAAGAACTTGGCGACCTGCTTCCACAGACCCATCAGGGCAGCCCCTGGCGGCGCCGCAGCGCCCACTCCATCGCGAGCGCGGCGATCGCGATGACGAAGAGCCACCACCGATCGCGCAGCCCGACCGCCGCGAGCCTCGCCGCCGCCTCGCCGGGCTGCGCGGTGAGCGACGGCGTGCGCGGCAGAAATTCATCCGAGTACGTTTCGACCGCCACGACGCCTTGCTCGGTGCCGCCGCTGAGCGCGTAGCGATACACGCCGGGCGGCAGCAGGAGCTCCGCCCGTCCCGCGGCGTCGAACCGCAGCGTGTCGACGCGCGAGCCGTCGTGACTGGTCAGGGTGATCGGTAACGGGCGAGCCGTATCGGTCGCCGTCCAGCGCCAGGCGATGGGCAAGCCATTGGGAGTCTCGAGGGCCACCGGAACGGCCCGCTCCCTGCTGCCGGCGCCGCGCTCCCCCAACAGCCAGTCGACGAGCGCGGCTACGAGACTGCGGTACGCCTCTTCCGAAGCACCGCCGCGGAACACCCACCGCCACAGGCCTGCCGCGCCCACAGTCGCGTCACGCCGTCGCCCGGGCGTGCTGAGTGTCACGATGGGCCGCGCGATGCCGCGTCGCGCAAGCCGGGCGGTGAGCGCGACGACGCCGGCTGCACCGGAATCGCGTGGAGTCACCAGGACGGCGGTCGCAGGCGGCAGCGAATCCCACAGCACTCCGCCCAGCGCCGGCGCGAACGGAGACGACACCGGCCGCTCGACGTACCAATCGCCCGGCTGCCCGTTCGTCGACCAGAGCAGATGCGCTCCGCCGGCGTCCCGCGTGAACACCGCCGCGCGTGCCGGGTCGCCGATCGCGATCACGAGTCGCGCACCCCGCGCGGCACGCGTCAGCTCGGCGGCGGGGACCGGGGCGAGCGTGGCGCCGCCTCCGTCGCGCCAATGCCCGGGCTCGGTCTCGTCGAACACCTTCACGGGAATACGCGCCACGTCGGCGAGGGTGCGGGCGAGGAACCGCGCTTCCCAGTCGGGCGGCGAGGCGAAGATCACCGCCGCAGGCTCGACGCTCACGTCGACGACGAACTGACGGCTGTCGTCTCGGGGTTCGGCGTCGTTCGCCCCCTCCAGGCGGACGTCGAGCGCCTGCCAACCGGGAAGCGGGAAGCGGGAAGCGGGAAGGGCGAGGTCGGCCTCGAGCAGGCCGCTGTCCGGCAACGTGACGGGCTGGCTCGCTAAACGACGGTCCCCGACGCTGACCACCAAGGCCGCCCGCTTCCCGCCTCCCGCTTCCCGCTTTCCGCTTCTTCCGTAGCTCACCCGCAGCCTGACCGTGTCGCCGCGGGTCACATGCCGTGCCCCTTCGACGCTCGCGACATACGCGTCCGCACCGGTGGGGCGCGGGATCAGAATCACGCGTGGACGGCGGGCGAGATCGGGCGGCAGACTCGCCGCATCGTCCACGTTGCCGTCGCTCAACACGATGACCTCGCCGGCGCGCGCCGCGGCGGCCTCGAGCGCAGGACCGAGCCGGCTGGCGCCGTCGGTCGGAGGCGCGGCCGTATCGAGCGCCGCGACGTTCGCGCCGAACCGCCATACGATCGCACGCTTGTGCGCCAGGGCCCGCGCGCTGTCGAGCGCGGCCCGCCACGGCGCCCCGCTCATGCTGAGTGAGGCATCGAGCAGCACGATGGGCTGATCGCCCGACGGCAGGATGTGCGAGGCAGCGGGGTTCCACAGCAGCAGGATGAGCGCCACGACCGCGAGGCCGCGCAGGATCACGAGAGACACGCGAGTGCCTCCGCGAACGTGAAGCGCCCGTCGTACAACGCGCGCCCGACGCAGGCGCCGGCCAGCCGCGCCGCGCGCACCGCGCGCAAGTCGTCGAGCGAGCCGACGCCCCCCGAGACGATGACGTCGAGGCCGTGCGTCGCGAGCTGCCGGCCGCCTTCCACGTCAGGTCCCGCGAGCATGCCGTCGCGACTCACGTCGTTGTAAACGATGGTGCGAACGCCCAGGCGCGCCACGGAGGCGGCGAGGTCGCGCGCCAGGAGGTCCATGGCTTCCCCGGTACCGCGCGGCGCGACGCGGCCGTGCTTCGCGTCGATCCCGACGGCCACGCGATGCGGTCCGTGGCGCGCGAGCAACCGCTTGACGAGTGCTTCATCCAGGGCCCCACGCGCGCCGATGACCACGCGCGCCGCGCCGAGCGTGAACATGCGGTCGATGTCCGACTCGGCGGCGAGCCCGCCGCCGACTTGCACGCGCACCCCCCCCGTTGCGGCCTGCAGCACCGCCGTCATCAGTGCGAGGTTATCGCCGCGACCAAAGGCGCGATCCATGTCGACGAGATGGATCCAACGCGCGCCCGCACGCGTGAACGCCTGCACCGCGGCGAGTGGATCCGTCAGCTCGGCCTGTGCGCGCGCTACCTTCCCGCCCATGATATCAACGGCGGGATAGAGCTCCACGGAGGGTTAGTCTTCGCGCGCGCGCGTCGCGGGGCTGGCGCCCCCGACGACGGAACCGAATGCGGGCGCCGCGACCGGAAAGTCCTTCGGCTCGAGCTCGACGAGCAGCTGCGTGCGCAGGCTGTCGAACGCCGACTTGAGCTTTCCGGGAATCGGCTCGCCCGCCCCCGCGTCCTTGCGCTGCGGATTCGTGGGCCGGCCGTTCACGAGAAACTCATAGTGCAGGTGCGGACCGGTGGAGAGACCGGTCGAGCCGACGTACCCGATCGTCTCTTCCTGACGGACGCGCTGCCCGACGTGCAGCCCCTTCGCGAACTTCGACAGGTGGCCGTACTTCGTGCGAATCCCGTTCGCGTGGCGGAGCTCGATCAGGTTGCCGTAGCCGCCGTCGCGACCGGCTTCGATGACGATTCCGTCCGCCGTCGCGCGCACCGGCGTGCCGTACGCCGCCGCGTAGTCGGTGCCCTCGTGGTTGCGCCACCGCTTGAGAATCGGATGGAAGCGGTTGCCGAAGCGGCTGGAGATGTGGCTGAAGCGCAGCGGCGCGCGCAGGAACGCGCGGCGGAGCGAGCGGCCACGATCGTCGTAGAAGCCGCTCTGCCCGTCCTGGTCGAACGCGAACGCGAAGCTCGGCGAGCCGGCGACGTCGACCCGCGCCGCGAGGATGCGACCCAGCCGGCGCTCGCCGGTCGGCGATTGCAGTCGCTCGATCAGTACCTCGACGCGATCGCCGGGACGCAAGTCGCGCGTGAAATCGACTTCCCAGTCGTACACGTCGGCGATCGCCCAGGCGAGCGCCACGCGCTCGTGCGCCGGCAGGAAGGAGTCGGGGATCGCGGCGTCGAGCGCATCGTACAAGTTCGACTGAATGACGGCGCTGGTGCGCAGCCGCTCGGTGCCCCAGGGAATCGTCTCGACCGTCTCCGACCAGCCGGAGTCGCCCGCCAGGCGATTCATGGTGAGATAGCGCTCGGGATCGAGCCGGAGGCCGAGGCGATTGGCGACGACGTCGCCTTTGACGCGCCGGACCTCGAAGATCATACCGGGCCGCATGCGCCGCGGATTGAGCGTGTGGGAGGCCTTCATGAAGCTGACGTACTCGCGGCCGGTGATCCCGGCGCGATTCAACACGTCGGACAACATCTCGCGGCGGCCCAGCGTATCCGCCCACTCGTCGTACGCGCTGGTGACGATGATGGGAAGCGCTTCCGGCATCTGGCGCGACGACCACGCTTGGTGTGCTGCTCCCGCGGCCCAGACCAGCATGCCGGCGGCGAGCACGCCGGCGGCGACGTAATGACTCGCTCGCAATGCCATCAGTCCATCTGTCTCCGAATGAAGGTCGGAATTTCCATTTCGTTCATCTCCGGGTTCAGCGGCGCTTGCGAGGGGCGCTTCGGCGCCTCGGCGGGCTTCGTGAACCCCGGCGGCGGCACCGGCGTCGGCCGGCCAACGCCGCTCGCGGGACCGCGGAACGGCAACACCCCCGCAGCCGGTTTCTGCACTCCCGCCATGGCGTCGGCAATCGCGCCCGTCTTGTCGAACCCCGTCGCGATCACGGTGATGCGGACTTCGCCGTGCATCGCCGGATCATTCACCGCGCCGAAGATGATTTCGGCCTCGTCGCCCGCGGCGTCGTGAATCGCTTCGCTGATCTGCGTCACTTCGCCGAGCGTCAGGTCTTCGCCGCCGGTGATGTTGATGAGGACGCCCGTCGCACCGGCGATCGAAATGTTGTCGAGCAGCGGGCTCGAAATCGCCTGCTGCGCCGCTTCCATCGCGCGGTTTTCGCCGCGTCCCGTGCCCGTGCCCATCAACGCCGCGCCGCCGTTCTGCATGACGGTGCGGACGTCTGCGAAATCTACATTGACGAGTCCCGTGACACAGATGAGCGCCGAGATGCCCTGCGTTGCATGGAGCAGGACTTCGTCGGCTTTCTTGAGCGCGTCCTGGAACGGAATCCCTTTGCCGACCACGGCGAGCAGGCGCTCGTTCGGCACCACGATCATCGTGTCCACGTGCTTGCGCATCTCGGCGATGCCCATCTCCGCCTGACGCATGCGCTTGCGGCCCTCGAACAAGAAGGGCTTGGTGCAGATCCCGATCGTGAGCGCGCCAAGATCGCGCGCGACTTGGGAGATGATCGGCGCCGCGCCGGTGCCGGTGCCGCCGCCCATGCCGCAGGTGACGAAGACGAGGTCCGCGCCCTGCAGGGCGTGCAGCACCTCATCGCGATTCTCTTCGATCGCCTGGCGGCCGATCTCCGGCCGGGCGCCCGCGCCGAGCCCGCGCGTCAACTTTTTGCCGATCTGGACCTTCACGTCGGCCTTGTTGTTGAGCAGCGCCTGCGCGTCGGTGTTCACGGAGATGAACTCGACGCCGGTGACGTGCTCGTCGATCATGCGGTTCAGGGCGTTGCCGCCGCCGCCGCCCACACCGACGACCTTCATGCGCGCGTTCTGCGTGACTGTTTCTTCGAGTTCGAAGATCATGGTTCTCCCCTAGGGCCCGATGATCGAGGGAATCAGAAGAAATCCTGTAACCAGCGCTTGAGCGGTCCAAACAACTTTTCGGGCGCGCTGCCGAACAACACGCCGGGCGATCCACCGCCCGTGCTTTTCCGCGCCGCGTACAGCACGAGTCCCACCGGCACCGCGTACCGCGGCGCCTGCACGCTGTCCACCAGCCCCGAGATGCCGAGCTCCGGTTGGCCGGCCCGCACCGGCACGGCGAAGACCTCGCGCGCGAGCTCGACCATGCCGGGCAGATGCGCCGTGCCGCCCGACAGCACGACGCCCGCCGGCAGCCGCCCGCCGCCGTATCCGGCGCGCTCGAACTCGCGCGCCACGAGCTGGAAGATCTCGTCCACCCGCTGGTGGATGATGTGCGCGAGCAGCTCGCGCGACGCCGTCCGCGCGCCCTGCGAGGGCGTCGACGGAAGATTGATCATCTCGTCGGCGCTCACGAGCGGGGAGTACGCCGCGCCGTGCCGTTCCTTGAGGCGCTCGGCGTCCGCCTGCGTGACACTGAG
Organism: Gemmatimonadales bacterium; assembly: GCA_035491815.1. GTDB lineage: Bacteria > Gemmatimonadota > Gemmatimonadetes > Gemmatimonadales > GWC2-71-9 > 20CM-2-65-7. The sequence goes on along the minus strand of DATJKA010000106.1, from coordinate 13,851 downwards.
GCCGGCGACGAGATCGCTCGTCACATGCCCGCCCGCAAACTTGAGCGACGCGAGATGGCGGATCTTGCCCTCGTGGAAGATCGCGACGCCGGTCGAGCTGCCGCCGACCTCCACGAGCGCGACGCCGAGCTCTTTCTCGTCGTCGCTCAACACCGCGTACGACGCGGCGAGCGGCTCCAGCACGAGATCGGCAACCTTATATCCGGCGCGCTGCACGCTCTTGCGCAGATTCTGCGCGGCCGTCGACTGCGCGGTGACGAGATACATCTCGACCTCGAGCCGCGTCCCGGTCATCCCCACCGGATCGGAGATGCCCGCCTGCTGATCGACCTTGTAACCCTGCGGAATGTCGTGCAGCAGCTCGTGATCGCGGCCGAGCGAGACGGCGCGCGCGACTTCGTTGACGCGCGCCACGTCCTGGGCCGTGATCTCTTCGCCGCTCACGGCGACGACGCCGGTCGAGGGTCGCGCCGCGACGTGCTCGCCCGCGATGCCGCAGGTGACGTCGGGCACGCGCGCGCCCGCCATGCGCTCCGCGTCCTTGAGCGCGGCGGCGACGGAGCGCGTGGTCTCGTCGATGTCGCGCACCATGCCGCGGCGCACGCCGCTGTTCTTCGAAAGGCCGACCCCCAGAATCTTCGCGAGCGGCGCGCGCGGCAGGTCGCCGGCGATCTCGGCGATGACGGCGCACGTCTTCGTGCTGCCGAGGTCCAGGCCGGCGACGAGGCGGCGCTCGGTCATCAGGCGCTCACCCGCGCGCCCTTGCGGCGCACGACGACCTGTCCCGCGTAGCGGGCGTCGAGCTCCACGTACGCGCGTGATTTCGCCGCCAGATCGCGTGCCACCAATGCCACCGCTTCGATGACCTCCGGCCCCGCATCGCGCGCCAGCAGCAAGCGATGAGCGCCCAGCTCGAGAAGCACGTCGTGCTGCGCGTCGGTCTGGCGCGCCGCATCGATCGACTGAAACAACGCGGGATCGAACGCCTGCACCCGCGCCAACACCCCGAACAGACCGCTGTCGGCGCCGCCCGCGACCACCGGCAGATCGAGACTCGAGAGATCGAACGGCAGCGTCCGCCCGTCGGCATCGACGGGAGCGAGCGCGCCGCGGTCGTTCATCATCAGCGCCACCGGCTCCACCTCGCGCACGATCACCTTGAGCACCCCCGGCGGCCGGCGCGTCACCGAAGCATCGGCAATCCCATCCATCTGGCGCAAGCGCGCGGCCAGCACGTCCGTGTCGTCGAACACGCTCTGGCGCGGCGACAGCTGCAACGCCGTCAGGACGTGATCGGCGTCGAGGTAGCGAATGCCGACCAGCTCCACCTGGCGCACGCGGAAGAACGCCAGCCGCCGCAATGCGAGCGGCGCCGTCATCCACACCACCATCATCAGCATCACCGCGCCCGCCCAGAGGAGGACGCGGCGCGCGGCGCCGCGCGGAATCCGCGGCACGCGAAACGTCCACTTCATGCGACGGCTCCCTGCTCCCGGCTCCCGGCTCGCAAGATGTCCAACAGCTCCGGCCCCACTCTCGTCACGTCCCCGGCGCCGAGCGTGAACACGACGTCGCCGTCGCGCACCGCGCGGGCCACGTGCGTCGTCAGTCCGTCCCGATCGCGTACCGCCACCGTCGCCGCCCCCGCGCGCGTCGCGCCGCGCACGACCAGGTGGTGCGTCACGCCTGCGAGCGGCTGTTCGCGCGCGCCGTAGATCGGCGCGACGATCACCATGTCCGCCGCGGCGAGCGCCTTGCCTAACGCTTCGCCGTGCAGCGCCGTGCGCGAATAGAGGTGCGGCTGAAACACCGCGACCACGCGCCGGCCCGGAAACGCCTGCCGCGCGCCGGCCAACGTTGCCGCGACCTCCGTCGGGTGATGCGCGTAGTCGTCCACCACCGTCACGCCGCGCGCGTCCCCCAGTCGCTCGAACCGCCGGCCCACACCGCGAAACTCGCGGAGCGCGTTCGCGCCCGCCTGCACGTCAGCGCCCATGGCGTGCAGTACCCCGAGCGCGGCAGCGGCGTTGCGTACGTTGTGCATCCCCGGCACCGCGAGCTGCAGGTCGATCGTGTTGCCATCCGGCAACGCGAGTCCCGCTCGCGAGCCACCCGGCTCGAGCCGCACGCCACGAATGCGCAAATCCGCCGTCGGGCCGAGCCCGACGCGCCAGACCGGTGCGCCGACGCGCAACGCCACACGATCCGCACCGGGATCGTCCGCACCGACGATGACGCGCTTCGCGCGACCGGCGAAATCGACGAACGCGTCCTCGAGTGCCTCGATGCTGCCGTAACACTCGAGGTGATCCGCTTCGACGTTGTTCACCACGGCGACCCTCGGGCGCAGCGACAAGAACGCCTTGTCGTATTCGTCGGCCTCGACGACGTACAGCTCGTCGCCGCCGATGCGCGCGTTGCCGCCCCACCCAGCGACACGGCCGCCGGCGAGTCCCGTGGGATTTCGCCCGGCGGCCGTGAGCGCCTCCGTCACCATCACCGTGGTGGTCGTCTTGCCATGTGTGCCCGCGACCGCCACGAGGCTCGCTCCGCCGCCCGAGACCAGCTCGCCCAGGGCGTCGGCGCGCCTCACGACCGGCAGACCCAAGGCACGGGCCCGCTCCAGCTCCGGATGGTCTTTTGGGACCGCGGCCGTAACCACAACCGCCCGAGCACCTTCGAGATGGCTCGGATCGTGGCCCCGCCAAACCTGCACTCCCAAGGCGGTTAGATCAGCGGTACTGGCCCCGGAAGTATCGGAATCACAACCAGTTATGGCGACTCCCCGGTGCCTGGCAATCGAAGCCAAGGCGCTCATCCCCGCCCCGGCTATGCCCATGAGATGGATGGGTCGGGGATCCCCGGTTCGAAACAAGGTCATCTGTGGGCAGCTAATATAGGGAATTTACTCGACTTGCGAAAGCTCCAGGACCTTGGCGACGATGCTTCGGGCAGCATTCGGGTGGCCCCGAACCCTCGCACTCTTGGCGAGTGCGTCGAGGCGGCGTGGGTCGCGCAGCAGGTTGCCGATAGTGGTGGGCAACGCTTCCCGCGGGAGCTCCGACTCGAGCAGCAGAACGCTCGCCCCCGCGTTCGCCAGCGCGCGTGCATTGAACGTCTGATGATCCGCCGCCGCCGTCGGCAGCGGCACCAGAATACTCGGCTTGCCCCACGCGCAGAGCTCGGACACGGTCATCGCGCCCGCGCGCGCGACGACGAGGTCGGCGGCGGCGTACGCGTCGGCGATCGGATCAAAGAAGCCGCGCACGACGACGCGTCCCGGCACGGCATGCATGCGGTATTTCGCTTCGTGCGCCGTGCCCGTTCCCCAGATCACGTTCACGTCGGTGAGGAGTCCGAGTCCGAGCGCTCGTGCCAGCGCGTCGTTCAGCGCGCGCGCGCCCTGGCTCCCGCCGAAGACCAACACCGTACGGCGCTCGGCCGCGAGCCCCAACGCCGTACGCGCGGCGCCCGCGTCGACGCGGTCGGTCGGCGGCGGGGGCGGCGTAATCGGATTGCCGAACACGAACACTTGGGTCTTGGGGCCGGGCGACAGCCGCAGCCGGGCTTCGGGAAATCCGAGATGGACCTGGCGCGCGCCGCGCGCGAGTAACCGCTGCGTCACTCCCGGAAACGCGTTCTGTTCTTGCAACGCGGTCGGGATTTTGGCGCGCTGCGCGCGCCAGACGATCGGTCCCGCCGCGTACCCGCCGGTGCCGATCACGATCGCGGGGCGCTCGTCGCGCAGGACTTCGCCCGCCGTGCGCCACGCCCGTACCGCAATCGCCGGCCAGCGCAGGTTGCGCCACCAGCTGCGACGATAGATCGGCTCGAGCGGCAGGAGATGAAAACGAAACGGGTGACGCGGCAGAATCTGCGCTTCGATGCCGCGGGTGGCTCCGACGAGAACGACGTCATGACCCTGATCGGCGGCGACGCGCGCGAGGGCGAGTGCCGGCATGAGATGGCCGCCCGTGCCGCCGCCCGCGATCAGCAACTTCACGCGAAAAACGTACTACGCACGAGATTCTCTCCGGGCTCTCCCGACACTCGCCAACACACCGGTCGCGGCCAGCGCCACGATCAACGACGAGCGTCCATACGACATGAACGGCAATGTCACGCCGGTGGCCGGGATGACGGCTAGGCTCACGCCCAGATGCAGCACGACGCTGAGTCCGATCATCACGCTGATCCCGGCGGCGAGCAGCTGGCCGAATGGATCGGGCGCCTTGCGCGCGATGCGGAAGCCGAGCCAGACGAACGTCCCGAACAGCAGCGCGATGGCGAACACGCCCACGAAGCCCCACTCTTCGCCGATCGTCGAGAAGATGAAATCGGAATACGCGTACGGCAGATAGCCGAGCTTCTGCTGGCCTTCACCGAATCCCGCGCCGAGGAGCTGCCCGGCGCCGATGCCGGTGAGCGATTGCTGCACCTGCCACGTCGCCTCGGCGGGCGCGGCCCCCGCGTTCAAGAACGTGAGGACGCGCGCGAGGCGATACTGGGCGGTCGCCACCGCGCCGAACAACAGCGGCGCCGTCGCGACACCGAGCGCCAGGAAGTGGCCGATGCGCGCGCCGGCCGTGAACAACACGCTGCCCGCCAGGATCGTGACGAGCAGCGCCATCGACAGATGGGGCTCGAGAAAGATGAGGCCGACGAGCGGCACGAGGACGACGAGGAACGGCAGCAGGCCCTTTTTGAAGTCGCGCACCTGCTCGCCCTTTTTGGCCGCGAGCATCGCGCACCAGACCACGACGGTAAATTTGGCGAGCTCGGACGGCTGCAGCGTCAACACGCCAAGATTTACCCACCGACGGGCGCCGTTGATCGTCGGCGTGATGCGGTGCGTGAACGGCAGCAGCGGGACGAGCAGCAGGAAGAGCGTGACACCGAGCAGCGGCCAGGCCCAGCGACGCCAGCGGTGATAGTCGATGCGGGCGAAGATCACCGCCAGCAACCCGCCGACCGCGGCGCCGACCGCCTGCCGCAGCGCGAAGCTCGCGCCGACCTGGCCGCCCGACGTCGTGACGAGGCTCGACGCGCCGTAGACCGCCGCGAGGCCGAACACGACGAGCACGGCCGTCACGACGAACAGGAGCCGTCCCTCCCAGGCTACTGGGTCTCGGCTAGTCGCCGGAATGTGGCCCCCCGTTCCTCGTAGTTCTTGAACATGTCATAGCTCGAGCAGGCGGGTGACAGCAGCACGGCGTCGCCCGGTCTCGCCGCGCGGCGCGCGCGCGCGACGACGTCCTCGAACGTCGTGCCGCGCTCGAGCGGCACTTTACCCTCGAGATCCTCCGCCACCAGCGGCCCCGCCTCGCCATAGGCGATCACCAGCCGGCACTGCTGTGCCAGCAGCGGCGCGAGACTGGTGTACGGCTCGCCTTTGTGCCGGCCGCCGAGCAGCAGCACGTACGGCCGCTCCATCGCCATCACGGCGACCGTGGTGGCGGCGATGTTGGTCGCCTTGGAGTCGTTGATCCACAGCACACCGTTCACTTCCCGGACCGGCTCGAGGCGATGCGGCAACGCCCGGAAGGAGCGCAGCCCCTCGCCGATCAACGCCGTCGGCACGCCGGCCTCGTGGACGGCGAGCGCAGCGCCGAGCGCGTTCGCGACGTTGTGATCGCCCAAGAGATGAAGATCGGCGCGCGGCAAGATCGCTTCCCCCCCGAGCCGCAAGAGCCGCTGCTGCGCGTCGTACCACGCGTCGGCGGTCCCGGTGAGCGAGAACAGCACTTTGCGCCCCGCCACTCCCTTCGCCATGTCGAGCACGAGCGGGTCATCCCCGTTGAGTACCCACACATCCTCGGCGCTCGCGTTGCGAAAGAGCAGCCGCTTGTCTGCGTAGTACGCCTCGGCGGACGGATACCGATCGAGATGGTCGGGGGCGAGGTTCGTCAGAATGCCGACTTCGGGCGCGAAGTTCGGGCTGTCGTGGAGCTGAAACGACGATACCTCGAGGCTGAGCCACTGATAGCGCTCATTCGCCATCGCGAGATCGGTGAGCGGCCGACCGATGTTGCCGGCGGTCGTCGAGCGCAAACCGGCCGCCGTCAGGAGATGTGCCACGAGCGCCGTCGTGGTCGTCTTTCCGTTCGTCCCGGTGATCGCGATCGTGCGCGTGCCGCGTTGGGCGCTCGCCAGCGCGCGAAACCCGAGATCCAGCTCGGAGACGATCTCGACGCCGGCGTGCCGCGCGGCGGTGAGCACCGGTGCGTCGGGCGGGACGCCGGGCGAGACCACGACGCCGACTGCCGCGCGGATCCTGGCGAGGTCATGGCGCCCGATCTCGACATCCACCCACGGGACGCTCTTCAGCGCTTCCGCCGCCTCGCCCGCATACGGGGTGTTGGATGCGTCGCTGGCGTAGACGTGCACTCCTTCGCGCGCGAGCAGCCGCGCCGCCGCGACGCCGCTTTTGCCCAGCCCGACAATCGCGACGACGCTCCCGGGGCGCCGCCAGGCGGCCGGAACGAGCTGCTCACTCCGGGTCATCTGACCTTGAGCGTCGCCAGCGCGATCATGGCGCACAGGATGCCCAGGATGTAGAACCGCATGACGACCTGCGGCTCGGCCCAGCCCAGCTTTTCGAAGTGATGATGCAGCGGCGCCATGCGAAAGACGCGGTGCGCGTCCGCATACTCTTTGCCGTAGCGTTTCTTGCGCCAGCGGTACGCCGTGGTCTGAATCAGAACCGAGACCGTTTCCGCCGCGAACACCGCGCCCGCGATGAGCAAGAGAAACTCGGTCTTCAGCAGAATCGCGACGGTGCCGAGCGCGCCGCCGATCGCCAGCGCACCAGTATCGCCCATGAACACCTGGGCGGGATGCGCGTTGAACCACAGGAAGCCGAGCGCGCCGCCCATCAGCGCGCCGCAAAAAATCGTGAGCTCGCCCGCGCCCGGCAGATGCAGCACGCCGAGGTAGCGCGCGGCGTCGACGCGGCCGAACAGATAACAGAAGATCGCAAACGCGCCGGCGGCGATCACCGTGAGTCCCGCCGCCAGGCCGTCGAGCCCGTCCGTGAGGTTCACCGCGTTGGAGCTCGCCGTCGTCACGAACGTCACGAAGCCGACGTAGATCGGCCACGGCAGGACCAGGATGATGTACTTGAAGAGCGGAAGCTGCGTCGCGTTCGGTAGCACACTGTTGGTCAGCGGAAACAGATACAGGTAGAGACCCAGACCGACGCCGAACGCGATCTGCCCGACGAGCTTCCACCGCGCGACGAGTCCCTGCGACTGGCCGCGCACGATCTTCAGGTAGTCGTCGAGAAATCCGATGAGCCCCATCCACAGCGTGGCCACGAGCGCGACCATGACGTAGCGGCTGTCGAGCCGGGCCCAGAGCAGCGTCGGCACGACGGTGGCGAGGATGATGATCAAACCGCCCATCGTCGGCGTGCCGCGCTTGCCGTGATGGCTGGTCGGCCCCTCGGCGCGGACGATCTGGCCGATACGATGCTCGCGCAGCTTGCGGATCACCCAGGGCCCGACGATGAACGCGAGCAGCAGCGCCGTCACCGTCCCGCCCGCCGCGCGGAAGGTGATGTAGTTGAACAGATTGAAGAAGATGTGCTTGCGAGCGAGCGGCGCGAGCAAATGATAGAGCATCAGGCCAGGTGGTTAAGGACGCGTTCCAAGGCCACGCCACGCGAGGCCTTGAGCAAGATCAGTTCGTTGCCACGCAACGCCGACTTCAGCTTCGGCCCCAACGCTTCCGCGTCTGCGGCAGTGATCAAGCGGCCGCCGAGCTCTTCCCGCAACGCCTCGAATGCGCGCGCGAACGTTCCGACGGCGGCCACGAGCGCCGGCTTGCGCCGCGCGATCTCGCGCGCCGCCTCCGCGTGCAATCTTGCACTTTCCGGTCCTAACTCCAACATCGTGCCCACCACGACGACCAGTGGCCGGCGCTGCCGGCTCGCCAGCCAGGCCGCCGTCTGCACCGCGCGCCGCAGCGAAGCCGGGTTGGCATTGTAGGTGTCGTCGACGACCGTCAGGTTGCCGATTTCCCGGATATCGCCCCTGCCCTCGGGCAGCCGCACGTTCGCCAGCGCCCGCACCGCCGCGTCGTGTTCGACGCCGGCGCGCTGCGCCACCGCCAGGGCGATCTGCGCGTTCTCCAACTGATGAATGCCGAGCGCCGGAAGGGTCACCTTCTCGCCGGAGTCGAGGCTGAGGCGCGGGTGGCCGTCCTTGTCGAGATGGCGGTCGAGCAGCGCGTCCTCGCTGCTCTTGCCAGGCAGGGCCGCCGGGATGACCTGCGTGCGCTTGCGGGCTTCGGGCCACATCGTATCGGGACCCGAGCCGAGAATCGCGACCGGCGCGCCGTCGAGCAGTGAGAGCTTCTCCGCCATGACCCCCTCGAGCGAGCCGAAGCCCTCCACGTGCGCGTATCCAATGTTCGTGATCACCGCGATGGTCGGTTCGATGATGTCGCGCAGCTTCGCGATCTCCCCGGGCACGCTGGCGCCGGCCTCGACCACCAGGGCCTCGGTGTCGTCGGGCGCGCTCAGAATCGTGAGCGGGACGCCGACCCGGTTGTTGAGGTTGGCCGCCGTCGCGTGCACGCGGTAGCGGGCACCGAGCGCCGCCCGAATCATCTCCTTGGTGCTCGTCTTGCCGCTCGAGCCGGTGATCGCGACGACCGGCGTCGCCGGCGGGAACATCCGCCGCCGCGCGCGCGCCAGGAGCCCGAGCGCGATCAGCGTGTCGTCGACCTCGAAAAACGGCAGACCGGCGACGGGCGGCGTGCCGCGCCGCACCACCGCCCCCGTCGCTCCCTGGGCTTTGGCTTGCCCGAGAAAATCGTGCGCGTCGAACCTTTCCCCTTTGAGAGCGATGAAGAGACTACCGGCGATCGGCTGCCGGCTATCGGTGACGATCGATGTGAATTTGAGCTTCGCGGGAGCAGCCACGCCGAGCGCGGCCGCGACCTCGTCACTCGTCCACGACCGTCCGCCCGTCAGCCCGTCTGCCCGTCCGCCCATCAGTTCGCTCCCAAGCCGCGGACGATCTCGCGCTCGTCGAACGGCTCCTTGACGGTACCGACGACCTGATAGGTCTCGTGTCCCTTCCCTGCCAGCACGAGCGTGTCGCCCTGCCGCGCGAGCTCCATCGCCTGCGCGATGGCCGCCTTGCGGTCCGCGATGCGGTAATGCTGGCGGCCCATCATCCCCGCCTCGACGTCGTCCAAAATGCGCTCGGGATCCTCGGTGCGCGGATTGTCGGACGTCGCGATGGCGATGTCGCCGAGGCGCACTGCGATCTCCCCCATGGGGGCGCGCTTGCCGCGATCGCGATCGCCGCCGGCACCAAACACGACGATGACGCGCCCACCGCGAGGCGTGACGTCGCGGACCGTTTCCAGCGCGCGCTCCAGGGCATCGGGCGTGTGGGCATAGTCGCGCAGGATGACGCACGGATCCACGGCGATGCGCTCCATGCGACCCGGCACCTGCGGCGCCGTCGACAGCCGCTCGGCGACCGTGCGGGCGGGAACATCGAGACCCACGGCGCACGCGGCGACGCCGAGCGCGTTCGCGACGTTGAAGCGGCCGAGCAACGGGAGCGCCACATCGTGGCTTCCGGCCGTCGTCACCAGCTTGAAGCGTGCTCCCGTCGCGTCGACGCGGACGTCACGGGCCGTGACGTCCGCCGCGGCGCCGAGCGCCGAGCAGGTGATGCGGCGCGGCGCCTGGGGCAATTTGGTCCAGGCGGCATCATCCACGTTGACGACCGCAAGCCCATCCGCCGCGAGGTAGCTGATCAACTTTGCTTTCGCCGCGAAGTACGCCTCGAACGTTTCGTGGTAGTCGAGGTGGTCGCGCGTCAGATTCGTGAAGATCGCGGCGCGAAACACCAGCCCATCGATGCGCCCCTGGTCGAGGCTGTGCGATGAGACCTCCATCGCCGCGCCACGGGCGCCGCGGTCGACCAATGCCGCCAGCGTCGCTTGCAGATCGATGGGACCGGGGGTGGTGAGATTGCCGGCCTCGCTCTCGACCGGATTCCCCGCCGGGTCGATACAGCCGAGCGTGCCGATCGCGCCCATCGGCCAGAGCGCGCCCAGCACGTGCCGCGACAGAATCACCGACGTCGTCTTGCCGTTGGTTCCCGTGACGCCGACGAGCTGCAGCCGCGCGGCCGGCCGGCCGTACCACGTCTCCGCGGCGACCGCCGCCGCGCGGCGACCGTTGCGCACGACCACCTGGGGGATCGCGACGGGTTGGCGCGTCTCGACGAGGGCCGCCGCCGCGCCGCGGGCCGCGGCGTCTTTGACGAACTGGTGCCCGTCGAGCACGGCCCCACGCACCGCACAGAACAGCATGCCGCGCTCGAGCCGACGGGCATCCGCAGTGAGTCCGGTGATCTCAGCCCTGCCGCTCGGCGCATCGATCAAGATGCCCGCGCGAGCCAGCGCGTCCACGACGACCTGGAGCGATTGACTCACTTCGCGGGCGCCGCGGCGAACATCGTCACGGTCGAGCCGACGGGAGCGCGTTCGCCCGCCGCGGGCCAGGTATGGTCGACGGCTCCCCATCCCTTCACGACGACCTGGAAGCCGCGCCCGTGGAGGATGCGGACCGCATCGCGGAGCGCGCGGCCGGCGACGTTGGGAACGAGCTGATCGGGCGGCGGCTGCTGCATGGCGGCGCTATCAGCTGGCGGCGGCCACGCGACTACGTACGGAACGACGCCATCGGGCTCGTCGAGCGGCGCGGTCTCGGTGCCATGCGCCGCGGTCGCCACATTGGCAAGTCTGGCGCGGTCCAGCGCGACGGTGCGCGCCGCGAGTGCCTGCTCGAGCATGGAGCGCGTGACGGGCGCCGCCGTTTCCGCGGCGAAATAGCTGCCCTTCTGTGGATCGTCGATTTTCATCACGACCACGAGCTGCGGATCGTCGGCGGGGAACAGCGCGGCGAACGATGCCGTGTACTGTCCGCTCGCGTAATGCCCACCGACGACCCGTCGCGCCGTGCCGGTCTTGGCGGCGAGCTGGAAATTGGCCATCGCGGCCCGCGTCCCCGTGCCGCCGGACTCGACAACGCCGCGCAACAAGTCGCGCAGCTTCGCGGCCACCGCCGCGCTCACCACGCGGCGCACCGGCTCGGGATGATGGCGGTAGCGCAGGACACCGTTCGGCGCATGGATCTCGCGAATCAACGTCGGCTGGAGCAGGACGCCGCCGTTGGCGATCGCGCCGTACGCGGCGGCGAGCTGGAGCGGCGTCACCGCGAGCTCGTAGCCGATCGCGAGGCTCGCCGCGCTCGGGCGTGACCAGTCGCGCGGCGGCCGTAACCGCCCGGGCGACTCGGCGGGAAACTCGACGCCGGTCGGCGCACCGAAGCCGAATGCGCGCAGCACGCCGTACTGCTCGCTGGGCTGCAGGCGGGCGACGAACTTCACCATCGCGATGTTGCTCGACACGCGAATCGCGTCCGCCAGCGTGAGCGACGCCAGCGGATGCTCGTCCGTCACGACGCGGTCGGGCAGCTTGTAGTGCCCCCCCTCGCCCGACACCCGCTCGGTCGGCCGCACGCGGTCGTACGAGAGCAACGCGGCGGCGGCAAAGATCTTGGCGACCGACCCCGGCTCGAACGTCTCGGTGAACGCGCTCGGTCGCATGCTGCCGTCGGCGCGACGCGACGCGGCGGCCAGGACCTCGCCGGTCGCCGGATCGAGCATCACCACGTCGCCGCCCTCAGCCGCCATGTTGTCGATTGCGTCGTCCAGGGCGCGCTGCGCGATGTCCTGGAGCTCCGCATCGATGGAGAGGACGACGTCGTATCCGGCGACGGGCTCGGAGATGACGCGCGCCGGCGATTCGTATTCGCGGCCCTCGCGGTCTTTCAGGACCACGGCGGCACCCGGCGTCCCGGCGAGCAGCGTGTCGAGCAGGCGCTCGAGTCCCCCGCCGCCACCTCCAGAACCCCGACCATCGTCGCCCAACCTCCCGATCACCGCCCGCGCGAACTCCGGCGAGGGATAGAATCGCCGCAGCACCGGCTCGAGATGGACGCCGCGCATCGTGCGCAGCGGTCCGACTTCGAGCGCGGTGTACGGTCCGCCGAACCAGGCGTAGCGTCGGCGCAGGCCGCGATTGACCTCACCGGCCGAGAGCCGGAGCTGGTGCGCGATGACGGCGGCATCGCGCCCCGGATCGCGCAGCTCGTTGGGCGCGACTCCGACGTGATAGGTCTCTTGCGTGAGCGCGATGGCGGTGCCGTGCCGGTCGAACAGCGTCCCGCGGCGCGCGTCGAGGACGACGCGCTCGGTGCGTTGCGCTTTCGCCGCGGCCGCGTAGCGCGAGCCCTCGATGAGCTGCACCTGGCCCGCGCGCACGACCAACGCGACCAGCGCGGCGCTGAGGGCGATCTGGACGACCTGCAGCCGCACGATGGGTTTTGCCATCAGAACAGCCGTTCGCGCGGTGGTGCCGGTTGGCGCGGTTCCGCGGGAGCCGGGATGAGGATGATTTCCGTGTCGGCGGGCAGGCGCAGGCCGTGTTTCTTCGCCCGCGGCAGGAGCACGGCGCGACTTTCGCCGGCGCGCACGCGGCGCTGGAGATCGGCGCGGCGTCCTTCGAGCGACCCGCGCTCTTCCCGCAGGTCCGCAAGCGCGCGGGCGGCGTTGAGCGCGGCGGTTTGCCGGGCGATCACGGCCCAGAGCGCGGCGAGCAGCGACACGAGCCATACGGCGATCCAATGGCGGCCGCGCAGTTTCATGCCGATTTCTCGAACACGCGGAACTGCGCCGAGCGGGCGCGCGGATTCGCGGCGATCTCGGCGTCGCCCGGGACGATCGGCTTCTTCGTGAGCACTCGACCCAACGCCGTACCGCGACAGGTGCAAATCGGCTGCTTGGGAGGACAGACGCAGTCGCGCGCCCATTCGCGAAAGGCGTTTTTCACCACGCGATCCTCACCGGAGTGATACGTGATCACACCCAGCCGACCTCCGGGGACGAGTGCGTCGCGCAGCGCGGGCAGCGCGGTCTCCAACGCTTCGATCTCCTGGTTCACAGCGATCCGCAACGCCTGAAACAATCGCGCGAAATCGGGCGGTCCGGAGCGCGGTCCCAGCACGGCCCGAATGGCGTTTACGAAATCGTCGCTGATGAGGAAGGGCTCATGCAGACGACGACGCACGACCTGTCGCGCCAGCGCGCGCGCCCGTCGCTCGTCACCGTGGTCCGCAAAGACCTGAGTGAGCCGTTCTTCCGACCACGAGTTCAGCACGTCGCGAGCGGCGACCCCGGCGCCCGGCGCCCGGCTCCCGGCTCCGTGCATTCTCATATCCAGCGGCGCACCGGGACGAAACGTGAATCCGCGGTCGGTCGTGTCGATCTGATGCGAGCTCACGCCGAGATCGAGCAGAATGCGGTCGGGTTGAAAGGCGCGAATGGCGGCCAGGGCGGCAGGGGCGGCAAAGGAGGATTCCAAGTACTCGATGCCATTCGTGCCGAGCGTGTGGCGTGCGGCAGGGATCGCCTCGGGATCGCGGTCGATGCCGAGCACTTGAGCGCCGGCGGCGCGCAGCAGCGCGGCGTGACCGCCGCCGCCGAGCGTGCCGTCCACGACGCGCTTGGCCCCCTCGGCCCACGCGCGCACCGTCTCGGCGAGGACCGGGATGTGGTAGGGAGTCGCGGGTGTATCAGGAGCCGCCGTGGGCACGCTCCAAAATAAGGAAACCCCCGTCCGGAAGGGGACGGGGGTTTGGATTGATTGGTCCAGGCGGGGCTGACGGGGCTCGAACCCGCGACCTCCGGTGTGACAGACCGGCACTCTAACCAGCTGAGCTACAGCCCCAAGCCCCTGTGCGGAGCGCCGGAATATAGACCG